>JAYUKX010000017.1:0-71618 GCA_043764095.1 Chitinophagales bacterium
CTTTTATTTGTTCGTACATCTTGCAAAGTTATGTTTTTTCCATAAGTTTACCCCCGCTTTTTGAGGGGATACCTTTTTTTGGCGAAAAAAAGTAGGAAGTGAATATTGTTGCACAAATTTTCAGATTTTTTGAGATTTGCAAATATACATGATTTTTTCTCAAAAGAGAAAGTGCACGGTTATAAGAAAATGAACGTATTTTACCATTCAAAAAGAACAAAAATACATGTTTTTTAACCATAAAACTGTTGTCGTTACAGGCGGCGCAAAAGGCATTGGCGGTGCATGTAGTCGTGTTTTTTACAGAGAAAACGCCCGCGTTATCATACTGGATACCGACCTTTTAGGTCAACAATTAGCAGATGAACTAGGCGAAAGAGCCCTATTTATCCGCTGCGATGTATCAAAAGAAACAGAGGTAAAAATGGCAATTGAACAATCCGTCGAGACCTTTGGCCCAATAGATATTCTGATCAACAATGCTGGCATCCAGCGGTATTCTGCTGTAACTGAAACCAGCGAGGAGGAATGGGATCTGGTCATGAATGTGAACCTTAAAAGTGCATTCCTATGCGCCAAACATACGATTCCTTGGATGCAAAAACAAGAAAAAGGTGTCATCATCAATGTTTCAAGCGTGCAAGCATTTATCAGTCAACAAACCGTAGCACCGTATGTGACCTCTAAAACAGCATTATTGGGTCTTACTCGAAGTATCGCTGTCGATTATGGCCCGCAAATACGTTGCGTTGCAGTATGTCCTGGTACCATAGACACACCCATGCTCCGCGATGCCTTCCTGCTGTCCCCTGATCCAGCCGCTGTTTATCAAGAATGCGTGGATATGCACTTGGTCAAGCGCATCGGCTCACCCGAAGAAGTGGCGGAATTTATATTGTTCCTATCGGGCGAACATGGTGGTTTTTTCACCGGACAAGCAGTACGCATAGATGGCGGTTTGGGCATTACGGTTGGAGGCAGCAAAAAAGAGTAGTCCGTACTTATAACTTTAAACGGAAAAACCGAGACCTGCAAAGTCGAGGCTCTTTAGGAATATCTTTCCAAAAGTCAAACGAATTGACATTGTAGGCGATCAGTAATTCGCCCGGTTTAGACAAGTGGGGGAATCCTTTTGCATTGTAAGAAAAGTAATCAAAATCTGATTCCCATTCCCTGCAATGCCATACTTTTCGCAGTGGGAAAAAAGGGCCAGCGGGGCTTTTCGATATTTGCACTGCCACATCATTCTCTATACCAGAAACCTGATGCGCCAAAACAAACCGACCATCGGCCATTGGGCTCATACTCAATTCATTGGACACCAACCGCGTTACAGGTTTGGCACTTTTATAGTCCGTTGTCCATTCAGGCCCTTTAGCAAATTCCCATTTATCAAATTGCTCAAATTCTTTTGGTTTTACGCGGGCCACAACTAGACCATTATTAAGGCCTCCTACGCCTAAGATATAGATGTAGCCATCTGGATTGGGTGCGCCAGCCCATTGAGTATTGACTAAAACACCGCTACCCATCGTTACTTTACTCCAGTTTTCTAGCGGAAAAAAGAATGGTGTTTCCAATTGCCTTTGATCGTTGAACGGTGGTTTACTCCCCTTAGGAATGGCAATAATATTTACGCCCAATTGGTCAAATTCAAAAAAAGAACCTGGAATAATGGTATCTTTTACCGGATACGCAAAAATATACATCGTACTATCCATTTCTACATTGACAAAACCGTCGCCCATCCAGTAATATTCGTTGGGTTGGGCATGGGGTGTTTTGGGTACAAAAAGGGAGGTCGGCTTGCCTTTGGCATCTTTATGGATAAAAAACTTGAATTTGGAGGAATCTGGTTCGCTGCCATCTAGGTATGCCACGCAATTGTGTACCATTGCAAAATCTTTTCTTGCTATCGTTTCACCAATGGTATCGGCCACGACCGAATCACTAAATACAAAAAGCGTTTTTGTTTTATCTGTGGCTGGGCGATATTCTGCACCGTCCATCGGAATTGCAAAAATACCATCGCCCCCAAACCAACCTGTATTACGGATAAAAAGTTGATCCCAATCGGAGGCCGCTGTCGATTTTTCAATTTGCGCTGTCACAGGCACGGGCGTGGCTGTAGGCGCAGTTTTTGGGCTGCAATGAATAAGGGCTAAAATTGATATAGCGTACAATGTGTTGATTAACAACAGTTTATGTGAATTTAATTTCATGCTAAAAGTGTATTTATTAATTTTGTGGTAAAAATAGGATTATACTTGGGATATTTTGGTATGTTTGCACATACTAAATTTTTAAAGTTGTAATTAAAACTTTTATCCAATGTTAATGAACAAGAAATTGAGCCTTAATTTAGGGCTACTTTTAATGCTTTTAGTGTTGGTTGTTGCCACAACAAAGGCAGAAATATCGTTGCCTCAACTCTTTTCCGACCACGTGGTATTACAACGTGATGTGGAAGTACCCATTTGGGGCTGGGCTTCACCAGCGGAGGCCGTGACGATTAGTATTGCTGGACAAGTGATAAAAACATTGGCAGACAAAAACGGCGAATGGCGGCTAAAACTTGCACCGCATCCTGCTGGCGGCCCTTTTGAAATGACTATAAAAGGCCAAAATACAATTGTGCTGAAAGATATTTTATTTGGTGAAGTATGGCTTTGCACTGGACAATCCAATATGCAATGGACCATGAAGGATTTTGGTATTAAGCCCGATTCGGTACTGGATAATACTACTGATATTCGGTTATTTAGTATATTTTTTGACATTGATTACCTGCCTAAGAAAGATGTAAAAAAGGGGTGGTGGCAGACTGCTACGGTAGGCACGGTGGGTGGTTTTTCGGCTACTGCTTACCTTTTTGGCCGCTATTTACAACAACACTTAAAAGTACCTATTGGATTGATTAGCAGTAATTTAGGGGCTACTTCTATTGAAACCTGGATGAGTGCAGGTGCATTGAAATCCTTTCCGCAATTTGAATCAACAATTCGTCAAAACGAAGCATCTGGCAAAAACTTTGACCAATTGAATAACGACTTGAAAATATACCGTCAGCAGTGGGATACCAGTTATTACTTCAAAAATGATCCGGGCATAGCACAAAACTGGCAAGACCCTGCAACCGATGTTTCAGATTGGAAAACCATCGAAATACCAAAACTGTGGGAGGATGCCGGACTAGAAAACTACGATGGATCGGTTTGGTTTCGCAAAGAATTTGACCTGCCGGATGGCTTTAGTGGTGATACTTATAATATTGCCTTAAATCAAATTGATGATTACGATATAGCGTGGGTAAATGGTGTGAAAATTGGCGAAAGTTTTGGCTGTCGCAATTGGAGGAACTACTTTTTTTCTTCCAATATCCTCAAGCCCAAAGGCAATGTCCTAGTTGTGCGTATTTTCGATATAGGCGGTAAAGGCGGAATGTACACCAACGCTTTTTGGGGCAATGCCATACTAAATGGTCAATGGAAGTACAAACCTGGTGTACAAATTGATGCTAATCATTTCCCCAAACCTACAGTAGCCAATGGCAGTTTTTTTACCCACCCTTCGTTGCTGTACAATGGCGGTATTGCACCGTTGCAACCTTTTGCCATTAAAGGGGCGATATGGTATCAAGGAGAGTCGAATGCAACACGTGCCGAGGAATATGCTACGCTGTTGCCGACCATGATAAAAGACTGGCGCAACCAATGGGGGCAAGGCGATTTCCCTTTTTTAGTGGTACAATTGGCCAATTACTATCCTGAGCAGGCAGCACCTAATGATAGCGAATGGGCCGAACTCCGCGCAGCACAAATGTCGGCCCTCTCCTTGCCCAATACCGCCATTGTAACGGCCATTGATATCGGAGATGGCAACGATATTCATCCCAAAAACAAGCAAGATGTAGGCATCAGATTAGGACTGGCGGCTTTAAAAGTGGCATATCGAGAAAATGTTATCGCTTCGGGGCCAGTTTTTCAATCTTGGAAAAAGAAACGGAATAAAGCCATTGTATCTTTCACTGATATGGGAAGTGGATTGGTGTCGAAAAACAAATTTGGCTTTGTTCGAGGTTTTGCCATTGCTGGCGCGGATAAAAAGTTTTATTGGGCAACGGCCTATTTGGACGATGATAAAGTCGTGGTTTTTTCGCCAAAAGTCAGAAAACCTGTAGCCATACGTTACAATTGGGCCGATAATCCAGGAGGCTGTGATCTATATAACGTAGAAGGATTGCCGGCATTACCATTTCGTACCGATAATTGGCCATTTTTTACAAAGGGAAAGGTATATATACACGACGAAAATGGCTTTTAGGGAACTTGCAAATAATACCAACGCTTTGTGTTCTACCACAAAGACTTAGCGTACACTAGCCCCGGTTTCTTCGTTTATTTTCTGCCACAAAAGAGCACAAAAGAGCACAAAGTGTAGCGTACACCTCATCTTTGACGATACTTCGCTTTTGTGAAGTAAAAAAAACGAAGCGTCACTCTACGCTTTGTGTTCTTTTGTGCGCTTTTGTGGTAGAAAAAGTGTACACTACAAAAATACCCGAACCTAACGCAAAAAAAATACGGCACACCAACCAAAGTTGATGTGCCGTACAAGATATTTATTTTACAAAAAACTAGGCTTTCTTACTACCACTTTTCTTAGGCGTAATAATTACCATCATTTTTTTACCTTCCAGTTTAGGCATTTGCTCTGCTGTACCATTTTCTTCCAATTCTTTTAGGAATCGAAGTAGCAACAACTCGCCACGGTCTTTAAACACAATAGCGCGACCACGGAACTGCACATAAGCCTTTACTTTATTACCTTCTTCAAGGAAACTCTTTGCATGGCGCAGTTTGAATTCAAAATCGTGTTCGCCAGTTTCAGGACCAAAACGAATCTCTTTCAATTGTTGTTTTACCGTATTGGCCTTCAATTCTTTCTCCCTTTTTCGTTTTTGATAAAGGAATTTATTGTAATCGACAATACGTGCAACCGGAGGAATGGCATTGGGTGAAATTTCCACCAAATCCATATCGCATGCTTCCGCCCATTCTCTCAAAAGAGTAATCGAATAAATACCCGTCTCAATTGTTTTGCTGGATAAAGTACTCAGTTCCTCCAAATTGTCTCCAATCAAGCGCATTTCATTTACTCCTCGAATAAATTCATTGAGCCTATGTTCTGCAACTGGAGGTGGGTTTTTGCCATATCGGCGGTCAAAAGTAGGTTTTACCGATGGCCCTCCAGGTTTATTTGGCCCTCCTCCGGGGCCACCTGGCCTGTAAGCACCAGGGCCACCTGGCCTACTGGGGCCACCGCCGCCCGGTCTGCTTGGGCCGCTACCGCCACCCGGTCTGCTTGGGCCGCTACCGCCGCCCGGTCTGCTTGGGCCGCTGGGACTACTTGGTCTGCTAGGGCCGCTGCCGCTGGGTTTGCTAGGACCGCTGGGCTTTGAAGAGGGATTTTCTGCCAATCGAAATAATGTTTAATGATAAGATATTGTTCACCAAATAGAACAATGTAAATGTTTAAGGCTGCAAAAGTAATTACGATTTTTCAGATATTGATAAAACCGTTAAAAAAAGTTTGCTCTATTTTTAAAACAACGAAATTACACTATTTGTTCCCAGTAACCTTGCGATTACTGTCTTGTTTGGCAAATACCTTTTTTAGCAATGCTGAAGACCGCGCCAGTTTATTGTTTCGGATGTTTTTTTCTTCATCTTCTACCTTAGCAAATAAGCCTTTAAGGGCTTCTTTGGTGATATAATCGTCAAGATCGGTATTTACTTTATTGTTCAAAAGCGGGATCTTATTGTACGTTTCTGCCGCTTTTTTCCAAAGATCATTCGCACCTACCTTATCCAATGATGCCACAATTTTTGGATTAAATTTTTCATACAATTGCTGGTTTGTTGTCCGGTTAAGGAAATCGGTGGCCGCATTGTCTTTGCCCATGAGTATATTCGTTACATCGGTAAAGGTGAGGCTGCGGATAGCCGAAACAAAAATAGGTTTGGCTTCTTTAGCCGCATCTTCTGCACCGCGGTTGATTCGCTCAATTAAATTTTCCTCTAATCGGTCAAAACCTGGTATGTTTTTCAGGCGGTCAGTTACTTTACGCGCCTCTGGAGGGAGTAGAATTTTGTAAGCGGATTTGTAATAGCCGTCCTTGGCCGAAAGCAAATCAACCCCTTTGGATACACCTGTCGTTAATGCTTCCTTCAAACCATTCCCGATTTCGGTGATGGTAGGCTCGGCCATCACATCTTTTGCGATGCTTTGAAGGGTATCGCATGAAGGGGTCATTACACAAACTGCACTCAATAGTGCTATTGCAAAAACTGATTTTTTCATAATATTTTAAATAATAACTAGTTGTTGGTGAAGTAAAAATATATTTGTTAATATATGAATAACTATTTCATTTGCAATGGGTTAGGCGGTTAATTTAATGTTTCTGTAGTGATTTTGTAAAAAAGCCTTATTTTTGCATCTAAATATTAGGTCAGCATCCATATTTGCTTTCTTAATCCATCTCTTATCATCAATATCTTATCACTTTTATGTGGATCGATATAGTTTGTCTTATAGCATTACTTTATGGTTTTTGGCAAGGCTGGAGCCAAGGTATTGTGGGTACATTGCTTAATCTTGCGATTTATGCTTTTGGTATTGTCTTGGCTTTCAAGATGGCACCTGTAACGAGTGTTATTCTCGAAAAACTCTTAGATTCTACGCATCCGTTGATGTTTGTTGGCGGGTTTGTTGCCAATCTTTTGTTGATTATTATTTTGGTAAAATTAGCGACTCAAGGTATTGAAAATGCCATGAATGGTGCTTATTTGGGATCAGTCAATCGTTTGCTTGGTGGCGCAGTAGTGGGTGGTTTTTATGTGCTCCTATTTAGTGTTATTGTATGGTTTTTGGCACAAGCCAATGGAATTAGTAGTGAAGCCAAGTCTATTTCTAGAACTTATCCTATCTTGCAACCATTACCTGGTTATGCTAAAAGTATTGCAGTGCGTTTCCAGCCTTTAGCCTCCGATTCATGGGGCGACTTTATGAAATGGATGGACAAAGCCCAACATTATGGCCTTGAAAAAACAGATGGGAAAGGGCGCGTTTATGAATTGCCTACACCCGATAAAAACGAGCCGTTATTTGAAAGTAAACCGACAGCCCCTTCCCCTCCGCCTAAAAAAAGAGATAGTGATCCTATAGAAGAATAACTATTTTTTATATTTAGAACTACCTACTGCTGGATACTTTATACCGTATGCGCGCGCTTTAGGGAGTAATTTGTTTAACGTTTCGCTTCTCTTTTTAGGATCTGGGTGCGTACTTAAAAACGCTGGTGGCCTAGAGCCGCCTTTTTTATTCATCCGCTCCCAAAATGGTACTGCTTCTGCTGGTTTGTAACCCGCCATGGCCGTTAAGTAAAGACCAATTTCGTCGGCTTCTGACTCGTGTTTGCGGCTAAATGGTAATAATATACCTACTTGGGCGCCAGCACCGGCAGCACTCAGCAGCAGGTTACGTGTTTCTGCGGGTTTGCTGGATAATGCTAAGTCTAGTGCCGAAAGTCCAAGTTGAGCAATTAAGCCTTGGCTCATGCGCTCATTACCGTGGTCGGCCAGTGCATGTGCAATTTCGTGCCCCATCACCACTGCTAAAGCATCCTCATTTTGTGTAACATCCAATATGCCTGTATAAACAACCACTTTGCCACCAGGCATACAAAATGCATTTACCTCGGGGCTTTCTACCACATTGAATTCCCACGCAAAACCTTGCAGGTCTTTTGATTTACCTTTTTGCTTGTAGTAGGTCTCTGCGGCCAATTTAATATCATTACCTACCCGTTTCACCAAATCAACGGATGAACCGCTGCTGAGTGTTTTATTTTGCGATAAAAACGATTTATACTCTGTAAAACTCATTTGATTCAATTGACTATTAGGTATTAATGTCATTGAACGACGACCCGTAAATGCCGTCTTATTACAGGCAATGACAAGGAATAATAGTGCTAGACTCCAGATTTTTTTTTGCATGATAAACATATTTTAAGATATTAAAACGTTGGTTTTGACTCCAAATATATGTCTATGTCACCTTTTAGACAATAATTAACCAGATTTTAAACAAAATTATTTCATAATACTTGTTCTAAGGAATGAGAATTAAATAAAGGAACAAATTTGGCGGCCTTATTTTGCCCCTCTTTTCGTTATTCATCAGTTGTTTAGTACCACTAAACGCCCTCTTCATGCCTTAATAGTGACAAAATCGACTCCCCAAATCTGTACCTTTATTTAATTCTCATTCCTAAAACAAAAAACCGTTCCAACATTACGTCGGAACGGTTTGAATTCACCCTAAGACCTATAATAATTTTTTAATTAAAACTTTGGGCAGCTATATTTTTGCTTACCCGGTTTTTTGCGCCAAACCGATGCCATATAAGGCGGGCGTGACTTGCATTTTTTCTTTTTTACTACTTTTTTTGCGCTGCTAGTACTCGTTTTAGCAATTCTTGGTGCTTTTACGATCTGTTTTGGTGTCGTTACCTGCGCCTGATTGACGGGTGCTGGTTTGGCAATTGCCACAGATTTAGCGACAGGTTTTATTTGCTCTTTTGAAAGACCAGAATCCGTTGCCGGTTTGTTCTGAACTACGCTATTGCGCTCTATTGGTTTTACAGTTGGGCGTGGGGTAGTATTTATTTGCCTTGGTGCTGCTGTCGCAGGCGTCGCAATATTGTTAACCACGAATTTGGGTTGCGGCTTAGCCACTTCGATCCGCAATACATCACCCATACCAAATTCATCGTTCATCGCGGTAAGTACTGTTGCGCCTGTGGTGTTTTCTTTGACCATTACCACTGTTGTATTGTAGTAATTAGAGTCTGTTTTTTGGCCAACAATTTGGCCAATTGCCGATTGAAACGTGAAAAGGAATGCAATCGGGAATATCAATTTTGTGATCTGTTTCATAATATAAATGTTCGGATTAAAGTATTAAACTATATTTAATTTTTTCCGACTGATTTGGAAATGACCGAACCAGTCGGAATTTTTTTATTTGTTTTTTGAAAGCAATTTCTCGCGTTTTTCTTGATCGATCACCTTACGATACAATTGTGGATCTTCGATGATCTGTTTTAAAGATTTGTTCCAAAGCGGATCTGAATTGGTTAAACCTGTAATTTTAATCTCTGTCCGGCGGTTCAACTGGTGCTCTGTTTCGGAGCAAGTCACTCCATTGCCGCAACGGTTAATCAAATTTGTTTCACCGTAACCTTTGTGCGAAATACGTTCAAAATCAATGCCTTGTATACTTGTTAGATACTCGACAGCGGCTTTAGCACGTTGATCAGAGAGGTTAAGGTTGTAATCGTCGGCACCACGTGCATCGGTATGAGAACCCAATTCTACTTTAATATTGGCGTTGTCTTTTAGGAAAACAGCCAATTTGTCTAATGTTTTGGCGGCTTCCGGACGAATATCTGATTTGTTGAAATCGTAATAAATATTGTTCAATTGGAAGCGTTTACCAATTTGTATCGAATCAAGGTCGATCGTACCTAACATATAACCAGTTTGGTTATCGTTGGTCATTAAGGCCACAAGATCAGGTTCATTGATACCCATACCATCCACGCAAAGGATACATCCATTCACATTGACATAAAGTTCTACGCGGCGGTTGAGGTAGCCGGGCTTACGAACTAGCATGGTATAATGGTTGCCTTCACTGAATAAGAAGTGGAATGTTGATTTTTCCAATTTTTCGATCGACAATTCCTGTTCCTTTGTGGTATTGTTATAGATTTCTACTTTACAATCCTTAAGGGTATTGATTGGGTTGTGGTCGTATGCTTTATCAAAGATAGTCATATCAAACTGGTAACCCGGCTTAAGTGCAAGACCTAAATCAACTTTAACGTTGTTACCATCGGCGACTAGAACAGAATCTGTGTAAAAAAAAGTTGCCTTTTGTGCTTTTACAGAATAACGCGCTAACTTTGGAACTTGAACAGAGTATTGACCGTTTGCGTTGGTGGTCGTAGTAGCAATTTGCTCTTTAAGCATATCGTCAAAAACGAGTACTGTAGCGTTGGTAATATGGTTGCCTGTTTTCAATTCAGAAACTGTTCCTTGAAAAGTGACAGTTTGCTTTTGGGGGGATTGTGCATTAAGGCTGAAAGCAAAAAAGCACAAGACTGGGATAATAACTTTAGGTGACATGATGATCGGTTTATGATTAAAGTAAATAATATTATATATGGTGTTCATAATTGTTCGGATACTATTGGAATATTTTTAAGTTTTAATGCTTTTCAATGCATCCGATATTGTTATGACGTTCTAATTCCGTGCCAGTAATAAAAAAGATACGGACTTTAACAAAAAATTAAGACAAACTCTTGGTTTTTACAAAAAATATTTGTAATGGAGGCCATTTGTCTATTTTTAATGTTAAAATCATTAATGCATATTGCGTGCCAAAATGTGAACTTTTATAAAATTTCTTAAATATTTATATTTTTCGATTAAAATGAGAAAGAAAATTGTAGTACTTACAGGAGCAGGCATTAGTGCCGAAAGTGGTATAAAAACCTTTCGAGATGGTGATGGGCTTTGGGAGAACCACCGAATTGAGGATGTCGCTACACCGGAAGCTTGGAAACGCAATCCAGTATTGGTGCAGGAGTTTTATAACCAACGCCGCCGTCAATTACTGACCGTAACACCCAATGCGGGGCATTTTGCGTTGGTTGAATTGGAAAAAAAATTTGATGTTCAAATTATTACTCAAAATGTGGACGATCTGCACGAGCGAGCAGGGAGCAGCCATGTCGTACATTTGCATGGAGAATTGAGGAAAGCACGTTCCGAACGGTATCCAGATTTGGTATATGATTGGGACAGAGATTTGGTCATGGGCGACTTGTGCGAGCGGGGTACTCAATTGCGTCCTTTTATTGTTTGGTTTGGGGAATCGGTACCAATGATCGAAATTGCTGCAAAAATTACTGAATCTGCCGATATGCTACTCATTATTGGAACTTCGTTGCAGGTGTATCCGGCTGCCGGTTTGATGATTCATGCACCAGCATCCATTCCGGTGTATTATATTGATCCTAAGCCACAATTAAACTTTGAGTTGAGGAAGATGCGAAATGTAACGGTGGTGGAAGAGCCAGCAAGTACGGGTGTTGAAAAAGTAAGGCAGATGTTGATATAGGGTTTCGTTTGTAGGTTCAAATTATTGCCCTACATTTGCGCGCTAGTTTTATTATGGACTAGTAGATATTATACAGAATTAGTTTCGGATGCTGAGAATGGTTAATTTTCGCCAAATTTTCGTTAAATTTTTCGCCGAAAACATCCCATTTCGACTGCAAAACTTGCCTTAATTTGACAAAAATTTCCTCATTTCAGCATTACGACCCTAATTCTATATAATGTCTAACATTTTTGCGAATTTTGCGTCCAAAAAAAATCCAAATGCGATTTTGTTTATCCTTGTTTTTGTGGCTTAATGTATTGATTCTTACTGCTCAAGATGGCAGTGACGCCTTACGTGCAGCGCCTTTTTTGACGTTTGTTGCTGAAAACGGCGATAATGCGGCTATCGTACTTGATGCTTATGGCTTAGGTGCATACGATTGTAACCTCTCCCAGTTTTTAAAACTCAATAAAGTAAAAGACGCTAAAGCACGGCTCGTAGTGGGGAAATCTTACAAATTACCCCTACAAGTTATGCGCTATAATGGTTCAAGTATCCGCTCAACTGCGGGCATTGAAAACTGGAAAACAGCAGTTCAGATCCGTGATTATAACTATGCTATGCAAAAAAGCGGTATCCGAAACGATGATTTTACCGACAGTCGGAAACTCTGGATTCCTTGGCACTTGATTAACTGCACCCAAAAAAGCATTGCAAAATTCCCGGTGGCAGAGGGTAAAGTACCGACGAACAAACCTAAAAAGAAAGTAACGCCTGCTACTGTTTTTGGAGGAGAACCTTCATCAGAAGACAATCCACGTATTTTTCCTATTTTTGGCAATAAATACGCTAAAACACCACTTATTTCATCCAAATTAAAAGGTAGAATCTTCTATCTCATTAGTGGCCATGGCGGCCCCGACCCCGGTGCACGGGGCAAACGAGCCGGAATTACCCTCTGCGAAGATGAATATGCTTATGATGTAACCATACGTCTTTTGCGTTATCTGCTGAGCCATGGCGCAACGGCCTACATGATCGTACGCGACCCAAATGATGGTATCCGAGATGAAAACTACCTTACTTGCGATAAAGATGAGGTAGTATGGGGCAATAAAGTAATCCCGATCAACCAAAAAGAAAGACTGGGCCAACGAACGGACATTATTAATGCACTAACGGCCGCACACGAGGAACGGGGTCAAACAGACCAAACAGTGGTAGAAATCCATGTGGATTCCCGAAGCGTGGCTACCGAAACAGATGTGTTTTTTTACTACCGGGCGGATAGCGAACCAAGCATGAACCTCGCCTTGAACATGCACCAAATATTTATTCAAAAATACAGTCAAAAACGCGGCCCAGCACGCCGATATACGGGATCGGTTACGACACGGGATCTTTATACACTGCGCGAAACCAATACCAATAAGGCCGTTTATGTAGAATTGGCCAATATCCAAAACGACTGGGATCAGCAGCGGATTGTACTCAAAAACAACCGTCAAGCCATAGCCAACTGGCTAGGGCAAGCACTCACTAAAAAATAGGCTAATTTCCTGTTTTAGGGATTATTTCTGTTTCTTCACCAAAATAGTGGGCAAATTGCGCCATTTGTTCGGCCATTTTCTTGTTATTGGTGGCGCGCAAATAAGTTTGGCTCAGTGATTGTAATACTTGATATACAAAACGATCCATTTCTACCACCTGCATTTCCTTCGTCCAAAGATCAATCCGCAATGTATCTTTATGCGCTTGGTCGAATAAGGCAATCATCATAGCTTTGCAGTGTTCTGTAACGCCTGCTTCGTGCATATCACTTGCCGACCAGTCAATTCTAACAGGTACTTTTTCGGCATCAAGCCCAACGCGAATCTTTATTTCGCTAGTATGTTCTATTGTACTCATAATATTAATTTACAAACTATAATTTAAAAAACATCACTTTTTATTGATAATTGGTAACAACACCAACGCCAAAACACCGCCTACTACATTGTAAAAAATCTGAATGGTAAAAAACGCAATATTCGCATACGAAAAAGCATCTCCACCAGCCACACCATACAACGAAAGCCCCGCAATACACAAGGCATGAAAAGTACCCATCCCACCAGGAGAAGGAATCACAAAACCAAGTGTACCAAATACAAAAATCATTAATGCCGCACCCGCAGAAAGCCCCGCCGTAGGCCCAAACGCTTTAAGATTCCAATAACATTGAAGAAAAAACATGACCCAAATACCCAACGACAACACAATAAACAACCCCGGACGCTGCAACTGAAATACACTCCTGATACCATCGCGAAAACCTTGAACAATACCTGTAAATTTCTGAAAAACAGCCAATTGCATCAAACGATTGCGCAACACCCAAGCCGCCACAAGCCCCACCAAACCCAATACCAAAATAAGCCAAACAATAGGATTAGATAACAATCCACCGCCACTATTCCCCGAGGATTTACCCTTATTAATAAAGTCGAGCAGTACGCCACCTTGAAAAATAAAAGCAAGACCAATGACCAATATCAAGCACATAAAATCAACCAAACGATCAATGACCATGGTGCCCATCACCTTTTCCATTGGGATGTTTTCGTAACGCGCCAGCGAACCCGGACGCACCACCTCGCCCATACGAGGAAGCCCCAAATTAGCAAAATAACCCAGCAAAATAGTAAGAAAACTATTACTCAACCGAATATGATACCCCATAGGCTCGTGCAGCATTTGCCAACGGATAGCACGGAACAAATTACTCACCGTAAATGCACCCACAACCGCCAACAACCAACCCATATTGACCGTCGAAAAATCGTATAATAACTTGTTGATGAGGCTACATTGATCGGAAGGAACACCATCCAAACGGCATTGTTCCTGAAAAGCAGTATTTTGCGAGCGATAGACAAGGGTTAAGATAACGATACCTAGTCCGGCAAAAAGAATAAATTGAATTAATTTTTTCACGCCGCAAAGGTAGCAAGTATTGCTGAATTATAAATGATGAATCATAAATCTAATGAGTTCCTGATCTATTTTAAGCAATTCACCCAAAAACTCCGAAAAATAAACTACTTTTGCGGCGTTTTTTCTGCAACACCATGCGAACTATTTTTTTTCTCCTCATCTCAGGCTTATTTTTCGTTGCCTGCGCCAAAAAAGAAGGCGCAAATAATGACCGCGAAATCGCGAAAGTCTATGATAAGGCCCTTTATGCTTCTGAAGCATCAGCCAGCGTACCCGCCGGCACCAATCCCCAAGACAGCGCTTTGCTCGTCGGGGCGTTTATCCAGCGTTGGATTAGCGAGCAATTGCTCATGTACGAAGCCGAGCGCAATATCCCCAAAGATGCCAATATCGACAAATTAGTGCGCGATTACCGCGCCTCTTTGGTGCGTTTCAATTACGAAGAGCAACTGATCGGGCAAAAACTCGACTCTACCGTGAGTGAACAAGAAGTACGCAAATTCTATGAAGAACACAAAGATGAATTCCAATTACAGAGCACTATCTTAAAATGTATCTTGATAAAACTCCCCACTAGCGCACCTCAATCAGAGATGAATAAACTCTGGAACAGTAGGAAAGATGAAGATAGAATAAAATTAGCCGAATTTGCCAAAGAGCGGGCAACCTTAACACTATTAGATCGCAACAAGTGGTATAGATTGGATGAGGTAGCCGCGATTTTGCCTAAAGGAACGTTAACTACTGATAATATTGGTTCGCGCAAGGAAGGTACACTCAGCGAAGGTGATTTTAGGTATTATTACCGCGTTTTGGAATCGGTGCGCGGCAAAGAAACCGCCCCCTTCGATTATGTACAAGAACAAGGTTCAAAAGTGATCTTGCACAAGCGCAAACAAGATTTGTTGGATAATTGGAAAAGAGAAGTTTATGATAACGAACTCAGAAGAGGAAATATTAAAATCCTTAACTAATGATCAAACGTTTACAAAAACCTTGAACGTTTCGTAAACGCAATGCCCATTCGCATTACATACTAAAAAGAAAAACATACTATTAATAATGATAAAACAAGTATTTAAAACCCTTTTTGCGGCCATTTGCTTGATGCCCGTGGCGGTGACCGCCCAAGAAGGCAAAGCCGTGATTGATAAGGTAGTGGCTACCGTTGGTGGCGAAATTATCCTCCTCAGCGAAGTACAAGAGCAATTGAGCTATGCAAAACAGCAGGACGCTAATTTGTCTGCTTCTTATAGTTGTGTGGTGTTGCAAAATATTATTGTCACCAAATTATTGGTCAATCAAGCCAAATTGGACTCCATTGATGTAAAAGACGAAGAGGTAGAAACACAATTGGAAACAAGGGTGGAACGACTTTTGAAATATTTTAACCAAGACGAAAAAGCCTTGTTCGAATACTATGGCCAAACCATCAATGAAATGAAAGACCAAATGCGCAACGATATGCGCAACCAATTGCTCTCGGAACGCATGCAAGCACAGGTCACAGGAAAGGCAACCGTAACCCCATCAGAGGTACAAACGTTCTTTTCAAAAATACCCAAAGACTCCATGCCCTATTTCAACTCCGAAGTAGAAATCAAGGAACTGGTATTTAAACCTACAGTGAATGAAACACAACGCGCCAAATCACGCGGACTGGCACAAGACCTACGCAAACGCATTGTAGAAGGCGAAAACTTTGCAGATTTGGCAAAAAAATACAGCGACGACCCTGGCTCTGGTGCAGAAGGTGGTGATCTTGGCTGGCAAAAACGCGGCACGTTCGTCGCTGAATTTGAAGCGACTTGTTACAATTTGGAAAAAAATCAGATCAGTGAAGTGATCGAAACGGAGTTTGGATTCCACGTTATCCAATTACTCGAACGAAGGGGCAACCTCGTGCATGCGCGGCATATCTTGATCCGCACTGAAATTACCGACGAAGACCTAGATTTGGCCAAAGCAAAACTGGATTCTATCCGCACCCTGATTGTTAAAGACAGCTTGCCATTCAGTTTTGCGGTTAAACGTTATGGCGATAAAAATGCACAAAGTTTTAGCAACGACGGACGGGTGACCAACCCTCGCTCTGGCAATACATTCTTTGAAGGTACGGATTTAGAAACCGATATTTTCTTTGCTATTGATGGTTTAAAAGACGGCGAAACTACCGTTCCAGTCGTATTTAGGGCACCTGATGGTTCTAAGTTTTTTAGGTTAATTCAATTACAAAGCCGAACAAAGCCCCACAAAGCCAATCTAAGACAAGACTATAATAAAATTCAGTCGGCAGCTTTGGAGCAGAAAAAAACGGAATACACCGAAAAATGGGTACTCGATCGCTTGCGTTCTACCTACCTCGCCGTCGATCCATTGTATGGCGATTGTCC
This sequence comes from Chitinophagales bacterium, assembly GCA_043764095.1. Lineage (GTDB taxonomy): Bacteria > Bacteroidota > Bacteroidia > Chitinophagales > Saprospiraceae > M3007. The sequence continues at coordinate 16,614 of JAYUKX010000017.1, forward strand.
GGAAATAAAAATGATGCTCAACCAAACTAATTGATCACACTGACCTAAAAATATATGTTTGTTTGATTTAAAACGAATCATATACCCACAGTCGAACACAAATTTACTCAAACACATGCAATTCAAATTATTTGCACTTATAAACCTTTGCCTCCTACCCTTTTTTGCCATAGCACAAAGTGATAGCATTTTGCCCGTTGTGCAGTACGAAAAACCCGTAGAGTATGAAATTGGGGGTATCCGTGTACTCGGTGCTGGTTATGCCGACCCTAATGCGCTGATTTCTTTGTCGGGCTTGAAAGTTGGGCAAAAAATTCGTATCCCCGGGCAGCAAATTACCAAAGCCATCCAAACGCTTTGGAACCTGAAACTGTTTACAGATGTAGAAGTTGTACGCGAACGCACACAAGGTAATCTTGTATTTCTTGAAATTAAAGTAAAAGAATTGCCGCGTTATATGCGCCACGCCTTCAAAGGGGTGAAAAAAAATAAGCACGACGACCTGAACGATGTAGTCAATAAATACATCCAAAAAGGCGCTATTTTGACAGATAATAATAAGTCTTCCTTAAAATACGCGATGGAAAACTTTTTTATTGACAAAGGGTATCGCAATGCACAGGTTACGATAAAATCTTTCCCCGATGAACGCAGCACCAATGGTGTTCGCCTCGAATTTATTATCGACCGTGGCAAAAGGGTAAAGATCAAAGACATCACTTTTGCGGGTAATGAGCATGTAAAAGCACGGGTTTTGCGGAAAAAAATGAAAAAAACGACCCGTACACGTAAGTTTTTTAAAAAATCGAAACTGGTACGTAAGGAGTACGACGAAGATAAAGAGAAACTCGAAACCTATTATAACAACCTTGGTTTCCGTGATGCTCGTGTGATAAAAGATAGTATTTGGCGCGACCCAAAAGGTAAGATTCGTATCCACCTAACTTTGGAGGAAGGTCACCGTTATTTTTTCCGCAATATTGCGTGGAAAGGTAATACCATTTACGAAACGAAGTATTTGAACCAAGTTCTTGGGATCAAAAAAGGCGATGTATTTAACCAAGAATTGCTCAGTAATAGGCTTTCATTTAGCCAAGATGGGCGCGATATTTCTTCTTTGTACCTCGATAATGGTTACTTGTTTTTCCGCGTCGATCCAGTAGAAACCGCCATTGAAAATGATTCTATTGACCTCGAAATGCGTATGTACGAAGGTCCACAAGCTACCATTGATCGTGTCATCATCAAGGGTAACGACCGTACCAACGAACACGTGATACGCCGCGAATTATATACCCGCCCTGGCGATAAATTTAGCCGTTCAGATATCATTCGCTCACAACGCGAGATCATCAACCTTGGCTATTTTAACCAAGAAAACCTCGGTATCAATACTCCTGTAAACCCAGAGCGCGGTACTGTGGATATTGAATACACGGTAGAGGAAAAGCCATCCGACCAATTGGAACTTTCGGCGGGTTACCAGCCTGCTGTGGCTGGTTTTAGTAATCGAGGTAATATCATTGGTACACTTGGGGTAACTTTTAATAATTTCTCGGCACGCAATATTAAAAACAAAGAAACTTGGAATCCACTACCACAAGGCGATGGCCAACGGTTTAGTTTGCGCGGCCAATCGGCTGGTGAGCGTTTCCAATCTTATAACGTATCTTTCACAGAGCCTTGGTTGGGAGGCAAACGCCCTAATTCCTTGACTTTGGCTGGTTTTTACAACCGCTATTCCAATGGTTTTGGTAGTGGAGCGGGCAAGTTGGACATTATTCAAGGTACTGTTGGCTACGGTACACGTTTGAAATTCCCAGATGACAACTTTGTATTCCGTGCAGATGTGGACATTCAAACCTTAAAACTCAACGGGTTTCCTGGTTTTACAGATGATAGAGGCAATAGCGTAAGTGATGGTATCTACCATAACTATAACCTTGGTCTTACCATCGCGCGCAACAGCGTAAATGACCCGATTTTCCCAAAAAGTGGCTCTACTATTTCTTTGAAAACGCAGATGACGCCACCGTATTCCATATTTAATAGAAAACCCTCAACGTATTATGATACCACCAGTATCCGTAATTTGTACCGTTATGTAGAGTATATTAAATGGCGTTTCGATGCCGAATGGTACACGCCAGTAGTAGGTAAATTTGTATTAAAAACCTCTACTAAAATTGGTTTATTGGGCAAATGGAACAAAAATGCGCCATTGAGTCCATTCGAGCGTTTCCAGGTAGGCGGCGACGGATTGAACAACCAAAACTTCGGTTTTAATGGTCAAGAAATCATCAGTGCGCGTGGATATGAAGCACAAAACGAATCGGGTAAAGTAAACGGTATCATGTCGGAAGTAGGTAATGGACGTGTAGGCGCAGGTGTATTTAGTAAATATACCGTAGAACTACGTTACCCCATTTCACTCAACCCACAAAGTACCATTTTTGTCACCGCTTGGGCACAAGGCACCAATGCTTGGCAAAGTCTTAAGCAATACAATCCATTTGATGTACGCAGGGCAGCAGGCTTAGGTTTGCGCGTGTTCCTGCCTATGTTTGGTACGCTTGGTTTCGATTATGGTTTTGGTTTTGATCGCCCGGATTTGGTGGGTAAAAAAGCGAAATTGAAAGATTACGGCAACTTTAACATTGTTTTGGGATTTGAACCGGATTAGAATAACCCATGGGGAAATACATTATCGCTAGTTTACCCCTCCAAATGCTGCTTTCTTGGCAACTTTGGTGGCCCTATGGACGCACATTTCCCACACTGCCATTGGTAGAATTCTTAGGCGTTGTGCCGGATGCAGTAAGCTGGGTATTGTCAACGATTTTGTTTTTTTCTTGTTTATTATATGCAATGGGCAGATGGACCGCACGGGTCTTTCTGCCCGTTGTGCTTTTGGTGGTGGCTGTATTGTGTATCTTGGATTTGAATCGCTTGCAGGTTTGGATCTGGATGTGGTACTGTTTGTGGATCGTAGAATGGTTGGATTTAAGCCACAATAAGGCATCGCGGTTTCAGTGCTGGGTGATTGCTGGTATTTATGTCTGGAGCGGTTTTAACAAATTAACACCTTGGTTCTCCGTCAATTTCGACTGGTTTTGTGAAGTATTCCAATGGACGAAACCATTATCGGGCAATACGGTGCTTTGTTACAGTACAGGCATATTTGAAATGCTCATCGGTGTTTTTTTACTTTGGCCAACTACCCGCACCGCGGGCAAATGGATGGCTACTGTATTACACCTATATATCTTATTGGTATTGAGCCCTTTAGGGCACGATTGGAACCCTGTCGTATGGCCTTGGAACGTGGCCATGATTGGTTTGGTTTGGTACTATTTTCAAGATAAATCAGCCGTAAAATGGCCTGTTTCCCCAGCATATTCCGTGTTGGCTGTATTGGTTTGGGTGATGCCTATTTTGAATATTTGGTATTATTGGCCAGAGAGTATGTCTTGGAAAATGTATGCGAATACCCAACGCGAAGCCGTTATTATTGCACAAAAAAGCATACTTTCTACGCCTACCCGATGGCCGTGGGAAACCGCCTCAGATGGCCAAAACCGTTTGTTGGTGGACGATTGGGGCTATCGAGAATTGCAAGTACCGCCGTTTAGCAGCAGGCGCAATTTTGTAAATGCAATGCAATATGTAAAAGAGATAACAGGCGATTCAACCCTTCAAATGGAGATATTGACCGTAGAACGATGGGACGATAAGGCAAAAGGGACATTGGAGGTAGTAACCACTAATCAGACCGAATCCAAATAATAAAACGCTGTAAACCTTTTAAGATAGAACAAGTTTTACTGACACGTTAAAACTGTACACACCTCCATAATATATGCACTCCCAACGCAATTTATTGCTCGGCATTTACGCCATACTCACGGTTTTGAGTATTTTCTTCCTGTTTCGTTTGAAATTCACCTTTGATTTTGAACAGTTTTTCCCAAAAGGAGACCCCGATTGGGAGTTTTTTAAAGAATTTATCAAGGATTTTGAGAACGACGATAATTTCCTTTTGGTCGCTGTTGAACGCAAAGATGGTATTTTTGATAGTACTTTTTTGGCACAATTCCACGATTTTACCCTCAAAGCCAGCGAATTGCCGCATGTCACTTCGGCTACATCGTTGACCGAATTGAAATATCCGCTAAAAACACCATTTGGTATCACGGCTGTGCCTATCATACACATTGATGCGCCGGAGTTTTATAAAACTGACCGCGAACAGGTGTTACAAGACCGCCGTTTTGTCAATAACCTGATCTCCGAAGATGCCACTTCGATCGTGGTTTTCCTCAAAACCGTGAATAAAAACACCCAAGAACAAGCCGAGGAATTGATGGAACAACTCAATGCCTTAAAGGTACAATACCCCTTTGAGGGCGTTCATATCCTTGGGCGCGCATGTTTCCAAAAAGAACTGGTTTGGATGCAACGGCGCGAAGTAACGGTTTCTACGGTGATTGCGGCATTACTCACGGCGGCTATATTCTTCTTTATTTTCCGCCGCTGGAAAACAGTATTTATCTCCATGACCGGTATTGGACTGGCGTTGCTGTTTTTTGTGGGGCTGCTCAGTGCTTTTGGCCGCGAATTGAATGTATTGGCCGCCTTGTATCCTGTTTTGATCTGTATCGTAGGCGTGGCCGATACCATACATATCACCTCCAAGTACCTCGACGAAATGGGCAAAGGACTGGCACCGTACGATGCCATTCGTATCACGATGAAAGAAATAGGACTGGCCACTTTTATTACCTGTGTCACTACTGCGATTGGTTTTGCATCCTTGGTGACCAACCGCAACGAACCCATTCAGGACTTTGGAATAAATGCGGCGATAGGCGTGATTACGGCGTTTTTTGTGATATACGGTTGGTTATGGGCCATATTACCGCGATTTAAGAGTGAAGATTTAATAAAACCCTCCAAAGAATATGAATTTTGGGATCGTTTTATGGCCGCGACTTACGTGTTTACCAAAAATAAAAAATCTTTAATTCTTTGGGTTTCTTTGGGTTTAGGTATCGCTTGTTTGGTGGGCATTTCAAAAATAAATACCAATTACCGCTTAAAATCCAACCTGCCACGCGGGGAAAAAATTACCGAAGATTTTTTGTTTTTTGAAAAGAAATTTTCGGGATTCCGTCCTGTAGAATTTGCTGTTTTTGCCCAAAATGGCCGCGATGCCGACGATTTTGAAGTGCTGCAACAGATGGACAAATTGGAACAACACCTGCGCACTTACCCACCCATCAAGACCATTGTTTCGGTGAATGATATTTACCGAAGCCTCCATGCCATGAACTATGGCAACCGCGCCGCCGAATACCGACTGCCCGATAGCATACAAGAGTACGAAGGTTACAAACGCTTGGCCGAAAAAGCGCCCAGTTCCGCAGCAGAAGTACTCCTCAGTAAAGACCACAAAAAAGCACGGATAGCAGTCAGGATGCTCGATGTAGGCCGCGACACCGTGGTGATGTACCAAAAACAAATGGAAAACTGGTGGAAAGCCAATACCGATTCCTCGATTGTCAAGTTTAAAATTACGGGAACAGGGCTTGTCCTCGATAAAAATTCCATGTATATTCGCGATAATATGCTACAAGGTTTGATACCTTCTATCCTGATTGTGGCCTTAATTATGGCGTTTTTATTTATGGATTGGCGTATGGTACTCATTTTTACCATCCCCAATGTATTCCCACTTTTATTTACCGCTGCCATTATTGGCTTCCTGAATATTCCGCTGGAAGCAGGTATTGCTACGGTTTTCAGTATTGTATTTGGTATCGCCACCGATGACACGATCCACTTTTTGAGCGCGTTTAGGATATATCGAAGGAAAGGGCTACTGGTAGAAGCCGCGTTAGAACAAACGATGGCCGAAACCGGAAAAGCCATGTGTCTGAGTAGTATTATATTATTCTTTAGTTTTTTAGTACTTTTGTTCTCTATTCATCCGCCGTCTGTGGTGGTGGGTATATTGGTTAGTGTAACATTAGTAGGTGCTGTATTTTGCGATCTGTTGCTAGTACCTATTATGGTGCGCTGGCTCATTCGCGACAGTAAAGCATAATTAAAAAATGAAATTAGAACTCACCGACATCTATATTTATCCCGTAAAATCTTTAGCGGGTATTCGGCTCAACGAGTCAAAAGTGGAACTACGGGGCTTGCAATACGACCGCCGTTGGATGATTACCGATCTCTCAGGGCAATTTATTACCCAACGCGAAATACCCGCGTTAGCGCAAATTGGTACTTTAATTGAACCACCGTATTTAGTGTTATTTGACCGGAATGCACCCAACGACCGTTATGCAATTCCTTTGTTATCAAGTGATTATACGGATAGCGAAATTGACGTGACCGTCTGGGACGATGATGTAGTAGCCACCATGGTAGGCGATGAAGCAGATGAGTGGCTTTCAGAAAAACTAGACCAACCCGTGCATTTAGTGGCCATGCCCGCTGCGGCCCAGCGCATTGCCGATCCGCGTTTTGCGCCCGAAGGCCAATATGTAAGTTTTGCCGATGGATTTCCTTTTTTGCTTATTAGTACTGCTTCTTTGGATGATTTGAACAGTCGTTTGGCGCAACCTGTACCGATGAATCGTTTTCGCCCCAACCTCGTGTTTTCGGGTGCTGCGGCTTATGATGAGGACAGTTTTGGGCATTTTAAAATTGGTGAACAACATTTTCAAGGCGTAAAGCCCTGTGGTCGCTGCATGATAACCACCATTGACCAAAAAACAGCTGCAAAAGGCGCAGAACCACTCAAAACACTCTCTACTTATCGGATGGAAGGCAAAAAAATCCTCTTTGGCCAAAATGTAATTTGGACGGGAAGTGAGGAAGGTATTATTCGGGTTGGGGAGGAAATTGTGTTGTTGTAAGGAACTTCATAATAAGTACTTTTCTGCAATTAATCATGTCCAAATACTTATATATCTTACTTATGAAAAACAACTATATTCTAGCGCTTTATTATTGGTTAATTTCTACAATATTGGCGAATAAACCAGCCCGCCGTTTATCCAACAATCTACTTTTGTTAAGTGATCATCTGGCCATGTTTATTAAAAAAGATAAAAACCATAAAAACCATAAAAAATGGACACTTAATGGATCTGAAATAAAGGAAGTAGGTAAGTCACTACTATTTTTAGGCGTAACGCTCTGTTTTATGTGCCTGAACGCCTGTCAAAAAACAAACCCTACCCCTACCCTACCGTATGTCGAGCCGCCTATACATATTAATTACTGGGATACGCTCCCTGCTATAACCCAAGAAGGCTGGAATACTATTGGCTGCAAGGTAAATGGTAAAGTATGGGTACCACTTGGCGCTCCATTTGGAAACCCTAACTATTCCAGCACCTTTGACGAATCCAAAGGGCTTGGTTATGGTGAAATTAATGCCAAAATCAAATTAATTAATCCCAACGGGAAACTGACAATTAGTTTTTCACCTTCTTATTTTTTGCCAAACCAATTTGCGACTAACTCAAATTTTAATGAGCCATTTACTACAGTTGTAAAATATGTTGATCAATATTCTTATTATGCAGATACATCTTCATTAGGCAACAGTAACTTTTTGAAAATTACTCATATTGATACTGCTAGAAACTTTGTAGCGGGCTTCTTTCAGTTTACCCTTTACCGGGGTCAAAATTACAAGATCACGAACCGCTCGGATTCAATAGTCTTCACCGATGGTCGTTTTGATCTTCGTTATGTTCCAGAGTAAAAAAGTAATATAAACAACCCGCCAAAAGTACCTTTAGTCCATTGTCAGGCAACGACCCCCATCCCGACAATGAACTAATTTTGCAGTTAAGCCACTTGAACTGAAAGCATATCTCCTCACCCAGCAAGCGCCATTTGCCGCGCCCCCTTAGGCTCAATCGACTCAAACCTGTACCCGCGTCCAGCGAAATGCTCCAATATACGCGGTAAAATATACTGCAATTTGGCGGCTGCCTTTATACTATCGTGCATCACAACGATAGAGCCACGCTTTGCATTTTCGGTCACATTCAATAGACATTGCTCGGGCGATAGATCCGGATCAAAATCGCCACTTAACACATCCCACATTACAATACGGTAGTGACGCTCCAAAAACATGCGTTGTGCAGGGGTGATTCGGCCATACGGTGGGCGGAAAAGCGGACTTTTGACCAATTGGGCGCAATGACGAATATTATGGTAATACGGTAAATTTTCCGTTTCCCACCCATTTACATGGCTATATGTATGGTTACCTGTGGTATGTCCTTCGGCAAGGATACGCGCATATAAATCTGGAAAACGCTCTACATTTTCACCTACACAAAAAAACGTGGCGTGCGCCTGATAAGCAGCCAACGTATCGAGTACCCATGGTGTGATTTCGGGAATAGGGCCATCATCAAAAGTAAGATGGAGCACTTTCTCTGCGGTATTGATCTTCCAAGTGTAGGCAGGCATGAGTGCCTGGAGTAGTTTAGGTGTTTTTACAAGATACATAATTTTTGATTTTGGAAATAAAATGCTACTTTTGCGCTCTTTTAGGAACGAGTAACGTAGAATTTCGATGAAAATGCTACAAAACGGGTTCATCTCTTCAAAATGAGTTCTTTATTGATATGAATTTTTAAAGTACTCATCTTGTTTGCGCTCTTTAAAAGACCGTCAACACCGTACTAAGGGTTGGTTTTTATTTCAGAATAAATTGTTAAATAATTGATAACGTGGTAAGAGTTCGTTTTGCACCATCTCCAACAGGCACGCTTCATATTGGCGGCGTTCGCACTGCATTGTATAACTATTTGCTCGCCCGCAAGTTGGGTGGGCAGTTTATCCTTCGTATTGAAGATACGGATCAAACCCGATTTGTACCCGGTGCAGAAGACTATATTATTGAAGCCCTGCGTTGGACGGGTCTTGTGCCAGATGAAGGTGTAGGTTTTGGCGGCGAATATGGCCCATACCGCCAAAGCGACCGCAAGGCGATTTATTTGGAATATACCCAAAAATTACTGGATCGCGGCCATGCTTATTATGCCTTTGATACACCCGAAGAATTGGATGAAAAACGCGCCAATACCGAAAATTTTATCTACGGCAGTGGCTCGCGCATAACGATGAAAAATAGTTTATCCCTTTCTGAGGCCACTTTATCGGAACTCAAAGCCAACGGAACACCCGCTGTGGTACGTCTTAAAGTAGAGCCAGGTCAAGCGATTAAGATTAATGATTTGATCCGTGGCGAGGTCGTATTTCAAGGTGATGAATTGGACGATAAAGTGCTGATGAAAGCCGACGGAATGCCCACTTATCATTTGGCCAATATTGTGGACGATCATTTGATGAAGATCAGCCATGTGATACGTGGGGAGGAATGGCTTTCCAGTACAGCACACCACGTGTTATTGTACCGTGGTTTTGGTTGGGAAGATACGATGCCGGCTTTTGCGCACCTGCCTTTGATTATGAAACCCGTAGGCAATGGCAAATTGAGCAAGCGCGATGGTGCCAAATTTGGCATTCCTGTATTTCCTTTGGCTTGGCCATCTGCTAACCCGGAAGAATATGCCCCTGGTTTTCGTGAAAACGGTTTTTTACCAGAAGCATTGATTAATTTTTTGGCATTGCTGGGGTGGCATCCAGAAGATGACCAGGAGATTTTTACGATGGAGGAACTGATTCAGGCGTTTTCATTGGAAAAAATCAACAAAAGTGGTGCGCGGTTTGATTATGATAAGGCCAAATGGTTCAACCAAAAATATATCCAGCAGATGGATAATGTATCTTTGGCAAAGTTAATCCGTCCTTATGCGGAAAGTAAAAATTACACATCAACGGAAGATTTTTTAGTAGAAGTGGCGGTTCTTATGAAAGAAAGGGTTACTTTCGTGCAAGATTTCACAGAGGTAGGCTATTACTTATTTGAACCCGTTCGCGAATATGACCAAGAGACATTAGCTAAAAAGTGGAAACCCGAACTAAAATCGGCTTTTGAGGACTTAATTACCTTCATTGGCCATCAAGAAGACTTTAATTCGGTAATATTAGAGGCCGCTGTTAAAACATATATACAGGAAACGGGATTAAAAGCGGGCGATATACTACCTTTGCTCCGAATAGCAATGGCAGGTACGATGAAAGGCCCCGCTATTTTTGATATGGCAGCCATGCTAGGTAAAAAAGAAACATTGGAAAGAATCACAAAATTTGTGTCTGCCCAATCTTAAAATATAGGCTTTAATCTATTTTTTTAATCCATCCTTATCACCATGAACATTATTGCTATTTGTCCCTCCCCCGTCGGTATAAATAGCGATAAAACGATTTGTTTATGCAAAACCGGTCTTTACACCTCCCCCGGATTTTTGCGGTAATTTCCGTTATTTTATTGTCCGCAAAGACCATAAATGCCCAAGCAGGCTTCTTTTTTTTCACCAATCCACCGATTAATGTTGGTGTATTGCCGAATTGTTTTGGAGCTGTTTCAAGCGGAATACCGCCCGTAGTAACCCCCACTACACCGGGAGCGACAATCACCTTGTCGCAGTTTTCACCCAGTAATTCTTATGCTTTTAGCGATCAGTTTCCTTTAGGGACACTTCAAGTGGTCAAATGGGACGTAGCAGACAATGCTGGACATGCCCACACGTTCGAATTTAGTGTGCAGTTTGTCGATATTACGCCACCCGTATTCGATGTTTTAGCCACACCCACGCCACTTACTGTCAATTCTATCGCCGAAGTCCCTCCGTTGGGGCCTATTCCGATCACGGATAATTGCGATATGCCCATGACTGTCAATGTGACACAAATGTTTTCGCAAACCATGCCGCCGCCGCTTTGTCAGGCGGGTACTTTCCAACGTACTTGGACTGCCACCGATGCTGCGAACAATTTTGCTATTTATACCCAAACCATCATTGTGCTTAGGGATTCGTTGCCACCTGTTATTACCGTACCTCCGGCGAATGGCACAGCACCTTGCGCATCCCTTCCCGGTGCATATACGGCTTGGCTCAATGCCCAAATGGCACTGTTTACCGCTACCGATGCCTCTGGAACACCTACTAAATCCAATAATGCCCCAGCAGGATTGACATCTTGCCCTGCGCCAGTTACGGTCATTTTCCGAGCCACAGACCAGTGTGGCCTAACGGCAACAGCTTCGGCTACCTTTAGCAGTTCCGATACACAGCCCCCAACAGTTCAAGTAGAACCAAAGGATACGGTTGCTTTTTGTGGCAATCATCAGGCAAAACTTGGAGAATTTATACAGACTAGGGCCTATTCCACGGTTACGGATCTTTGTTCTACTAATTTAACTTGGCGGATGTTGGTCAATGGCGTAGAACGCGATTCAGCGCAGATTGCTAGCATAATTCAAGATTCAATATTGACTAGTGTCTGTGGTGTTAAACTCATTGGAAGTCAATCTTATGCAAAAGTCCGCGCTTACGTTCGTGTTGATTTTTTTGCTAAAGACCCCTGTATGAACGAAGTATTTGTAGGTCAGGGTGTGTTTGGCGTGATTGATACCACAGGGCCAGTGATTACGGGTTCTGCCCTCACATCCGAAAGTTGTGGCGGCGGCAATGACCAAACCGCGCTTAATACATGGATCAATGCCAAGGGCAATGCCACCGTAACCGATAATTGTTCCAGTACAACTTGGACGAATTTTAGTTTTACCACTTCTAATGGGCAAACGGGCAACGGCAATTTTAACACAGGCCCCTACCCTACTGTGCAAGCCAATAGTTGTAATTGGTTTACCGATGTCACCTTCCGAGCCACCGATCAATGTGGTAATACAGGTTCTAAAACATTGCGATTCAGACTCACCGACAATATTGCACCCACCATTGGAGGTTTCCCCGATACCACAATTATCTATTGCCCAACGGCTATACCCAGTTCGTTCACCGCAATAGTGACCGACAATTGCTCTACTGGGCTGGTGGCTAGTTATACCACGCAATATGCAGATACGATTTGTGCGGGCAACTATTCGTATAAAGTAAAATGGACGGCGACCGATCAATGTAATAATACAGGTACAAAAACACAAATTTTTGCTATTAGAGATACAATTCGCCCGGTATTTACGCTGGTACCGCCCAATGTAACCTTTAGTTGTGATAGTGTTCCTTTTGTGCCTGCTCCTGTAATTGGGACTACGGTAACGGCGACCGATCAATGTGGTACAATGCAAGGCATCACTTTTACGACCACGAACAACCAAAACCCCAACCCCAATGTATGCGCACATTACAACTACGAAATAACCCGCCGATTTACGGCTACTGATAAATGCGGGAATACCCGTACTGCGCAACAAGTCGTTAGTATTAGGGATACCAAAGGGCCTACTGCGGCAATTCCTTTGCCCGATACTATTGTTTTTTGCCAAAACCTACCTTTAAACGCCACTATTCCGCCAGCAATAGACAAATGCAGCCCCGTTGTAGGGCCAGTAGTACAGCACACCCAAACCATTGTAGCGGGTACTTGTCCCGACAGTTATACCATAGTGGTTACTTGGCGCGCAACGGATGTTTGCGGAAATACGGGTTTATTTTCCAGAAACTTTTTGGTACGCGATACCATTCGCCCTACCATTAGTAATATACCCGCCAATATCACGGTAGAATGCGATGCTATTCCCCTAGCTCCCGCCATTGGAAGCCTTACAGTAACCGATAATTGTGATGCGACGCCGAGCGTAGTGTTTAATGAAACAGAAATACGCGACCCAAATGTGGCCAGTTGTAACCATTGGAGCAATTACCAAATCAAACGGCAATGGGTTGCGACCGATGCTTGCGCCAATGCACGCACTTATACCCAAACGATCAGCATCGTCGATAATACACCACCCATTTTCTTGGTAAAAGATACCATATTGTACCCCAATACGCCTGGTCAATGCGGTGCTAATATATTGCCACCTACCCCATTATCAGCCTATGACCAATGTGCAGTATTGCCTATTAATGCGATATTATTGGATACCACCGCCATTACAGGTCCTCCTATTAGCGATGCAGTATGCGATACAGTGTTCATGGCCATGAATGCTTTAAACTTACCACCATTACAGCCCGTTACTGGCAATGCTGTTTTGAGTATTTTTTTAGATAATGCCGATGCAGAAGGCCCCGATGAATATTTTAGGGTGTATGGAGAAAATGGCGTTTATATTGGCAAAACTGATCCCGTTACGCCTGCCCAATGCGGTAGTGGGGTTACTACATTTAATATCAGCGCGCTTAATTTGAATAATTGGCTCACCGATGGTCAATTGACGCTTACGCTTGCACCTAATGGAACAGGCGCAGATGCGATTAACCCAATTTGCCCAGGCAGACGTGTACGTGCGCAAGTGGACTACCAATATTTATCACCACAAATTGGCGTAACAATCACTTATAAGATAGATAACGGCCCATTACAACCTTATCCGGCAAGCAGCCAAATGTTTTTAGCAACGGGTACGCATATCATTACTTATACCGTTGCGGATTGTGTGGGCAATAGTAGAACCGCTACTACGGTTATCCGTATTAGTGATATTGAACCGCCATTAATTGCATCACCTGCTGCACAAACTGTCTATGTAGGTGTAAATAATTGTATAAATAACTGGACAGTGCCTTTGCCAAATGTCACAGAGAACTGTGATTTATCTGGTACACTGTCTAGGAGCTCAGTGCTTACTAATACTAAATTTGTCAATAATGCCAATGCTGGTTTTGTCCCTCAGGATATTACCTTGAACATTACAGGGTTAATTCCCAATGCTTTCTCGAGCGGTGTGTTAAAAATTCGCCATCGCGGCGACAATGGCAATGCAGGAGAATTTTTTAAGGTATTGGATGAACTGGGCAATCAATTTTCTACCACTTCAATCAACACTGTTCCAGCGAGTTCATGTGTAAGTTTTTTTGAAACCATTATCAATGTTTCGGCAGCCGATATCAACAACTGGGCAGCCAATGGAAGTACTCAAATCAAATTGGTGGCCAATACAGATGCGATCACCTTTAGCGATTTTATTAATCCATGCGGGCCATTGAATGCTGGAGGTTTTGATGGAAGCAGTGCAGTGCAAGCAACGCTCGAGTACGATTATGCCATTATTAATTATGAAATTAAAAATGCGCAACAAACCGTAGTCAGTAGCGGCTTGGTAGTTGGGCAACAAACCACGGCTAATTTAACCGCTGGAGCATATAAAGTTAAATATACGACCACGGATCAGGCGGGGAATATTGCACAGTCCACCTTTAATTTAACGGTGCGCGATACAGTAAAACCCAAAGCCTTATGCCAAAATATTGCCATTTTTGTTTCGGTTTTAGGCGATAATCCTTATACGTTATCTCCGACCCAAATCGATAATGGTAGCAACGATAACTGTGCTGGCAGCAATGTATCGCTGAGTCTTTCTCAAACATTTTTTACTTGTAACCAATCTGGGCAAATTGTGCCTGTAATGCTCACGGTTACTGACACCTCGGGCAATACCGCAAAATGTACCGCTCAAGTAAGTGTCAATACGGAAATGATAACAGCCAGTTCTACGGCTAATATTTGTGAAGGCGGTATGGCGCAGTTATTGTGCGACCCTCCAGGCAACGATGCCAATTATACCTATAAATGGAGCAATGCACTGGGTAGCTACACTTCCATGATGCAAAACCCTATTTTGAATAACGTACAATTGAGCCAAGAAGGTACGTATATGGTAACCGTAACGGGGCCAACGGGTTGTACCGCTGTGGGTGAAACACAATTACAATTGATCGGTTTGCCTTTCCAACCCATTCTCAATGCTGACCAAACATTGATTTGTGCAGGACAGGGGCTCAATTTGAGTACCAATGCCTACACAGGAAACGATGTATCTTATCAGTGGTACCGCAATACGATTGATACTTTGATCGCAACCACGATCCAACCCAATTTGATACTGAGCAACCCGCCAACGGGTATTCATCAATATTTTGTAAGGATCGTTGACCTCAATTGTAGTTCTGCGCTTTCTGCACCTCTATCCATTAAGGTACAAGTGCCTATTACGGCAACTGTAATCAATAGTAATCTCAATCCTTGTGAGGGCGATTTGATCCAACTAGGAACAAATATTGAAGGCCCCGGCATCACTTACTTATGGACTGGCCCACAAAATTTCACAGTACAGACACCGCCAGCATTCCCTGCCACACTCAGCAATGCTGGTAATTATACGTTATTTGTTTTTGCCAATGGCTGTCCGGGTACCCCAACCACGGTGAATGTAGCTGTCCGTGATCGACCCGATGCGCCGATGATTACTGGAAATACTGGCGTTTGTGAAGGTGCAACCGTAATGCTAACCGCACAGCCTGCCGCTGGTAATCCATTTTTGTGGATTTCGCCAGATTTGGACACCGTGAACACAGGTATCGTTAATGCCTTGATGTTGAACAATGTAACACAGGCAGATTCGGGATATTGGAAAGTAATTGCTGTTTTGAATGGTTGCGTATCTCCTGCCTCGCTCCCACATTTAGTAGCGATTGAAAAATACCCTGTGGTAGTCGTGAATGCCAATACGCCCATTTGCCAAGGTGGTGTATTGCAATTGCAAGCCAATGTAAATCAGGCAGTTAATTCTTATTCTTGGAGCGGCCCTGATATGTTTTCGGCATTTACTAAAGAGACGGTGGATAATACCCCATCAACGGGTAATTACGCAGTTACGGTTTCTACTAATTTTGGTTGTTCGGCTAATGCATCCATCAATGTAAATGTGGTCAATCCTCCGCTGATTACTTCCGTAACCAGCAATGCGCCGACTTGTGTAGATGGTAATATTTCGGTGCAACTGTTCCATACTTTGGCCAGTACCGCCAATGCACCTTATACCTATAAATGGACTTACCCAAGCGGTACCACGTCCACATTACCCAATCCGATTATTCCAACGGCCAATACGAGCAGTAATGGGTCTTATACATTGGTAGTCACCGATATGTTTGGTTGTGTTTCAGCACCGCAAAGCACTATTCTGGCCTTACAAATGATACCAACTATTCCAGTACTGGCGCAGGCCAATCCTATATGTGAAGGCGCAACAACAAATATTATCATTTCTAATGATTATCTGGGTAATCCCAGTTTCATTTGGCAGATTCCGGGTAATCCTAATGTGATAACCACCGATAAAGTTTACACTATTACAAATGCTACATTGGCCAATGGCGGTGGTTATATTGTTCAAGCCCAAATAGGCGACTGTATTTCCGATTCTTCCGCTTTAATGCTGTTAGAAATAAATAAAACACCAGCACCGCCACTCATCACAGCCGAAACACCTGTATGTGAAGGTGATACGATTACTTTTAAGGCTCAAGCACAGCCCGGAATAATGGTGCAATCGTGGAACTGGAGCGGCCCATCGGCCTTTGCTGTTTTTGCAGGCAATACCCCAACACCGTTCCGTTCCCCTGCTTTACCTGAGCACGCCGGTGCTTATTCGATCAATATTATAACAACGGATGGTTGCCAATCGTCACAAAGCGAACCAACTATTATCACTATAAAACCCAAACCCAAGACGCCTATCGCGCTCACAAGTAATAATATTTGTTTGGCGCAGGCAGATACTTTGACACTTAGTGTAGCCCCTGGCACACAAACCAATTTGGCGACTTATACATGGTATCAATATACTACACAATTACCCCTAGGTACGCCAAGTTTATCGCCTGTACTTACGTTAACTGATTTTAGTGGTTACACAGCAGGACAAAATGCCTTTTACGTAGTAGCAGAACTGGATGGCTGCAAATCGGTAAAATCCTTTAATGTTTCGGCTAATTTCCTCCAGTTACCAACTGATTTGGCACAAGTTCAAACAGATTCACTAGGGCATTGTGGCCCAAAACTGGACTTATTGGCCATAGAACCCGTTAGTAGTAACGTTACAGGTATTTGGTCTTTGCTCAGCGGCCCCAATGTTGCCATTGCTAATCCTTCTAGTGTATTTTCATTGGTCGATGGGCTAGTTGGGGGCCAAACCTATCAGTTTTTGTGGACATTGAGCAAAGATGCCTGCGAAAACTTTAGTCAAGACACCATGACCGTAGTCGTTAATATTGAGGAAAAAGCGATGGCTATGGCAGATACTACGATTTGTTTTCCCTCTGAGATAACACTACATGCCTCACCCGCTCAAATTAACCAAGGCTATTGGAAACAGAGTATAGGACAGGCAAGTATTACAAATCCGAGTATCGAAATCATAACACCCGATAGCAGCACTACCTTGGTGACCGGTTTAAGGCCCATTACTATGATTCAAGATGGCTTTATCTTTACTTGGGTCATTGATAATTTGGCATGCGGACTTTCTGAGGACATAGTAAAAATTACCCCGATTTACAACGAACCTATTGCTCAAGCCGATTCGGTGCAATGCGCTGTAAATGGATTAACGGAATTAAAAGCCACGCCTTTAGAAGCCTTTGAAACGGGTGCTTGGACTAGTCCTAATAGTAATATTATCTTTAATAACCCTAGCGCAGCAGTGACTATTGCCGATAATTTGGAGCAAGGCAATAATACATTTATATGGACAACCAATGGCGGTATTTGTGGCGATAAATCTAGAGATACGGCCATTGTCACACTTCAATTAAAACCGACAGCAGCACTGGATACGGTGACTGTACCTTTTGGCAGCCCAGTGGCTTTTAATGTGTTGTCCAATGATATTGTTGCTACCAATAATTATAGTGTAGAGATCATTACGCCACCTAATTCGGGCCAATTGAACCCAACAGGGACTACTGGCTCGGGCAATTTTACTTATATTCCCGACATAACTTATGAAGGACTAGAAACGGCCTTGTACCGCGTCTGTAATATAGCATGTTTGTCCATTTCCCCCGACGATGCTTGTGATTTTGCAAATATTGAACTCAATGTGGGAGCCTCTACCACTTGCGATATCCCATCGGTGATTACACCTAATGGCGATGAAGTAAACGATGTTTTCATTATCCCTTGTATCAATTGTTCCGATTGTCCAAGAAAAAATGAACTCGTTATTTTTAACCAATGGGGCGATAAGGTTTTTTATGCCTCTCCTTATGACCAAAACTGGGACGGTACAAATCAAGGCGGTGATAACTTACCTGTTGGTAGTTATTTCTATGTACTAAAGATTAACAAAGACACTCAATCAGAAACCAAAACTGGATTTATTATTATACAACGATAACCGAATTATATCAATGAAAAATATTTATATCATACTACTTTTAGTATTATTCGGCCAACTTGTACAAGCACAACAAGAAGGGCTGCAAACGCAGTTTATGTACAATAAACTAGCATTTAACCCCGCTTATGCAGGAAGTTATGCATCTCCGGTAATTACTGCGGTCAACCGATCCCAATGGATTGGTATTGAAGGTGCGCCCACCACACAAGCCGTTTCTTATTGCCAACCTATGCTGAGTAACCATTTTGGATTGGGTGTTAATTTGGTGCGCAATGTCATTACCATCAACCGCACGCTTACGGCAGAACTATCCTATGCTTATCAAATGGCATTGCCACGAGGTTATTTGGGCATTGGTATTCAGGCCAGTATGCGGCATTTTAAACAAGACTGGAATGATAGTCGTATTATTACTTCCCAGCCATCAAGCGCGGATGTAGCCTTGCCAAACGGAGTACAAGGAAAGGTACTCCCTAATTTTGGTGCAGGTATTTTTTATACCGCACCACGCTGGTATGCGGGCTTTAGTTTGCCGCGTTTGGTGGATAATAATATTGATTTCTCTTTATTAGGAGATAAAAAATCGCGCGAAGCGCAACATTTCAATATGATGGTAGGTGCAGCATTTGCACTGAGCGAAACGATTGATATTGTGCCTCAAACACAGTTTAGATATGTAAAAAATGCACCGCCAGATATGGACATCAATGTGATGGTGGATGTACGCCGCAAATTTTTGGGCGGTATGACCTACCGTATCGGCGGCGACAAAAATGGCCTTGGAGAAAGTATCGACATCATGGCAGGTGCTTATGCCACCAAAAACCTGATGCTCATGCTGTCTTATGATATTGGTCTTACTCGACTCGCTTCCTTCCAAAACGGAAGTATTGAAGCCACACTCCGCTGGATCATCAACCCACCAGAAGGTAGTGAAACCGTGGACCCCAACCGACCCGATCGTGCAGCAGGCGGACGCGGCTCCTTCTATTATTTTTAAATATTTTTTTGTTCATCCACTCCTCAAACTGAACCAATAACAGTCAACAAACACTAATAATGATTGCATTTATCTCACGCGGGCTATCTAGTGACTCCAATTTTAAGAACCTCTTGGAAAGAGCAGGATGGGAAGTACGCGGTGCGTCCTTGGTTCAGTTAACACCATTGTCGGTGAGTAAAATTCCGCCCGCAGAATGGTGGTTTTTTTCCAGTAAAAACGCTGTTCAGTTTTTCTTACCCGGAAAAAACATACCTCCTTTGCTCCGAATTGGAGCACTAGGCCCTGCTACCGCCGAGGCGATCTACAAGTACATGAACCGTTCGCCGGATTTTGTCGGCAATGGCGACCCCGAAAGTACAGCCAAAGCATTTACAACAGTAGCAAAAAAACAACGCGTGCTGTTTCCCGGTGCCGTAAATGCCCAACAAACCCTACAAACGATACTTTCAGATGTCGTAGTTGGCACGCACCTCAATGTCTATGATAATGTGCCCATAGCCCGCCCGCCTGATATGACAGATGCACATGTACTGGCATTTACCAGCCCAATGAATGCGCGAGCCTATTTTAATGTGTATCCTTATGTAGCGGGACAACGTATTATAGCCATTGGAGCCACTACTGCTTCGGTATTGCAGGAATTAGGGATTGAGCAGGTAGAAACAGCTTTGGAACCTGACGAAAAGGCCATTGTTGAGGTGGTGCTGCGCGGTAGTTAAGGAGTAAGACACAAAGAGCCGTAGGCTCGAAACATATTGTAGCGGCGGATTTCAATCCGCTGCAATGTTACGCGGCCATTGGAGTGCCGTAGGCACGGAACATATTCATTTGCTACAAGAGGGGCCAGACCGATGGCTCTCAACTTGACTTAGGGTACATCTATCAGCGGATTAAAATCCGACGCTTTTTTTTCTTAATAAGCCCTAATGAAATAACGCTTTTGGGGGGAATGATTCCAAGTTGTTCGCTAGTAAACGTTTGTCCGCCTGATGTTTTATCTGGTTGAATTATTGGTGTTGTACAAGAAACATAATCTATGTATTCTAAGTTATCCATACTCTTCATATGGATAGTAGCATTAATCGTTCTACCTAATTTTACTTGTACACACGGCTGTACAAATGTAGTAAATCCGGTATAACTACACTCTATATCATAAGTACCGGAATCAACTTGTATCCTAAAGTTGCCACTGATATCGGTAATTGTTCCATGCACTAAGTCATTATTTCTTCTGAGTCTGACACTTGCACCGATCAATTCTTCTTGGGAGATGACATCCATTATTTTTCCTGTAATAAAGCACTTGTTAACATCAGCAGTATGGGTTGTAGTAATAGCAACGGAACCGGTTGCTGGTTTGTACGTTTTAATCGTACAGGCCACTAAAAAGCAGGCAAAGAGTAAAAAAGTTATTTGTTTCATAGTATAAAAATTTGAATAATAACATGAATTTTGAGTGCGTGACAAAATCGGGGTATGCTATTTTATTTACGCAAATAATGGATTTCAACAAAATTGTCGGGGTTGGGGGTAGTAGCCCCGACAATAGTCCAAATACAGTGCCCACACGAATTTGAAGGGCTCAATAATGCCAAAATCTAAGCGCAAATACTTATCTTCAAGTGGGTTATTATCGAATATTAGGATGTTGTCGGGGCGACTTTTTCAGTCACCCCGACAATTAAGCACTGATCTACCTTTGAGCCAACTCTGAAATTTCGTTAGTAACAGAGTACAATCTTTTGAGTATCGAGGGGAAGGGCGCAGGACGTGCACATACACCACACCCATTATTTCGCCTTCTTCATCAATTCAACAAACTCCTTCCGGTAGCCATCTTTATCGTTTGTAAGTCCCAGTTTTGCATGTGCCAAAACGCTTTCCCAAGAGGCACTTCCTTTAAAACTGGAATTACGCAGCAACAATCCACTTTCGGCCACAGCAGCCGCAAAATTAAAGTTATCGGACACCTGAGCTGCGCAAACAGCGGGCACATTGGCTTCTACCAAACGACTGCCTTGGTCACCCGTTGGTGATTTATAGCGGAATTTTAACTGCATCAAATCGCCACCTTTGCCTTTAGCATTGGGTATGATTTCGTACAAAGCGGTTACGGTATGTCCCGCACCAAGTTCGCCGGCATCTTTGGCATCGTTGTCAAAATCGGCGCGAGCGAGCATGCGGTTTTCGTAACCAATCAGGCGGTATTCCTGCACTTGTTCGGGGTTGAATATCAATTGTAATTTTACGTCTTTAGCAATGGTAAATAGCGTACCTGTAAACTCTTCAACCAATACCTTTTTTGCTTCGCTAATTTGGTCGATATAAGCATGGTTGCCATTGCCACGATTGGCCAATTCCTGCATTTTGCCGTCTTGATAATTACCCGTACCATAACCCAATACCGTGAGATAAACGCCACTTTCGCGCTCTTTTTCGATAAGCCGCACCAATTCGGCTTCGCTACTTTGCCCCATATTGAAATCGCCGTCGGTACAAAGGATTACGCGGTTGTTACCCTTTTGTTTAAAATTGGCGCGAGCAGTTTGGTAAGCCAATTGAATGCCAGAAGCACCAGCCGTACCGCCACCCGCGCCAAGGTTTTCAATGGCTGTTTTAATCTTTCCCTTTTCAGAAGCAGGCGTGCTTTCCAATATCACTGCCGTAGCACCGGCGTAAGTAACCAAAGCCACGCGATCGGTAGGGCGCAATTCGTCCAACAACATAAACAAGGATTTTTTTACCAACGGAAGTTTGTTTTCAGAACTCATACTGCCCGACACGTCCACCAAGAACACAAAATTACCTTCTGGCACGCGTTCTTTGGCAATATTCCGCGCCTGCAAACCCACCATTAGTAAGTGATGATCGGGGTTCCAGGGGCATTTACCGAGTTCCGTTACCACTTTAATAGGGTCGTTGCCATCGGGTTGTGGGTAATTGTAGTTAAAATAATTGATCATTTCTTCAATGCGCACCGCATCGGGAGGGACAGTTTGTCCATTGTTAAGGAAGCGTCTTATATTGGCATAAGAGGCCGCATCTACATCGATGGAAAAAGTGGAAAAAGCACTATATTTTGCTACGAGGAAAGGGTTTTCTACTATTTTATTGTACTGCTCCGTACTGGATTCTGGTATGATGGAATCTATTTTTACACCTGGTATTTTTTTTAATAAGGCTTCTTTATCACCAAGGTATTGGATAGGTGCAGGTGCTTGGTAATTGTTTATGGTAGAAGAAGGAGCAGTATTGCCAGAAACACGTATCCCATCTATATAATAATTGGTACCATTTGCTCTTGATCCTTTGATGTTTACTGCACCGCCGTCAATGGATGATGGTTCTGCTCTTTTGGGTGAGGTAATACTTTTGGTTGAAAGTCTGTTCAGTTGATCCGAAGAAAATGTTTGTCCCCCCATTGTTTCATCTTGTTTTATGATCGGGACTTTGTAAGCGACTACGCTTACAGCATCTAAATGAGTTTGATCCTTCATTTGGATAATCACATTGCTCATTTCGCCTAATTTTACTTGTACACCTCGCTGTTCAAATGTAGCAAATCCGGTATAACTACATTCTATATTGTAAGTACCAGAATCTACCTGTATCCTAAAATCACCATTAATGTCGGTAATTGTACCTTTCACTAAGTCCATGTTTTTTCTGAGTTTAACACTTGCACCGATCAATTCTTCTTGGGTGTTGGCATCCAGTACTTTTCCGGTAATAAAGCATTTGGTAGAATCAGCAAATTTAGATGTAGTAATAGCCGCGGAACTTGTTGTTTCCGTTTTGTAAGTTTTAATGGTGCAGGCCACTAAAAAGCAGGCAAAGAGTAAAAAAGATATTTGTTTCATAGCATAAAAAAATTGGAATGATAAAATGAATTTTGTGTATCGGGGGGAAGGATGCAGGAAGGCAAAAAAATACATAAAAGTATTTTTGGGTTTAACACAGTTTCTTAGGAATGGAATTTAAATTTGGGGAGATGATTTTGGCTCTATCAAGGCATGAAGAGGGCATTTAGTGGTGCTAAACAACCGATGAATAACGAAGAGAGGGGCAAAATGAAGCCGCCAAATCTGTACCTTTATTTGAATTTCATTCCTTATCACAGGGTAGTTTAAACGAGGAAAAAAACATTCCCCAATACATTGTTTTCTACATTAATTTAGGCAACTCGTATGTTTGTCCCATAAGCCCCATTTGGAGGAGCTTGTGGGGCAAGCACACGAGTTACCATTTTGGCATCGTTGCTCAGGAAAGATGTTTATTATTTATAAAACATCCACTTCCCGATTTCCTTAAACGATACTTTTTTACCGTACATTAAAATACCTACACGATAAATACGGCCCGATAGCCATACAAAAAAGACCGCAGTACCCAAAAGTACCACAACAGACAAAATGACTTGCCATATTGGAGGATGGAATGCCAGTCGCCCAGGCATTACAATAGGTGAAAATAGTGGAAATATGGAAGCCGCCACCGCCAAGGTACTATGCGGCGCACGCATAACTACAGTGGACATGATTACGAATGCCAAGATGATTGGAATGGTAATTGGCATAGTGAGCGATTGTGCTTCACCCATATCGTCGCCAACAGCGCTACCCACAGCAGCAAACAAGGACGCATACAAAAAGTAGCCACCTAAGAAAAAGATCAGCGACATAGAAAGGATATACCACCAGTTTTGGCGCATAATTTCGTTCATTAGCATCGGCAATTTATCCTGCATTTCCTCTGCTGCACCCGCAGGCATACCTCCGGGCATCCCCGTTTGTGTAGCGGATGCATCAATACCAAAAAAGAACTGTACACCTATAATAATAATGCTATTAAGTATAATCCAAATAATCAATTGCGTTAAACCAACACCCGCAGATCCAAGGATTTTGCCCAACATCAAATCAAATGGTTTTACGCTCGACATGATTACTTCTACAATACGGTTTGTTTTTTCTTCCATAACAGAACGCATTACAATAGACCCCCAAATGAGTACGAGCATATACATCGCTATGCCCATAAAAAAGGAAATACCCATTGCCACACCGCTTGTGAGCGAGCTGCCTTGGTCGTCTTTTTTATCAATCGGCTCGGGATCCAGCGAGACCTCTGTATCCAAATCACCCAGTGATTTGCGGTCTAAATGCAAGGAATCTATTTTAAAATCCTTTATTTTTGAGGCGATACGCTGTCTAATTACCCCTTCTGTTTCGGGATTAAACTGTTCATCCGTGTAAAGGTAAATGGTTTGCTTTTTAATAGCAAGATTGGCCAATGGTGGCAACCGCAGCACGCCGTCGTACTTTTTATTGCGTACATCATTCTTCAATTCTTCTAAATTAGAACCTTGTGGAGCTACTGAAAATTGCAGCCCTCGTTCATCGGCAATCCCGGTACCAGATTTAACTACTCCTGCCTCGTCAAAAACGATAATTTTACGTTTTTCGGCACCTTTGTAGGACATCATCATGCCCTGAATGACAAAAAATGCGCCAAATGCTAACGGCGTTAACAACGTTCCTAACAAAAAAGCACGCGTCCTTACTCGGGTTAAATATTCGCGTTTTACTATGAGCCAAAGTTTTGACATATTTATACTACGTTATTTGATTTGATATTGATGAATAATTCAATTTTACCATTATTCATATCGTAATGCTTCAATTGGATCGAGTCTTGATGCTTTAAGTGCCGGATAAAAGCCAGATATTACCCCTACAAACATACACAAGGTAAAGCCCAACAGTATCCAGTTCCAGGGAATAAGGAAACTGCTTCCTAGTGCAATTGTAACCAAATTACCCACTAAAATACCTAAAATAATACCAGCAACACCACCAAATTGGCAAATGACAATGGCCTCGGTCAAAAATTGGTATAGAATACTTTTTGGCGTAGCACCTAATGCCTTGTAAATCCCGATTTCGCGGGTACGCTCGGTTACGCTCACCAACATAATATTCATAAGTCCAATAGCAGCACCCAACAAGGTCATTAAACCAATAGCAATAGTGGCCAACCGTAAGTTGGTCGTATTTTCTTTCAAAATTGCAACAAGGCTATCGCTCCCAAATACTTCAAAGTCGTCATCTTGGCCGGGGCGAAGGCCTCGGACTTGGCGGAACAAACCCGAAGCCTCCGATTGTGCAGCATCCATATCAGTTGCGTTTTTAACAGCGATAATAACACTATATTCCGTTTTATCGGTGCCGTAAATCGCTTTGACGGCGAGCAAGGGTGCATATACAGCCCTGTCATTGGAATTATTCATGGAAGCACCTTTGGAGGCCAATACGCCAATGACGCGGTATCGGTTATTGCCCACGATAACTAATTGATCCAGTGCTTTTTCCGGCTTATTATTGAAAAGTTTTTTGGCAATGTCTAAGCCAAGCACGACCTTTGGTTGTCCGTCTATAATTTCGTTAAGGGAAAAATTTCGACCATACCCAATATCGAGTCCTTTAATTTCAAAGTAGTTTTCGTCCACACCTACAAAACCTGTATTGGGGTTTGTTTCAATATCGTTGTATTTTACGGCTGCAAGACTAGTTGCCCAAAAAGAAATAGAAACAGTAGCAGGGAAATTAAAACGTTCTTTAAACTCAGTAGCTTGTCGGAAGTCGATTTCTTCACCTGCTTTTTGGCGGCGACCGCCTCGGTTACCTTTTACTTCACCCCATTTCCGCTCGATGCTAAAAGAATTGGCACCCAACCCCGAAAAGTTATCATTGAGCGAAAAAGCAATGCCATCAATAGCCGTCAGAATACCCACCAAAGCCATAATGCCCAAAGCAATAATCAAGAGCGTAAGCACTGCTCGGAGGAGGTTGGCGCGAATATTTTGTAGCGCCATGCTGAATATTTCTGAAAAAGGCATAATTCGATCTGTTTGAATTTGATGCCAAAAGTAATGTGATTATTATAATAGGTGTTATTCATTCGAGGCAATAGGTGATTTAATAGATAAATAGCATGAATTGGCGGATAAAAATGGCTGTTGAGGAATAAATTTTACAAAATAAAATTAAAAAAACTTTTTGTGTCAAAATAAAAGTTTTATGTTTGCCGCTTTAAATCATCCATACCATGCAAGAATCTTTGGAAAACAAAGGCTTTGATGCCGATTTTGATACATTTTGGAAAGAAATGCTCGATTTTATTGAGCCTGCTACCTTGTTTTTTCTTCCCCAATTACACCGCGAGGTGGACTGGTCGCAAGAGTATCGTGCGCTGGAACAAGAGTTGAGAGGGGGCTGGGGGTAAGGGGGAACGGATAAACTATTTCGCTTTAAACTGCGCGACGGAACAGAGCGGTATGTCCTATTTCATATAGAGGTGGAGGCATATCCGAACAGTAATTTCCCAAGGCGGATATACGAATACCATTCATTTTTGAATTTGAAGCACCAGTTTATTCCAATTACTATTTTGGTCATCTTTGTGGGTAAAAAGCCCTCCAAGGCTTGGGATACTTATGAAACGAACCATTTTGGTACGCGCACCTTATTAAGTTATCCTACCTTTTGTGTGGATGAACAGGACGAGGTAGCACTTATCAATGATCCTAATCCAATCGCTTTGGTTGTACTATCCAATCTGTATGTAATCCGTTCAAAGGAAGACATTAGATTGCGCACTACTCTGAAAAGAAAACTGTTAAGTATCCTGCTTGATCGAAAAATAGATCGCTCTGAATTCAAAAAACTCATTAATTTTGCATTGAATTTCATTCGGCTACCCGAAAAAAATGACAATGAAGTAAGTAACTTTATAACAGATAAATTTATGAAAAGTGATACTCCATATTTCAAAGTTGGCAATAAAAAGTATATTGACTATTATGCCATGATCATTGATGCTGTATTCAAAAGTAGGTACGGAGTTCCCATGGAGGAATATGGACGAGCCATGGAGGAACAAAAACGAGCCATGAATGAGAGTAAGTTGAAACTCGAGCAACTCGAGCAAGAGATGGATACGCAATTAAACACACAAAAACAGATAATAGATGCGGCCATTGAACAGCAAAAACAAGCAGCAGAGCAACAAAAACAAGCAGCAGCGCAGCAAAGGAAGAATATTGTTCATGCCCATCTAATACTGCTTCTTGATGCCCGGCAAATTTCGGAGCACTTAGAAATAGACCTGAAAATTGTGGAAGACACCCTTGCAACCCTTGAATAAAATTTTAAAAAAATAATATACATACCAACTATGTTACGACCATTCAACCTCCAAAACTGGATCGAAGAAAATCGCCATCTCCTCCAACCACCAGTGGCAAACAAACAAATTTATGTCGAAAATTCCGATTTTATCGTCATGGTGGTAGGTGGCCCAAATGGACGTAAAGATTACCATTGGGAAGAAGGCGAGGAACTTTTTTATCAACTCGAAGGCGATATTCAAGTCAAAATTATCCATGAAAATGGTGAGCCAGAAACGATTGATATTCGAGCAGGCGAAATGTTTTTATTGCCACCCCGTACGCCGCACTCGCCGCAACGGCCTGCTGGTTCAATCGGTTTGGTACTCGAACGCCACCGCCATGAAGGAGAAGTGGACAAATTGATGTGGTTTTGTGAAAATTGTAACCATAAAATATACGAGGCTGGTTTTGCACTAAAAGATATAGGCACCCAAATTAAGACCGCTATTGCCGAATATTCCGCCGATGAAGCCAAACGGACCTGTAAACATTGCGGAACAATAATGCACCTTTAAAAAAGAAAAATACCAATATTATTCATGGACATAGCATCCCTGCTCGTTAAAGAGCAATCCGATAACCGTACCGTAAAACCACATATCCTTCCTATTTATGCCACATCTTCCTTTGCTTTTGATAGCATGGATCAAGGTATAGAAATTTTCAATAATATTGAAAGTGGACATGTATATAGTCGTTACGCCAATCCAACAGTTGACACAGTTGCGCGGAAAATTGCCTTATTAGAGTCGCATAATCTTGGCTTTGAAGCAGATGCTTTGATGACCTCCTCTGGTATGTCCGCTATCTCTACTTTGTTTTTAGGTTTGCTTAAATCGGGTGAATCTATATTAACACAAGGTAATTTATATGGAGGAACTACGGAACTACTCAAATCGGTGATCGAACCGATCGGCGTATCCACTCATTTTGTCCATCTAAATGATTTGTCAGCAGTAGAAAGCGCACTAAAGGCCAATCCCAATATCAAAATGCTGTATTGCGAAACGCCCGCTAATCCAAGCCTTTCTTGTGTTGATATTGCTGCCTTATCGCAACTTGCACACCAATACGGTGCTTGGTGTGCGATTGATAATACCTTCGCTTCGCCTTATTTACAGCAACCATTCGCCTTTGGAGTCGATTTTATTATACATTCTACGACCAAGTATATCAACGGTCATGGGAATAGTATTGCTGGTGTTGTGGTAGCACGCGACCGAGCCCTCATGCGCGAAAAAATCTGGAGGGCAATGAAGTTATTAGGTACCAATTGCTCCCCTTTTGAGGCATGGCTCACCAATAACGGTATCAAGACCTTGGCTTTGCGGATGGATCGTCATTGTGCTAATGCCTTGGCACTGGCACATTACCTCGAACAGCACCCATCGGTGGAACGCGTTAATTATCCTGGTTTGTCCTCCCATCCCGATCACCAATTGGCTAAAAAGCAGATGCCCAAAGGCTTTGGAGGTATGCTCAGCTTCGAAATCAAGGGCGGTTTTGATGCAGGTTTGAAATGTATGAACAAAATTCAGTTCTGCGCATTAGCACCTACCCTAGGCGACGTGGATACATTAATCCTTCATCCTGCTTCATCTTCACACCTGCGCGTACCAAAAGCAGTACGCGAAGAAAATGGAATTACGGATGGTTTGATCCGCGTTTCGGTAGGCATTGAGCATATTGATGATATTATTGCAGACTTTGCGGCGAGTATTTAATATTTTTAAACTCTACCCTAAAAAGTGTAATTGTTTATGTTTTTTTGCGTCTGATTATAGCATTTGAAAAGTTTGGCACGGTTTTTAGTTATATACATGTATCACTAATTTAATCAAAAATTACCTCCCACACTTTTTAATACTTACACGATATGAAAAACGTAATTATATTCATCGCTGCAATTTTGGTTTCTGTTGCTACTACAGCACAAGATACTACCTTCCAAGGTTTTCTTCAGCAGTTCCCAAAGGCTACATTGCCATTCACATTGGGTGCAGAAGAACTTCAAGGCCAATTGGAAAGCCGCGCTGCAAAAACGCCAGTTGCAAAGGCTGCTCGCCTCGCTTGGGACTATTACGCTTTCCTACCTACCCTCGAAGCCAACGCTACTGAAAACCGTATGCCAGTTTATCCCGAGCCAGTGGCTATGTTGGAAACAGCAACACATTACGCAGTTATCTTTAACACAGGTCGTAATTTTGCTCGTCAATACAAAACATACAATATCGCAGTTTTTGACAAATCTGGTAATTATATCCAAACACGTACTATTGCTGGTGTTAACCCAACTGCTTTGGCTACTGCTACCATCGATGCAAACTTGGATGTAACGATCAATGAGTACAGTGTAAATTGGTCTAAAGACTATATCACTAACGGTATCGAAGGCAACCAAATCATCGGTATCTCTCCAGTTGCTACTCGTACAGTAAAAGCGACTACAGCAGCCAAAGAAGCAAAAGAAGATTGGAAAAATGCTCCAGCAGCACAACAAATCGCTGCTACATTAACTGCTCAAAATAAATAATTTTTAAAGTATCAATACAGAAAAGAGCCATTCCGCACACCAGCAGAATGGCTCTTTTCTTTTGCCGCTTCATTTGATTTTAGGTTTAAAATTGAAAGAAATGAAAGATAGCGGACAAGTAATTTTTTTCCTGCTGTTTCTTCACCTTTATTATAACAGGCAATCACTGTGATTGCGTACCTTTGCGCCCATGAGCGATGCTATTCACCACGAATGTGGAATTACCCTCCTTAGGCTGCGTAAACCCCTTGATTATTACAACGATAAATACGGTACTCCCTTCTACGGTATTCAAAAATTGCAGCTATTGATGCAAAAAATGCGTAACCGTGGCCAAGATGGCGCGGGACTCGCTACCATCAAACTTGATTCCGAACCAGGAAGACGGTATATCAGCCGAAAGCGCAGTAATGCCAATAATTACCTCGACGACTTATTTAATATGGTTTGGGGGCGTATCAACCAAGTACCACTGGATAAATACGGCGATACCAAATGGCTTAAAGAAAATGCTGCCTATACCGGCGAGGTAATGATGGGTCACCTTCGTTATGGAACGCATGGAGATAATAGCATCGAACGGGTACATCCGTTTCATCGACAAAACAACTGGGTTTCCCGTAATTTGCTTCTAGCAGGTAATTTTAACCTGACCAACGTAGATGAACTTTTTGCCGAATTGGTGGAACTAGGCCAATACCCTAAGGAAAAAAGTGATACGGTGACCGTTATGGAAAAGATTGGTCACTTCCTCGATGATGAAGTGCAACGCCTTTTTACTTGGTTCAAACCCGACGGACATACTACCCAA
This sequence comes from Chitinophagales bacterium, assembly GCA_043764095.1. Lineage (GTDB taxonomy): Bacteria > Bacteroidota > Bacteroidia > Chitinophagales > Saprospiraceae > M3007. Next base: position 47,510 of record JAYUKX010000017.1, read on the forward strand.
GAACTCAATAATATGATTTTTGATAGCCTCGATATTCAAAGGCTATTGAAACGTTCTTGCAAAAAATTTGATGGCGGCTATGTATTCGGTGGAATGATCGGACATGGTGACGCATTTATGGTCCGTGATCCTAATGGTATTCGTCCTGCTTATTGGTACATGGATGATGAAATAGTGGTTGCTGCCTCCGAACGTCCTGCTATACAAACTGTTTTTAATGTACGATTCCCCAATGTACATGAATTACAACCAGGACACGCCCTCATTATTAAGCATAACGGAATTGTAGAAGAACTACCTTATGCAGATCCAAAACCACGTACCGCTTGCTCCTTTGAGCGGATTTATTTTAGCCGTGGCAATGACCGCGAAATTTATCAAGAACGGAAAAAACTAGGCGCACAATTGGCTATTCCAGCCATTAAAGCCGTTGGTTACGATATTAATCATACCGTTTTTTCGTATATTCCGAATACCGCCGAAGCCGCCTTTTATGGTTTAGCCGAAGGTTTGGAACACGCGGTAAACGATTGGAAACGCACCGAGATATTAAAAGTAAATGCCGAAGGACAACTCAATCCAGATCGGATCATGCAAATCCTTAACGTGCATCCCCGTGTTGAAAAACTAGTACATAAGGACGAAAAGCAACGTACTTTTATTGCCGACCAAAATAAGCGCAGCAATATGGTATTGTACGTTTATGATGTGACCTATGGTTTGATCGAAAATGACGTGGACGCATTGGTGCTATTGGACGACTCCATTGTGCGTGGTACCACCCTCCGCGAATCTATCGTAAGTATCACTTCTAGGCTTAATCCGCGTAAAATTGTGGTGCTTTCTAGCGCTCCTCAAATTCGATACCCCGATTGTTATGGGATTGATATGAGTAGAATGAAGGATTTTGTAGCATTTCAAGCCATGCTTTTGATGCTGAAAGAAACGAAACAGGAACACCTGTTACAAGAAACCTACGAGCGGTGTAAGGCATCGGAACTATTACCCGTAGAAGAGGTGAAAAACGAGGTAATTCCATTATACGATCTCTTTGAATACGAGGCCATTAGCCAAAAAGTATCTGAAATCGTAACGCCCGACGGCATAAAAGCAGAAGTAGAGGTCATTTTTCAAACCTTAGAAGGATTACATGCCGCTTGCCCATACAACAGTGGCGATTGGTATTTCTCCGGAAAATACCCTACTCCCGGTGGTAATCGCGTTGTAAACCGCGCCTTTATCAACTTTATGGAAAATAACGATGCCAGAGCCTATTAAGCAAAGTGTATTATATCCTACTATTTTCAAACAATATCCGCAAATTGCTGCTGGTATAAGTACACGACATGGCGGTGTAAGCAAATATCCTTTTGCATCGCTGAATATGGACAATAAAGGCCCCGATGAAGAGGCGTTGCGCGACGAAAATCGGCGTATTTTTTGCAATGAATTAGGCTTTGCGCCGGATCAACTCGTGCGGTCGTTACAAGTGCACGGCACGGAGATTTTGGTAGCCGACAAAAGCGGTTATTACGACGGGTTTGATGCGATTGTTACGGATAAAAAAGGTTTGTTGATCGGGGTAAGTATTGCCGATTGCACACCAATTTTGGTTTTTGACAGCAAAAACGATGTCATTGCAGCCGTACACGCGGGGTGGAAAGGGACAGTAGGCCAATTGGTCGCCAAAACATTGCAAACCATGCACCAATTATACGGCACAATGGGCAATAATTGTGTGGCTTATATTGGGCCTTGCATTGATGAATGTTCTTTTGAAGTTGGAGAGGAGGTAGCGGTCCAGTTCGATACCCCATTTAAAACATGGGACAATCAACGCGGAAAATATATGATTGACCTCAAAAAAGCCAACGCTGCACAGTTGTTGGCCTTCGAAATTCCGCAGGAACAAATCGAAATTTCCCCATTTTCTACGATTCTGAACAACACAGATTTCTTCTCCTATCGCCACGAAAATGGCGTTACAGGGCGTATGTTGGCAGCAATTGGGTTAATTTGATACATTTTTTTTGTTTTTTAAAACAAAATATACTATTTTTTTGCACCATAGTAAATAATTCCTGTACTTTTGCTCCTGATTCTCATGGTTTTATAAAACATAAAATCTAAGATCATATTTATCAACATTGTAAATCAATCCATTTGTTTATGAAATCGAATAATGTTTTCACCTATTTACTTTACGCACTATTGGGCGTACTTTTACTTTCTGTTGGTTATCTCGCGCTCGAAAAACGCAAAGAAGCAGCACGCAAAGCAGAGGAATTGCGCAAAGATAGCGAACAATTGGAACGGTCTATGTCTGATCTTAATAGCGTAGGTGATACTACTACTACCGGCGAGAGTGCTTATGTCGGTGAAACAGCAGGCAAAAAGACCACCGCAAACAATAGCGGTATCGAAGATGAGCCAGTGGCAACAAAGCCATCTGCCACAAAAACAACAGCACCAACCACAAAACCAGCACCAACTACTGCTGCGAAACCAGTGGCTACCACGCCCAAAACAGGCACTACCACACCAACCGTAGTAGCAGATCCTAAAAAATTAGTAGCAAAAAGTGGATCGGTAACAGGATCTAAGCAAAGTATTGCACCGAGTAACAATGGCCGTTTTTTGGTTGTTGTAGGGGCTTTTAGCCAAATCGAAAATGCCCGTACTGAAATGGAAAAATTTGTAAAAATGGGCTATCAAGATGCTGAAGTAGTGAAATATAAAACGGATTTATGGCGCGTAGTTGCCAAACGTTGCAGCAAACGCACCGATGCCGCAAAATACGAAGGCGATCTAGAAAGACACGGCGTAGATGCTATGGTCGTGGATGGACTTGCAAAATAGAGTACTAGTTTTGTAATATATTAACTGCCCCTATTCGGATATACTCCAGATAGGGGCAGTTTTATTTTGGACTAGCATATCGCTCCAAAATAGCAGCCATCGCAACAAGGTACATGGGCAATGCGTGCAGCACCAAACGACCAATGGTATATTGCATCGAAATACACATCCCCCAAATAAGTAGTACGATCGGTACAGACAACAAGACCAAAAATGAAAAATCACCTTTGCTTTCCCTAGCATAACGATGCCCAATCCAACTCAATCCTACAAAAAAAGCCAATGGTAATCCATTCATAAATAAACCTTTAGGCGTAAATAAAAAACGAATACTCTCGACAAAACGAGACGGATACTGCGAAAGATCGGTTTGAAATTCAAAACCGGGCAAGGGGATTGCTTTTTTCATCGCCAAATAACCAAGCATAGTAATGACCGAGCAGCCCAAGATCCAAATATATGGCCGCCGTTGCGTAGGAATGCCCCAAAACAGGTGCGCAAGACCATACACAAAAAAGATAGGCCCTACTTTTTCATTCACAACAATGGAAAACAACAAACCAATAGCAAACACCCATTTGCGCGGCATCCATAATAGCAGCAATAAAATATAGCAAATAGACAATGGATCTGATCCAAAAAATGCCGAAAAATTTAGCATTTGCAAGGCAATAATGGACACCGTTGCCGCTACCAAAGTAGAAAACCCCTTGGATACCTTTAAAAAATAGTACGCAAGAAGCCCAAACAAACAATGAAAAAGATAGGACGTAATCGCCAATCCTTGAAAAATAGCCAAATTGGCATCCGTTGCATCGCTTTTAGAAAACCGAAGGAGAGGTAGTGTTTTTGAAAAGAAAAAGGACAAATAATTATAGGCAAACCGATAAAATGTGGGCGACCACATCTCGGAATACGGCACTTCACCATTGTAGTATTGAATAATCGTTTGGTAGGAATCGTAAGGAATTGTACCAAAAACAAGCGTTCTGTATATTTCAAAAAAGGTTGGGATAGTGATTAGAAAACAGCATAACCCAACAGCCAGCCATTCTTGCCATTTCATATTCGGTGCTTGTTCTAGGTTTTTCATTTTTTTATTTGTGTTTAACCCCGCGCATAAGGCGCTACTTCCTGCCCACAAAAATCACCATTTAGGTATTTATAATGCGCCATTACGCCTATCATCGCTGCATTATCGGTGCAATATTCAAATTTTGGAATAAAAACCTCCCAATTTTCCTTTTCTCCCAAAGCAATCAATGCTGTCCGCAAACCGCTGTTCGCACTTACACCGCCAGCAATCGCCAATTGTTTGATGCCTGTTTTACGGGCTGCTTTTTTTAGTTTTTTTACCAAAATAGTAACGATCGCGGATTGTATCGAGGCGCAAATATCGGCGAGGTTTTCTTCCACAAAATTCGAATTTTGTGCTGTTTCGCGTTTCAGAAAATACAATACCGAAGTTTTTAATCCGCTAAAACTAAACCCAAGTCCTTCAACAGCGGCTTCTGGAAACGGAAACCGTACCGTACCCTCCTTGGCCAACCGATCAATATGTGGCCCGGCGGGGTACTCCAATCCCAACATTTTACCGGTTTTGTCAAATGCTTCCCCGGCGGCATCATCCAGTGTTTGGCCCAGTATTTCCATATCAAAAGGGCTGTTTACCTTCAATATTTGGGTATGTCCGCCACTCACCGTCAAGCAAAGGAATGGAAAATTGGGTTTAGGATCTTCCGCAAAATGCGCCATAACGTGCGCCGACATGTGGTCCACCTCAATCAAAGGCAGGCGATTGGCCAGCGCGAAAGCCTTCGCAAATGACGTACCGACCAACAATGAACCCAGTAAACCAGGCCCACGCGTAAATGCGACGGCATTAATTTCGTGTTTCGCCACACCAGCCTGCGCCAAAGCAGCGTGTACCACAGGTATGATATTGCTCTGGTGCGCACGGGAAGCCACTTCGGGTACAACGCCGCCATATAAGCGGTGTATTTCCTGCGTGGCCACACAATTGGACAGCGGCGCACCATCGCGGATGACGGCAGCGGCTGTATCGTCGCAGGAAGACTCAATGGCTAATATGTAAACTGGTGTAATCAATGTTATAATTTTGGCGCAAAATTAAGTAAAAAATGGGTGGTGGCAAAATTTGGGGGGTATGGGGGTTTGGGGGAAATTTTTCATAATGCTTGGTGGATGGTTGGATATTTACATATATTGCAGCCTCAAATCATAAACAGTCCAAAATGAAAAAAACAAAATTTACTTATGCGAAGCCCTGTCAATCTCTTCTCCTTGAGGGGCTGACAGGGCTTTGTGCATATAGCCAGCATACATGCAACTGACGACTAAATAAAATGCGCAATGCGTGTTTTACTTAGTCGTTAGTTGCGGTAATGCAGTAATTCGATGACATTAAAAAATGACAGACCAATTCATTCAACATATCCGAAATCTAATCGCCAAAGATGATCTGGATACAGCCATATCCCAGCTCAAGGAACTTTTGGATAATACCCCATTGTTGAATGAGGTACTGCACCAATCTGGGCGCTTTAAAAATATTCGAAAGCATATTCGGCTGGGCACGGTGAGCCACTCGGAGGCTAATTTGACGCAGAACCAAATCCGTGCAGGGCTGCTCGACTTGGTTTCCGAAATAGAAATGCAAGAAAAAACACCGACTCACCGTTCTGAATTCGAACAAGCCATTTTTTCTATGATCAAAAACAAAAACGTCGTTGTCGACTCCAACATCACAGCAGGGGGCAATATTCATATTGGTGACAAAAACTTTCAAACGGAAAGCAAGACCAGTCAATGGCTGCATCTGTTCCTTTATCTTTTTGTGCCGCTACTGGCATTAAGCATTGCTTATTTATGGTATCGCGCGCAGCCCATCGCTTTAACCGTGGCCATTCAATATCAGGAAGTTAATGCTGATTTAGCCTTTACCGAAGGTACTATCACGCTGTATCACGGGGAAAAACCAGACGTAAAAACCATAATGAAAGAGGCTATATTCACGGATATTCAACGCAGCGAAAAAGTCAGTTTGCATTTTTCAGCCGAAGGGTTTGTGTCAATAGATACGGCATTGCCCGCCGGCGAATCGCTTGTGCGCTTACCGATACGCCGCGACAACAGTCTCGCCCGAATCTTTGGTACGGTGCGTGATGGACAAGGTAGGGCGGTAGCAGGCGTAACCATTCGGGTGCAGGAGGATTTAACTACAAAGACGCTATCAGACGGGACTTTTTCATTGTCTCTCCCACCAGAAAAGCAGCACATAAAACAACATGTAGAGGTCCTGAAAAATGGACAGGTCGTTTGGGACTACACCCAGCCCATTATGGCAGACGGCGGGATAGAAATTCAACTGTAAACCATTAATTTTACATGAAAAAATACCTCATTCTCCTCGTCCTCACGCTTTGCGCCCTCGCCGCCGAAGCCCAAAAAGAACAAATCTGCAAAGTCCGCGAGCAAAACTCCAAGCGCAAACCCCTGGATAAAGTGCAGGTCATCTTCGAAGATGCCCCCGCTGCCGTCTCCCAGAGCGACGGTACGGTACGCTTGCTTTTTCAAAGCCGAAAAGCGGGCGAGTGGACGTTCAAATTGGATATCAAACGTTCGGGCTACGAATTGGTCAATGAAAAAGAAGTAGAAAAAGTAAAACTCAGTGCTGACGGCGAATTCGGCGTGGACATCATCCTCGCGCGGACGGGTGTAGTGGATTCTATCAAGGCCATCTATTACGGCGTATCGAACAAATCGCTGAAAGCGGGTTTCGAGCGGGAGAAAAACAAACTCCGACAAGAGCGCGATGCCGCCCGACTGAGCACCGAGCAACACGCCGAGCGATTGGAGCAACTAAACACGGAATTCAAAAACCAAAAAAAGAACCTCGACGAGCTCTCCGAAAAGTTCGCCCGCGTTAATTTCGACGATGTCGATACCATTTATCAGGCGGCGCTAGAACAATTAATGGCTGGTGACGTAAATGCTGCAATTGTTATGCTGGAGGCAATTGATCCAGCTAAACGTACGGAAATGATTATTGAAACTCAAAATCGGCTGGAACAAAGAGAGACAGAGTTAAAGGCTGACCTTGGTAAAATTAAAAAAGAGAAACATCAGCAGATAAAAACTTTACAACTACTTACAGATTTATATCAATCCGTTTTAAATTTTGGGAAGGCTGAATCTCTATATGATCAATTACTAAAATTTGATTCTACAGATTTAGATGTCATAATAAACGCATCTGTTTTTTATGAGGAAATACAGAGTTACTCTAAGGTAATCAATTTGAGTTTAAAAGTAATTGAGCACAAATTTTCTTCACTAGAACAAAAAGGTGATGCTTACAAAAATATAGGAGTTGCTTATAAAGAAAAAGGTGAGGTATTCAAGGCGATAGATGCATTAAAAAATTCAATTAAAACATTTGAAACAATATTAAGCCTATATCAAAGCAACTATTTTATTAAAGTTAAAATTGCAATAGCCAATGAACAAATTGGGCAGATCTATAGGAAAATCGGCAAGAATCAAGAAGCACTTAAATTTACAGAAAAAAGTTTAGAAATATATCAAAAATTACAAAAAGATTCATTTATGGGTAGGCGTATTGAAGAAAATATAATTGCTGCCAATTTTAATCTTGCCTTGATTCAATCTTCATTTAGCAACTACATGACAGCACTTGAAATTCACGAAAAAAATATTTTATTAATTCAAGATTTATTAGTGAAAAACCGAAACAAAGAAGAGACTAAATTACTATATGTTGCAAGTATTCAAAGGTATGGAGAAGTAATGTACAATCTTGGAGAATATAAATCATCTCTTGAACAGTTTTATAAAGGTCTTACAGTATTAAATGAAATCATAAAAATAGACTCGAATAACATCGAAGTAAGAACCAGTCTTGGGTGGTGCACTCAATTTTTATGTCTTGCCCATAAAAAATTACAAAATTATGACAGTTCTTATATTTATGCTAAGATAATGCATGACCAATTTTTTAGTCTATTTCAAATAAATCAATTTAACACTGAATACAAAGAAGGGCTAGGCTGGGCTTGTCAAAATCTTGGAAGAATTTACTTTTTATTTAACAAAATAGACATCGCATTAATTTATCACATTAAAATGAAAAATATTTTCACTGAATTAAATATATTAACACCTCAAAACGTGTGGTATAAAGAAGGTATAGGGTGGTCCTATCAATTCTTAGGTTTAGATTACCAAGAAATAGAAAAAAAAGACAGTGCTCTAAATTATTACACTGAAATGTTGAAGGTTTTTTCAATATTGTCGGACTCTATACCTCAAAATTTAGACTACAAAAATGGATTAAGATATGCAAATGGACTTCTTGGCGACCTATTATTTTATGACAGTTTAAATATTGCAATATTTTATATAGAACGTGAAAATAAATTAATTAATGAACTTCACGAAGCCTATCCGCAAAACGTGAACTTCAAAGACGATTTGGCCATTTCGCACGCCAAACTCGGCGGAATTTATGTTCGAAATAAGGACTTTGTCCAAGCCCAAAAACATTATTTAGAATACGAAAAAATGGAGGATGAACTCTTTTCAAAAGATCAAAGCAATGTGAATTTCATTAACGGTGTAGCCATTGCAAACGCCAAACTTGGAATGACTTATTTAGGATTGAATGAAATAGAAAAATCAAAAATGTACTTTCAAAAAAGCCATCAGGGTTTTGAGTTATTATTTAATACTTTACCTGAAAGTGCTTATTTTAAAGCAAACTATTATCAATCACTAGCGGTTTCTATTGTTATGCGTTCTGTTATTGGTCAGGAATTAGAGATAAAGCCACTGAGAGAAGCGAGTGAGATATTTAATAAAATTACCAATACAACCCAAAATTCGGATTATTTTAAAAGAAATAAAATTATTGAAATGATGATGAATCCAGAAGCCAAAGTTAAAGATTTGATTATCGAAATCACGAGCTTTACATTGTAACGTTAATAACAATATCATCCCACTAGAAGTGCTACTGGGGAATAAGCAACGCGTCAAAGCCCTTATCAACGAAAAGTCGTTTGGGATTTCACAAAGCCTGTTATAGATAGAAATTCAACTGTAAACCTTTAATTTCACATGAAAAAATACCTCATTCTCATCGTCCTAACGCTTTGCGCACTCTCCGCTGAAGCCCAAAAAGAACAAATCTGCAAAGTCCGCGAGCAAAACTCCAAGCGCAAGCCCCTGGACAAAGTGCAGGTCATCTTCGAAGATGCCCCTGCTGCCGTCTCCCAGAGCGACGGTACGGTGCGCTTGCTTTTTCAAAGCCGAAAAGCGGGCGAGTGGACGTTCAAATTGGATATCAACCGTGCGGGCTACGAGTTGGTCAATGAAAAAGAAGTAGAAAAAGTAAAACTCAGTGCTGACGGCGAATTCGGCGTGGACATTATCCTCGCGCGGGTGGGCGTGGTGGATTCTGTCAAGGCCATCTATTACGGCGTATCGAACAAATCGCTGAAAGCGGGTTTCGAGCGGGAGAAAAACAAACTCCGGCAGGAACGCGACGCCGCCCGCCTGAGCACCGAGCAACATGCCGAACGATTGGAGCAACTGAACACGGAATACGAAAACCAAAAAAAGAACCTTGACGAGCTCTCCGAAAAATTCGCCCGCGTTAATTTCGACGATGTGGACTCCGTCTATCAGCACGCGCTCGAACGGTTCAAAGCAGGCGAGGTCAGGCAGGCGATAGATATTCTGGAAGCCATAGACCCGGCTAAGCGCACCGAAAAAATCATCAAAGAGCAAAAGCGCATCCACACCGCCAAAGCCGAATTGGATGCGCAGCAGGTCGCTTTGGATAAAGAAAAACGCCAACAAATCGCCAACCTCCACCTCCTGGCTGATATGTACTCGGCCACTTTTGATCCTGCCAAAGCCGAAAGCCAGTACGACCAAATGCTGCGCCTGGATAGTACCGATCTTGAAATCTTACAGGATGCGGCGGAATTTTATAAAAACAACCACCGTTACGATAAAGCCCTACGCACTTACCCATTAGTCATCGCCCACCCAAAAGCGGAGGACTGGCAAGTTGCCAATGCATACGGAAACATGGGTGAAATGCACACCGCCATAGGAAGCCTGCCCGCCGCACTTGATGCCTATACCAATGCTTTTGAACGTTACGAAAAAATGTATCGTATTGACCCCAAGCACAGTTTTAATAAAAATAATTTGGCCATTTCGTACGCAAAACTCGGCGCTATGCACACGGCTTTGGGCAATTTGCCAAAGGCTTTGACTTTTTTTGAAGCGTACAATAGATTAGAAAAAGAACTGCACGAAGCCTATCCTACAACTGTGGAATTCAAAGACGGTTTGGCCAGTTCGTACGAAAAACTCGGCTCTACGCACACGACTTTGGGCAATTTGCCAAAGGCTTTAACTTTTTTTGAAGAACGTAGCACATTGGTAGAAGAACTGCACGAAGCCTATCCGCAAAATGTGGACTTCAAAAATGGTTTGGCCATTTCTTACCAATATCTCGGCTTTACGCACACGGCTCTGGGCAATTTGCCAATGGCTTTAACTTTTTATGAACAGTACAATAGGTTAGAAAAAGAACTGCACGAAGCCTATCCGCAAAATGTGGAATTCAAAGACGGTTTGGCCAGTTCGTACTCTCAGATCGGCGAGACGCACACGGCTTTGGGCAATTTGCCAATGGCTTTGACTTTTTTTGAAAATTTCAATCACTTGATGAAAGAACTGCACGAAGTCTATCCGCAAAATGTTAACTTCAAAAACGGTTTGGCCATTTCGTACTCACAACTCGGCGGGACGCACACCGTTTTGGGCAATTTGCCCAAGGCATTGACTTTTTTTGAACAGTACAATAAGTTAGAAAAAGAACTGCACGAAGCCTATCCGCAAAATGTGGAATTTAAATTAAATTTTGGATGGTCAAATCAATTTTTAGGCAACACGCACACTTCACTTGGAGATTTAGACAAGGCTCTTGAGTTTTACAAAAAAATGAATAAATTGTTTGAAGAACAGCACGAAGCCTATCCGCAAAATGTGGACTTCAAAAACGGTTTGGCCCTTTCGTACGGAAAACTCGGCTCGACGCACTCGGCTTTGGGCAATTTGCCAAAGGCTCTGACTTTTTTTGAAGAATATAACAGATTAGAAAAAGAACTGCACGAAGCCTATCCGCAAAATGTGGACTTCAAAAACGGTTTGGCCATTTCGTACGCAAAACTTGCGCAATTTGCCCGCGACCATTTGAAAGACAATAGCAAAGCTAAAAACTATTTTCAACAGGCTGAAAAATTATGGGCCGAGTTGGTTCGGGATGCGCCAGAAGTAGTTCAGTATAAACGTTTTTTGGAGATAGTAAAAAAATATTTAGATGAATTAGATTAAGCCGTCGATCCCATCTATCAACTCAATGAACTGATAAAAATAGAAAAGAGAAACCCATTAAAGTATCAATTATATGCACAACTCTGCGATACACTTCGTCATCTGATAAAACTAAATCCAAGTATGAAGCCCAATCTCGAAGGAGCATTGGTAAATAAGTGTTGGCTGGGGTTCAGTTTGAAAGAATTCAAGGAAATCGAGTCAGATGTTCTTGAAGGACGTTCAATGGGGTTAGAAAATAAGTTTTTAAATAGTTATCTCGCCCCCGCCCTGCTCCTGCAAGGCAAACAAAAAGAAGCCATACAGGAATACAAAAAATGGAAGGACAAACCCTTTGGCGAGCAGGGCTACCCCACCTACCGCGAGGCGTTTTTAGATGACCTGAACACTTTTGAAAAAGCGGGCATCATCCCGCCCGAAGTACTGCTGGGAAATAAACAATGCGACAAAGTCCATATCAACATAAAAGTCGTTTTGGATTTCACCCAGCCTGTTATGGATAGAAATTCAACTGTAAACCTTTATTTCACATGAAAAAATACCTCATTCTCCTCATCACCCTCACGCTTTGCGCCCTCACCGCCGAAGCCCAAAAAGAACAAATTTGCAAAGTACGCGAGCAAAACTCCAAGCGCAAGCCTTTGGACAAAGTACAGGTCATCTTCGAAGATGCCCCCGCTGCCGTCTCCCAGAGCGACGGTACAGTGCGCTTGCTTTTTCAAACCCGAAAAGCGGGCGAGTGGACGTTCAAATTGGATATCAAACGTGCGGGCTACGAGTTGGTCAATGAAAAAGAAGTAGAAAAAGTAAAAATCAGTGCTGATGCCGAATTCGGCGTGGACATCATCCTCGCACGGGCGGGTGTGGTGGATTCCGTCAAGGCCATCTATTACGGCGTATCGAACAAATCGCTGAAAGCGGGTTTCGAGCGGGAGAAAAACAAACTCCGGCAGGAGCGCGATGCCGCCCGCCTGAGCACCGAGCAACATGCCGAACGATTGGAGCAACTGAACATGGAATACGAAAACCAAAAAAAGAACCTCGACGAGCTCTCCGAAAAATTCGCCCGCGTTAATTTTGACGATGTGGACTCCGTCTATCAGCACGCGCTCGAACGGTTCAAAGCAGGCGAGGTGAAGCAGGCGATAGATATTTTGGAGGCCATAGACCCGGCTAAGCGCACGGAAGCTATCATTAAAAAAGGTGTATTTTTGGATTCGCTCTATGCAGTTTATCAAAAAGAAAAACGCCAGCAAATTGCCAACCTCCGCCTCTTGGCCGATATGTACTCAGCCACTTTTGACCCTGCCAAAGCCGAAAGCCAGTACGACCAATTGCTGCGCCTGGATAGTACCGATCTTGAAATCTTACGGGATGCGGCGGAATTGTACAAAAATAACCACCGCTACAACAAAGCCTTGGACACCTACTCGCTAGTCATCGCACACCCAAAAGCCGAAGACTGGCAAGTTGCCAATGCATACGGAGACATGGGAATAATGCATACTGCCACAGGAAACCTATCCGCCGCACTCGAAGCATACACCATTTTTTTTGAACATTACGAAAAACTATACCGTAGCGACCCGAAACGCGGTTTTTATAAAGCTAATTTGGCGATTTCGTACGAAAGACTCGGCTCTACGCACACGGCTTTGGGCAATTTGACAAAGGCTTTGACTTTTTTTGAAGATGAAACTAAGTTGATTGAAGAACTGCACGAAGCCTATCCGCAAAATGTGTCCTTCAAAAACGGTTTGGCGATTTCTTACGAAAAAATCGGCGAGACGCACACGGCTTTGGGCAATTTGACAAAGGCTTTGACTTTTTTTGAAAAAGACATCGAACTGTCGAAAGAACTGTACGAAGCCTATCAGCAAAATGTGGACTTCAAAAACGGTTTGGCAATTTCGTACGAAAAACTCGGCAAGACGCACACGGCTTTGGGCAATTTGACAAAGGCTTTGACTTTTTTTGAACAGTACAATAAGTTAGAAAAAGAACTGCACGAAGCCAATCCGCAAAATGTATCCTTCAAAAACGGTTTGGCCATCTCGTACTCAAAACTCGGCGAGACGCACACGGCTTTGGGCAATTTGCCAGAGGCTTTGACTTTTTTTGAAGATTTCAACAGGTTAGAAAAAGAATTGCACGAAGCCTATCAGCAAAATGTGTCCTTCAAACACGGTTTGGCCGTTTCGTATTCCCAACTTGGGCTCTTGTATGGAGATAAAATGAATGATCCAGCCAAGGCAAAGCCGTATTTCCAACAATGTCATGACATTTGGAAGGCACTCTCAAATCAGTTTCCGGATTATCAAGAATTTAAAAACAATTTTGAGTGGGCGAAACGGCAGTTGGGCGACTAACTCACCTCTTGCAAATCCTTCGGCGAGCAGGACTACCCCACCTACTGCGAGGCGTTTTTAGACGACCTAAATACCTTTGAAAAAGCGGGCATCATCCCGCCAGAAGTGCTGCCGGGGGCGCAGGAGGTGCGGAAATTGCTGGGGAAATAAGCAACAGCAGAGACAAAAGATAGCCATTTGATCCAAACACCCATTAGCAGAGATAAAATTATGTAGAAAAAAATACTTTTTATATCTGATGTATCCCTTTGGTATTACCTCTAGGAATGAGAAAAAGCAACATCAAACTTTGCATGGTCTCACATGATTCCTAAACGTTGCCTCGTAGTCCATGCCAAACATTACTAAGTTTATATAATCCGCAATATTCTAAATGCACGCCACTATTAAGAATGCGATAAAAAAAAAGCACACATTTCAAATCCATTTTCACCTACCGCACCAGCCAAATTATATTATGCCTGTCGCAGCAGCACGAACCTAAAATGTGTACTTTATTTCTTAAAACACCTTATTTTACACTAATTTTACCCGAGGCCCCCTGTAGTCCCCCAGTATTAATCTGGAAAAAATAAAGACCAGCGGCCAGGTCAGTACCTTCCAATCGGAATCCATTCCCTTGAAACTGAACCGTCGTTACCAACCTGCCCAGCGCGTCGTGGAGTTCAAATTGGCCGTTTTCAATAGTAACAGGCAGTTCAAAATATACCTGTCCCGATGACGGATTGGGATATACTTTTATGGACGCCTGCCCTTGTAACTCATTGGTTTCGACCGCTATGAATTTTTTCCCAATGGTATGTGTCGTCGTATTGGTCAAAATCGGTGCATTGTTATCGAAATAGATGGCCGCTTGGTTGTTGATCACCGTACCTTCTGGGTTATTGGGTACTTGTTGAATATTATATTTGACAAAACCCTGAGAACCCTCCAAGTTGGCTGTGCTATCGGGCAAATTAATGTTGTCAAAACGGAACCGCAATACGTTGCCTTCCAAAATATCCACATCGAAAGGATGAGAAGACGCACCCGGCACTACGCTGCGTGGATCGACATACAAAGACAAACTATCCAATAGCACCACTGTATATGCCGTGTCTGTACCTGTATTCTGGAACCTCAAATGGTATTGAATATCTGTATTTTTTTCGATAAAATGCTCCACGCCATATCCGGTAGGTACGGCTTGCTTGTCATTTGGATCAAAAGAAGCGACACTCACCATACAATCCGTAGCGACAAAAGGATCGCTATTGGCTATCGGGAAGGCCAAACTAGCACCAACCGTGTTCAATCCACCGCATCCTTCTACAAAAGCAGCAACAATACCGCCCCACGGATGTCCGCTTTCTTGCGGAGATTGTATGCGCCACGTAGCACCATTGGCAGGTACCGCTATCTTCAACGTTTCGTTGGGGTCGAGTTGGAACGTCTCTGGGTTTTGTACAGACATAATAAAATCTTCAACTACTATAAAATCCAGTTCCGTTGCCATGGGCGCAATTCCTTTATTCGTCAAAGATAACCGAACGGAATCGCCATCACAATATCCATTTGCTTCTATCCATGCACCCGACCATAATCCGCTGGAATCGCACAAAACGGCTGGGTATATCCGCGCCTCCGAGCAATGAGTAATACCCGCTGGAGCGTTGCAATTGGCAAAGAATCCTACGTTAAAACTACTGCAAGCACCCGGAGCAAGTGTCCCAATGGTAAATCTAAAACGATTGTCACCCAAAGAAACGGCTGGGATAGTAGCACCATTATAGGCCAGTAACGAATCCAGCGTAACATCAATATATACCCCACTTACGGGTTGTGTACTGAGGTTGCAATAAGGCACATTGTAAGTTCCCAGAAAACAGGGCCTGATCCGCTGTGTGGATAGATCAACCGATAACAAGTTACAATCGGCTTCCAATTCGACCGGAATATCCTGTGTTATATGCTGATTGGGCAGTATCGACAACATATAGGTCGTTGGGCAAATCGTATTATATACAAAAGGCACATCAAGGCTGATTTCAATATCGTTGTCGTTGGGGCAAATGTTCAACTCATATTGCCCGTTTGCGTCGGTTGTACCTGTATATATCGTACCAGTTTGTTGGCCAATGGCCTTTACTTTCCAATTGGCCAATTTGGATTCGGCTGCATCAAAGAGGCAATTGGAATTGTTATCCAAATAAACCGTACCTGTGATGGACATATTAGCAGTATCCAAATAATTGTAACGAATCTGCTGTTTGTAAGTATAAAGGGGCAATTTAGGCGCAATAGCCGTAATTAATTGCCCATTTTGAAGCAACCAAAGGCTATCTTGGAAGAAAGTTAGGGTATAGCCGTCGCCTGTTTGTCCATCATCATTAAAGTCGAATGGCGGTAGTTCATACGCCACCGTACTGGGGTTCGGGTTAAGGAAATCAATGATATAGTGGGTGCGTTCAATCCTTGTTTTTTCACCATTACATTCAGCGAAAAACACTTGATCGTTATAGCTGCTGACCAATTGCTCAATGCCATTTGATTGTACCGTCAACGAATCTACGGTAGTATTGCCGGGGTAAGACCAATTGGGCAAATATATCGTAGCAGGTGTTGGTAGCACGGTAATCACTTGCACCGATATGGCTGTATTCCCTGCTGCATCAATCGCAAGGAAGCTGCGCGTGATCTCTTTTATG
The DNA here is from genome assembly GCA_043764095.1 of Chitinophagales bacterium. Taxonomy (GTDB): domain Bacteria; phylum Bacteroidota; class Bacteroidia; order Chitinophagales; family Saprospiraceae; genus M3007. The sequence continues at coordinate 63,879 of JAYUKX010000017.1, forward strand.
CCTCCCGTTGGAAAAACGACCAGCGAATACGCTGAAAAAACCAAATTATTGCCATTAGAGCAATTGTCCCAAACCGATACCGCACCAAATGCGGCAATCATTTGTAACGAATCGGTTACATTCAGGTTGAGTGCCTGAAATGCAGGTTGTGAGATCGTAATATTGGCTGGCGCGATGCAGGTGGGCGGTGTAAGATCAGGTGTGCATTGTGGTGCGGATGTAATGACTTCCGTCGTGCATTTATTCCAGTTATCTGATAAATCGCCTACCCAAAGCACCACTTTATGGGTACCAATCCCCACCAATTCAACGGTTGAACTTGTAGGAGGCATCGTTGCGAGTGTATCTAGTGTAAGCCTTAGTTTAAGATTAGAGGTACATCCATCGTAGCTATTGTTATTCACTTGGCTCGCGTACAAAATGGTCGTATTCGGGCCATTCAGATTGGATTGTAAGGTTACTTGTTGTTCGCAAATAGCAACTGGAGGCGTAATATCAGGGTTACATGCTCCTCCACCAATGATCACATTGCCCCAACATTTATTATAGCCGCCGCTAGGTATTGCTACCCAACATTCTACCACAAATGTACCTGTCCCTGTAATATTAATAAAAGGCGCTGGCGAACCTGATTGGAGGGAAATATAGGTATCCACGCAATTGTAGGGGCCGCCTTCCAGTATATCCGCTGGCGTAACCGTAGTTGTTCCAGAAGGATTGGCTTGAATCATGACCTGATCGTTACACACTATCGTGTAAACCGCTCCACCTGTAACCGTTAACGTGGTTTGGCAAGTTGCTGTATTTCCTGCCAAATCGGCGGCAGTAAACGTAACCGCTGTTAGCCCTAACGGATAAATATTGTTCGCTGGGGCATTATTCGTGATCGATACGCCTCCCGGACAATTATCAACAGCCGTGGGTGCCGGTAGCACTACCGAAGTAGAACAAATACCGGGCGCAACATTGACCGTCACCGATGCGGGACATAGAATACTTGGCGCGAGATTATCGGGATTGCATTGAGCAAAAACTGCATTATGTTGATGCAGCAAGAATAGGACAAGCAATAGCGCGAAGCGTATGGGGCTTTTCCAGTTTTGGATAAATGTATATTTTTTCATAGGACAATAAATAAATGATGATTCAATACAGTGTATTCAAGATTTCATGCACAAAATTTCATAGTACAAAAGTGCGGAAAACGAACACCGTTGGCCAAAATCAAAAAAACGTAATAGTTGACCTATTTTTCTATTTTTTTGTTATAAATAATTGATTATCAATAAATAAAAAAATAAAAGTTGAATTTAAAAAATTATTTTTACTAATTTTGTGCATTAATTTGATCGGAAAAAAAATTATTCGATGCAAAATAGCCAATTATCTCAACTGATTCATTCCTTTTCGGCTAAGGAACAACGTGAAATTAGAAAATTCCTCAGTTCTCCGTACTTTAATGTGCGTGAAGACGTAGTGCTTTTGTTCGATTGGTGTTGTACCCATGAGACTGCTGAAAAAGCGGCCACCAAACACCATCTTTTTGGAGAACAGGAATTGCCCGATGAGGTGTTGCGTTTGCGCATGACCTATTTAATGCGATTACTGGAGCAATACATGGCTCAAAAAGAGTTTGAAAGTGATACAATTTATCAAAACCTACTCTTGGCAACGCAACTTCGGAAACGCGGGCTAAAAGTACCTTTTGAACGCCAAAAAAAATGGCTCGAAAAAATATTGGATAACCAGCCGCTGCGCGATACCCAATATTACGAAGCACAGTTTCGGCTGCATTGGGAAACACACCAACTGGTCTCTAGTGCAAAACCTACCTATACAGAGCACCTTCAGGCAGCGTCAAAATCGGCGGATATTGCCTATATTGCCCAAAAACTTCGTATTATTTGCCTTTCGGCCGCGCAACAAACGGTGTATCATTCCGATTTTAGTGCTGAATGGGAAAAAGAAGTTGTCGATTTTGCAGCGCAACCATTTATGTCGAGCGAGCGTATTATTGTGATTTACCTACATTGTTACAAAATGCTCCGTTTCCCAGAAGAAGAAGCACATTTTCAAGATTTTAAATCCATGTTGCTCGAAAGTTTGGCGTTTTTTTCGGACGACGAAAACAGAAACCTCTTTGTGTGGGCCATCAACTATTGTGTCCGGCGGCTGAATTTGGGCGAAAAAAGGTACTACAAGGAAGTATTGGAATTGTATAAACCCGGTATTGAACAAGGTATATTATTGGAAAACGATGAAATATCGACTTATACTTATTATAATATTGTAGCCGCGGGACTTCAAACGGGGGATTGGGAATGGGTCAACTTTTTTATTTACCAGTATAAAAACAAATTGCAAAAGCAATATCGGGAAAGTGCTTTTAGTTTCAATTTGGCGCGGTTGGAATATGTACAAAAGCACTTCAATATTGTACTAGAATTGCTTCAAAAGGTCAATTATCGCGATACATTTGTCAATTTAGCCGCCAAAACGCTATTACTCAAAACTTGGTACGAATTGGATGAATTGGACACCCTACAATCGCACTTGGATGCCATGCGCAATTTTATACACCGGAAACGGGTGCTGGGTTACCACCGTACCAATTACCTGAACATCATTAAATACACCGATAAGTTATTGAATGTGAACCGGTTGGATAAAAAAGAAGTCATAAAACTCAAGGAGATTATTGCGCAAGAGGAAAATCTTACGGAAAAAGAGTGGCTGTTGGAAAAAATAACGATTTTACTTTCCTAATGTTCCTAAATATTTTTCAGCCGCCGAAATATGCAAACTTTGCTTCTCTTTCGGCATTTTATCAAACATATTCACCAACATGCCTAAACGCGGATTTTGCAAGAAAAAACTACGGTGCACATGCATAAATCGCCAAAAAAGTCCATCCCAAATGCTTTGCCATTCCCCTTTTTCATAATCACTCATTTTCATAAGATAATTACTGCCGCTGATATACGGCTTTGTGGTCATCAACCCGCCGTCGGCAAATTGGGTCATGCCATACACATTGGGCACCATTACCCAATCATAAGCATCAACAAACAGTTCCATAAACCACCGATACACTTCATTTGGATCAAATTCGCAGAGTAACATAAAATTACCCAATACCATCAGGCGCTCAATATGGTGGCAGTACCCGGTTTCAAGCGTTTGTTTTATCAGTTGATCCAATGGAGGAATACCGGTCTGGCCTGTCCAAAATGATTCCGGTATTTTCCGCGTAAATTTCCAATAATTCTGTGTGCGTTGTTGCCTACCCTCGCGCTGATAAACGGCACGGATAAACTCGCGCCAACCAAGGATTTGTCGGATAAATCCTTCTTGTGAATTAAGTGGAATTTCATGTTGCCGAGCGTAATCCATCGCTTTTTCCAATATATCTATCGGCTGTAGTAGCCCAATATTGAGCATCGGGGTAAGGACGCTGTGGTGAAGAATTGGCGATTTACGAACAATTGCATCTTCAAATTCGCCAAATTCGGCAAATCGCTCCTGTAAAAAACGATCTAGCCATTGTTCACTTTCTTCAAAAGTAGATGGATAGACAAAGGTTGAAGACAAATTACCGTAATTGTTTGGATAAAAGTGTTTAACATGCGTTTCTGCGGCCTCCCAATATTTATTTTTGGAGGGGAATCGTATTATTGGCGGTTGCTTATTTTTAGGATAACGCGCTCTATTTTCTGTATCGAAAGTCCATTTGCCACCCGACGGTTTATTATCGACTTCTAATAAAATTTGTTGTGTTTTGCGTTGGTGGATATAAAAATCTGTTTGGAAATATTTTTTTCTTCCTTCAAAAAACGTATTAATTTCTTCCCGAGTATTGATAAAATTAGGTGAGTCATACACCTTACATTTGATGTTATTTTTTTCACACGCGGCAGTTATGCGTCGATCCAACCAATCATCGGTAGCATGTACATAATGTATTTCTTTTGTTCCTTTTTGTGCTATATCATTAAGATACAATCTAATATCACACAAGGGATTCTGTGCATCAATATAAGTCACTTGATAACCTTTTTCCAGCAGGTAATCGCAATAAAACTGCATACTGGCACGGTGCAATACTAATTTTTTTTGATGAAAAAGGTATTGGTTGAAGTAAAGATACTCTTCTATCAGCACTATTGGACGATCTTTCGAAATGGCCGGATGAGTTTTGTAAAGTTGGTGTGGAAAAATAATAGTCATATTAATTATACTTTTTCTGTACTATTAAAGAACGTAATTTACCATAATCAAACACTTTTTTAAAAGGTATTGTTTAAGTACTTGGACACAATTAAACACCCCAAATATACCTACTTACAAATTTCAAAAAGTTAAAAATTAATTCATCAATGCTTACTTCCTACTTTTTTCTAAGGCCGGTTTTGCCACACTTGGGGTACTGTACTACAGTCCAAATTTCAAAATGTCCCACCAAAAATAAAAGTGTACCCTTTGTAAATTTTTATTTAAATTTCGTATCAAACGTTCCTAAAATACGCATCAATCGTATAAAAACACCTACTTTCGCGCCATTCATGCGTACATATCGTCTCTATTTTTTCTTTCTTTTTATGGGATTTTGTTCCCAAATAGGTGCATATTCGCCAGTAATTAGCCGCAGTCCTAGTGATAGCCTTTTGTATAAACCTGTCCCAATTTATTCATTTACAGCGTATTATGGGATATTTGTTAAACATAGTGCTCGGCTTACTACTAGAACAGGACAACAAGTACTGGGAGGTGAAATTAGTTTTTCGTTACAAACCCGTGGAGCGTATCCTTGGCAAATAGCGCATCGGTTTCCGGCCGTTGGAGCAGGCGTGATTTGGCAAAATCCTGGCAAAGGGGCACATGGCAACCTTGTGGGTGTATTTCCACACATGACCTTATCGTTGGCGCAATTCAAGCATTTGGGCGTGTATTTTCGGGTGGGTACAGGGCTGGCATACGCACAAAGGCCACATAATTCTTTTACCAATCCCAATGAAAATGCGCTCGGTTCTTATTGGAACAATGTTACCCAATTTCGATTCACTGCGACGGGTCAATTATCGCCACATTTGCAGGCTTCCACGGGCGTAAGCCTAACGCATTTTTCTAATGGAAGCTTTGAATTACCAAATTTCGGGATGAATATCCCTTCATTGGTGCTTTCTTTGGGTTATCATAAATGCCCTATCAATCGTAAAAACTTTAATACTATCACTGTTCAACAAAATAATAAGCGGCGATTGGGAGGACAAATCAATAGTAATTTCGCACGTATCGAATACGTGAGTTTGGATGGACCCAAATACTTGGTTTGGTCGGTTACTGGCGCAGCTACTTATCTATTGCACCGCTATAACCGTATTGCCGCGGGCGCAGAATGGGAGCACAACAACGGCGTGGAATCTTGGTTATTTAACAATACTTTACTGGGCAACGACCGTTCCGATGCCCATCAAGCCGCCAATCGTTTAGGCGTTTTTGTGGCCGATGAGTTTTTGTACGGCCCTCTCGGGATTTATATCCAAGGGAGTTACCATATAGGTGCTGCGCCCCTTAATACTTTTACCCTTTCCCGAAACTACAATAAATTATCGGTGCGGTATTATTTCCCTTTGTGGAAAAATGCGCCGATAAAAACCAATATTGGTATTTATCTTAAAGCATATAAAGCCGTGGCAGAGTCCATTGGGATCAATTTTGGCGTTTCGTTTTAAGAAAAAAAGTAAAAAAATATGCAACACATTATCCGAACCGCTACCATAAGCGATATACCGCAAATACAAATTGTCCGCAATTCAGTTACGGAAAACGTATTATCCAATCCAGCACTTGTGACCGATCAGGATTGTGCTGAATTTATTACCGAACGTGGAAAAGGCTGGGTCTGCACCATAGAAGACCAAGTGGTTGGTTTTTCTATTGTTGATTTGAAAGAAAATAATATTTGGGCACTTTTTCTACTTCCAAGCGTAGAAAAACGAGGCATAGGCCGCCTGCTGCACGATACCATGCTCAATTGGTATTTTGAACAAACCTCAACTACTGTTTGGCTAGGCACTACGCCCAATACCCGTGCGGCCTCTTTTTACCGAAAAGCAGGTTGGCAAGAGGTGGGTATGCATGGGAAAGATGAATTGAAATTTGAAATGAGCCAGCAACAGTGGTTAGGTCGTAGTTAGGTTTATTGCGCTAACGCCGACTCGATGATATCCAAACCGCGTTGTAAATCCACATCGGAAATCACCAATGGGCTTAACGTCCTGATGCAATTGCCATTTACGCCGGAACTGATCACAATAAGTCCATTATCATTGCAGTATTGGATCATTTTTTTAGTAAAATCGGCATCTGGTTGTGCCAAATCGCCATTTTTTACGACTTCAAAAGCTAGCATTGCGCCTAAGCCTCGCACATCACCAATACGCTCTGGAAAGCGTTTTTGCCATTGCTCGAAACGTTCACGCACTTGCGCGCCTACGCGTATGCCATGCGCGTTGATGTCTATGGCTTCCATATAACGGATCGTGGCCAACGAAGCCGCAGCACATACCGGATTACCGGCATAAGTGCCACCAATTGTGCCTGGATTGATGGCATCCATGATTTCGGTTTTACCGATAACGCAGCCAATGGGCATCCCTGAACCCATACTTTTGGCCCAAGTAGATAAATCAGGAATGACATCAAAGTGCTCGTAACCCGCCCATTTGCCAGTACGCCCAAAGCCTGATTGTACTTCGTCTAAGATCAAAATGATACCTTTTTCGGTACAAATACGACGTAACGCCTGTAAATAAGGCTTAGATACTACATTAAATCCGCCTTCACCTTGCACTACTTCCAATATGACAGCTGCTACTTGACTAGCAGGTACTTGCGTATTAAAAAACGACAATAATTCTGCTTCGTGGTGGGCAGCAAATGCTGTCTCGTCCTTGTACATCGCGCGTTCGCGCGGGCCAAAATACGGATATGGCATGCGGTACACCTCCGGCGCATACGGGCCGCAACCTGTTTTATAACCCACTTTGGAGGTAAGGGTCATGGCCATCATGGAACGGCCATGGAATGCACCACCGAAACAGAGGATAGCATCGCGGCCGGTGGCTTGCCTTGCTATTTTGATGGCATTTTCTACGGCTTCTGCACCTGTATTGGTCAGCATTACTTTGGTGCCGTTGTTACCGTGCGGAAATATGGTAGCCAGTTTTTCGGCTAAGTCCAAATACGCATCGTAAATGGCCACATTAAAACAGGAATGTATCAATTTGGCGGCTTGCTCCTGAATAGCCCGTACCACAGGCTCTGGGCAGTGGCCAGCATTGATGACACCAATGCCACCCGCGAAATCGAGCATTTCGCGACCGTCAGCATCGGTGATATAGGCGCCTTTTGCGGATACCGCGCTGGCGGGGCTAAATACCCCAAGGGCATTGGGGACATACTGTTTACGCCGTTCGAATAGGCGTTCTGTATTAGTGGGCATCATATTCTTTATATTTATATGGACGTAATTAGGCATTTTAGTATTAATATCCTAAAAACCTTACAGCCTTACACTTTTTCTTTTCAGAAATAAATTATGCACACTTGCAAATCTCAAAAAATTAAAACCGAGTGCAATAATGCTTACTTCCTACTTTTTTTCGCCAAAAAAAGGTATGCGGTCAAAAAGTGAGGGTATATTAGTTTCTTTTAGCAATGATTGAGGCCAAAGAATCC
>JAYUKX010000018.1:0-20535 GCA_043764095.1 Chitinophagales bacterium
CCCAGCGGAGTGCACGACTGTGAGTGTGTTGCTGACAACTTCCAGTTTGGTTTGTTCTACTGGCTGTATAGTCGTAAAGGATGGTGTAAAAACTGCTGCCAAGAGCAGAAATGAGAAAAATAATTTGTTGAGCATAATATGAATAATGTTTAGTATTATAGTTAGTAATTTTTTTTGTCAGACGAGCCAATTTTTGAGTTCATAGCAGCACTATGGGCGAAAAAATTGGCCAAGTATGGCGGAAAAAGATTCAGTCAAAATATGAATAAATCAATTTTACAGTGCCAGTTAGTTACAAGGCCCAGAATAATTACAGAAGTCAAATGCCGACCATTGGGCAATATATGGCGTTTCTGTAATAAAGGTTACTGATGTTGTCACGCATCCATTTCCAATGTAGAAGGTACGTGGTACCGGCCCTGTATAGTAAAAGCGATACGTACAATCTGGTAATACCCTAAACTTCGCAGATCCAAGGTCAAGATTATCGCAAGTAGGACCTCCCAAAGATCCTCTGTAGCAGTGGATTTCAGTTTCAGGACACGGTGGTTTTATAAGAGAATTCTTCTGTACTGTAACACTCAGGCTCCATCCCGATGAAACAATTTGATCTTGAGCAATGAGTTGAACGCATTTGTCCACAACAGTACATGGACCAATTCCTTCGTTACCTCCGGGTAGCCCTCGTGATTCTACAGATTCACTTGCTACGTTTTCTGGGTTGATTGCCTCTTGTTCTGCTAGGTTATTACTTTTGTTGCAACCAATGAGTAAGATGAGGATGAATGCAATGTGTGCTAAAAAAAGTGATTTTGCCATTTTTTTAAAAAAATTTATTGATGATAAAAAAATTATACGAAATACAAGTATCCTGTTCTTCGACTGATATTGTATCATAATCGTACTGCAAATGTCCACCTCTTTCCCAGCGCCCACAATAACACTTTGTGGCGCAATTAAACGGCATACTAACCTTAAAGCATGTCTATGCTTTTTATAAGAAATTGATAGTGAATGTTTTATGATTTATTTGTGTTAACGCTCTTAAGCACAACTTCTATACACTCAAAGTTATCTGATAAAATAAGGTAGGAATTATGGGCATTTCTAAGTTGTACGTATCGGTTACATTACTTCTTCATTTTAGGATCAATCAATACCTCATGTTTCAAAAAGCGCAGCCATTCGTCCGGTTGCGCGGTCGAAATAAACAATTGCACCCCATTGTTCAAGGTAATATACAGCACAGGTCTTTCTGGGGCAGTCAACCAGAAACCGCGCGAAAAATTGCGCTCTGGACGACCATATACAGCCGTATTTGGGGGCAGGCGCTGTATGCCTATTTTCTGAATATCAGCCCAAGCAATACGGTGACTACGCCTTTCATAAGGGAAAAAACAAACAGTCACTCCGGTTTTGTCCATTCGCAGCGATAAGGATACCTGCGATAACATCCAAAGACCGAACGCTGCGGTAAGCAAAATACCCAAATGAACCGATAACCTCAGGGATAGCGAAGCAAATCCCATTTCATTAGCGGTTAAAAAAAGCAATTGCAGCGCAATAACCGCGATAAACAATACCTGTAATCGGCGTTGTGTTTTGGATAGATAATACTGTGTCTCTGTGTGCATCGGTTGTTAATTTTGAGCAAAGGTGGGTAAGGGGAAAGCACCTTAATAGCCCAAAATAGTAATTGGCACGTTTGGTTGAGTAGTTGGGAGGTGCCAGTGTCCACGCCATTGAGTAAGTGGTTACTTTGATCTATTAACTGGTGATGGTATTTATAAAACAAATACAGACCTTTGTAACCTAAAATTGATCTGTTGCAAAAAATAGCATACACGACATGCCTTTGGGTATTGATGGTTATCTGCGCTTTTTGGGGCGCAGATCAATTAGGGGCACAAGCGGCCTCCGCTCCAGCAGGGGTACTCGATAAATTTACCTTGTCGCGCCATTACACCATGGCGCAAGGACTATCCAATAATACCGTTGAATTTGTTACCCAAGACAGTGAGGGCTTTATGTGGTTTGCCACTAAGGATGGACTCAATCGCTTCGATGGGGCGCAGTTTCAAGCGTTTTATTACCAGCCCGATGGCAAAGGTTTGCTGTTCAATAATATAACGGCACTGCTCGCACTACCCAAGCACAGGCTACTTATCGGAACAGAAAAAGGGCTGTGTATGATGGATACCCGTCAGTTAACATTTGCTCCAGTCGTATTACCGTTGCGACCGGGCTTTGAGGTAGGTGACTTGGATATACTGTCTTTGCTCTTAGACCATTTTGGGCAGATTTGGGTAGGTACAGGTACGGGCATACACCTGTTGAACGATCAACTGAAAGTGACAGCCTCCTTCGTGCTGCCTCAAGAACAACCCAGTCGCTTTAATTTTTTCTGTTCAGGATTATTAGAACTGCCCAATGGTATGGTGGTTTTTAAAGGGCAAACCGAACACGATGTGCTTCCTTGGCAAATCATTGATTTTCAACAACAAACCAAATCGTTTTTGCACGATGTGCTTCCGCCTTTGGGCATATTAGATAGTGCTTCTTTTGCGACGGATATATGGATCGAAAAAGATAGTACAATTTGGGTTACACAAGATAATCCTACCGTTCAAAATTTATTATATCGCTTTGATTGGGCTACCCAAACCACCACTGTTGTACTGCACCGCAACCGCACAAGTTTGCTGAACGGGTACTTCCATTTGCCACAAATGCTGCCCGATAGTTTACTTTTATTGCAACCTGATATTGGTAAATTACGGATATTAGACCTTAAAAGCCTTCAATTGCTACCGTTGGATCACTGGGATGTTGCCCATGAAATATTTAAACGTGTGGTCACTTACTTGGATCGAGATGGTAATTTATGGTTGTGCCATAGCAACAATGGTATTTATTTTTTAGGGTTAAAACCTCCGGCTGTTTTTGCTAATCATAGCCTAAATGCTGCTTATCAAAAAAGATCAATTACAGATATTGCTATCAAAATTGATGGATTTCGCGCAATAGAATACCAAAATAAATATTGGCTCAATGGTTACACGGGTGCTTGCTTTGCGATTGATAAAACAACCGTGCTGGCCACCGAGATATTTAGCAAGCCCGCCGATAACATCAAGCAAATCAGTGGTATTGTGCCGTATAAGGATAATAAAGTATGGGCCGGCACCAATTCAGGCTGCTACGCCATCAACACAAGTACTTATCAATACGAAAAAGTATCAATTCCTGATTCAGTAGCGTTCTATATTGGTTTTTTGTTTCGGGACAGTCACGGATTAATCTGGTGGAAAGTAGCAGGCAATGGTGTTGCTTGTTTCGATACCAAAACCGATCGTTTTTATGGTTTTCGTAGTCAAGGAGACAACCCGCCTTTCCCACTAAAATCGGCGACTACTATCACAGAAGATATGGAGGGTAATTTGTGGTTTGCTTACCTGTTTGGCGAAAAATATTTGGTTAAATGGGACAGAAAAAGCGGCGTTTTTCAAAAAATAGAACCGATCAATAAAAGCGGACTCAATTTTGCTGCCGCCGATAATATTCGAGCCGACCACGCTGGAAATATATGGCTCAATGGCCGACTTAGTCACCTTTTTGTTTACCATATCCAAACCAATGAAGTGGCGTTATTTGGGCGGGATCAAGGTTTAACGAGTAATGTCGTCAATCGTTTTACTGCCGATCGCGACGGCAATATGTGGTTTGCCACTACCAATGGCTTGTGTTACTTAGATAAAAATGCAGGTAATATTCGGGCTTTTTATCCTTCTGATGGCTTGCCTTCGGCTGTGGTTACAGGTGTTACGTTATTGGATAGTGCCCAAAATATCCTTTTGGTTTCGACGGATGCTGGATTGTGTCTTTTTGATCCTAGTAAAATAAACCATCAATTACACGCCCCTAAAATGTACATTACAGGGCTTTGGAATGCAGAAATTCCCGCGCAATACCCCGAAAATGGCCTGTCTTGGGAAATGCCTTTTAGCAAAAATGATTTGCGCATTGCATTTACAAGTATCAATTTTTATGATGGGAGCAATAATCGTTACCGATACCGCTTGGATGGCGCGGATGATAACTGGATAGATGCAGGTGTTGCCAAATCTGCCACTTATCTTAACCTTGCTTCGGGCAAATATACCTTTCGGGTACAGGGGCGGAGTAGCGATGGCGTGTGGAGCGAAGAAACAAACCTTCAAGTCGTCATATTCCCGCCTTGGTGGGCCACTTGGACTTTTAGAATTGCCCTCGTTGCACTACTTTCCGCGCTGATATGGTGGTTGTATCAACGCCAAATTCGTTTGTTCGAAAACCGTGAAAAAGAAAAAATTCGGGTGCGTCAACAATTGGCTGATCTGGAAATGAAAGCATTGCGATCTCAAATGAACCCGCATTTTGTGTTCAATGCGCTCAATTCTGTTCAAAATTTTATCCTAAAAAACGACCCAAGGGAAGCCAGTCGTTACCTCACCAAATTTGCCCGATTGATGCGATTGATTTTGGAAAACAGCGAATCTCCAATGGTTACACTGGCACGCGAAATTGAACTGCTGCGGTACTATACCGAGTTGGAGCAATTGCGGTTCAATCACCGTTTTGAGTTCGATTTTGTAATAGATCCCAACCTTGATCCCGAAGCCATTGCTATTCCAGGTATGTTGATCCAACCGCATATTGAAAACGCCATTTGGCATGGTTTAATGCACAAAACCGACCCTGGGCACCTTTGGATACGGATGATTAAAATGGATGAAAATACAGTAATTTGTGAAATAGAGGACGATGGCGTAGGGCGTATCCGTACCGCAGAAATAGAAAAAGACCGCGCAAAACCACACCGCTCTACTGGATTGGCCAATATTAAACACCGCCTCGAATTGCTCAATGCCCAACGCGAAAATGATATCCGGTTTGATTTTGAAGACCTCTATACCGATACTGGACAAGCACGAGGTACAAAAATCATTGTGCGAATGCCTATGATCCGGTAACAAACGGGTTGTACCGCGCCAGACTCACCGCCACTTATATTCACCATCATTCACCAATACCATGACAGCCATTCTCATCGACGACGAACCCAATGCCACCGAGGCACTACAAAACATGCTGCAAATGACCAACCCCGATGTGAAGGTTGTCGGCACAGCCAATGATCCGCTCAAAGGCTTAGCAATGCTCCAGCAGCAGCAGCCCGATATATTGTTCCTCGATATTCAGATGCCACACATGACTGGTTTTGAATTACTCGAAAATCTTGGAAAAATCAATTTTTCGGTGGTTTTTACCACTGCATACGATCAATATGCACTCCAAGCATTCAAAGTTTCGGCGGTGGACTACCTGCTCAAACCCATTGATATGGATGAACTAGAAGCCGCCGTAGGGAAGGCTCGGGAACGAAAACAATCGGTACAGCCGGATTTTGGTGCTTTTGAAAAACTGTTTCAATATGTGCAAAAATCTGATAGCCAACGCCTATCTCTGCCCTTGGGCGATGGTCTTATGTTTGTCAATATCAGCGATATTGTACGGCTACAATCGGATTCTAACTATACGACATTCCACTTAGCCAACCGCGAAAAAGTATTGGTGTCGCGCACGATGGGTGAGTACGAACCGATACTCGAAAAGCAAAATTTCTGTAGAGTACACCATTCCCATATCATCAATCTTGCTCATTTGCGGCGTTATATCAAAACTGATGGCGGTTACGCAGAAATGAGCGATGGCTCAAAAGTGGAAATTTCGCGTAGGAAAAAAGACGATTTTGTAGCCATGTTAGGCGGAGGTGCGTTTTTTTGACTAATTTTGTCTTGTTTTACCTTTTATACTGAGCGTTGTTAGGTTTTGTGCATAGATTTATGGGGTACAGTAGGATTTTCATGCACAAAACATACAGAGCCGAAGTATAAACAACGCACAAACAATGAAATTCAGACTCGTTTTTATTCCCCTTTTATTCCCTATTGCTGCCCTAGCACAGCAATGGATGGATAAACAGTATGATTATACCAGCACACTGAATGTCGTTTACGGTACAGCCAAAAACTTCAATAACGGCATTGATACGCTAAAAATGAATATTTATACGCCTGTTTGCGACAACCCAACACCTGCGTTAAAACGGCCTTTACTGGTTTGGGTACACGGTGGGGCATTTTTGGCTGGCAATAAGGACGACCCAAGCATTACCAATCTTTGCCAGCAATTTGCCAAAAGAGGCTATGTTACAGCGAGTATCGACTACCGATTGGGGTTTATTTCGGATGATAATCCTTGGAACTGCAATTACCCCAATTATAGTTGCGTTTTTGCCGCCGATAGTGCCGAATGGCACAGGGCTTTGTACCGAGGCATACAAGATGGCAAAGGCGCAGTGCGGTATCTGGTGAATAGGTACGCTCAATTGGGGATCGACACCAGTAATATCTTTGTGGCTGGGGAAAGTGCAGGTGCTTTTGTCGCATTGGGTATTGCACTGCTGGATACCACCCTCGAACGGATGCCGCAAACCTACCAAATTGCCGATGCCCCAAAACCAAGCCCCAATACCGCCTCCTGTATCTATAACGTCAATAAAACATTTTCCTCAAATACCATTCCAAGACCCGATTTAGGGGATATTGAAGGGAATATTGCACCCACAACGATCCGTTATACCATCAAAGCAGTGGGTAATATGTATGGCGCGGTGACCAATGATCTATTAAAATACCATAAAGCCAACCAACCCAAGCCTGCCATTTTTTCGTTCCACCAGCCCTGCGATTTGGTCGTTCCAATAGATAGTGGCGTTGTTTACCAAGGATTATCTTGGTGTTTTACGAATGGTTATAATTGTTATGGCATTGCCCATACGCCCAAAGTGTATGGTAGTAGAATCATTAGTAAATGGAATACAGTGCATAATTATGGTTATAATATCCACGATGAATTTACGAGCATCAATTTCCCTTATAATTTCCTGTTTGGGCAAGGCAGTTGCGCTGATCAAGTTAACTACCCTTGTCACGCTTATGATAATACTTCGTTGCGAGAGGGTAATTTGGCCAATTTCTTTTCTGAATTGATTACGACTAACCCTCCGTTATGCGACAGCACTAATATTACTCAAAATATCACCGCACTTGGTCATCAATTATCCGTTTATCCAAACCCAGCGCAAGATAAATTAACCGTCCAATATTACACCGATCAGCCTTGGGAACTATCTATTTTGGACATGTATGGCCGTGTCGTATTCCAGCGGGCATTGAGCAATGCTGAAATGGCCAAAATAGAGATGGCTACTTACCCCAATGGGCTGTACCTCATCGTGGTGACTAGCAAAAAAGGGCCACGATTGTCGAAAATTGTAGTTAAAATATAATATAATAGTATTTAATGTAAAAACAGGTAGGCAGCATTTATATGTTTTATCGGCTCTCTTTAGTAGCCACCTTAAAACCATCCGTAAACGTTTCTAAACACGGATGCTGCCCCGGAGTAAATGCTTCGGGGCTTTTTTTAGTATAAGGAACGATAAAAGAATAAGTTAGCACTTTTGGCTGATTCCTTTTCGCTCATACCGCACATCACCCCAACCCCACTATTCGCACTAAAAGATACTTGTACCCGTGCTGAGCCTGCCGAAGCATGAGCAAAAACTAATCTACCCAAAAGTGCTAACTTATTCTTTTATCGTTCCTAGTGCCTTGTTCATTTGAGCCAATGCTTCTTCTATCCCAAGTTCCATATCTACCCAAATAACAGGACAAAGGCAGTTTTGAGTCACCCAATCGCGCTCATATACCAAGGAACGCGGCCGCTCTGGCATGGTTTCATATTCCGAAGCCCAATCCAAAAATTTTAAAAAAACAGAGTGTAAGTCCCCATCAGGTTCGAGCCTTCCTGCGGCGTAACGTGCGGTCTCGCGGGCGCGTATCCGTGCGAGGCGCACATCAGTAGGTGCAGTACAGAACAGTACTATATCGAATTTTGAGGCAAACTCATCGCCCCAATCGCATAAAGAACCACTCAGTACCCATTTTTCGTGTTGTACTAAGTCTGCTGCGAGTAATTGACAGCGGTGTGCTCGGTTGCGGCGGCGGCGATAAGGCTCGGGATCGGACGTAAACCAATGGTAATCATCGGCATCAAAATGCGGGTATTGTAATGGAGCAGCAATGGCTTTGGCGAGTGTTGTAGTGCCTGCACCGGGCGCGCCCATAACGTGTATATGACGAAAATGATTAATCAAGCGTTGTGGAACTATTTTGACGGCGCGAAACCAATTTGATTTGCATATCAGGCAAAATAACATCCAGTGGTCGTACTGGTCGCCCGTCGGGGTGCATACCCATAAAGCGTTGGGCGGCTGTATTGCCAAATGCGATATGTCCATTTTGCCCTGTACGTGTAAAGTCAATCAAAGCATCTCCTAGTTTCCAATAGCAGTAAAAATCGACAAAATTGACACGGGAAGTACCTAGCACCCGCAGTGCAGTGAAATTACGTACCCCAATATCAAAGTCGAGATCGTAGCAATAAGGCTCCGAATGTGATGCCCATACCCCATATTGACTGGTGGTGTCGCGGCGTTGGATCACAAAATTGCGTTTGGGGGTATTTACAGCGGTATTGAACACGATAGAACCAAATTCGGCACCCACCACATAATCGTCCTCGCCTACAATGACTAAAAGGTTCATGTCTTTTGGTAAGCCGCTATAATCATCCAAGCGTGCGCCTTTGAAGGGGCCGCTACCGGGTTCTGCAAGGAGCATGGCTGCGGGTTCTGGAATACCATATTTCTTCCAGTTAACACCAAGGTTAGCATTGATCACACCGCCATAAGAATGCCCGAGATAAATGATTTTTTCCGTTTTGGGCTGTACATGTCCAGGTGTTTGGAGCAATTTCAACGCGTCTTTAATCCCTTTTGCAGCATTAGCAGGAAAAGCATTGGGGCGTGGGAAAAGCAGGTTATATTGGTAGCGCGGATAAATAACGATATTGCCCTTAGCCACCAAATGTTTGATCCATTTGCCATAAGCCATGGGGTTGTAAGCCCCGTAACCGTGCATAAACACAATCACTTCGGCAGAATCGGGCATGGGGTCGGACGGTTCAAAGAGCCAAAAACCATCGGCTTTAGTGGCTTTGTCCCAAAACTGTACTTTTTGATGCGCATACTCAGATCCACCCGGACCAGATACAGGTTGCAGTTCATAAGGTTGTGCGCCTAAAAAGGCACCTTTAAAGGTAACAATAGACATAATTGCTAAAAAGCGGGATACGACGAGCATAGTAACTTGCTATGGAACATGAAAAACGAACAAGTGTTTCGTTTGTAGATCAAATCAGAGACTAAAATTGATTTTTTAGTACATAAACGCAATATTGGCATGTTTCGCACCCTAGTTTCAATCATTAACGGATACTATTCATCCCCTTTTGGCGTGTATTGATGCACCGATGATACATGTATTTTCCAAACACCGTTTACTTTTTCTAGAAAACGGATTTCATGCGAATTTACTTTATCGCCCTCTTCGGTGGTGACTGTTTGCTTGAAGGAGACTAAGGCCGATTGGTCAAAAACAGAAAACTGGAAATCCATTTTTTTGGCTTTTGCGTGTCCTTCGGGCGGCACCTCTGTTTGTGATAAAAGATCATCCAATAACAGGTGAAGATGATTCCCATCGGGCAGCGTTGCATTCAGCATCGTTTTTTCATCCATGATCCAGTAGGTTTTTACGACATCGGCTAGTGCCATTTTGGTAAACGCTGCTGTTTCATCTTCCAAAAGTTTTTGAATGGCGGCTTCTTCATTTTTTTGACCAAATAGACTGCTCAAACAGAGCAAAAATAAAACATTGGTAAGTACGTAAGATTTCATACATTATCGGTTCAAAATGTGATTAGATTACTTTACTAGAGCATCACAACAGATGTAAAGCATACAGCATTAATAAGTTGGTACGTTTTTTATGTTTTTGACTTCGGAGATGTCCAACATTTGTAGGCATCGTGTAATGCGGGTTTAAATATATGTTCAAAATACCGCTCCTATTCATCCCCTTTTGGCGTGTATTGATGCACCGATGATACATGTATTTTCCAAACACCGTTTACTTTTTCAAGAAAACGGATTTCATGCGAATTTACTTTATCGCCCTCTTCCGTGGTGACTGTTTGCTTGAACGAGACCAAGGCCGATTGGTCAAAAATAGAAAACTGGAAATCCATTTTTTGGACTTTTGCGTGACCTTCGGGGGGGACTTCAGTTTGTGATAGAAGATCATCTAATTTCATGTGAATATGATTCCCATCGGGCATGGTTACATTCGCAAGCGTTTTGTCGTCCATGATCCAGTAGGTTTTTACGACATCGGCTAGTGACATTTTGGTAAACGCTGCTGTTTCATCTTCCAAAAGTTTTTGAATGGCGGCCTCTTCATTTTTTTGGCCAAATAGACTGCACAAACAGAGCAAAAATAAAACATTGGTAAGCACGTAAGATTTCATACATTATCGGTTAAAAATGTGATTAGATTACTTTACTAGAGCATCACAACAGATGCAAAGCATACAGCATTAATAAGTTGGTACGTTTTTTATATTTTTGACTTCGGAGAAGTCCAACATTTGTAGCTACGATGCACCCAAATTGAACCAACAAAGGATATGATTACCATTGGTATCAATCATATAAGCATCGGGTAATGCGGGTTTAAATACATGTTCAAAATACCGCTCCGATTTCACCACATCCACTTTGCTTCTCGATAAGCGATTGACCAATAACAGTCCTCCAGGTTTTAAGAGCGAAACACAATCGGACAAAAAAACCTTTGTTTCAAACACCTCGGGTGTTTGGTTGTCTTCAAACAAGTCAACAATCACCATATCAAAAGTATCTTCACATACTTCCACAAAAATTACAGCATCGGCGGTAACAATCTCTACGGAACTTTCCAAGCGGGAAAACGTATAACGGTCGGCCAATTCAGATACAGCCTCGTCCCATTCTACGGCTGTATAATGGTATTTTTGTTGGTGTTTTTTCTCTAAAATATACGGGACACTACCCAAGCCCAAGCCAAGTAATAATACATCTTGATAACCTAAGTTTTCAGGCTGTAATTGCGTGAAAGCACGTGTAAAATTATGGTAAAGGTCGTCCCAGGAATAAATAGCATTGCCGCTCAATAGTTGTAAGCGGCCACGGTCGAGCATGACGGTCAATTCAGGGTTATATTCCGAGGCTGTTTCTTCCAACCGGATAGGGGTAAGATAAGACAACCATCTTTTCCAGAAGGGGATTTCCATGTAAAACAGCTCCTTTGAAGGGGGTAAAGGGGGCCTACCGCTTTTCTATTTTTTGGGTAGCGATCGTTTTTTTATTTTTATCCTGCAAATGGATTAAATAAAGCCCTTTAGGCAAATCAGCAATATAGTAGCGTTCGTCTTTTACAAATTCGAACTCACGTACATTACGACCCATAATGTTAAATACGGAGATATAACTAGCCGTTTCGCCTAATTCACTTACCTGAAAATATTCAGTTGTGGGGTTAGGGAATACTTTTAGTGGTGTGCTCTTCGCAGATTGCGCCATAGCGCAAACGCTCAGAACAAGGGTGAAAATAAATGAAAGTATAATTTGTTTCATGCTCAAACTTTTAATCGTTTTGTAAATCGGACGCAATATATAGCCTTAGAGCGCATTTATGGTTCATTGGTTGCTTCTTTTTTCAAAAGATTAACAAAATTGACACAATATTATCAGAATCAATCGTTTCATCGTCTCTTAAACTTACAAATTGGCCTTCACCGCACTATGATTCGCACTTTTGCCTTACTTTCAATATTCTTTTTTTTCGCGCCTTATCGGTCTTTATCTCAAACTAATTTTACTACGGTAAAAACCACCAGCGAAAAAGCCGTCAAAGCCTTTAAAGAAGGCCGCGATGCGATGCAAGTGGGCGATGCCGCTGCTGCCATACGTGCCTATCGCAAAGCAGTAGAAATTGACCCCAACTTTATCGACGCATGGATTTACCTCGGTGGCGCGCACCGCGAATCCAATCATTGGCCAGAAGCGGAAACGGCTTTTGAAAAAGTACTCGCCCTTAGCCCTTCGTACGAAGTGCGCATATATCAAGCGTTGGCTACGGTGGAATGGGAGCAAGATAAATACGCCGAAACTGCCGAACACCTAAAAATTTATTTGCAAAGCGATATCGGTAATATCCGCGATCGAACCACAGCCGAAAAACGGTATAATGATGCCGTTTTTGTGGCCGAGGCTATCCAACATCCAGTTCCATTCAACCCAGAACTCCTCAGCGGTGCCATTAATACCGCCGATGGAGACGAATATTTTCCCGTGCAAACCGCCGATGGACAATGGTTGATTTTTACCCGAAACACCAACGATGATGAAAACTTTTATATCGCCAAACGATCCGATACCGATAAGGAAGAATGGGAACCAGCCCAACCTTTGGAGGGCGTAAATACCTCAGAAAACGAAGGGGCGCAGGCGATTAGCCCCGATGGTAGCTGGATTGTTTTTACGGCCTGCGACCGCCGAAATGATGGCTCTCAAGGCAGTTGCGACCTTTATTGGTCACAAAAAAAAGGTGATACTTGGAGCAAAGCACAGCCTTTCAGTAGTGTAATCAATTCGCCCGCTTGGGAATCGCAACCTACTATCAGTGCCGATGGCAAAACCATTATTTTTGCAAGCAAACGAGATGGCGGATTGGGAGAAGCCGATATTTACGAAACTACGCGGCAAGCAGGCGGAAAATGGAGTATACCACGTAATCTCGGTGCTAATATTAATACGCCTTTTACGGATTGTCTGCCCTTTTTGCACCCCGACGGACAAACCCTTTACTTCACCTCTAATGGCCACCCCGGATTTGGGAAAGACGATATTTTCTTATCGCGCAAACAGCCCGATGGCACTTGGGGCAAGCCCGAAAACCTCGGTTTCCCGATCAACACCAAAGCACATGATGCCAATTTGGTGGTTACTTTGGATGGCAAAACGGCCTATTTCTCGTCCCAAAGAACAGGCGGAAAGGGACGTATCGACATCTATAAATTTGACCTACCTGCACACCTACGCCCCAAGGTAGTCACCTACGCCCGTGCACTCGTGAGCGATGCGGCTACTGGGTATCCACTCGTAGCCAAGGTTGAATTTACGGACTTGGCCACTGGTGAATCCTATATATCAGCCAATACTAAAAAAGATGGTACATTTCTCGTTTGTTTACCCGCTGGGCATCGGTACGCGCTCAATGTTGGGCGCAAAGGCTATTTGTTCCACTCGGAGTATTTTGATTTGGATTCCACAGCGTCTTTTTTGAAACCTTATCAATTGGAAATTGCCTTGCGCCCAGTAAAGGACAGCACGGGCAAAACCGATAATAAGCAACCAATTGTACTAAAAAATGTATTTTTTAATACTAATTCTGCCGATTTACTACCCAATAGCCGCGTAGAACTGGACAATTTAGTGGCACTCCTCAACGAGAATACTACGATGAATATCCAACTCAACGGCCATACCGATAACGTGGGCGATGACAATAGCAATTTGATATTATCCGAAAAAAGGGCACAATCGGTACGCGATTACCTAGCATCGAAGGGCATCAATGCTACCCGATTGCGCGCCAAGGGATTCGGTGAAAACAAGCCCATCACCACCAATGATACGGAAGAAGGCCGCGCGATAAACCGAAGAACCGAATTCGAAGTATGGCAGTAGCGGCACACCTACGTGTGTGCCAATGTACAAATCGGCACACCTACGTGTGCGCCGATGTGCAATACGTGTGCGCCGCTGTGCACATCGGCACACATGTAGGCAGAAATACAGGTCAGCAACCCCCACAAGGTTTACACAAACTTAACCAATTTTGCACCAAGCCTACCTCCCAAACCACGTCCTTTGCACCTTAAACAAAACGGTATCACCATGTCACGTATCCTTATTGCCCTTACTTGCTTCTTGTATTCCTGTACAACACTTATGGCCCAGCGCACTACCACAATAGTGCCCGGTAGAGATGCCTATTGCGTGATTGATACCGCAGGGAAAAGCGTGATACCTAGCGGAAGGTATGTGACACCTGCTGGTCGCGTTACACGTATTGCGCGTGCTGCATTTGGCCTGGATATTTCACCCGACGAAACCCAAGCACTGGTATTGCACAACAACGGCGTGATGACCAAAATAGATTTGCGCAACCCAAGCAAAACGGTTCAAACACCCAGCGCGACTGAAATAGTGACAAAAGCCAAACAACAAGTACAATTTAACCGTGCTACTTTTTTAGGCGTTGCGTATGCACCAAACGGGTATACAGCCTACCTCAGCGGGGGCGATGATGGCTCGGTGGTGGTATGGGATACACGCACGATGAAAAAAATTGATAGCATTTCGCTCAATGGAATTTGTGGCGGTGTACCCTATTTCGATTCTTTTACCTCCGATCTTACTATTGATCCCATACACCAGCAATTACTCGTACTCGATCGCGCCAATTTCAGGATGGTAAAAATAGATATGAAAACACGGCAACTATTGGCCAGCATTCCCGCCGGTAGAATTCCGTTTGGTATCAACTGCACCCCCGATGGCAAAAAAGCACTCATCGCTAATGTGGGCATGTATGCATATCCTTTAGTACCCGGTGTTACGCCAACCAACAAGGACTCGATGATGATGAAATTCCCATTTTACGGAGTTCCATCAAAAGAAGCAGAAGATGGCGTGTTGCTGCCCGATGGCCGATTTATTCCCGGACTAGGGTCGGCATTGGCCGAGGAAGCCATGAGTGTTTGGATGGTCGATCTCCAAACCAATAAAGTAACAGGGAAATTTAAAACGGGTTATCAAATTGGTGAAAAAGTAGAAGAAACAGAAATTGTAGGTGGCGCAAGTCCCAATTCCATCGCCGTTGGGCAACGATATGCCTATGTTTCCAATGCCACCAACGACCTAATTACTATTCTTGATACCAAAAGAGGCAAAATAAAAGGCGATATAAAACTAACCATAGATCCCCATATTGACGCATTTCGCGGACTGATGCCCTTCGGATTGTGTTTGTCCAAAGATGAAAAAACGCTCTACGTTGCTTGTCTCGGCTTGAATGCAGTTGCCGTAGTAGATACCAAAAGCCGCAAAGTAAAAGGTTATATACCAACAGGATGGGGGACTACCAGGGTGAATCTTACCAGCAATGACCAACAATTAGTTATCCTTAGCGCACGTGGGTACGGTGCCGGCCCCAATGGCGGAAAGGGATTTGTAGCACCACCACAAGGCACGTATATCGGTGATATTCAGTTGGGTACGTTTCAGGTAGTAGATGTCCCCAACGATGCCCAATTGGCTATATATACCAAACAGGTCATTTCCAATACCTTTGATCTTGTTCCTGTAAAAGACGATGGCAAAAACCCTTGCCCGCCTGTATCGGGCTTGCGTAAAAGCCCCATTAAGCACATTGTATATATCACTAAAGAAAACCGCACCTACGACGAGGTAATGGGCCAATTACCCAGCGGAAACGGCGACGCAACCCTCGCTCGATACGGCACAGCAGTAGAAGTGATACACGGAAACGACACGATCCACAAAGCGAATATTATGCCCAATCACCACCGAATAGGGCAGCAATGGGCTTTTTCGGATAATTTTTACTGTGATTCCGATGCTAGTATTCACGGCCACCATTGGCTGGTGGGGACTATTCCAAATGAATACGTAGAAGCCAATTCACAATCTAACAATAGTTTTAATCCATTCTCTAAAGCACCCGGCCGGCGGCTTCCAGCCACAACAGGAGGCATGGATCCTGAAGATTATAATGAAATAGGTGGACTATGGGAAAACCTTGAGCGGAATAACGTTACTTTCTTTTCTTTTGGCCAAAGCAACGAATTTGCTGGTAATTATGAGGAGTGGAATGATACTTTGATCGGTACTGCACATTCCGTACCTTGGCCTTTACCCAAAGCGCTATTCGATCGTACTTGCCGCGACTTTGCGGGATTTAACGGCAATATTCCAGATCAGTTTCGGGTAATTCAGTTTGAAAGAGAGTTCAAGAAACGCTGGCTTTCGGGCGCGGAGTCGTTTCCGCAGTTTATTACCATGCAATTACCCAATGACCACGGAACTCGCCCTCGTCCGGAAGACGGAAATCCGTATATGGAATCTTATATGGCCGACAACGACCTAGCACTAGGGCGAATTATTGAAATACTGAGTCAGTCGCCTTGGTGGGATAGTACGTTAGTGATTGTTACGGAAGATGATCCGCAGGGTGGCGTAGATCATATTGATGCGCACCGCAGTATTTTATTGTTGGCAGGGCCTTATGTCAAACCAGGTTATGTGTCGCATCGGCACGCCAATTTCGGCTCTATCCTACGCACGATCTACACCTTGCTTGATATGCCTTGTGTCAACCAATATGATGCAACAGCAACCCTACTCGATGATTTTTTTACGAACAAACCCAACAATAAGCCTTATGCGCCCGCGCCCTACGATCCTCGTATTTTTGATCCAAAATTGGCTTTAAAAAAATATGGCCGCAATTTCGATTGGCGATCGGTAGAACAAGATCAAAAAATGGATGATGAACGAGAACAGCGGATCGCATTTTACAAAGCTAATCCATTACCCGAAAACAGCACCTTGCCAGTGGTAGTGGATTATACAAAATCAGGTGATGCGCTCAAAAACAAGATACTTGCTACGATAACAGCACCCAATACGCTCGTTTATTTTACCGATGCATCCACCGAAAATGCACTTATCGTAGCGATACGAACAGGCCTGTACCACGGGTCAAGTAAAAAAGTAAGGTGGTTTCATTTAGATGTGGAGCAGGGGACGTATAAGGAATTGTAGTTGTACACTAAGTACTTGGACACAATTAATTACCATTTTGAACTTGGTCTTTCCCGCCCATACTTCGCCATTTTTTCGTTAGATAGCGCTGCTATCTGCCTCAAAAATGGCTCGTCTGGACAAAAAATACCTGCGTTCATTTCTACCAATTAATTATGTCCAAGTACTTATTTTTCCAAAATAACACGCAACACTGCACTAATGTCTTTTGCCCTTGTCAATGTCATCATGTGCGATCCATTGTCAATCGTATAATCGGGTGATTTTATTTTTTTGTAGGGCAAAGTATGGTCATTCGTACCGTGTAAATGATAGATTTTGTGCGTATTACTGGTTCTTTCCCAATAGATGATGAGTGGGATAGTGCGTTTCATATAGGTGGCATTTTTACAGGCAAGCATCTCTTTGAATGTTTCCTTGTTTTTACGTCGATCCGGTTCTACTATGGGTTGAAGGATTTTTGCACCCATTACGAGTAGTTTTCCAGGGAATAATTTATAAAGAGGAATTGCCTTTTGAAAGGTATAACGGAACGGCAGTTCACCCCTGTTTTTTGCGCTCGAAATAATGATCGTTTGCTTCGGATGTAGCACTTCGGACAATTCGGAACAAAGCATACCCCCCAAAGAAACGCCCAATAGTATAAACGGCGCGGTGGTGTCTATTTGTGCCGCAAGCGCTTGGGCAAAAGATGGCATCGTCATCCCTTTTTCGGGAGCACCATATTCCACGAGTTGAATGGTATAGGTGGAGTCCACAGTAAGATCGCTGAATATCTTTCCGGTGCTACCTTGTCCATGAAAGCAATAAATCGTAGTTTTGGTTTGACTAAAAACATTAAGACAAAGCGCAAGACAGAGGAATAAGAGTAGGTGTTTCATGTATGATAATGTTTTAAGACAAAACTTTTTTTATTTACCATAAAGAAGACGTAGCGTACACTTTTCTACCGCAAAAGAACACAAACTTCACAAAGCGAAGCGTCCACACTCCGCTTTGTGAATTTTGTGTTCTCGTACGTTAAAGATAAAGCCAATGCTTTGTGTTCTAAAAAAAAGCGAAGCGTCCAATCTACGTCTTTGTGAACTTTGTGTCCTTTTGTGGTAAAAAAAAGCACACGCTACGTTTTATATCCTATATGGTAAAAAAACGTACCAACTACAAAAGTTAATTTCACTTATATTGTGCAGCGTAATAAGCCTGATAAGACCCAGAAGTAACGTTTTCTAACCATTCTTCATGTTCCAAATACCAAATAGCCGTTTGCCTAAACCCTTCTTCAAACTGAATAGTAGGTTGCCAACCCAACTCGTCACACAATTTAGAGGCATCAATGGCGTAGCGGCGATCGTGGCCCGGACGGTCTTTTACAAACGTAATCAGCGAACGCGATGTACCAGCGGCGCGACCAAGTAATTCGTCCATAATATCGCATAGTTTGTGTACCAAATCTATGTTTTTCCACTCATTATTACCGCCGATATTATAGGTCTCTCCAGCACGTCCGTTGTGCAGAATGGTATCAATAGCGCGGGCATGATCTTCCACCCACAGCCAATCGCGGGTATATTGCCCATCGCCATAAACGGGCAATGCTTTCCTATTCTTGATATTGGAAATCATCAATGGGATCAGTTTCTCCGGGAAATGATAAGGCCCGTAGTTGTTGCTACAATTGGACACCACCACCGGAAGGTGATACGTATGCCAATATGCACGTACAAAATGATCGCTCGATGCCTTGGAAGCCGAGTACGGCGAACGCGGGTCATAAGGCGTTGTTTCTGTGAAAAAACCTTCTTCGCCCAGCGAACCATATACTTCATCGGTGCTAACATGGTAGAACCGCTTGCCTTCCATATTGTCTTTCCAAGCATTGCGGGCTGCATTGAGGAGGGTAACTGTACCGAGCACATTAGTCTGTACAAACGCCAAGGGATCGCTGATGGAGCGATCTACATGGCTTTCAGCAGCGAGGTGTACTACGGCATCAAATTGGTATTTTTCAAAAATACCCTCCAAAAAAGCAACATCCAGGATATTTCCCTTTTCAAAATGGTAATTGTCGCGCTGGTCCACATCGCGTAAATTTTCCAAATTGCCCGCATAGGTCAAAGCGTCCAAATTGACGATTTGAGTACCTGGATATTTGTTCACCATGAGGCGCACCACATGCGAACCAATGAAACCGGCACCGCCGGTGATAAGTATGGATTTGAACATGATCGTTTTTTGTAGAAGGCTTATACGGTGACTACGTTTTTGAAATACTCATAAGTGATTTTCAAACCTTGTTCGCGATTGAATTTGGGTTCCCAACCTAGGAGCGTACGTGCTTTGGTTATATCGGGCTGGCGTTGCTTCGGATCATCCTGTGGCAATGGACGGTAATCAATAAACGCTTTTGGGTTCTTTACCAAATCCAATACTTCGTGTGCAAATTGCATCATCGTAATTTCAGAAGGATTACCGATATTTACTGGAAGATGGTAATCGCTGAGCAACAACCTGTAGATACCTTCCACCAAATCGTCCACATAACAGAAAGAACGGGTTTGTGAACCATCACCGAACACCGTAAGCCCCTCGCCGCGGATGGCTTGGCTAAAAAATGCAGGCAATACACGGCCATCGTTCACGCGCATACGCGGGCCATAAGTATTGAAAATGCGTATAATACGGGTTTCTACCTGATGGAAATTATGGTATGCCATAGTGATCGCCTCCAAATAACGTTTGGCTTCGTCATATACGCCACGTGGCCCAACGGGATTTACATTGCCCCAATACTCCTCCACTTGCGGATGTACCAACGGGTCGCCATACACTTCCGAAGTAGAAGCAACCAAGATACGTGCGCCTTTTTCTTTAGCCAATCCTAAACAATTATGCGTACCCAAAGCACCTACTTTAAGGGTTTGGATCGGCATTTGAAGGTAATCAATAGGGCTTGCTGGAGAAGCAAACTGAAGGATATAATCCAATTTTCCAGGGATATGGATAAATTTGGTGATATCGTGGTGGTAATATTCAAAGTCCTTTTCTTTAAACAGGTGTTCGATATTATCGAGGCTACCCGTTAGGAGGTTGTCCATCGCAATCACTTGATGCCCCTCTTTTAACATGCGGTCGCAGAGGTGCGAACCTAAAAAACCGGCACCACCGGTTACTAATACGCGTTTTTTTGCCATAAAATTATTTGTTGCTAATTCGTGTGGGTATTTGCTAAAGCATTCAGCACCAATTTGGGGGAATACTTAGGCCGTTAAAACGTTCCTTATACCCAATCGGTCACAAATATTGGATATAAAAAATGCATGCATCTTAAAAGCATAAATCGAGCCACAAATGTACAACGCAAATTTGGAAACTTCCTTGGTCTTGTTTGTTGCCCGCCTTCGATGACTTATATACGGAGCGTCGTTAGGTTTTGGAGCATGTTATACGATTTTCATGCAAAAACCTACAACGCCAAAGTATAGGAATGGTGTTGGAATAAAGGTACAAATTCAGGCTTCAGATTTTGGTCTCAGATTTTCTGTTTTTTTGCGCGAATAGCCTACCTATTTAAGTAGAAA
>JAYUKX010000019.1:0-1659 GCA_043764095.1 Chitinophagales bacterium
TGTGGTGAGTTCAATATGATCACAAAAACCGAAGAGGCGGTATTTCTAAAAGGTAAAGACATCAAAGTATTCCCAAATCCAGCAGATAGTTATGTAAAAATTGAATTTCCCAAGGATTTTTCGTGGAACAATACAACTGTACTGCTCGTATCCAATACGGGAATCACCTTAAAAGCAATGGTTGCAAATGCCCAAATCACGCAAATTCCACTCACCGATATCAGTGCAGGGCCGTATTATATCGTGGTGCAACAAGGCAATGAAACGATTACGAGTAAACGGATTGTGGTGGTGAAATGAGTGGGCAAAACAACGAAGTGAGTACGTTATGCACCGTATCGCGCCAAATTTAGGGTTCAACATTAAAATCACTTCACCAAGCCCCAACAATAGCATTGTTTTCGCTACTGTTGGGGCAATTATATCGCCTTCGATGAAAAAAATACTATTATTCATTTATGCTATCGCCATGGCATTCCAAGGTAATACCCAAGCGATTACTTTTTCCAAAGTATATTCCAACTTTGACTTAAATTCCGAAACAGCAGCGGATATACACGAGGTAAGCGATGGTTATTTAATTGTTGCATCAAAAGATTGTAGTGCGCAAAATTCAAATACCTGTTTTTCTTTGACTAAATTAACTAAAACAGGTGATATTGCATGGGTTAAGGAATACGATTTTAATGCGTCATTCAAAGATGGATTTTGTGTTGATAATGACCTTATTTATGTAAGCGGTTATTCAAATGCTCCTGATTTGCAATTTGTATTGTGCTGTATGGATCTGCAAGGCGATATATTGTGGAGAAAAGAGTACGGACAACCCAATAAACACGAAGCATTCCCTCGCATAGCCATAGCAGGCAATCATATTTTTCTTTTTGGCGGCAGAGATAGGAGGATAAATAAAATAAATGAATGGTTACCCATAGTCATAAAAACAACCCTACAAGGAGATAGTTTAGCCGAATATTCATTTAATGAACAATATGATTTTACAAGCCCAACCCAAATCCTAAAGGCAACTGATGATAACTTAATCCTTTCTTATCGTTTCTGTCTTAATGGTTGTCTATTTGATTATGAAGCAGCAACTATGAGCATGGATACCTTGGGAAATATGAATTGGACAACGAACCTAGCCTTATCAACAGGCTCAACGAGTACCGTTACTGTGCAAATTGACAGTAATATATTGGTCAATAAATGGTTTTCCAATGCCTATCTCCCGAACTACGAAAGTACGCCACCTACCTTGTTTTTTATGGATCTTAATGGGCAACATATAGGGCAGTATGTTTTTATGAACCAAACCATGAAAGAAATATTTCTGCTCCAGCCCATTTGGGGACATGGCTTGGTGGGTTGTGGTAATAATTATCCCGATTGGGTAACCCAAAGCAATGCTCCAGCAGCAGGTTGGCTCTTCAAAATGGACAAAAACCGCGTACTTGAATGGGAGCGGAACTATCAGGATAGTGCTTATGAGGGGGAGCCGTATAGTTTTTACAATATGATTCCAACCAGCGATGGCGGGTATATTGCCGTCGGCTCTCTTGTAAACCGTATGACAGGTGTAAATGAATCCCATAACTGGGTACTCAAACTGGACTCCATGGGCTGCCTAGAACCCGGCTGTGGTGAGTTCAATATGAT
>JAYUKX010000020.1:0-70633 GCA_043764095.1 Chitinophagales bacterium
GTAAAGAGGTGGTAACGGTGGATACGATACATATCGTTGACTAAACACTATCGCTAAAAAGATCGACAAATCAAGTTAATTAATAATAATTTTATACTATGAAATTTTACGCTTTTGCGGGGGTATTTCTCGCCTTTGTATGCATGATGTCTTGCAATTCCAATACTATCACCGCTAACCTAAAAACGGACACGTTTAAAGTGTGGGGTAATTGCGGAATGTGCAAGAAAACTATTGAAAAATCGCTAAAAATAGATGGAATAGCGACGGCCAATTGGGACAAAGATTCTAAAATGATCACAGTCGCTTATGATTCTATATTAGTTTCGTTGCCGCAAATACAGCAAAATATTGCAGCCGCTGGCTACGACACTGAAAGCACAAAAGGTGATGACGGCGCGTATGCCAATCTACACAGTTGCTGCCAATATGAACGCAAATCAGAATAGCCGTTTATCCCACGTGTTTTCCGCTGTTCCAGCCCACTGCACCTAACCATTGTGCGCCACTTTCGGAGGCTGGGGCTTCCAGTTGCGTGGCCATACTATCATTCCATCGGTTGAGGTAACCAAATAGCGCAATTACGCCTAGTATTTCTACAATTTCGCCTTCGTTCCAATGCGTCCGCAGGTTTTTGGCAATGTCATCATCCACGCCATTGGGGATACTGGATGCTGCTACCGTAAAATCAAGGGCAGCACGTTCTGCTTCACTAAAGGCCGGATGCGTTTTATAGGACCAAATATTTTCCATTTGTTCCTGTTCTGCTCCGTATCGTTCTGCCGCCCTGATCGTATGTGCTTGGCAATATCGACAACCAGCGGTAAGGCTTGCCATATAACCAATCAAGCGTTTTAAAGCACTGGTTACACGGCCTTCATTGGCCATTACGGCCATATTGAGTTGGATAAATGCCTTGGCAATAGCAGGTCTGCGCTGCATCGTTAGTACCGAATTGGGGCAAAATCCTAGTGTTTCATTAAAAAAACGCGCCAATTCTGCCACTTCTTCGTTGTGATCGGCGGGTAAAGGTGTGATTAACATATAAGTTGTTTGTCTTTTTTGTCAAAACTTAGCCACAAATATTTTGGCTGCAAATTACACAAATTAAAACGTGTTTTGTGTGGAAATTCGTGTCAATTTGTGGCATTCACTAAGTTTTTACGTGTATTTTCAAAAATGTCCAGTAGCCATGATTAGGGCTTTCTCATAAAAATTTCAGGTGCAGCGCACCGCAATATTTGTAGCAAAAATCGGCAAAATCAAGGTTGAAGGTGCAGCGCACCGTGACATTAATTTAATATTGCGGTGCGCTGCACCTTCAAAACGCGGCAAACACATCATTGCTACAAATATTGCGGTGCGCTGCACCTTTTATAAGAAAACCCTGTAGTAATGATATAGTCTATTGTACGACGATTTTTTTAGTAATTTGTTGTTTGGTTTTAGTATCGTTTATAACCAACAAGTAAATACCTTTATTTAATGCGCCGAGCGTTAAAATAGGTGCATTACTGCCGGACAATAGCATATTAGTATTGGAAAGAACACATCGACCACTCAAATCAAATACGGATACTTGTGCTGCAATATCTGTTATGCTATTCCATTTGATCCGAATATGATCTGTTGCTGGATTTGGGCTAATGGTGAGCATATTAGGTGCAAAAACAGTATTTTTTGTACCCACAGAGAACTTCAAAGGTGTTTGCCAAACCCCTAATCCATGTGTTGCAACACGTAGTTGACGATCCGCAGAAATGCTCAAGTGCATGGCCAGCATGGCTTGTGGCGCCGCTTCGCTCAAGTATTCCCAAGAAAGTCCACCATCAATGGAAAACCATACACCGATGTCATTGGCTACATAAATATTACTTTCAGCAATTGGGTCTATTAAAACGGAGTTAGTTGGTACATCGGGGAGGCCGGATAAGGCAGTCCAGGTTGTGCCGCCATTGGTGGTTTTGTATAAATGTGCTGTTCCAAAACCAGAAAAAGTGGCATACACAGTTTTATCATCGCTTGGGCTGCGGGCAATATCGCTACATAACCGGTCTGGAAGCCCACTCATTTCCACTACATTTTCAGTGCTGGCATCGAGATGGAATACTTTTGGGCCGATATTACCCTTCATTGCCCGACTAAAGTAAACATCATTTTCATTGATATTGCTTACTCCAATCGTAACAATAACACCACCAGAAGAGGTGAGTTCTTCCCAAATATTTAACCCAAAATCTAATCGACTGAGGATATCTTTGCCTGCGTACATGAGTTCGGGATTGGTGGGTGCTAATTCAAAAGGTGCCACAAATGCAGAATTGGTACCGGGCAATGCTGGTAAGTTTCCCCAATCATTTCCCCCGTTACCAGTAAAATAAAAATTGCCATTTTGAGAGGAAGCATACATAATATCATCTACAAAAGGATGTACTGCGGAGCAGCCGCCATCTCCTCCGATAACCCTTGTCCAAGCCGGATCGCCGGTGTAAATCGCAGTAGCATTATCTTGCATGCCACCAATGGCCCAAAGAGGATTGGTAGTAGAGTTGCCAAAATTGGCGTAAAACTGTTGTGTTTGGTAGTTGCCATTGCGCCCTTCCCATTTAATACCACCATCTTTGGAGGCAAAAAGTCCGCCATCCGTAACGCAATACACGAGATTAGGATTGGTAGGATGGTAATAAATATGGTGTATATCTGCGTGTATATAATCGCCGGGGCCTTCGGGGCCGCCTACGGGTACTTGACCAAAATCCCAGTTGAACCATTGGGTAATCTTGTTGGTCACCGCACCTCCATTTGTGGATCTCCACATATCAATACCGCACCATAATAAAATATCGGGATTGGTTGGGTGGATTGCAATATCATGTGAATACCACCCCTGATACGTGCAAACATCTGCTGTACTCGCTGCTTGCCAATTATCGCCTCCATCTGTGCTTTTGAATAAACCTGCCTGCGCAAATGCATTACCAACGGAGGTATAAATAATATTTGGATCTGCTTTGTAAATATCCAAAAGCGCTTTTCCTGAATAAGTAGTGGGTAGCCCTGTCGTTAATTGAGCAAAAGTTGCACCACCATCAGTTGTTCGGAAAATGCCGCTCACATTTTCATCGTCCAATGAACCAAAAGTGACGAATAAGGTACTCGTATCGGTGGGGTGCATATCGAGGTCAACGGCCATTTTGCGCTCCAGTACCGTAGTCCAATGCGCTCCTCCATCGTAACTGCGCAAAAGGCCATTGGTGGTCGTTGCCCATACTGTTTGAGGTCGTTTTGGGTTGATTTTTATTTCCTGTACACCCACCAGATCGCTATAATCCACATCCAGCGATTTTTTCCAAGTTGCTCCGCCATCGGTTGTTTTTAGGATACCAATACCATAAGTACCGCGTGTGGTGCGAATGACCACATTGGGTGCCGAATTTTCGTAATTATATACCTCACCCGTACCGATATACATGATATTGGGATCGGAAGGGTCTATAGCAATAGCACCTACGCCAATAACAGGAAACCCTGTTTCAATCCGTTGCCAAGCATTTACACCAACGCCATTCGTTGTACTTTTCCAAAGCCCTCCAGAGGCTGCACCCATGAATAAAGTGGACGAATTTTGTGGGTGTATGGCCAAGCAGAGTGTTCGGCCTCCTATGTTTTTAGGGCCAATATCTTCCCAAATGGCCGCAGGGCCTCCTCTTTCGGCAGTATTGGCGCGTAATTCGGCAATAGCGGCAGCCAGTTTTTCCGTATGCAGTTTCCCATCGGGATACATGCGTCCCATATTCCAAAATTCAAAAGCTTGCCCCGCTTCCAGGCGTTCGTTTTCTTCTGTGTAGGCTTGGTTTTGGCATGCAGCAAATGCCAAACATAAAAAGGCAGTATATAATGTAATTAATTTATGCATAAAGGTCATTCGACTAAAAATTTGACCAAAGATAGTGCTATTGTTTGTAAATATTCCAAACAAAGGAGATATTGTATTTATTGGAGGTGCTCTGTGTTGGTAATTCGTTCCCTGTGCCGGTAGATGTAATAACAGCAAAACCGTCACCCACCGAATTATTCATGCCTACTTTAAGTTGGCTATAAGGATTGATCAACCAAGTCAAGGAAGCATTGATACCTTGTGTTTTATCAATTCTCGGGTTATAGGCAAATGGATAATTTGTATTGTTGATTTGCCCATTGCTGCTCAGTTCGTATATTTTCCGATTAAACTGGCTATATATTAAAAATTGACCACCTAACTCAATGTATAGTCTTCTCGTTGGTATGAACTGTAGCGATACCATCGAAGTATTTGAAAAGAAAGAATTGTTTTCAGCAAAACGACTTGTACTCGTACCCCCTAAGGCAGTAGGTACGAACTGGTTGGTCTTTAAACGGGTAGATAGATCCATCGTAAGTATCCATTTCCGATGTAACACCCAATAAGGACTAAAGTCGAGTCTCGCATTGTATTGATCGCCACCAATAACCCAGTTGTTTCTGAAACTGATCGGCAATACTAATTTTTTTCGCTCATCCGTGGTAAAAGAGCCACCAAAATCAATTGGGAAAAATTGTTTTTGCGGAAGGCGGATATCTTCAAAATCCAAAAAAGTTGTTTTACGGAAAGGGGTAAATATAAAGTTGAAGCCAATATTTTGAAATTTTTTATTCAAACCAGCCCAAGATAGATTGAATTCGGGTAAATCTTGCTCTAAATTATTTTTGTTATTTTCAAAAATGAATTGAACTGATCGTGTGGTATTGAGCCATTTTTTTTGTGCTGGGCTAAAGTTGCGTTGTGTAAGGTAAGCTGAAAAACGCTCCATTTGTGAGCCGGGTAGCGGCGTAACTGCGGGAGGTAGGATTAATAAGCCATTCATCGTTTTTTTAGGTGCTGTATAACTTGCGCCATAAGTAATTTTACCATTTACTTTACCCAAGGCAATAAAACCGCTTGCTACGGAATAACTGCCTTGTGCTTGGACATTTAGCGTTCCTGCTACTTCGTATTGGTTGCTTTTGTCCCGCAATTGCGTACTCAAAGCGGATCGATTGCTCCAAAGCGATTGGTCTATA
Source organism: Chitinophagales bacterium (assembly GCA_043764095.1). Classification (GTDB taxonomy): domain Bacteria; phylum Bacteroidota; class Bacteroidia; order Chitinophagales; family Saprospiraceae; genus M3007. The sequence continues at coordinate 5,080 of JAYUKX010000020.1, forward strand.
TAATTAAGACCGTTGGATATTTGAATCCAAGAATTGTTTCTGAAGCATTTTTCAATAGTGATATTATTGTAGATTGGGTTGTGTGGTAGTCGGGATTCTTCAACGAAGGAAGAAAATGGCCCTTCCAAAATACGATATTCAGGATTTGAAAAGATGCTATTGGAAATACCAATGCCAATATTATTTTTGGTACGAGTGGTAAATCGAGATTTTTGAAGTAATCTAAACTCTTCAATAGGAAAAATTAACTCAGCAGGTTGTTTTCGAAGTACTTCACCTGCTATTCTCGCACTAATATTGAATGTAGGTTCCAGTATATTTGACTTATTAAAAATGCCACTTTCTTCATGATTAATTTGGCGTGGAAGATCGGAGGATATTTGCGGTACTGGTGGAGGAAAACCGAAAAAACCAAAATTGTCCCCTAAATCATAATCTGGGAAAATAGAAAAATCAAGTGTGGATGCTGAACCTAAACCAATCCTACCATCTAATGCAGGAATGATCACTGTTGAATATCTGGAAGAAAAACTGTTCGCATCGTTGATAGTAACAGTAGTTTCATCCCAATTCATTTCATTTAATAGCGAAATTCCTAACCGAGTCCGCTGACGAATCTCCTTCAAACCCTCCAATTGCCCATATTGAAGCACCTTATCTTTAACCAAAGGATCTTGCGGGTTCCAAGTGGATGTTTCTCCAGTGCTTCTGTCGTACCGCGTGAATTGCAGCCCCCAGTCCTGTTCCGTTTGTTTTGGAAAGCGCAATGCCATATAAGGGATAAACATTTCTAGCGTCCAGCCACCTACGGTTACCTTGGTTTGTACTTGCCAATAAGTGTCATACTGCTGCTCGGTTAGGGTGCTGCTTTGTCGTATATCGATCCGTTGTCCGGAAGCATTTACAGCAAACTCAAAAGCATTTTGGTCGTCATTCCAAGTATCCAGCCCTACTGAAAAGTAGTCGCCAGTCCCGAAATTATCGCGTTGACTACCTTCATTTCGTATTTTATTGCTCTGGCATACGGCTGCGATATACACCCCCCGTTCGTCGTAAGCCATTTGTACTTTAGTGGCCATTTGTGGTGTTTTTCCGAAAGAGGGTAGGGTAGTAGTGAAGTTTTCGGTAATGGGTATGCTACTCCAAGATTCACTTTCCAAACTGCCATCTATGGTAGGGGCAATAGGTATGGGTTGGATAATGTAGCTGCGTTGTGCAATAAGGCTGATGGAGACGAAGCATAAGAAAAGGAGTAAGATTTGCTTTTTATTCATGGTGATAGATGTTAAAAGATGTTTATTGAAAATTGTAATGTTTGCGGCAAAAATAATAAATTCTTATTTAGTTTTAAAGTTTTATTTCACCTGTACTTTCTAATTATCTTTGCTCCCCAAAAACGCAACACAACTATGAAAATAGGTTTAATGTCGGATACCCACTCGTACCTCGATCCCAAAGTATTCCAGTATTTTGAGCCTTGCGATGAAATATGGCATGCTGGCGACTTTGGTACGATGGCACTTATTGACCAATTAAGGGCGTTTAAACCCCTTCGTGGCGTTTATGGCAATATCGACAATAACGCGATTCAAGCCGAGATGCCGCTTGATTTGCGTTTTGAATGTGAAGGTTTACACGTCTTTATGACCCATATCGGTGGGTATCCAGGCCGTTATCACCCACGCGTACGGCCTTTGTTGATCGAAAATCCGCCCTCCAATGGGCTGTTTATTTCGGGGCATTCCCATATTTTAAAGGTAATGCCCGACCGCACCCTCGGATTCTTGCATATCAACCCAGGTGCTTGCGGTAACGAAGGCTGGCACAAAGTAAAAACCTTGATCCGATTTGACATCGACGCGGGTAAAATAGGTAATTTGGAGGTCATTGAAATTGGCCAACGAGGTGGTTAGGAACAAGTCTGCTAAAAAAATTATCGTAATTTTGTCCCTACATGACAATTATAACTATTCAACAATTACTCCAAGCAAAAGCTATACAATTGCCAGCACCAGAAAAGTCGGTGACCAGTTTGATGCTCGATACCCGACACTTGCATTTGCCCGGTGCGTTGTTCTTTCCCATCGAAGGCGAACGCCACGATGGACATTTGTACCTAAACGATGCCTACCAGTCCGGTGTCCGGCATTTTGTAGTGCGCAAAGTACCCGATCTCACTGGTTTCCCGGAGGCCAATATCCTATTGGTAGACGATACGCTTTGGGCCTTACAACAAGTAGCGGCAGCGCATCGGCAGCAGTTTGATATGCCCGTAATTGGCATTACCGGTAGCAATGGGAAAACCATCGTAAAAGAATGGCTCTACCAACTCCTCTGCCCTCAATTCAATATAGTAAGAAGCCCTAAAAGTTATAATTCGCAAGTAGGTGTTCCGTTGTCGGTATGGGAAATGAAAAGGGCTCATACTTTAGCCATTTTTGAAGCGGGTATTTCCAAACGCGGCGAAATGGAACGATTGAACCATATTATTCAACCTAATATCGGTATCTTTACCAATATCGGTACAGCGCATAGCGACGGATTTAGTAGCGAAAAAGAAAAAATCTGGGAGAAAATGCGCCTGTTTGAAGGCTGCCAACAATTGATTGCTTGTGCCGATCATACCACAGTGATGGAGGTGTTGGACATTTGGAAAAAAGACCATCCAGCCGTGGAAATCGTATTGTGGTCGCAAAAAGGCCATCCAGCAAGCATTGCTGTCAGTGTCGGTTTGGAAAAGGACAAGTCCATCCTTTCGTTTTCATGGGGAAACGACACCGCAATGGCTACCATACCATTTACGGATACCGCCAGTATTGAAAATGCCATCCATTGCTTTGTTGCTGGACAGGCCATCGGGATGGAAACGACGCTTTTGGCACAGCGATTAGGGCTACTGGTACCCATAGAAATGCGCATGGAAATAAAATCGGGGATAGATGAAAGTACCTTGATTAATGATTTTTATAATAATGACCTTTCTTCGCTCCAAATTCTGCTACAGTTTTCCCGCCAACAATCGAAAGGTAAACGCGTAACACTTATCCTTTCCGATATTTTACAAAGTGGCCAGGCGCATATTGAATTATATCGGCAAGTGGCTTTGTTGCTCAAAGGAATAGATCGATTTATCGGTATTGGCACAGAAATAACCGCTATTCAGCCCTTTTTGTCCGAAAAAATAGAAACGGCTTTTTATACAGATACCGCTGCTTTTTTGGGTGATATTACGCAGTTTTCGTGGCGGAACAACCTAATTTTGCTCAAAGGTGCACGTACTTTTGAATTTGAATATATCGCGAAACGTTTAGAGAAAAAAGCGCATCAAACGCGGCTCGAAATCAATTTAAATGCCCTTATCCATAATCTAAAAGTATATAATTCCCTGCTCCAACCAGGGGTAAAAACGATGGCAATGGTAAAAGCCGCTGCTTACGGGAGCGGTGGTGCGGAGGTGGCACGTTTGCTGGAGTTTCATAAAGTAAATTACCTCGGCGTGGCGTATGCCGATGAAGGGATTGAACTACGGCAAGCAGGGGTGCAATTGCCTATTTTGGTACTCAACCCCGATACAACTGGTTTTGATGTTTTTTATCGCTACCAATTGCAACCAGAAATCTTTAGTCTCCAAATTTTAGAAGAATTAATTGCTTATACGGGCAAAGAAAAGACCATGACGATCCATATCAAATTAGATACAGGTATGCATCGGTTGGGTTTTGAAAAAGCAGATATTCCAGCATTAACTGCTGTCTTAAAGTTGTACCCCAACTTAAAGATCGCCTCTGTTTTTTCTCATTTATCGGCAAGTGACAATCCCGATTTGGATGACTTTACCCACCACCAAGCCGCTAGTTTTTTGGAAATGTATCAACTGATTTGTGCTGTGCTAGATTACGCTCCATTGCGTCATATTGCCAATACGGGTGGTATTTCAAGGTTTCCTCAATACCATTTTGATATGGTGAGGCTAGGCGTTGGATTGTATGGGATTGATGGAACAGGGCTGCAAAACCAATTGCAGGTAGTTAACGTATTGAAAACGACGGTAAGTCAGGTGAAAAATATTCCGGTTGGTGATAGTGTTGGATACAACCGAAGTTCGGGGGTGCTGACCCATCCTACTCGCATTGCTACCATTAGCATTGGGTATGCAGATGGGTTCTTGCGCGGTGCAGGCAAAGGAGCATATAAAGTTTTGATTAACAATGTTTTATGTCCAATAATCGGCAGTGTTTGCATGGATATGTCCATGGTAGATGTAAGCCATGTTGCCCATGTAAAAGCAGGGGACGAAGTGGTTGTATTTGGGCATAATCCAAGTGTACAAACCTTAGCAGAATGTTTAAAAACAATAGCGTACGAAATTTTTACAAATATATCTGACCGTGTAAAGCGCGTATATGTGCAAGAATAGAGTATGTTTGCATCACAAAATAACCGTCAATAGTATGGCAGAAACGAAAGCTAATATTCTATATGTGGAAGATGACGAAAGCCTCAGTTTCGTTACTCGTGATAACTTGGAACTCAATCACTATAATGTTACTTATTGTGATGATGGGCGAAAGGCAATGGACACCATTAAGTCGGGTGCAAGATTTGATCTTTGCATCTTGGATGTGATGTTGCCAGAAGTAGATGGGTTTGAACTCGCAAAGGCGATCCGCGAACGCGACGATCAAGTCCCAATTATTTTCTTGTCGGCTAAGAGCATGAAACAGGATCGTATCCACGGCTTGTCTATTGGTGCAGATGACTATATGACCAAGCCATTCAGTATTGAGGAATTATTACTCAAAATTGATATTTTTCTGCGCAGATCACGCGTATTGCCCGCCAAGGCCAAAGGCGATAAACCCGTCATTATTGGGAATTATACCTTTGATTATAAAAACTTAAGCCTGAGTACAGAAGGCTATTCAGAAACTTTGACCCAAAAAGAAGCAGATTTGCTGAAATTACTTTTTGAGCATTGTAACCAGGTCATCAAGCGTTCCTTTATCCTCGAAACAATATGGGGAAAGGATGATTATTTCTTGGGTCGTAGTTTGGATGTGTTTATCTCGCGCCTGCGCAAATACCTCAGCATAGACGAGCGGATCAAAGTGGAAAATATCCACGGCGTAGGTTTTAGATTTAGGGTAGAAGACTAAGGTTATTGCAAAATAAATTTATTCATACATGTTGTTGTATGTTTTTCCACCACAAAGGACACAAAGTTCACAAAGACGCAGATTAGACGCTTCGCTTTTTTTTTAGAACACAGAGCGTAAACCCTACTCTTTGTGAACTTTGTGTTCTTTGTGGTGGATAAAAAGGAATATCAAACTACGCCTAATTCGTTGTAGTTCGATATTCCTTTGTTTCAAACACTACTTTTATATCCGAAGAGTAATAAAGAAATTCCTACCCGGCGCATTGATGCCCGATGCAAAAACACGGTATTGCGTATCTAAAATATTATCAACGCCTACTTGGACCGTAAGTACTTTACCAATTTTATAGCCACCACGTACATTGATCGTAAACCAAGACGGCATGCCATCAGCAGGGGCGTATTGCTCGTTATCTTCTCCATTCAGAAAATATTGACTAATTGGTTTTTTGCCGTTAAATAGGCAAAATAATTCCAAATCAAGCCTTTGTGCATTATACCTAACGCCTGCCTTGCCAAAAAACGGCGGAATATGATCCAATGGTGTGTCGCCGCCTTCGTCTTGCAAAATACGACCATAAGTATAACTGCCAGAAGCATAACCCATTATATGGTTAGTAATACGGAAATCAATACTAGACGTTATGCCATAAATATTTGCCATGCGTTTATTTTGGTTGGCCAATACCCTGCTCAGTACGCCGTCATATACCACGGAATCTTGCCCATTGTACTGAAATTGATCCGTGACAAGTGCATTTCTAAAAACGGTATTCCAAATAGAAGTTTCCCATTTAATATTTTTACTGTGCTGATAAGTCCAACCAAATTCGAGGTTAAACGTTTGTTCTGGCTTCAGATCTGGATTAGGCACAATCAGGCTACCCGGTTGGGAATCGAATACCTTACCCGAATCGTCCACATTGGGCATCCTGAAACCAGAAGAAGCATTAGCCACCCAACGCCATTTTGTACTAGGCAGCCATATTGCACCCAAATTACCTGATAAAAGTGGGCTATTTTGCTCTACTTCGCTAAATGGGAAAGGGAATAAAGTTCGATTTTCAAAAGTAGCTTTCATACTCGAAAAACCTGCCCGAACACCTTGGTTAAAGATAAAATTACCTCGGTTTTGGGTAAAAGCCGCAAACGCTGAAATATCGGACATCCTGCTGCCGCCGTCGGGGTAACGCGTACCCGTTGGAGTGCTGGTATTGTCCGCAATATTCAGGTTAAATGCTTCGGAACGCACGATATTATGTTGCGCGTCAATACCAATTTGGATCGTATTGCCTTTGTTTTGATGCACTCCAAATACAGTGGCTCCCAATACCTGCACCTTTTCAATTTGATTCTTTTGGGCGGTATTGTTAAACCTGCGCGAAACTCGACTTTCTTCAATATCTTGACCACTGAATATGGCTTTGATTCCATTATTGAACCATCCTTTTTCTTTGATACTTAATTGGTACGATGCCATGGCGCGTTTTTGTGGACCATAATACCATTCCGCAAAACGCAAACCTACGCCATTGCTTCCAGGGTCGGTCATACGGTCGTAACGTGGAATATTAGTGGAACTCGTCCATTGTATGTTAAGGGTGTGTTCTACATTGTTACTTTGCTTATAGACGATCTTTTCCAATACATTATATTGCTTGTAACCCGTGTTTTTTTGGAGGTGAGGGTCAGCGTTGTTGAATAAGGAGTCTTTGCCATTAACACGTTCTACATATTGATTTCTAAGGCCAAAAAGTGGTGCGCTACCTTCTTTTTTGCCCATTTTTAGGTCGCCAAAATCATTATATGTAAAGGAAGTTAAAGCCGCTAGTTTATGACCACCAATATTAAAATTGATATTCGTTGACTTTTCCTGATTAACAGTGCTATAACGAACAAATCCACCTAAATCAATATTTACTGATCCAGCCATGTTGCTCAAGGAGGGTCGTTTGGTAAAAAAGCAAATAGCGCCTCCCAGTGCATCCGAACCATAAACAGTGGAGGCTGGTCCAAACAATACTTCCACCCTTTCCAGCATATTATTGTCCACGGAAATGATATTTTGTAGGTGCCCTGCTCGGTAAATGGCATTGTTCATCCGAACTCCATCTACGACCAACAATATCCTACTGGCCTCAAATCCCCTTAAAACCGGACTACCTCCGCCCTGTTGGCTGCGCTGCACAAATACGCCGCCATTGTTTTGCAATAAATCCGCAGTGGTTTGAGCATTTAATCGCTCGATTGTGGCTTGGGGAATTACTTGCACCGATTGCGCTACTGCTGTTCTGCTCTGCGCTGTTCGGGTAGCAGAAATGACAGTGGTATGGAGATTTACAGACAAAGTATCCTGTGCTTGAAGTGTTGTAATGAATCCAAGTAAATATATAAAAATAATAATTTTTTTCATGTGTGATAATTGCATAGCGAATTTCTTTTTTGACATATTCGTCAAAAAAGAAAAGCATTAAAAGAAAATTAGTGGTTTAAAATGGATTATTCGCCCCCATATCATTTATGATATAGTATCTATTGAGGACTAAATACACTGTAAATTAAATTTTTTTAGGATTCCAATCTATCACTTTCAGGTAACTATCCAGCCGCTTCCAAATTCCCCGTAGGGAATGTATGTTTATCGGCTATTGTAGTATGATTTCATACTAATCCCGTAGGGATTACATGTAAAAAAGTACATAAATTACATATAATCCCTACGGGATTAGCGTAAAAACCACATTTCGATCTCTATAAACATGTATTCCCTACGGGAATTTTTAGGCGACTGGATAGTTACAAAAAAACTTATTTTACAATGTACTAAGCAACCCACGGTGGCAAACCCCTCGTATCGCTAAAGGAACTCGACCAAAATTCAATCCAGAGCGGATATTTTATCTTGGAGCATTTATCCGTAATTATAGTAAAATGCGGTGCCAAATCTTGTGGCACTAAAAAAGGAATATTAAAAAGTTGGAATATCTCCACACGTGCGGAATGGTGCGTCGATGGCTCGTCTTTTTGGTAAAAAAAACGATGGCCAAGCGCCAAAAGGCGTTCTTCTTTATGGTCTCTTACAACGACCAATTGTATCGAATCTCCTTGTATTTTGGAGGAACGCACATCATACATTAACCCCAAAAGTCGGATTTCTTTTTTGTCTATACGTGCTGATTTCCAATCGTTTATAGAAAGAGTAATGGTAGTTGTTTCCGCTGTTTCATTCCTAAAATGCCGCCCGATATATTGAATACTGCTTATTTGGTATTCCCAAATAACAGGTAATACAGCCCACTGTACCACTACAATGAGCAATAAATAGGACGGTATTTTTTTTAATGAGATCATCTGATCAAAAAATGCCCCCTCCTTGAATGATACCGCCACCTACTACATCGTCGCCCTCATAAAAAACGGCACTTTGACCCGGCGCAATCCCTTTTACATTGGCATGGAACTCCACCGAAATATCCTTCCCTACTGGAGATATAGTCGCCATTGTACCGGAGTCGCGGTAGCGTACTTTAGTCACGGTTTCGATACCTGATGGTGGCAAATTGGCGTATTTCATCATGTTGGCTTTGCCCACCATCATGCCATTGCGGATCAGGTCATCTTCGCGGCCTAGTACAACGGTATTGGTATCGGGGCGAATTTCGGTCACAAACATAGGCTCGCCTAAAGCAATACCCAGCCCTTTGCGTTGGCCTACGGTATAAAATGGGTATCCTTCGTGTTTTCCAAGTACTTTTCCTTCGTTATTTACAAAGTTGCCCCCGCGTACCATGTCGTCCAGTCCATCTACCCTGCGGCGCAAAAAGCCTCGGTAGTCGTTATCGGGTACAAAGCAGATTTCATAGCTTTCTGCTTTTTTACTCAGTTCGTCGTACCCTCTTTCGGCGGCCATTTGGCGTACTTCTGGTTTCGTATATGCTCCTAATGGCATACGTGTGCGGTTCAGGCACTCTTGGCTGAGGCCCCAAAGGACATACGACTGGTCTTTATGCCGGTCGGTGGCACGAGTGATGTATTTACGTCCGTCCAATTCATTGATAATGCCATAGTGTCCAGTGGCAATAAATTGGCAATCGAGCATATCTGCACGCCTGAGCAGGCTATTCCATTTGATATGCGTATTGCACAGTACGCAGGGGTTTGGTGTTCGCCCTGCCATATATTCATCTACAAAATTATCGATCACGTAATCGCCAAATTCTTCGCGAATATCCACAATAAAGTGGTGGAATCCAAGGCGTACCGCTACCTGACGCGCATCATTGATACTGTCAAGTGAGCAACAACCTGTTTCTTTTTTTGATCCGCCCGCAGTGGCATAGTCCCAGGTTTTCATAGTGATTCCAATCACTTCCCACCCTTCTTCATGCAACATAATTGCTGCTACTGTTGAATCTATACCGCCCGACATGGCGACCAATGCTTTTCCGTGCTTCGACATTTTAATAGTTTTGAATAGTAAATTTTGTTTTTTTTAGGGCGCAATGTATCATGTCTATTATTGCTTTCTCGTTCATTAGACTTGTTGCGGTGGGAGCGGTCGAGCCATGAAATTAGAGATTTTTGGGCTGATTGAGGCTTATTTTTGAGTTCGTAGCAGCGCTACGGACGAGAAAATAGCCGAAAAGCAGCCCAAAAAGATCAATTTCTGGCCGGATGGTCTCCCACCGCAACAAGTCTATTAACAAAACTAACCCTTTTCTAGTTCATTCAGGAGCAATTGGGTTTGAGAATAGTCTTCTCCTGATGCTTTGGCAAGTTCGATGGCTTTTTTCGCATTGGTGATAGCATCTTTCTTTTTTCCCAATTTTGCTTGTATGGCTGCTACCGTATCGGTATTAGCGTAAGACTGGAACAGTTGTACCGATTTTTCAGCCCATTTCAGGGCATTTTTCAGGTATTTTTTATCGCTGGTATTTTTGTAAAAAATCCATGCCACCTCGTTGAGTTCGTCGGGATTATCGGAACTGTATTTTTGATAATATTCAGTGGCTGCATTGAGGTAGCCCGGAACATCCTCGCGGTTTCGGTTCCAAGTCATTTTGAATTGAGCGGCTCTTTGTGCGCCATCATCGGGGAAAGTAGAACGCACCAATTTTTCGGTTTCGGGCCAAGTGAGTTCGGGATTTAGCATTAAGTGTTGGTCAAAAATACCTTGAATCCGTGCATCAATATGTTCTTGTCCGTATTTGTTATCAAAAGCCGCCCGATGTGTTACGAGGTATTTAAAAGCAGGGGCAAGCGCATCATCTGAATAACGTGCAATGATGTCCATATTGCGTTCCGTGCTAAAATCAGTTTGGGTCGCTAGAAATTTATTAGCAACAATGCCCGATTGAGGGTCGTAAGCAGCCGCAAGTGCCTCAAGATAACGCGATAAAAATTCGGGTTGGCGGTTACCGGACGCGTATTGTTTGTCCATTGCCCCAATTTGTTTTTCGGGGTTATTGGCATTTTGCCCAAGTTCGATCAATTGTGTTGGCGTATGAAACCCGACTGCTTTATGTACCAATTCGCCTGTACTATTGACAAATAATAGGGTAGGGTAGCTGGCAATGGTATATTGTTGGGCAAGCGCAATGCCTTCCCCTTTCTCCATGTCCATTTTTACATTGATAAAATGCTTGTTAAAATAAGCCCCAACCGCCGAGTCTGGGAATGTATTGCGCGATAGCATTTTGCAGGGGCCGCACCAAGTTGTAAACGCGTCCACAAAAACAAGTTTGCCTTCTTTTTTCGACATTTCCAAAGCCGTAGCCCATTCGCCGTGTTCAAACGAAATACCCTGCGCAGGTGCGATACAAGGAATGATCCATAAGATGATGATTAATATTTTTTTCATAGTACCTTTGTTGCGTTAAGTGGGCAAAGTTACGGCTTTAAATTGAAATGATAGTTCTGCTAAAAAAACTGTCTGTTTGTCATTGCTTAATTTAATGGATATGCCAATAATGGTTTTTTCCTAAGTGTTTGAAAATCAATAATTACAGTTCATTCGGATAATAATTTGATGTTAATGTTCGTTTAATTATTCAAATAAATCGATCAATCTGTCAAGAATATTATTGGTTTTTCCTAAATAATTGAAACTTTGCACGATTATTGCTGTCTAATACTCGAATTACCAAATATTAATCATTTTTGATTTTGTGATTTTTTACTTCACAAAACTTTATTAGGAAAAAAATAATGGAGCAAACCAATATGCAATTCATGGTAGATTTTACCATGCCAAAGGAATTACCCGATGAATTTGTGGGGTTAATTCCGCGCCAACGATCAGCCGTTAATAAATTAATGAATGACGGCAAATTGTTGAATTACGCACTTGCACTGGAACATGGTAAACTATGGGCCGTATTTTCCGTTGAATCAGAATCGGAGTTACTGGATATCGTTTATGGTCTTCCATTAACCGAATTTATGAAGGTTCGGATTTCTGAATTGACTTTTTTCAATGCTCAACAGCCCTTTAGAGCAACTTTTTCGGTGAATTAGTACCTTTCCCCAACCTGAAATATTATTTCCACGTAATGGTATTGTATCCTGCTTTTGAGCGGGTTTTTATTTAATATTTCATCATTTAACAAACTCATTTCAATGACTCGTTTTATTCTTTACTCAGCTGCTGCCATGCTGCTCGCCTTTGCTTCTTGTAAAAAAGAAGACGCTACACCCGATAACTGTTACGAAACTCAATTGACTGGAATTTATAATTCAGTAATAGGTACTACGCAGGCACCGGGCCAAACTACAACCCAAGAATTGACTGATGCAGAAAGTTTTCTTACTATTGTTGGTACAAGTTGCAATGTTGTGAAAATTGGAATAGGTAGTACTATTGGTGGCTTTGAAGCAGATTGTTCTTCAAATGGCACTACTTTAACTGGTGCAAGTGCAGATAGTAATAGTACTTATTCGTACGATACTGTAACCAAAAAAATAACGATAAAGTATGTTTTATCTAGTGGTATTACTTATAATATTACTGCTAAAAAATAAACGCATCAATTCGTTGGATTCAATCAACTATTGAACTGATATAGGGGCTGAGGGGGAAACCTTTCAGCCTTTTTTATTTGGTTTGGTGTTTCTAAAAGTAGATACTTAAACAAATTAAGCAGGTTTGCGTTTAAATGAAACTTACCATGATCGGCTAAATTAGGACTATCAGAATAACACAAAAATAAACATGAACGAGCACTTAGACAACATTAAAAGTAGGATTGAGCCTTTACGGCAGCAAATTATTAGTCATAAAGTATATTCAGCGATTAAAGATATTGAAGACCTGAAGATTTTTATGCAATATCATGTTTTTGCAGTTTGGGACTTTATGTCTTTGTTAAAGTCCCTGCAAAATAACCTAACTTGTACTTCTATTCCTTGGTTTCCCAAAGGCTCTGCTGAAACGAGGCAACTCATTAACGAAATTGTCGCTGGGGAGGAATCAGATGTTGATAGCTTTGGCAATATAAAAAGTCATTTTGAACTTTACCTAGATGCAATGCAGCAGTGCGGAGCAGATACGGCTCAAATTGAACTGTTTATTGCAACATTGAAAGAAACCGGAGATTTTAATGCATCTTTTATCATTGCAGGGGTGCCAGCAGAGGCACGAGAATTTGTGGAGTTTACCTTTGAGATTATCCATAGCAATAAAGATTATTTACAATCAGCCATCTTTACCTTTGGCAGAGAAGATCTAATTCCGGGGATGTTTATCTCAATGGTCAATGACATCCATCAAAATTTTCCAGATAATATTTCTATTTTCAAATATTACCTTGAAAGACATATTGAAGTAGATGGCGATCATCATAGCCACCTTGCATTACAAATGACATCAAATTTATGTGGTGGCAACGAACAATTCTGGGCAGCAGCGGAACAAGTAACGATTGAATCTTTACAAAAACGCATAAATCTTTGGGATGGCGCTTACCAGCAAATATTAAACAGAGTAACGCATGGGCAAATGGCTTAATGGTATTTTGTTGATGGGTTAATCAAGTCGTTTTGATCCCAAAAAAAGAGGCCAACTAGGAATCAATCCTTGTTGGCCTCTAATATTATCCATCAAAATAAAATTTATCGCACCAAAGTTACATCCCCTTCGTACAGTATTTTCTGTCCATCAATCAGTTCTATTTCTGCATAATAAACGAAAACTGCTGGAGTGAGTGCTTTTCCTTCACCTCCAATTTGACCATCCCAGCCATAAGCAGGATCATTGGGTTGGAAATTTTGTGCAAAGTGCACTTTTTCGCCCCAACGGTCAAATATTTGGAAAGAATTGACCTGTTTGATCTGTTTACGCTTGTCATCAGCATGGATATAAAAGATCGTATTTGCAGGATCTGCCGAATTATCCGGCGTAAATACATTAGGGATATAAATATGGGGTTCTGCATCCACAATGATAGCAATCCGATCGTATGCTTCGCAACCGCCATTTTTGGTCAATACACTTACTTTGTACTGTATGGTATTGAATGGCTTACAAATAGGCGTAAGTAATTCGGGTACAGTAGTGCCGCTAAATGTAAGGAACGTTAGTGGCTCCCATCTGATCGTATCAATCAGATCAAGCGGAAAACCGGGAGGCAGCACTGCATTGAGTTGAAGCGAGTCGCCAAATTGCAATTCAAATTGTGGCGTTACATCAATAGATGGATCAATTGCTGCTGGTATTTCCAAATCTTCACTATATTCACAACCATTGATATCTTGTACTAATAGTTCGTACGTACCGGGCGCTAAACCACCAAATGAAATCGAATTGGCAAAACTATTACCACCATTAATGGAATATAGATAAGGCTCAATACCACCCATAACGGAATCAAAACGAATTAAACCGTCATTGTCGCGGCATCCGGGAAGCCCAAGGGTAAATTCAAAGTTATTCGGGCGATCCAGTACTTCCAGCACATTGGTATTAGCCAATGCTGCGCAACCATTATTGTTGTTGACCACCAATACATTGTAATTGCCGGGTTTGTCCACCAGTAATTGGAGCGATGTTTCTCCACTTACGATATTGCCATCAATAGTTGACCACCCAAATACGTATTGACTGCCACTTTCTGCTAAGGCAATAATACTAACAACGGGATCAGCACAAGTAATAGTACCAGGAGGTAGTATTTGTACACTAGGTGCTACGGTGTTTTCCTCGACGGTGGTGGTACTTGCATTAGCACAACCATTATCATTGTTCAATATTGTAAGCGTATATAATCCGGGTGTATTGACTACCGCTTGAGGGGTAGTCTCTCCATTAATAATATTACCATTAGGCGTTGTCCAAGCGTAGGAGTAAGCATTTCCTGTGCTGGAATTACTGCCATCCAACACTACCTCTGACGCAAAACAAGTAATCAGTGCTGGTATAACGATGACAATATCAGGTTGGTTGATGTCTTCGTTAACAACAACCAAATCAGTTGATTTACAACCATTATCTGTATTGACCACAGTGAGCAAGTAAGTACCTGACGCCGATACTGTAGGTGTTAAAGAGTTTGGATCTGCTAAAATTTCACCATTTGGTGTTGACCATTGGTAGAAAAAATTACCATTTGAACTGGATCCCAAACCATCCAATGTAGCAATAATCGACTTGCAATCTAATTTAGTATCCATACCGGCTTGAGCAATTGGGGCTGTAATATCCTGTGCTACTGTTACTGATGCCAAAGATGCACAATTATTATCCATATCCTGAATCACCAATTGATACACACCGGGTGCATTCACCTTCACCTTAGATGAATCGGAAAGGTCAATAAAATTACCATTAGGTGTCACCCAATTATAAGTCACATTGCCAGTAGAAGATCCTGAAGTATTTAACAGAACAAAATCAATATTACAGTTCAAAATGGCTGGCTGCGCTATAGCAACAATAGGCGCATTTTGATCCGCCAATACATCTACTTGATCCGTATCAGTACATCCAGTAGATGTATTTGTTACTTTCAAGGTGTATATACCTACTGCATTTACCTCTGGAGATAAAGTAGTTGCTCCGGATAGTATATTACCGCCATTGGCAGCCGTCCAACTATAAGTAAATGATCCATTGGAATTCACATCTCCATCTAAGGTAACAGAATTGACGGAGCAAGTTAAAGTAACCGGCGCACCTGCTTCAGCATCGGGCGGTGTAATATTCTGGCTGATTTCTACCATGGAATAAGAAATACAACTATTGGAGGTATCTCGTACTGCTAGGCTATATGTACCGGGCGCGTCAATGACGGGATAAAGTGTATTAGCACCCGAAACAATATTTCCACCTGAAGTAGGAATCCACTGATAAGTAAACGGCCCGTTTTGGCTGCTACTTGAACCATCGAGGGTCAATTGATTGATATTACAGGTAAGCAAGTCGGAAAAACCTGCATCTGATTCTGGAAAATCAGCGGACTCATATACTTGCATTACGTCTGTTGAAGTACATCCACTAGCCGTATTCGTTACAGTAAGGTAATAGAATCCAGCCCCGTTCAAAATTGGATTTAATTGGCTTTGTCCTATAGCGCCATTTAAGAAACTACCTCCGGTGGTCTCCCAATGGTAGGTAAATGGACCCGTACCCGTAATACTCGGTGTGGTTTCGTAAAAATTATCGGTACAGGTAATTAATCCACTTGGACCTGCATCAACAGTAGGTGTTGTGAAATTTGCGGCTAATGCTACATTACCCACTTCTGTACAACCATTCTGGGTATTAGTGACGGTTACGTCATACACCCCTGGTTGATTAACAATTGGTTGTGCATTGTTTATGCCGGATAAAATACCTGGGCCACTCCAAACATAAGTAAAATTAGGGCCTGTTGAAATATTTGCTCCGCCAATTTGGAGTTCTGCTTGGTAACAATTCAGTGTATTGGCAGGCCCTGCATCTGCCACGGGTTTTGCAATATTTTGTGGCACAGTGGTTGTTGCCGTTTGGGTACAGCCATTGGAGGTATTGGTGATCGTAATGGTGTATGTGCCTGGTTGATCGACGGTTGGGTTGAGTGAGTTGATACCGTTGATAATGCTTAGTCCAGACCATTCATAGACATAGTTACTACCAGTACTGGAGCCGGCTGCATTGATATTGACTTGCTGGGTAGTACAAGTTAGTGAAGGCGGAACGGCTACTTGAACAATAGGTTGGCCTGCATCTTGTGCAATTTGTACTATTGATGTGCTTGTACAGCCATTTATATTATTCGTAGCCGATAAAGTATATGTACCTGGTTTATCAATCGAAGGAGTGAGTGTATTTGCTCCCAAAAGGATATTACCGCCATCGGTGGCTACCCACTTGTAGGTATGCCCTGATGATGGTCCTGTTCCATTGATTGTAAGTGTTGGCTCCGTACAACTCAATATTTGAGTAGGGCCAGCATTGATCGCGGGCGGTACGTTATCTGCTATTACAACTACATTTTCCACTGCACTACAATTATTGGCCGTATTAGTGACAATCAAGGTATAAGTACCTGATTTAGTAACTACTGGATTAAGCGTATTGGCTCCCGAAAGGATTGCTCCATCCACAGATCCCCATTGGTAGGTGAAATTGCCTGAACTGGCCACTGATGCGTTGAGCGTTAGTATGTCAACCAGGCAAGTAATAGGAGGGGCAGCCTGAATGGCAAACGAAGGGAGGTTTAAGTCCGATATTACGGTTGCAGTAGCACTTGATTTACATCCATTTACGTTATTGGTAACCAGTAATTGGTAGGTCCCAGGTGCTGTTACAACGGGTGTAAGTGTGTTTGTGCCAATGGAAATAGAACCATTAGGCGTTGTCCAGTCATAGCCATAAATAGGGCCAGTGCTGGAACCTACCCCATTCAATTGTACAAAGGAATTTTGGCAATTAATTTGGCCTGCTGGTGCTACAACGGTAATTGGAGGTGTGATATCTTGAGCAATTGTAACGGATGCCGTATTGGTACAACCGTTTTGTTGGTTGGTCACTACTATGGCATAAGTACCTGCTTTATTTACCGTTGCTGATGATTGGTTGGTAGGGCCTTGAATATTTCCACCATTACTTGCCGTCCATTGGAACTTAGTATCGATCAAAAAAGCATTTGGATCACCGATCGTTAATGTGTTATTGTTATAACAGTTAAGCGTACCGGGAGGGCCCGCTATGGCAACGGGTGGTTGAATATTTTGCTCTACTAGTTTTGATGCTGATGCACTACATTTACTAGTCGGGTTGGTTATAGTCAATGTATATAGACCAGGTTTATCAACGGTTATACTAAGGGAGTTAGCGCTACCCACAATATTGCCCCCTTGAGATACTGTCCATACGGGGCTACCATCATTAGTAGGATTTTGGCCTGTAATGATTACAGTACTGGTATTACAATCCAAGGATTCATTAGAAAATGCTAATACACTTGGCACACTTTGATCTTCCTTCACTTCTTTGGAGGCGGTAGAAGTACAGCCATTGCCAGGATTGGTTACCGTAACTACATAGTCACCTGCTTCAGTAACTACAGGATTGGCTGTCGTAAATCCAGAAATGATATTACCATTTAAAGTACCCCAATTATAAAATACATTACTTGGCGATGAGCCACTTGCGTTCAAAATTACTTGATTTTGAACACAATTGATGAGGTCTGGTGCCGCAATAACCGCTGTTGGTGGTGCAAAATTAGAGGTAACCACTACATTATCCGTTGCTGTACAAAAATTGATGTTGTTGGTAACCAATAGGGTATAAGTACCCACTGAAGAGGCAATCGGTTGTGTTGTATTCTCGCCGCCAGCAATTATACCGCCATTACTGGCCGTCCAGGCATAAGTGAAATTATTTGCACTACTGGAAGAACCGGATCCATCCAGTGTTACATTCCCAATAGCACAAGTTACTATTTGAGGTGGGCCTGCGTCTGCTACGGGCAGTAATACATTGCTAACGACTGGAACATCTACGGTAGATGTGCAGCCATTAGTGCTATCTGTAACCCTAATTCTATAAGTGCCACCTTGGCTAACGATAATATCAAGTGTATTTGTACTTCCAACGATATTTCCTGTTGGGCTGGCTACCGACCACAAATAGGAGAAATTAGATCCTACCGATGAGCCTTGGCCATTTAATTGGACGCTAAGTGTTTGACAATCAATATCATCCATAGCAACACCTACCGCAATAGGTGGCGTTGTATTGGCTACTACTGTCGTGGTCGCAGTTCTAGTACATCCCGATTGATCGGTCACTGTAACCGTATAAGTTCCTGCGGGTAGGTTTTGTGGGTTTTGGCTTGTAGTGCTATTACTCCATTTATAGGTATAGTTAGGGAAACCTCCATTTACCGTCAAATTGATACTACCACCATTGGGATTAGTGCAATTCGGTATTTGTGCCTGTGCTGCAACGGGCACTAGTACGCTAGCGGCTTGCACCGTAAAGGAATTGGTCAAAGAACAGTTATAACCATCTGTTAGCGTAACATTATAGACACCTGCTTGTAAATTGATCGGATCTGGAATGTTTGCGATCGTAACTGGGCCTTCCCAAACATAGTTATAAGGCCCGCTACCACCAGTAACGGTTGTATTTATGGTGCCATTCGTTTGCCCAAAGCACTGCACATTCGTCGTTACGCCAGTGAGATTTAATTGGGAATTGACGACGAGTTGTGTCCCTTGCCCTGTCCCTTGGCAACCTTCAAAATCGGTTACGCTATTAATTGTGTATAGCCCTATCTCGTTTACTTCCAAGAAGTACGGGTTATCCGTAATATCCGTAATTGGATCTTGTGGATTACCGTTAATGGAATATACCAATTCAAAAGGCCCGTTCCCTGTAAATATAACTTTTAAGAATCCAGATCCACCATCTGCACATAATTGAGGTGCAGGAGGTGATAATTGAGCCTTTGGAGGCGGATTCACCCTAACATATATACTTTGGACAGTAGTTTGCCCACATTCATCCGTTATGGTTACTTTATAAGTGCCGGAGTTATTGACAAAAAACGCAGCCTGCTGAGCTGTTCCGCCATTGTTGGACCATTGGAAGGTATATTCTGGCACACCACCTAGGTAGGTAGCATCCAAAACAGCAACACCGCCACCGCAGATCACAACCGTATCGGGCATGGTAGTTAATGCTGGAAGGTCGTTGATTAATAAGATTTCCTGCGGCATCAAGCAAGAGCAAAGGTTGGTCAGCGTAATTTTGATGGATTCTTGACCCTCTAATAGCAGATCGCTAAGGATCGTAACTGGTAGCAAAAATTGGTCTTGACCTGCTGGAATTGTGATCGATGAAGGGATTGGTTTGAAATCTAAACCCGATGTAGCAGTACCAGTAATGGTAAAACTTACGGTCATTGGGATATTGATATTGCCTCCCACACGGTCGAACAATAATGCTGCATCACCGCATTTTTCGAACGTTTCATTCACATCGGGCTCGCCGTTTACGAGCCATTCAACCGAGGCATTACCACCAGCATCGAAAGAGCCTTCATCCACAAATACTGCTGAGTCCCAAGCGCCATCACCAATATCAGCAATGACCAGTTTAATATGGTAGGTTTGGCAAGGGATAACATTAGCGGATGCCACAAATTTGCGGGTATAACCATCATACTGTACCTCATTTACCGCATTGGACGAAGAAGGGTTTTGTCCACAAAGGTTACCACTTCCTGCTGGCTGGTTGTTAACATAAAAACCAGCATTAGTTAAGTGGTTGACATTGTTAATCGCAACAGGGGTTGGTGACATGGGGACTGTTGCAATATTCTGAACGCCCCCAGGGATTCCTGGGCCGGAAATAAAGAACCCAAAAACATCATTAAATTGCGACCCTACATATTCGCAGTACTCCTCAGAAGCAAATACGTATCTAAATACTACTTGAGGTTGTGTCGGGGTAAAGTCGAATTCTAAACGAGCTACGTCAAATTGTGCGCCAGTAGATAAACTAGATAAGTCTCCATCAGGGCCACAGCTGCCTGCGCTTGATCCGGCACCATCGCTAGAGTTAGGGCCAGGGGCAATGCTTACTGGGCCAGTGGCTAGTATCATGCCTCTATTGAAACCAATATTGGTTTGCCCTCCTGAAAAAGTACCTAGGGCACCGCCTCCACCACAAAGGTTGATACCATCTACATCAAAACAGTTACCTCCAATTAGCACTTCCCTAACGGCTGCATCGGGGTCAATACCATCTACTGATAGTACTTCATCAGGTGCATTGAAGAATTTGTTGACCAATGAGCAACTCGTGCAGGATAGCGAAATAGTATATATTGGTGTATTTGATGCCGCCCAAGTACAAGGGAAATTTAGCACAAAACTCATCTCTTTTGCAGTTGCAACAAAAGTGAGTATAATTGGTGCGTTTTCTGCGCTGGCAAAATTGCCAGCAATAGAAATCGTAGGAACGCACCCTGCGGTTTCTGCATTCGGAGGTGCTAATAATTGATAGGTCTCTCCAAGTTTAAGACCCGTAAATTTTAGGGGTTGAATGGATGCCTTTGGAGTTATTTTTTGCCGCCCAAACTCACTTTTGAGTACGATGGGTTCAACAGAAAATGGGCTTTGTGCAATTCCGTACAAAAAACCAGTCAGTGTCAATAATAACACCATTGCATAACGGAAAGTAGAAAAGGGCATAAGCGATAAGAGTTCGGTTTGAAATAAAAATGAATAATAGCAAGCGTATTAAACAAAAACTGACACATGGGATGGATTAAATGCAGATTATGTATAGTCGTTTTAGTATCAAGATACCTTAATTACGCTGAATGCTGTATCAGCAGCATTAAAAATTGTTGTGGGGGGAAAGGGGGACACTCAATTCGTCTGCAATATTATGCAAGATTTGAACGCTAACCAAATTTTCTAAGGTGTTTATGGTATAATTCGACTAAATCCAGTTATTAAACCGAGTTTGCTAATTTTAGCAATTGTTATGAAATACATAATTTTGAAGCACAGACACACTATCCCTTGTAATTGTTCGTTTTTCTGCCCGAATAAAATCCTTTGTTTTTTTTAATATATTATGATGAATAAATCAATTTTAGTTAGTTTGACGGTGGTATTAGGGCTTTCATTTATTTCATTAAATGCTCAAAACTTAGATTACAGAAGTTCCCTTAGTACACCTGTCGGCCTCAATGGTTGGCAAATTGTAGCACTCGCAGATGATATCATATCCGCAGATACGGTAATTGGTGCCTACATGAAGGCTTCGCCTACTTTGGGGCTATCCTATGACTTGGGCTTGGCCAAATGGTTCAGTTTGGGGCTTCAATTTACTTGGAATCGTGGACGTATTGGAGCCGACGACCTAACCGTTACTGTAAAAGACAAAGAATATACAGGCGCTGTCGAGTTGAACCTTCGGCGCTTAAATTTTGGCTTTAGGCCGCTTATTCATTACGCCAATAACGGACGATTCGACTGCTATTCCGGTTTTCGGATCGGTGTCAATTATATAAGGACCAAAGTAAGCGTAGGCACCGAAGAAGATATTACTGATAGTGAATTAATCGACCGCTTGCTGGGTAATAATTGGTTGCTCAATCGTAATTATCGAAATGTAAGACCTACAATACAGGTAATCCCTTTCGGAATGCGTTGGTATTTTACACCGCAATTGGGACTTGGCTTTGAGTCCACCGCAGGGGCAACTTACTTTTTTTGTGCGCAGTTGGACTATCGTTTTTAATTGTTTTTGACGGAGGGCTGGGAGGTAATCCAGTTCAAAACTGCCTCCCATTCCAGTTTTTTGTGGGCGAGTACGTCATCTAAGGTGTAATTGATTGGGATATTGGGCATTACGCCCTTACCTTCATCTTTTCCGAGTTGATATTTGAGGTGGACTTGTGGAATATGGATCAAAAGACGTGATTCGGGCAACCGTAGTACGGGAATTTGCATACCATTAATAGCGCGCGATCCACCGCCTGTTTCCTCACCTATAATAATAGCATTAGAATTTTCTTTTAAAAAAGTAGCCGTTTGGCTGGATGCCGAAAAGGACATACCATTAATCAACACAAAAACCTGCCCATTGTAATGGTGCTTTTTGGAAGGTTTGTACTTAATGGTTCTGTACGTCTTTCCATTTTTAATTTTTGGTGGAAAAACGCGCAGCAAACCCAAGTTAGCAAAACTGGCTACCCGCCCGAGGTATTGCTTGGGTAAATGGTGGCGCCAAGAGCGGAACAACCTTCTACTAAATTCTATTTTAAAGGATTGATTAGAAATATATCGGATAAGGTTGATCGAACTCGAAAAATTGCCACCAGTATTGTCGCGCAAATCGATCACTAAATAAGGTGTTTTCTTTTGATTCATATCGGTAATTGCCTTTTGGAATAATTTAGTACCCGCTCTGCCGCTAAAAGTATTGAGTTTTAAAACCCCAATACTATCGTGTTCGGGATGATAAAAAAAGAATTGAGGTACTTTTTTCGAGCGGTGTACCATTTTGATTGTTGTGTCTGATTTGGTTTCTGAACCAACCAAGTCGTCTTCTAAAAGGCATTTTACTTTTTGATAATGTTCAATACCTCCTTGGTCTGCCCATTTGATAAATTGTACGGAATCGGTGGAAAAATATTTCATAAACAGGTAATTAAAATACAAATCCCTGTTGATCACCCGTCCTTGAAAAGTAGAGTTATAACCATCGGAGGGTTGGTGGCGGCGCATGGTTGCAATCAAATCGGCGGATTTATAATTGCCTATTGATAAAATTTCAGAGCCAGGGGGAATAATATCTGTTTTTACACTATCCACCCCAGAGATTGCCCAAATCCGATCTTTTTGGCAAAATACTTGGAAAGGGAGCGCATACTTGCTTTTTTGTTTGGTTTTACTTTTTACCCTTGCCATATAAGTATGTCCACACCCAATAGGCAACAGCGCGTGCCGAATACGAATTTCCCAATCTTTTGCAGCGATCGAGTCGCCTTCAAAATCCATTAATCCTTTAATAATGGTTCGAAAACTGTCTTTTGTGATATAGGCATCGGGAGAAGGGTGTACTTTGAGTACCATTCGTTGTAGTGCAGCAGCATCTTTTTGGGCTTGTAGGCGACTAAATTGCTGTGCATGGGCATTGTAGGTACAAAACAGCACTAAAATGGCATATATTATTCTCATAAACGGCACTCTACTTTGTATTTATATGTTTTTGTGTGCGGCGAAGATAGTATGCTTAGTCCCTTCGATGTATTCCTAATTGCATTTCCGAATAAAAATTAAGTTTAAAATTGAATCGCATTATCTAAATTTGGTCAAAATAATTGATTCGGAATTTATTCTCTTTGTTTGATTTTTTATTATATTTTGTTTGTTTTTTTTGGTTAGATGCGGCTTTGTTAGGAACTTTGTGCCTCATTTGACAAATAATATTTTACAAATAGCCATAAATATCAGTATTGTATTAATCAATTCATATCGTTTTGATATTTATACTGAGATTCGTTAGGTTTTGTGTATAGATGAATGAGGATGTTCACGATTTTCATACACAAAACCTTCAGAGCCGAAGTATAAAACGCGACACCACCACACACCGTCGTTACTCCTTTTTCCCTTTCCTGAGGGTATGCCTTTATTAACTAGCCATACCAAACCATTATACTCTCGATTTACTGTATAAAAATCATGCTCAAAGGGCATTTCTTAATTAGTTTGGTCCATGTACTACTAATTCAACAGAAATACCTGGCTTACAGTAATCAATATGCAACAACAAGGCTTATATCATCCTGATTTTGAACGCGATGCTTGTGGTATCGGATTTGTTGCCAATATTAAAGGCAATAAAGACCATAAAACAGTGTCGGACGCACTCACCGTATTGGAAAACATGGAGCACCGCGGTGCCTGTGGTAGTGAGGCCAATACTGGCGACGGTGCCGGTATCCTTATCCAAACACCCCATGAGTTTTTCTCCCGCGAATGTATGCGAGATGGCGTACAATTGCCCGCCTTTGGGCGATATGGGGTAGGGGTGGTCTTTTTCCCAAAAGAAATTCAATTGCGTGAGCAGTGCCGCGAAATTTTTGTTCGTTCTGCTGCCGCTTTAGGTGTAGATGTTTTGCACTGGCGCAAAGTGCCTGTCAATACCTCCGGCATTGGTAACATTGCGCTGTCGGTTGAACCCGAAATGGAGCAGGTGTTCATAGGTTGCCCAGATCAAATTACGGATAGCGAAGCCTTTGAACGCAAACTCTTTGTGCTCCGCAATTATGCCTCTCACTTGATCCATAGCTCAGTAAAAAAGGACGAAATCGGGTTTTATATTGCCTCTATGTCGTATAAAACAGTGGTATATAAAGGCCAATTGACCAGCGGTCAAGTACGGGGCTATTTCTTGGATTTGTCCAGTCCTGCTTTAGTAAGTGCTTTCGGATTGGTGCATTCTCGGTTTGCTACCAACACTTTCCCTTCTTGGAAACTGGCTCAACCTTTCCGGTTTATCGCGCATAATGGCGAAATCAATACTTTACAAGGTAATTTAAACTGGCTTAAAACCAGCGAAAAAAACTGGACTTCTCCTTATTTTTCTAAGGAGGAAATGGAAATGCTACTACCAATAATCGGCCAAAATCAATCGGATTCTGCTTGTCTTGATAATTTGATTGAATTGCTCACCTTGAGCGGACGTTCATTGCCACACGTAATGATGATGCTCATTCCCGAAGCATGGGACGGGAATACAGCAATGAACCCCGATAAACATGCCTTTTATGAGTACCACGCATCTTTCCAAGAACCTTGGGACGGCCCAGCATCTATCTCTTTTACCGATGGTAATATTATAGGTGCCACATTGGATCGGAATGGCTTACGCCCTTCGCGGTACTGCGTCACCACCGATGATCGGGTTATTATGGCCTCGGAGACGGGCGTTTTGCCTGTTGATCCCGCTTTGATTAAGGAAAAAGGCCGTTTACAACCCGGCAAAATGTTTGTCGTTGATTTGGTACAAGGTTGTATCATTAGCGATGAAGCGTTGAAAAAAGATATTTGCACACAAAAACCATATAATGAATGGCTGAATAAACATAAAATCACACTGAACGAATTACCCGAACCACGTGTCACTTTCGCGCATTTGGAATCGGCTCAAGTGTTCAAATATCAAAAATCATTTGGCTACTCTACCGAAGACCTGAAAACAATTTTAGCGCCAATGGCATTGGATGGCAAGGAGAACATAGGTTCAATGGGCACCGATGTTCCATTGGCGATTCTTAGCGACCAACCGCAACATTTGTCCCATTATTTCAAACAATTGTTCGCGCAAGTGACCAACCCTCCTATCGACCCCATTCGGGAGCGATTGGTAATGTCGTTGACTACGTTTTTGGGCAATATTGGTAATTTGCTGGTCGAAAAAGAGCAAACCTGCCATGCTGTAGCGTTACCGCATCCTGTATTAACCAATTATGAATTGGAAAAACTGCGCAGTATTGACACTGGAAATTTTCAGGCAAAAACCCTGCAAATGTATTTCCGCGCCGATGGCAAACCCGGTTCTTTGCAAAAAGCCCTCAAAAGGATCTGTCAATACGCCGAAGATGCCGTTGAAGATGGCTTTGAAGTATTAGTACTTTCCGACCGCGCCATCGATTCCGAGCACGCCGCTATTCCTTCCTTATTATACACATCTGCTATCCATCACCACCTGATTCGCAAAGGATATCGCGGCAAAACTGGTATCGTTGTAGAGGCTGGCGATGTGTGGGAAACGCACCATTTTGCGTGTTTGTTGGCTTTTGGGGCAACGGCGATTAATCCGTATCTCGCGCTGAGTTCTATTCGCGACATGAAGGAAAATGGTAGTTTGGAATCCAATTATAGCCACCAAAAACTGGAGCAAAATTATATCAAAGCCATCAACGACGGGTTGCTTAAAATTTTCTCTAAAATGGGTATTTCTACACTGCAATCGTACCAAGCCGCCCAAATTTTTGAAATTGTCGGCTTGAACCGTGCTTTAGTGGATCAATATTTTACAGGTGCTATATCGCGTATTCAGGGCTTAGGTTTAGACGAAATTGCTAGAGAAGCATTGGCGAAACACCATTTGTCTTTTAACAATAAAACAATGCCTTCCGATCGTTTGCCGGTTGGAGGTATTTACCAGTGGAAACGCAAAGGCGAGTACCATTTATTCAATCCGCAGAGTATTCATTTGTTGCAGCATTCTACCCGCACCAATGATTACCCGACATTTAAAAAATATTCTAAAACCATCAATGAATTGGGCGAAAAAGCGTGTACACTGCGCAGTCAGTTCCAATTTAAGCGCAACCGCCCTTCTATTTCCATTGATGAAGTAGAACCTGCTGAAAATATTTACAAACGTTTTGCTACCGGAGCCATGTCATTTGGTTCTATCTCTTGGGAAGCCCATACTACATTGGCTATTGCAATGAATCGCCTCGGCGGAAAGAGCAATACTGGTGAAGGTGGCGAAGACGAACGCCGTTATGAGCGTCTGCCCAATGGCGATTCCATGCGCAGCGCTATTAAACAAGTCGCTTCTGGCCGATTTGGGGTGACCAGCCTTTACCTCACAGAAGCAGACGAATTGCAAATCAAAATGGCGCAAGGTGCAAAACCAGGCGAAGGCGGCCAGTTACCCGGCTATAAAGTGGATGAATGGATCGGCAAAGTGCGCCATTCCACGCCTGGGGTGGGACTTATTTCACCACCGCCGCACCACGATATTTATTCTATTGAAGACTTGTCGCAATTGATATTTGACCTGAAAAATGCCAATCGCGCTGCCAGAATCAATGTGAAACTGGTTTCCAAAGCGGGTGTTGGTACTATTGCAGCAGGCGTGGCCAAAGCCAAAGCCGATGTGATTTTGATTTCCGGTTACGATGGCGGTACGGGTGCTTCTCCGCTGAGTTCGATCCAACATGCGGGGCTGCCATGGGAACTTGGACTGGCCGAAACCCACCAAACTTTGGTGAAAAACCGATTGCGCAGTAGGGTAGTGGTACAAACCGATGGTCAACTCAAAACCGGACGTGATATTGCTATTGCGGCTTTACTCGGTGCCGAAGAATGGGGTATTGCTACGGCGGCACTCGTGGTAGAAGGTTGTATCCTCATGCGTAAATGCCACTTGAATACTTGCCCCGTTGGTGTAGCCACCCAAGACCCCGAATTGCGGAAGCGGTTTGCGGGTAATGCGGATCAACTGGTTACTTTTTTCCAGTTTTTGACCCAAGAACTCCGCGAAATTATGGCAGAACTAGGCTTTAGAACGGTCAATGAAATGATCGGCCAAACGGATTGCCTCGAGCAAAAACGAAATACTACGCATTGGAAACACAGCCACCTCGACTTGTCTCCGGTACTTTACAAAGAAAAAAATGGCGAAGATGCGGGATTGTACCAGACCGAAAATCAAGATCATGGAATGACGTATATTCTTGATTGGCAACTACTTGCAGCGGCTAAGCCTGCCTTAACCGAACTGAAAAAGGTATATGCGGAATTTCCGCTTAAAAATACGGATCGCACCGTGGGTACGGTACTTTCTAACGAAATTACCAAACAATTCCGCGCTGAAGGACTGCCACAAGATACCATTCACTTCAAATTTAGGGGCACCGCCGGCCAAAGTTTCGGCGCATTCAATACCAAAGGCGTTACGCTGGAATTGGAGGGCGATGCCAACGATTATTTTGGCAAGGGTTTGAGCGGTGCTAAACTGGTGATTTACCCCGATAGAACGGCGCAATTTGTGCCATCAGAAAATAGTATTATCGGCAATGTGGCCTTCTATGGTGCCACTTCTGGTACGGCCAATATAAGAGGTAAGGCCGGCGAACGGTTCTGTGTCCGCAACTCGGGCGCACAGGTAGTGGTAGAGGGCGTAGGCGATCACGGTTGCGAATATATGACGGGCGGCAAAGTGGTCATTTTAGGGCAAGTAGGCCGCAATTTTGGTGCAGGCATGAGCGGTGGTATCGCTTATATTTGGGATACACAAAAAAACTTTGCCGAACAGTGTAATCTGGAGATGATCGACTTGGATCCAATAGACGAATCATCCGCAAAAGAATTGCGTGCTATGCTCGAACAACACTTCGCATTAACCCAAAGTAATATTGCAGAATTTATTTTAAAAGATTTTGATAATCAATTAGTTAACTTTGTAAAGGTATTTCCTAAAGATTATAAAAAAGCATTGTTGAACGTTTCAAATGTAATGGTGACCAATGGGTAAAATAACAGGATTTTTAGAATATTCCCGCCAATTACCTTCCAAAGTAAAGGCGGAAGAACGGGTACAAAACTATTCAGAATTTGTACAGAAATACAGTGATTTGGAATTGAACCAACAATCGGCGCGCTGTATGAATTGTGGCGTTCCCTTTTGTCACCACGGTTGTCCGTTGGGCAATGTGATACCAGAATTTAATGATGCCGTGTATCGCGGTGATTGGGAAGAAGCCTATGATGTGCTCACCATGACCAATAATTTTCCCGAGTTTACTGGCCGAATTTGCCCTGCGCCTTGCGAAAGTGCTTGCGTTTTGGGTATCAATCAGCCGCCAGTTGCTATTGAAGAAATTGAAAAGCATATCATAGAAATCGCTTTTGCCCAAAACTATGTAAAGCCGCAAAAAGTATTTGTGCGCACGGGCAAAAAAGTGGCTGTTGTGGGTTCCGGACCAGCGGGAATGGCCGCGGCAGCACAACTCAATTCGGCAGGACACAGCGTTACCGTTTTTGAAAGAGATGATGCGCCTGGTGGTCTTTTGCGCTATGGTATCCCCGATTTTAAATTGGAAAAATGGGTAATTGACCGTCGTGTCGCGCTGATGGAGCAAGAAGGTGTCGTTTTTCGCTGTAATGCCAATGTGGGCGGCAATGTATCTGTCAACGATATTTTGCGGGAGTACCAAGCCGTAGTATTGGCTGGAGGATCTACTATTCCACGGAATTTGGAGGTGCCAGGTCGCGAACTCAACGGAGTACACTACGCCATGGATTTCCTAAAACAACAAAATAAACGGGTCGGCAACCGCCCTGTAGATGGCAATGACCTGTGGGCAACGGATAAAAATGTAGTGGTCATAGGTGGTGGCGACACGGGCAGCGATTGCGTGGGTACTTCTAACCGACATGGTGCTGCGAGTGTTACTCAATTGGAATTATTGCCTGTTCCGCCTGCGGATCGCACGCCGGGTATGCCTTGGCCCACGTACCCGATGGTGATGAAAACGACCAGTTCGCACGAAGAGGGCTGCGAACGCCAATGGGCCATTTTGACCAAAGCGTTTTTGGGCGATACCAATGGTAATTTGCGTGCTATAAAAGTGGTCAATATTGAATGGAAGGCATCAAGCGATGGTCGTCCGGCGCATTTTGCGGAAATAGAAGGCTCGGAGCGCGAAATTCCTTGCGAATTGGCACTGTTGGCTATGGGTTTTGTATCCCCTCAAAAACAAGGGTTACTGGACGAATTGGAGGTTGGCTTGGACGAGCGGGGTAATGTAATGGCAACAGAAAAAAATTATCAAACCAATATAGCCAAAGTATTTGCTGCTGGCGATATGCGCCGTGGCCAATCATTGGTGGTATGGGCCATCAGCGAAGGCCGCGAATGTGCCCGACAGGTGGACGAGTATTTAATGGGATATAGTTTTTTAGAAAGGAAAGATGCGGCGTTGATGGTGGTCGCGGTGGCGTAGAGACGCACGGCCGTGCATCTCAGTTTGTGGCCATGCGTTTTTACGGTTTTGTGTAACGATTGAGATGCACGGCCGTGCGTTTTTATGGTTTTTTTTACGATTGAGATGCACGGCCGTGCGTCTCTACGGAAACAATCAACAAATATCACATTCCGTGATGACTTCCATCATTTACTACCGAAGCAGACAACAATACTTTTGTTGCTTATACTCCTATTTTTTAAGAGGAAAAACGCAATGTATTGATTTCCAAGTAGTAATATGAAAAAAGTATTAAAAATAGCCCTATTTTTGAGCGCGATTGGGGTGTCGTTATCTCCGTTTGCTTGCAAAAGTAAAACAGAAAATACACGTCCCACCATAGAGAAAATTACCGAATCTGTGTATGCTTCCGGCATTGTAGAAAGCAAAAAT
This sequence comes from Chitinophagales bacterium, assembly GCA_043764095.1. Lineage (GTDB taxonomy): Bacteria > Bacteroidota > Bacteroidia > Chitinophagales > Saprospiraceae > M3007. The sequence goes on from JAYUKX010000020.1 coordinate 35,410, forward strand.
CAGTACCAGGTTTTCTCTACGGTTAACGGAATTATTCAAAAAATTTGGGTAAAAGAAGGCGATCTCGTCAAAAAAGGCGACCCGCTTTTTACGATTGAAAATGAGATATCCAAACTGCAATCTGATAATGCAAAACTGGCCGCCGATTTTGCCGCTTTCAACACCCGAGGTGAACGTTTGGAGGAAATGAGTAACGCTGTCCAAACCGCTAAAAGCAAAATGCTCAACGATTCCTTGATGCTACATCGGCAACGCGGGTTGTGGGCGCAGCAAATTGGATCAAAAGTAGAATTAGAACAGCGCGAATTAGCGTATATCGGCTCATCCAGTAATTACGAGGCCACAATGCTTCGGTATGACGATCTCAAAAAACAACTAAATTTCACCGCCGCCCAAAGCCGAAAACAACTGTCCATTAGCCAGAAAAATGCACAAGATTTTACGATACGCAGCAAAATCGATGGACGCGTTTATAATATCACAAAAGAAGTAGGCGAAGTGGTAAATCCCCAAACTTATGTGGCCGTTATGGGGGCCGCTGATGATTTTTGGGTAGAATTGCAGATTGACGAAAACGATATTGTACGGATTAAAAACGGACTGCGTGTGTTACTTACTTTTGACAGTTACAAAAAACAAGTATTCGAGGCGGTCGTGTCAAAAATTGACCCAATTATGAATGAACGCTCGCGCACCTTCAAGGTGGAGGCCGCTTTTACAAAAAAACCACCTGTTTTATACCCAAATTTGACAACAGAAGCCAATATTTTGATTTTTGAAAAAGAAAAGGCTTTGACGATCCCACGCGCTTATTTGTTTGCTGACTCGCTTGTTATGCTGGAAAATAAAGAAAAACGGCGGGTCGAAATAGGGCTTATGGATTACCAAAAGGTTGAAATTCTGCATGGCCTTGAAGCCACTGAAACCATCTTAAAACCTAAACAATGAACCTAAAACTTATCGCAGATATTGCCAAATCGCTGCTTTTAGCGCGTTTTAGGCAATCGCTAGTAGCGGCCATTGGTGTCACATTTAGCATTACTATGTTTATTGCGCTGCTTGGTTTTATGAACGGCCTGAACGATCTTTTGGATGGTTTAATTCTGAATAGAACGCCGCATGTTCGACTTTTTAATGAGATAAAACCCAATGCAAATCAACCGATTAACGAGTCCGCCGATTTTAAAAAGGGTCATAATTTTATCCAATCTGTCAAATCCAGCCAAGGGAAATTGGAAATCTATAACAGTGCGGCTATTATGGATGCTGTCCGAAAAGACCCTCGAGTACTCGGCATTGCGCCCAAAATAAACGCACCAGTTTTGTACAATTCTGGTACTATCGACATCACAGGCGTGGTGAGCGGTATCGATGTCAAAGCAGAAAGCGAACTCTATTTTTTCAACGATTACGTCCGTGTCGGCAACGCGCTCGACTTAAAAAACGTAAATAATAGCATCATATTGGGTAAAGGATTGGCAGAAAGATTACTTGCCGAAGTAGGCGATATAGTGCAGGTAACTACCTCCAAAGGTGAACTATTGCCATTGAAAGTGGTCGGTTTTTTCCAATCGGGTATTGCAGATTTAGATAAAGTGCAAAGTTTTGCGTCCATTGCTACGGCTCAAAAACTACTCGGAGTACCCAATAATTACGTTACAGATATTCAAATAAAACTTAAAGATCTCGCCCTTGCGCCCCAAGTAGCCAAGCAATACGCCCAACTTTTTCAATGCGATGCAGAGGATATTCAAACCGCTAATTCACAATTTGAAACCGGTGGATTTGTGCGTACTTTGATTTCTTACGCCGTAGGGGTTGTGCTGTTGATTGTTGCGGGGTTTGGCATTTACAACATCTTAAATATGATGATTTATGAAAAAATGGACACCATTGCTATCCTTAAAGCCACAGGTTTTTCGGGCAGCGATGTACGCAAAATTTTTCTAGGCATAGCACTTACCATTGGTTTGGTGGGAGGCTCGCTGGGGCTGTTATTCGGGTTTTTACTCTCCCTTTTGATCGATCAAGTGCCATTTAATACAGCGGCATTGCCCACAGTCACGACCTACCCGGTTAATTATAACCCTAAGTTTTACATCATCGGGATTGTATTTTCATTGGTCACGACCTATTTCGCTGGTTTTTTTCCAGCAAGAAAGGCGAGTAAAATTGACCCAGTTATCATCATAAGGGGAAAATAAAATGGCTAAAACAGTTCTTCAATCCGAGCAAATCAATAAATATTTTAACGACCCTGTGCGTATGCAAGTCCTTAAATCGGTCAGTTTTTCGGTCGATCAAGGCGAATTTGTGGCGGTTACGGGTAAATCAGGCTGCGGCAAATCCACATTGTTGTACATCCTTTCCACGATGGATACCGATTATGAAGGCGATTTGTTGATTGATGGGGAAAAGATGCGCGACAAAACAGAACCGGAACTCGCTCGTATCCGCAACGAAAAAATAGGTTTTGTTTTTCAGTTTCACTACCTGCTGAACGAATTTACCGCGCTCAAAAACGTGATGCTACCCGGCCTAAAACTTCAAAAATACGATGAAAAAGAGGTAGAGCACCGTGCGATCGAGCGCCTAAAAACACTAGGAATTGAACACTTGGCTTTAAAAAAAGCCAACCAATTATCGGGCGGTGAAAAGCAGCGTGTTGCTATTGCACGGGCTTTGATCAATGACCCTATTATCATTATGGGTGACGAGCCGACAGGTAATTTGGATAAAAAAAACAGCGATATTGTATTCGGTATTTTTAAACAACTGGCCGAAGAATTAAAGCAAACGCTGCTGATTGTGACCCACGACGATGGTTTTGCGAAGAACACGCACCGTATTATTGAAATGGAAGATGGCCAAATTTTAATCGAACCGTAGAGACGCACGGCCGTACATCTACGCCCCCAGACGCATGACCGTGCATCTACGCCCCCAGACGCATGACCGTGCATCTACGCCCCCAGACGCACGGCCGTGCATCTACGCCCCCAGACGCACGGCCGTGCATCTACGCCCCCAGACGCATGACCATGCGTCTCTACGCCCCCAGACGCATGACCGTGCGTGCCTATTTAGTATTATTTTTAAGTTCCTTTGCCATCATTATAGAATGTTTCAACGAATTTATGTTTTTCCAATCACTATGTGCTACGATAATAAACTTTGGTTTTCGGCATTTTTTCTGCACTTTTTTTAGCGTAGATGCATATTCAGTTCTATTTCCGTCGTCCAAATAACCTAAATCTTCAGCATCAGCACCTTTTATTAAGCAACCACCATAGAGTATTTTTTCTTGTTTAAACCAGATGATAATATTATCTTCAGTATGTCCTTGTCCGGGGTAATAAGTTTCAAAAGAATATTGTCCTACATGAAAGACAGTATCATTTACCATTAAAAATTCGGCTCTCTTTTTATTATTTTTTTTGCTCAATTGGTCTGTAAGAACAGTAGTGTAAGTTTTAATGCCCTGTTGCTTGTAATATTCAAGTCCTGCTGTTTTATCACTATGCCAATGCGTTGCAAAGCACATAACCACACGCTCGTTATGCTTCAATTTGATGCTGTCGAGCAAGGGTTGGAATTGTGTTGTATCCCAAGGTGTATCAAACATAACAACGCCGTTGTTCGTAACGAGATACATACCATTTGCGGGCACTTGACTGTCTTGGTATGTATTGTAAGTTGTATAAATATAAAAATCTCCTGTAAGATGTGAGATTTTTAGATGCTCATTTTCTGCTTGTCCAAAAATATGGGTTAGCGCAAAAATGAACGCTATTGTGGATGTAATTGTCCGCATATACTGCTGTGTATTTAATTGGTTGAGTTTACCTTAAATTCGGGTACTATCTATGGCACAAAGGTAATACGAATTCCAAATGCTCCATTGCTTTTAACACCTTTGCTGAGGTAATAAGCAATACCTTGTTAGGCAATTGCTCTTTACGCTTCTATCCAAATTCGGAACTGCGCGGTATTGCCTTGGCTCGTTATAAGATGTTTTTGGCAACCTTTTAGTCGTATAGCCAAAGCGTTTTTGGTATAGTATTCTATTTTTTCGATGTGTATTTTATGGACAAGTTCGCTTCGGTTGATCCTAAAAAAATCCGAGGGATTCAGCATTGTTTCTATTTCTTTTAACGTAGATTCAGTCATTAAGTGCTTTTTACCCGTGGTGTCGTAAGCAAAAGCCGCTCCCTCGTTGGCTTCAAAAAAACTGATATTTTCTGTATCTAAGAAATAAATACCCTGACGATGATGCACCGTAAACCGTTTTTTGAACGCTTTTTTAGCAAAGCTCTGCTCCAATATTTTTGTAATATTGCTTAGGAATTGATCGGCATCATTTGGTGTATTTCTGAAGAGTAGAAATTTGTCCCAAGCCTTCTGAAAACGGTCTTTAGAAAAAGGTTTTAGTAAATAAGCAATTCCGTTGCTATCAAAAGCATTCATCCAAAACTGGTCATAAGCGGTTGTGAAAATGATGGGACAGGAAAGCGCAACTTGATTGTAAATCTCAAAAGAATTACCGTCCAGCAGTTCGATGTCTGAAACTATTAAATCCACTGAATTACGCTTCAAAAAAGAAATACCCATTGCCACAGTATCAATTTCTGCAATGATTTCTATTGGGGTGTCCAGTTCTCCAAGAAATCGCTTCAGTTTTTTTCTTGCCGGAATTTCGTCCTCTAGGATAAGTATTTTTATCATATCTATTTTGAATGAATAATAGGGATAATGACCGAAAAAGCGTTGTTCGATTGCTGTATTTCAATAGGGGTTTTGGCTAATAATTTATATTGTTCTTGTACATTGCTCAATGCTCGTCCGTATGTTGATTTTACGTTTTTTTTCAGGTGTATATTGTTGGAGGTACGTATGTTTTCATCTATATTTATGGTGATAAAAATCGGATTTCCTTCGGTTCCTAGGTTGTGCTGAACGGCATTTTCGATGAGTAATTGCAGCGTTAACGGTACGATATAACCATGTGTGTTTTTGCTTTCAATGTTCATTTGATAAGCAGTACCGTATTTATGCCGTATGAGATTGAAATATTGCGCAGCAAACGCCAATTCTTCGTGGAGGCTAATGAGATTTTTATCCGAAGCCTGCAAAACATACCGATAAATTTCAGAAAATTCGTTCAAAAAATCAGATGCTTTGTGTTTATCTTCTTCAATTAATTGGTCCAACACATTTAGATTATTAAACAAAAAATGCGGATTGAGTTGTGATTTTAGGTGGTAAATTTTACTTTCAGCAAGTGCCTGATGATAGCTGGCCAATTGCAGTTGATGGTTTTTACTTTTGTTGTAATAATAATAAGCGAGGAAAAAACTACCATAAATAAATCCGTTCAGAAAGTCGGAGAACAGCGTAAAGAAAAAGGTTGCGCGGTTAAAATTTCGCTCAATGGTATCAAATATAAAAGAGATAAACAATCCGCTTAACTTCATCGTTAGCAGATATATGATGAGCGACGAGCCAAATATCTTTAGCATTTCTTTGGTACTAAAAACATCTGATTTCTGCCATTTTTTGATAACAGTAAGTATGATTACAAACAGCACTCCAACTTGAAATAATGAAAACAAAACTGCTTCAGGCGTGAATGTGTAGGCATTAATTTCCTCTCTAGCGGATATCCGTATATGGATGGACTGTACATAAGCAAACAGCATAATGAACAGTAGGAAGTATCGGTTAAGGTATATTTTTTTAAGCCAATTTCTCATTACAAATTTGATGGATAAATATACCAAAAAATAGGCCTGCAATTTTACAAACCTATTTTTTGGGCCTAAGATTTTGCTTTACTTACTCTTTTCAGGTAATGAAAATATGGTATTGCCTGCCTCATCAAAAAAGTCAAGTTTAGCATTGTTTTCTTTGTCCACATAAAACATAGCCCTGGGCATTCCCTTGTTATCAAAAAGGAACAGGCCATTATTTTCATTCCTCGATTTTCCGAGCATTACACGAGGAGCACCGCCAATCAATCCTTGTGCTTCATACACTTTGTATTTTTCCTCCATGGCTTTAGGGTCTTTTTTACCAAGGATATCTAACTCTTTCATAATCTCTGCTGTTCTAGCCTGCGATTCTTTAGTTGGTCGGTCATTAAACATCAAACCACTAGTCACAAATCTTTTGTCTCCCTCCCGATAATCTTGGGTGAGTAACTGCATCACCTGATCGCCATCGTATTGGTCGTAGGTTAATGAAAACCCTGCGCTATGGCCTTTTGATGTTTTTTGCCCATCATAAATTAAGCCTCCGCATTCTAAACCATCTTCGTTAAAAAATAACATACCCGATCTCTTTTTTCGATCTTCGTTGGTTGGCCTTCCGTTAATTTTGTCCTTCCCGTTGGGGAAACGCCCTACATTAGTAATCACCATTTTTACGCTACCGTCTTGCTCTACAATATTGATTCGTTCCACATCAATTTCACTAAATTTTTGATTGCCGCTCTTTTGGAATGCAGATGTGGCCATAAAAATCATTCCAATTCCAGTAGTTAGTGCAAAAGTCCTTAAAAAAATTAATTCTCTGTTCATTGTTATAATTATTTTTTGTTAAACGCTTGAATACAGTGCAAAACTATATTGAACGTATTTGCTGGTCAACTACAAAACAATGAATGCGGGAAAAAATCGAATGAACTAGGGGAAAGGAGGGTTTAGTCTGATGTACGATGTTACATAGATCACTATTATGCTAATAATTTTATTATAAAGTATTTAAAAGTGTTGTTCTGTTTTTTCGACTTTTAGGAATAAAATTATACTGTTAACAAGGTGTAGTCCGAGTTTTACATATGCTTGTATTTACATCTGATTAGTGCTAATTTATAAAGAGCCATTTTAGCAAAAATCATGTCCAAAAGTAGTTGTTTTTAATCGTTTTCCCCCGAAAATACCAATTTTCTCCTCAAAAAAAGTGTCTCACTTCTGCCAAAAATTAATAATAATAAATGCAATAATCCCAAATATTCCAACGAGTGAAATGATAAATATATAATCTGCAATTTGCTCAAGTCTATATTCCCGATTTGGGTTTTCTGTCCTTATCGAGATAAAAGAAAGCACGGAAGAAACCGTCAAAAACAGCGCAATAATAGAGGTAAATTCGTCAATATAATTATTCTCCGTTCTATTGGTCAAATGAAGTGATGTAATGACAAAGAGGCAAAATCCAAGCAAATTTGCGGCGGTACCCAAAATATGTTGTGAGGTTTTATTCGCCATTTCTTATTTTTTGGATTCTTTCATTTTTTCCAAAATCCGTCCTACCTTCATTGCCATCGCAAAATCGCCGTCCACGCTGAGTCTTCCTTGAATAAATGCCGTTTGGAAATCCAATTGCCCACTAGCAATTTTCATCAAATGCTCATCTTCAATCGTAAATGTGGTGTCTGGGTTTTCTGTTTTGCCAGCCGTCGCGCTGCCCGGATACTTACTGATATCGACTACCCATTCCGCAGGCACAGCACCTTTAATATAGAACTGGAACAAACCGCTCTTGGGTTTGCCATTATCGGGCATTGCCTGCAAGAATTGATGGAGGTCATTAAACAGTTTATCCGATGCAGGGCGTTCCTCTTTTTTTACTTTTGTCTTTTGTTTTTTCTTACCATGTTTCAAAATGGCGGCTTCTAATTCATTCGCCGATTCGCGGAGATAACGTGTAAAATCATCCAAATCCGGCATTGATTTTACATCGGAAATCGGGCTTATCGTAATAATGCCATTATAACTTAATATAGTGATAATCAATCCCATACCATCCAAAATTGGAGCAGATCCCATTACCGCCAGCATTTTGTGGCCATTGAGGTAGAGGGGCATATTGGGCCCTGGCACATTGGTGATGGCAACGTTAAAAACGGGTTTGTGCATTTCCGAAATTTGGAAACGGGAGTACAAGCGTGCGGCTTGATTGGCCACGCCAAATGGCACGGCCTCCGCCATTCCAGCCAGTGTTTTTGCCCCGATTGCCCCGTGGTAAGTTTTGCCCCGCGACGTATTTTCTTGAATCGTTTCGAGGCGTTCAATCGGATCTTCAATATTGGTTGCCAATTGAACCAACATAGCCGAAAGTTGATTATCGAGGTTATCATCGCCTGCTGCGCGGGTTGAAATGGGTACCATCGCGACCAGCGGCTGGGTGGGTAATTTTCCTTTTTCGTCCAAATAACGCCGCAATGCACCAGCGCATATCGCCAATAGTATATCATTTACCGTAGAGCCCATCGTTTTTTTGAGCGCGACCACCCGATCCAGCGAAAGAATGGCTGTATTCCACAAACGACGCGAAGAAATAATGCCATTAATAGGTGTATGTGGTGCCGTAAAGGGTGCGGTGGGTAATTGTTGGCGTTGTACACGAGTCAAAAAACCTGCTTTTAGGGTGGCAGATACGGTATTGAACATCAATTTGGGGAATTTCAAAGGTTCTTCCGCAAAACTGAGCGCACTTTTCATCACCAAAGAAAGTTCATTGGGTAATGGTTTCGGTTTGAAAGGGCGTGGTGCCGGAATATCCACTTTTTCGGCGGTCATATCCAAGAAAAGCGCGAGTAGTCCACCAGCCGCACCGCCATCCAAGGCTACGTGGTGAATTTTGGAAATAATCGCCACCGATCCCGCAGGAACTTGTGGAATATTATCCAAACCTTCCACAAAGGTCATCGACCACAGGGCGCGCGATTGGTCCAGTGGTTCGCTAAAGTTTTGGGAGGCAATTTTGCGCAATTGTTTCCAATCGCCTGGCTTTGGCAGCGCAATATGATTAATATGCAGCGCAATATCAAAATTAGGATCGTCCACCCAATACGGGTAATCAACGCTCAGTGGCACATACATCAATCGTTGCCTCAATTTTTGAATCATGTGGATCCTCGAATGAATAATATCGCGAAAATCCTCAAATTTCAAAGAGCCTTCAATAATAATAACCGAACCCACGTGCATGTGGCTGGTAGGTGTTTCGGCGTATAAAAAAGCAGCATCCATACCAGAAATAGGCTGGATATCGGGATTGCTAAGCAATTGAGTGATCTTTTTTTTCATAATACTGATGGACTGATAGATGTTTGTACGGTATGCGGAATGAAAAACTAGGGGCGAAGTTAGTTAAATTTGGAAATATTGGAAAAATGTTTTCTCGTTCCCGAAGCCGTATAAATACTTACCATTCATCAGTTTTTCGTATTTTTGCCTCAAACATACACACTCATGTCCACAAAAAAAGACGAAACCGCATCATTTGTACTGCGATTTACCCAAAAAATATTCAAAAACGACCAAGGAGAACCTCAAATCCAATGGCGCGGCAATATCCGTCACGTGCAAGGTGGCGACGAAAAGCGTTTCTCCGAGTTTGATGAAGCCGTCGGTTTTGTACAAGAAAAACTAGCCGAACTCACCATGCTGCAAGTGGAAGATAAATCGCCCGAAGAACAAAAAGGCATTTTGGCTAAAAGTTACGACCTCTGGAAACGTGTAGCCGCTGAAACGCCAAAAATAGTCCGCGAATCCTTAAAAGATCCTAAAAAGCAGGTGGCCCAAATCCAAGAACAAATGTCGCATGTCGGCGATGCCATTAATCAAAGGATAGAGGATACGCTCGGACAAAAACTGGAAATTGACGAATTTCGAGGTGTTTCAAAAGCCGATTTTAAAAATATGATGCACGCCATGGAAATGATGTCGAACGAAATCCAGGCACTACATAAAAAAGTAGATACGCTTTCAAAAAAAACTAAATAACCCCGAAACGTGATGTTAGGATTTGAAAGTCAACTGGAAGCCATCATGGCCAAACGGGCATCGGCCTCCATCTCGGTGCAAACACTGGGCGGATTCGAGGTGAGCCGCGATGGGGTAGGGGTGTTGCCCAAAGCATGGGGGCGCGATAAAACCGTCCAGTTATTTCAATATTTTGTTACGGCGCGCCACCGAAAAGCCCAACACAAGGAGCAAATTATGGATCGGCTTTGGGAAGATGATGCCGATGACCAATCATTTAAAGTGGCTTTACACGGCATTAATAAGGTGCTGGAACCTACTCGGAAAAGCCATTCCGATGCGCGTTATATCGCCCGACAAGGACTTACCTATCAACTCAATCGCGCAGAAATATGGGTAGATGCCGATGCGATGGAAGATTATATTGCCTTGGGTAACCAATGTTTTGCGGATCATCCTGCCCTCGCAAATGCCGCCTATCGCGAGGCCATAGCATTGCACAAAGGTGTTTATTTGCCCGATCGTATTTATGAGGATTGGTCTTGCGATGAAAGAGAACGCTTACAAGTATTGGCGCTGGGCGCTATTATTACATTGAGCGAACTATTGCTGGACGAAAACCCGATGGAAAGTGTCCGCCTTTCCCAACAAGCACTACTCATTGATGCCGCTTGGGAAGATGCTTATCGTATTCAGATGGAAGCCTGGTTGCGCAAAGGCAACCGACCAATGGCGATTAAAACCTACCAACAATGCGAAAAGGTATTGATGGAAGAAATGGGAATTGGGCCACTACCCGAAACTAAACAATTATATAAGAAAATTACAAGTTTGTAAGTTTTTTTTCAAAAATATCCACTTCCACCTTTTTGTAACTTATCTGTAACTCCACTTCCCCAACTTTGCAGCATCAAATTTAAAATACTTAAACAAGTAAAATAAAATGGCAAATACAGCAAAGGCAACAGCCACCAAGACGACAAAAAAAGTAGAGAACACTATCGCTAAAAAAACGCAAAAAGTAGCAACTGCTGCTAAAAACGTAAATGAGCAAGTGAAAGAAACCGCAGAAGAATTTGTAACTGACGTAGTAAACGGTGGTAAAAAAATAAATACCATGGCTACTCAGGCCGTTAAAGAAACCGCAGAGAAAATTGATTTTACGGAGAGCGTAAACAAAATCAAAGCAACGGCTAAATCTGTAAACAATGAAATCAAAGCAACGGCTACCGAAGTAATGGAAGATGTAAAAGAAAATACCAAAGAAGTACGTACTGCTGCCGCTCAATTGGCAAAGAACGTAAATACTCAAATCAAAGCAACGGCTACCGAAGTAATCGCCGACGCAAAAGATAATACCAAAGAATTGCGTGCTGCTGCTACTAAATTAGCAAAAAAAGTAAGCAAAGACTTGAAAGAAAACGCAGCAGATATGATCGCTGATGCAAAAGAAAACACCAAAGAATTGCGCGCAACTGCCACTAAATTGGCAAAAGAAGCAATGGAAAGCATCAACGTAACAGAGCGTTTGGCTGATTTGAAAAAAGCAGTTAAAAATACCAATAATTACGCTTTGGAAACTGCCGAAGAAATCATCGAAGGTGTAACAGTAAATGGAGAAAAATGGCAGCAAGTAACCGAAAAAGCGGTAAAAAGCGGTCTTAAATTGGCAGCCAAAAACCAAGAAATTATGTTCACTACCCTCGAGGCTGTTAAAGTGCAATTGGGTGGTAGCGCAAATCGATTCAAGAAATTGATCGGTAAGAAATAAGTAAGCGAGTAAATAGTAAATAGATAGAGTTTGGTAACATGAGTCATTCCGCATTTTTGCAGAATGGCTCATGCTTTTTTAGGAATCTCGTTCCTTACCCAAACGCTAACAAAACAATCCCCAACAAGATCAATCCCGAACCCATCAACCGCACTTTCATTTGTTCCTCCGCCAGTAATTTAGCCCCTAATAACACGCCTATTACAATACTAAACTCGCGAATGGGCGCCACAGCATGTACCGGCGCGCTTTTCATGGCATACAAAACCAGTATAAACGCCAGCGGACTTACGATACTGATGACCAATATTTTAAACCAATGCCCCAACCAAATCGCCTTTACCTCCGCACGGTTTTTTAAGGCATGCGGCATCAGCAATAAAAGTCGCATCGGGTGCGCGGTGTATTCCACCAAAATAGGCGCAATGGCCAGCACTTTTACACAATACCCGTCGTAAATAGTATAACACGAAATGAGAAAACCCGTTGCTATACCGTAATAGATGCCCTTTGTTAAGCGGTCATCTCGTTGCGCTATCGGATCTTTTCCCAATATTTTTTTTATACTAAATCCGCCAATGACCATCGCGCCTACGCCTACGCAAAGCAGCCCAAATATATCTTGTAAACTAATTTTTTCGCCTAAAAACAAAAACGCCCCAAATCCCGAAAATACAGGCCCCATGCCACGTGCCAACGGATACACCACCGATAAATCACCTTCCGAGTACCCTTTTTGTAATACCAAAAAATACGCAGTGTGTATGATCCCTGTAACAAACAAAGCGATGATATTTGTAGTACTCCAATCAAACCCATAACGCCATAAGTACAAAGCCGATGCAGGTAATAATATCACCGACATCACAACGGCCAATAACCAAACAAAAAGCGGCCCTCCCGGAATGGTTTTGGATAGATAATTCCATCCGGCATGGATAAATGAAGAGAGCAGTACAAGTAATAGTATGGATATTGGCATGGCGCGAAGGTACGCAATGTAGTTACTTCACCGTCAGAACAACCTTCTTTAAATCGGCATCCTTACTCGAACTACCCGTCATAATCTCAAAATCACCGGATTCTACTACCCAGTTCATATTGTAATCCAACATCATTAGTTTTTCGGGTGTAATGATAAATGAAATGGTCTTGGATTCGCCCGGTTTTAGGTCAATTTTGGTAAAATCTTTCAATTCCTTTACTGGTCTGGTCACAGATGCGTACAGGTCGCGGACATAGCACTGTACTACTGTTTTGCCCGCACGGCTGCCCGTGTTTTTAACGGTTACTGTTACCGTTACGGATTCGTTGTTGTTGATACTGTTTTTGGCCAAAACAGGCGCGCCATATTCAAAACTGGTATAACTCATGCCTTCGCCAAAAACGAATAACGGACTTACATCGTCAAAAAGATAACCCCTGCGGGCAGTCGGCTTGTGGCTATAATATACAGGCAAATGTCCCACTGAACGCGGAAAAGTAATCGGTAAACGGCCACTGGGGTTATTATCGCCAAAAATAGTATTGGCAATAGCATCACCTGTTTCCTGACCGAGATACCAGCATTCAAAAATAGTAGGTATTTTTTGGTTAATGTTATTGATACTATATGGCCGTCCATTGAGCAGCACACAAATGGTCGGTTTGCCCAAAGTATGTATCGCATCGACCAATGAATCTTGTAGCCCTTGTAAATCCATCGTTGTTTGGTCGCCCAAATGCGATTCTGCCCAAGCTTCGCGGCTTTCACACTCATTTCCACCCAATGCTAAAATAACAATATCCGCTTGTTTGGCCACTTGTACGGCTTCCAATACCTTACGTCGGTCGGTTGCGCGGTCGGTAAGGCTTACCGGATCTTTATACCAAGAGCAAGGGTTAGTAATCCCGCAACCTTCGGCATATACCACCTTGGCTTTGTTGCCCACTTTGTTTTTAATTCCCTGCAAAACCGTGGTAAAATGGCGCGGTTGATCCGAATAGCCCCCCAAAAGGGTTTTATCGGCATTTGGTCCGATCACTGCAATCGTCTTGTATTTATCCGTGCTAATCGGTGCCAAATTACCTTGGTTTTTTAACAATACAATGGCTTCTTCGGCGGCTTTTAGCGCAACAGGTACGCTTTCGGGTGCGCCCACGGTGCGTTTTGCCTTTTCGGCATCGGCATAAGGATTTTCAAATAAACCTAGCGCAAATTTTTGGCGCAAAACACGTGCTACCGCCGTATCCAAAACGGCAATGGGCAATTCGCTATTAGCAAAAATTTCCTTCAAATAAATATAGGTATCTGGATCGGGTGTTTCAACATCTACCCCAGTTAAGAGTGCTTTTTTAGCAGCATCTTTCACGCTAGTGGCCACTCTATGGCGGCGATAAAGTTCAACAACCGCGTAATAATCGCTCACCACAGCACCTTGAAATCCCCATTCTTTTCTCAAAATATCTTGGAGTAACCAAGTCGAATTATGCGAAGGTACGCCGTCAATTTCGTTGTAAGAAGCCATCACATTCATCGCGTGGCCTTCTTGAATACATTTTTTAAATGGCGGTAAAAACTGCTCCATCACCAAGCGTTTTGGGGTAGGAGCGGGGCCAATATTGTTGCCACCTTCTGGTTGGCCGTGACCAGTCATGTGTTTCAATGTAGCCATAACATGCTCATTATCAATCTTTCCCGAACGGCCTTGAAAACCACGAACAGCGGCCAAACCTATTTCGCCTGCCAAATAAGGGTCTTCGCCATACGTTTCTTCGGTACGCCCCCAACGCGGGTCGCGGGTAATATCTACGACCGGTGCTAGCGCCAAATGGTTGCCACAAGAACGTGCTTCACGGGCAGCAATATCAAAGGCTTTTTCCACGAGTTCGGGGTTCCAGGTGGATGCAATACCAATCGCCTGCGGGAATGCAGTGGCATCGCGGGAAACATAGCCGTGGAGCGATTCTTCGTGCATAACTGCCGGAATGCCCAAACGTGTTTTTTCGCGCAAAAAACGTTGAACAGCGTTGGTGTATTCTACGGTGTTTTCGGGGGTACGACCTGGGAAGTTGCCATTTCCAGCAAATCCTTCTTTCGGGCGAGCAATCTGCCCGATACCATAAGGCATATACTTTGCAGCGGAATCGGGTAATAATGCGCCGGATTTATCCATCATTTTACGGGTGGAATTCCATAGGCACTGCAACTGTGCTACTTTTTCGTCGAGGGTCATACGTGCAAGCAGGTCGCGTGTACGTGCTTCTACGGGCAAGGCCGGGTTTTTGTAGTTGGCCTGGGAAAGGTCTGAAACAGGTGTTTTTTGGGTGCTGCCGCAAGATTGGGCAAATAACCAAAATACAAAAAAAGCAAATAATAGTTGTGGTATTTTCATGTACTGATGCGATATTGTGAATATAAATTGTACTTTCGTAGAGGGTAAAAGTAGTGGGTTTTACTATTTTTTTTGAAAATTATTTTGGTGGTGGTGTGTTGGTTGGTGTGTATCGGAATATTTGCCAAAGAATATGATGCGGTTTATACCTATGCTTAAGAAAGAGGTGGATAAGTTAAAAGAGGTTGGATGATTTGGTGTTTAAAAAAATATTCATATATTTGCGTCTAATTATTTGTTTTGGTATACTTCGGCTCTGTAGGTTTTGTACATGAAAATCCTACTGTGACCCATAAATCTATACACAAAACCTAACAACGCTCAGTATATATGGGGATAACCTGTCATTTGAGTGTATAATAACCAATCAGACAATAATCAATGACAAAATACGATATTACAATAATTGGCCAATTTCATACCAATCATAATGAAGACAGCTTGTTTTCAAGCGAAATAGGCAAAAATAAACGCTTGCTTGCGGTCATGGATGGCTGTTCGGCAGCAATAGAAAGCCATTTTTCATCCACATTGACTGCTAAATTGCTAAAAAGAATTGCAAAAGAAGAAGATTATAAAGCATTTATACAGCAAAAAGAGAAAAATACAAATGAACTGCTGAAAGATGTATTGCGCCAACTTTTTAAGGATTTGGCAGAAATGAAAAGTAAAATTGGGCTGGAAAGAGAAGAACTTTTGAACACTTTAATTTTGGGAATACTCAATACGGCTGATAAAACAGCCGAAATAATCGTAATCGGAGATGGGCTAATTGCCTGTAACGGACAACTTTTTGAATATGACCAAGATAACAAACCAGATTATTTAGGTTATCATTTGAACGAAAATTTTGATGATTGGTTTTCGATGCAAACACAAGTATTAAGCCTCAAAAATATTCAAGATTTAAGTATTTCTACGGATGGAATATTTACGTTTAAGCCGTTCAATAACCAAAAATACGAACCGATCAGTGAAGAAAAAATAATCGAAATGCTTTTGTTCGATACGACGAATAATCATAATCCGAATATGCTAAAAAATAAGATACTCGAACTGGAAGAAGAATATGGATTGAAACCAAGCGATGATTTAACTATAATTCGGGTAATAGACAATACGATCAATTAACAAAAAATATACAATACGCAATTAGCGTTTGTCAAAATACTCCATCATTCAAATCCAATTCAATTATGCACTACAAATATATTTTAATTAGTATTTTCCTTTTAACTTTAATGGCTGCTCAAGGCCAGAAAAGCATTCATTTGTACCCAATTGAAAAAAATAACCGCTTTGGCTACATCAATGAACGAGGAAAGGTAGTAATCAAGCCCCAATTCCGGAATGCTGGGGATTTTAATAACAATCTGGCACCTGCACGAGCAGAGGGATATTGGGGATATATCAATAAAAAAGGGGTATTTGTGATCCAGCCAGAGTACGATTTTGCGTTGCCTTTTGAGGATGGATTAGCAGTGGTGGTAAAAGATAGTCTAGTATTCCAGATTGATACGAAGGGTATGATTCCAAAAGATTTAGCTCTTTCTACATTAAACAGCCCTGGAATTAATCTTGATGGTGTGTATTTTCTGACACTTTTGGCTCAATATCAATCATCAAAAAATGGAAATGACATTATATGCCAAAATAATGCCTTTTCTGATCTTCTCGTAATGGAGAGATACGACAGCGATAAAGGCGAATTCCAGTATGGAGTGAAGGATGCAAAGGGTAATTTAATTGTCCCTTTTGGTAAATATGCTATGATTCATCCATTTAAAAATGGCGTTGCAAAAGTTGAAATCAAAAATCAGCCAAAAACATACGAAAATCGGATTGGGTTCATAAATACCAAAGGAGATTTAAGGTTTGAATACCTGCCGTCTGAAAAACACGGCCCTTTAGAATCCGAATTTGTAGATAGCATCGCTATTGTTAAACTGTACAAATACTGGCGTAAAGAGCCCTATTTTGACCGTTCTCCCTCATATTCCTATCCCGGATATATTCATCTTAATGGCAAAATTATATTGAATGATACAACAATCGAATCAGTGACTGCATTTAGCGAAGGACGGGCATTTGTTGAGCATAAGCCTAACCGGGAAATTTATTTAATTGACAGTTCAATGAATATCGTAAATCCAGCACCTTTTGGTAAAATATTGCTAAATGGAAAATTCAAGAACGGGTTAGCATTCGCGTCGCGGAATGGACGGACTTTTGGCCTAATTAATAAGTCAGGTAACTTTGTAGTGGAAGAAAAGTATGAAGATATAGATTATATTGGCATCATTGACGACTATTTCTTTTTTAAAGCAAGAGTAGATCTCAAAGATTACACCACAATAGAACGTTACGGTGTAAGTGATACGCGAGGAAAAATACTTGTTCAACCTTGTTTTGATTATTTTGATCTGCGGGGTTTTGTTAATGGCATACTTCGGGTTAATATTAATGGTAAAATGGCCTATATAAACAGGAATGGGCAAATTATCTGGCGATACACCCCAAGTGATATTGTTAGAAAACTGAATATTGATTATGCTTTACCTTATGGCTGTTATACCTCCAAAAAAAAGATTTCGGATCAACCAACTACAAGCGAGATGGCGTTTTTAAATGCCCTTGGTTGTGCTGCGGATACCTTTTCTATTAGAGTTGATTGTAGCAAATATGATACAATTGAAGGCAAATGGCTCGGATATCGTTTTTACGTGGTAAATCGGTCAAATAAAAAGGTGCAATTTGATACCTTCGGTATGGGCATGGAGATGGGGTTGGAAGCCCTAGACGTACATGGCGTATGGCGAACCACTTTTATAGAAACGTTTGGCGATTGCATGAACGATACTTTCTGTATATTTCTTGAACCTAATCATTGTTGGACTTATACTGTTCCAGTTTTTGAAGGTCTATATAAAACTAAGTACAGGGTATTTGCAACTTATCGAAATCATAAAGGAAGTGATGCAACAAACGACACGTACCTCAAGTTGGTCTCAAATGAATTTGAAGGTGGATTTAACCCCGCACAATTCTGGAGATCGGCACCATCGCCTTTTGAGATGGGGTTTATGGGAAACTAGAAAAATTAACAAACACACACAATGAATAGAAAACGATTTATCAAAAAAATACTACAATGCGGTGCCGCCGCCGCCTTTACCGGCCTGTATAGCTGGCAAATAGAGCCTTTTTGGCTCGAATTTGTACATCAAAAGATGGCAATCAAAAACCTGCCGAAAGACTTGGTGGGTAAAACCCTTATGCAAATCAGTGATTTACACGTCGGTGATCGTTTTGATCGAAAATACCTCATGGACGCGCTCGACGAAGCCAAAAAGTACCAACCAGATATTGTGGTTTATACCGGCGATTTCGTAAGTTACGAATCAGCAAAACAATTTAAGCAATTGGCTGAAGTGTTTGAACACGTTGTTGTTGGGCAGTTGGCCACAATCGGTATATTGGGCAACCACGATTACGGCAAAAATTGGTCGGAAAGCAAAGTGGCCGACAAAATTGTGCAGATACTCACCGACCGTGGTATCACCATGTTGCGCAATGAAACCCAAGAAGTGCATGGACTATCCATTATTGGCTTAGATGATTATTGGGGTACGAATTTTAACCCTTACAAATTGCTAAAAGATATTGACCACTCCAAAGCCAATCTAGTACTTTGCCACAATCCCGATATGGCCGATGAACCCATTTGGGGCGATTACAGTAGTTGGATACTGTCGGGTCATACACATGGCGGACAGTGTAAGCCGCCGTTTTTAGACCCTCCTGTGTTGCCTGTAAAGAATAGAAATTATACCAGCGGGCAATTTGAACTGAGCGGAGGCCGTACATTGTATATCAATCGGGCATTAGGACATACATGGCAGGTGAGGTTTAATGTAAGACCGGAAATAACGGTTTTTACACTTGGAGGTGAAATGGCGACTTAGTACTGTTGAATTAGATGCGCTTTTGGGTTGCAAAATAATATTTTTGGGGTTGTTTTACTATTATATGGATAAAATATAGATAAGATTTCGATAAAATACAGGTAACATTTGGATAAATGATAAATTTATCGGTACTTTGCAGATAATTTATCGATATTTTTATGGAACAAAAATTACAGTTCAACTTTACTACTACTCAAAGAATGATCCAACAGATCAGCAGGATTGACCAATTTAAAGGCGTATGGAAAAGTTTGGATCAAGACGAAAATAGATATCTAAAAGAATTACGAAAAATAGCAACGATTCAAAGTATCGGTTCTTCTACCCGTATAGAAGGAAGCACGCTGACGGATGCAGAAATTAGTACGCTAATTAAAAACTTGAAAATATCGAAACTTCAAAGTAGAGAAGAGCAGGAGGTCGTTGGGTATTACGATACGCTAGAGACCGTTTTAGCGAACTATTCAGATATTGACTTCTCTATATACAATATTCATGGATTACATAACTTGTTGCTCAAATACAGCAGTAAAGATGACCGACATAGAGGACGCTATAAAGAAGTAACCAACCAAGTGGTTGCAACGTATCCCGATGGTACTGCAAGGGTTATTTTCAAGACCACAGAGCCCTATCTGGTGCAGAAAGAGATGGAGGATTTAGTCAATTGGACCAACGAATCCATTCAAAAACAGGATATTCATCCATTAATTGTTATTGCGACTTGTATCTATGAATTTTTGTCTATTCACCCTTATCAGGATGGGAATGGGCGGCTTTCTCGGCTTTTAACAAGTTTACTATTGCTCAAAAATGGGTATAATTTTGTACAATATGTTTCTTTGGAACATATTATTGAGCATGATAAAACAGCCTATTATCAAGCATTGATGGATGGGCAAAAAGATAGATACAATGATAAAGAACGAATTGATAAATGGCTATTGTTTTTTCTGGATAGTTTGATTAACCTGATTGATAAATTAGAGCAAAAAGTAAAAGAATTTAGAGATTTAGGGGGGTATTTGAACGATAGACAAAAATTGGTATTGGAATATATCAGACAGCACCAGCCTGTCAAACTGAGTGACATCGTGAGCGGCCTCCAACACTATAACGGAGCATCCATCAGAAAGGATTTGTTGTACCTTATCAAAGAGTTGGAGATCGAAAAACTGGGTGTTAATAAGGGAACAATATATAAAGTTAGACCTAAGTAAGCCTTCACTCCCTAAAATACTTCCCCGTCAAATCAGCCGCCAATTGTTCCAAATCAAAACCAAGCACCTTTTTATTGGTCGCCAATGCCGTTTTAGCCAAGCCCGCAGGCAGTTTTTGATACCCATACCAAGCCCCTAAAATTGTACCCGTTACCGCAGCCACAGTATCGTTGTCGCGTCCAAAATTGACCACAAATTCCATGGCTTTCTGAAAATCGCCCTCCGAAAACTCTAATGCTGTCAGGTTAATCAGGTGTATTTCGCCGGCATGGAACGGAATATCTTGCAGTTTTTTCTCCAGCAGTTCATACGCCTTATTGACTTGAGTGAGGTACAGCGGATCACGTTTTGTTTTGAGCAGTACAAGGGGCAATTTGAGGTCGGGTTTCTGAATGCTTTTGGCCTCATAAGCAATAGATTTGGCATCCATAAAAAACGCCATAGAACGGCGACCCACGAGCCGACTATTGGCATATCTTTTGGGATCAATCGTCCTGCATACATGCGTGATGCGCTCGTAAGGCACACTTGGCTGCATGGCCTTCGATACCATTGCAGCGGTAAGTCCAGTAATATCGCGGGCATAACCAATGTCAAAAAAACCAAGGCGAAATGCTTCGTTATAGGCTTTTGTAGGGTTGGAAGGAAAAAAAGCACCCACCAGCGGCGCATAAAGCATGCCACCACAGGCCAATTCACCGCCATAAAACCTGTCCACGGCTTCCGAATAAGCATCTACATTATTGGCCAAATACGGTTGGGCTACTTTGGCCCATTCCTGCAACCATGCTGCCTGCATCAGTTCGTGTTCGAGTGGTTCTGGGTCGTAATTGGTTACGTTGCGCGCCTGTTTTTGCGCCCTTGTGTAAGCATCCACGATAAATTGAGCAAAAACACGGCCATTCAACGAATCGGTGCTGGTTTCGGGCGCACGCAGGAATTGACCCATAAAGTATTTCCAGCGGGTATCATCTGTTGTGCTGCCGGGCGGGAGATTATCTTCCCAAGTGCCTTCTGCATCGGCGTTGCGAATCACATCCGTAAAGGTATCCACATAGCCCCATTGTGGACGAATGGCATCGCGGTGCCACATTTCCGTAGGTGCGCCCATCGCATCGCCAATGGCAGCGCCTACGAGTGCACCAAGCATTTTATCGTAAAAAACGGCTTCGGTCAATGTGCTGTCCCAACCCATAGGAGCGGGTTGTAATTTTGACCATTCGGGACTGGGAAAGGGTAGGGCTGCCGTTTTGTGCTGCTCTTTACAAGCATTAGCGAGTACAACCAAGATACAACCGATCAGCGCAATGTATTGGATTTTAATCAGTATAAATATGTTATGATAAATTGCAAAATTAAAAAAGTATTTGGGAATGCAGTTATGGAAAGGTGTGATACCCGCTGGCATCAAACAGCATAAGTTTGCCCCCTGTCGTTCTATTTATCGGCCCACAAACCCGCATTTTATTTGGTTTTTTGCCAAATTTATTTTAAAAAAAATGCAACCAAGATACCTCTCCTTTGTTATACCAAGTATTATTTTCTTAAAAAATTACTTAAAAATTGATAAACGCCGCTAAAAAATCATAACTTTGCGGCGAAATTTATAAATATACAGCATGAGGCAACTAAAAATAACGAAGTCCATTACCAATCGCGAGAGTCAGTCGCTAGAGAAATATCTTCAGGAAATTGGAAAAGTGGACCTTCTTACCCCCGAAGAAGAGGTAGATTTGGCAAAACGAATTAAGCAAGGAGACCAAATCGCTTTGGAAAAATTGACCAAAGCCAATCTTCGTTTCGTGGTTTCAGTTGCAAAACAATACCAAAATCAAGGTCTTAGCCTTTCAGATTTGATTAATGAAGGCAATCTTGGTTTGATCAAAGCCGCACAACGTTTTGATGAAACGCGTGGTTTTAAATTTATCTCTTACGCCGTTTGGTGGATCCGTCAAAGTATCCTTCAGGCATTGGCCGAGCAAAGCCGTATTGTTCGCCTTCCGTTGAATAAAGTAGGTTCGCTCAATAAAATTAATAAGGCGTTCTCCGAATTGGAGCAGCAGTACGAACGCGAACCATCGGCAGAAGAATTGGCCGATTTGCTCGAAATCACCACCGATGAAGTAGAAACTACCCTTGGTGTGGCCGCCCGCCACGTATCTATGGATGCGCCATTCGTAGAAGGTGAAGATAATTCACTGCTCGATGTATTGGAAAATACCGCTATGCCAGGTACCGATCAGCACTTGGAATACGCCGACTCACTGCGCCGCGAAATCGAGCGTTCTTTGGGTACACTTACCGACCGCCAAGCCGATGTTATCAAATTGTATTTTGGCTTAGGTATCGAACACCCGATGTCTTTAGAAGATATTGGTGATAAATTTGGGTTGACACGTGAGCGTGTACGCCAAATTAAAGACAAGGCCATCAATAAGTTGCGCGCTACTAATCGCAGCAAATTATTGAAAAACTACCTTGGTGCTTAATTCGGGATGTTTGTAAGAACCCATCCATCCGCTCCTAATTTTCATATTCATCCGCTCTTGGTACGCGCCGTTGCCGAGGCTTTACAGCGTATTTTTAACGATCAGCAGTACGCCGATAAGGTGATTGAATACGCCTTGCGCTCCAATCCCAAAGCGGGTAGCCGCGATCGGTCGTTTATTGCCGAAACGACGTACGAAGTGGTGCGTTACTACCGTTTGTTGGTGGAACTATTTGGGCGTAAACCCAAAGTAGAAGCCGATTATTGGCAAATTATTGGTATTTATTTACTCACCCGCCATTTGCGGAATAGCAAAGAAGCCCCTGTTGAACTCCCCGAATGGCGCGAGTTTAACCCCATACGCCCCAATGCTATTTTTGAAAAATACAAGGAATTGGCCCAAAACCGTCCAATTCGCGAAAGTATTCCCGATTGGATGGATCAATTGTGCGTTGCCGAATTGGGCGCATCATGGGATAAAACGCTGCAAAACCTGAATGTGCCTGCGGTAGTGGTTTTGCGCACCAATACACTCAAAACCACCCGCGATGCCCTACAAAAGGCACTAGAAGCAGAAAATATTGAAACCCAAGCAGTTGGCCATGCAGATGCTTTAAAACTGACGATCCGCAAGAATGTTTTTGCCACTCAAGCCTTTAAAGCGGGTATGTTTGAGGTGCAGGATTATAGCAGTCAAGCCGTTGCGGCCTTGCTGGCACCTAAGCCCGGTATGCGCGTGGTAGATGCCTGTGCCGGTGGGGGAGGGAAGGCACTTCAATTAGCGGCTTTGATGCAAAATAAGGGCCAATTGATCGCTTTGGATACCCTTTCCTGGAAACTCGACGAACTCAAAATACGCGCCCGACGTGCCGGTGCAACCAATATTGAAACCCGTGTAATTGAAAACCGAAAGGTCATCAAACGCCTCTACGGCAAAGCAGATGCGCTTTTACTAGATGTGCCTTGCAGCGGACTCGGTGTACTGCGCCGCAATCCGGATTCTAAGTGGAAACTCACTTTGGAGCAGATCGAAACCCTGCGCAATACCCAACAAGAAATCCTGCAATCCTACAGCCCTATTGTAAAGTCGGGCGGTAGTATGGTATATGCCACTTGTAGTATTCTTCCTTCCGAAAACCGTAACCAAGTCGATACTTTTTTGGCTTCGGAGGCTGGAAAAGACTGGAAACTAGTGGAAGATCGCAGTATTTTGCCGCAAGATGAAGGGTTTGATGGCTTTTATTTGTCGCTGCTGATGAAAGGTTAGACAATCAACTCAACCTATTCTTATAGTCTTTATAACCAAATCGCCTCACCACTTCCAATGCACCACCCTCGCGCTGAATCGCCAGACTTGGATGCAATACACCATTAAAAGTCGTAGTTTTTACCATCGTATAATGGATCATATCTTCAAATACGATTTTTTGTCCAATTTTTAAGGCTTCGGGAAAAGCGTAAGTGTCCATATAATCGCCGCTGAGGCAACTTACGCCACCCAGTCGGTATTGGTGCTTATCTTCCTTGGTTGGTTCGGCGTTAGCACCTCGTACACGCGGGCGATAAGGCATTTCCAAGGTATCGGGCATGTGCGCCGTGAACGAAGTATTCAAAATCGCGGTTTTCACACCCCTGTTTTTTACAATATCCAATACGGTAGCCACCAAAACACCTGTGTCCCAAGCAATAGCACTACCCGGTTCGAGTGTAACAGACAGGTTAGGATAGCGGTTTTTAAAGGCTTTTAGCACCGAAATCAGGTGATCTACATCATATCCAGCACGGGTCATTAAGTGACCGCCACCAAAATTAACCCATTTCAATTGTGGTAAAAAATGACCAAATTTGGCTTCAAAATGCACCAATGTTTTTTCCAAATCGTAACTACTACTTTCGCAAAGTACATGAAAATGCAAACCTTCCACGCCTTCGGGTAGTCCTTTTTTGAAATGTTCTTCCGTAGCACCCAATCGGCCAGTCGAATCGCCCGGGTTGTACAGCGCGGTTTCCACGGGTGACCATTCTGGATTAACACGAATGCCCATACTCACGTGTTCGGGGTATTTTTGAACTTTCGACTTGTATTTGTTAAACTGTGCCACCGAGTTGAATGTAACGTGGCTCGAATATTTCAGAATTTTTGAAAATTCATTCGGGTAGTAAGCGACACAATACGTATGCGCCTTAACCTGCATTTCCTCAAAACAAAGTCGTGCTTCATTTAGCGAAGAAGCCGTTGCGCTGGGCAAATATTGGCGCACCAATGGAAATGCACTCCACATAGAAAAACCTTTGAAGGCCAAAATAACCGAAACACCCGCTTCTTTTTGAACGCGGTTGATCAGTTCGAGGTTGCTGCGGAGCAGGGCTTCATCCAAAACGAAGCAAGGAGATGGTACTTTTTTAATATCGATCATAATTCAACCGCAAAGAAACGGCTTTTGTTTGATTTGTTCTGAAATTGTTTGATTGTCCCTAGTTTTAAAGGGGATACGTTTATATTGATGATATATTTTGAAATTTTAGATAAAGTACAATTCCCCAAGTGTGGCAAGACCGGCCTTAGAAAAATGCAGGTTTTGCTTGAGTGGAGGCGGATGAAGCCAAAAAGTGTTTGAGCCAAACGGATTTTACGGCGCTTGCGCCCGTCTAAATGTCCGGCGAGTTTTTTTTGGCGCCGCCGGAGCGAGGAAGCAAAAGCACCGCATTTTTCGTCAGCCGAAGCGTTTTTTGCTTACTCTTTTTTTCGCTAAAAAAAGTAAGAAGTAGGCATTATTGCACTAAATTTTAATTTTTCAAAATTTGTAAGTAGGCAATACTTTTTTATAGAGATAAGTGTACCCTTTTTTACACAAATTTTCAATTTTTTGAAATTTGCAAATGGAGCATACATTTTTTACAAAGAAAAAGTGTGCCCCAAGAATTCCTGATGTAGAAAAACGCTACCTTTGCGCCTCGAATAAAGCAAACATGGAGCATAAAGAAACAGCGGCAGTCAGTGCGCCCGAATCACTGAATTTTATTGAGGAAATTGTAAAAAACGACCTTGAATCGGGCAAATACCCAAAAGTTTTGACCCGTTTTCCGCCGGAACCGAATGGTTATCTGCATATTGGCCACTGCGCCAGTATTGTATTGAATTTTGGTACAGCCGAAAAATTTGGCGGTGAAACCAATTTGCGTTTTGACGATACTAATCCAGTAACAGAAGAAACGGAATTTGTGGATGGCATTATCCACGATATACAATGGCTGGGTTTTAAACCCGCACGGATTTTGTATGCCTCTGATTATTTTGAGCAATTGTACGAATGGGCAAAAACCTTGATCCAGCAAGGTAAGGCTTATGTCGATTTTTCTACACCAGAAGAAGTAGCCAAGCAAAAAGGTACACCGACCTCACCAGGCGTGGGTAATCAATACCGCGAAAAAAGTCCAGAAGAAAATCTAGCGGAGTTTGAAAAAATGAAAAGCGGCGCGTACCCCGATGGGCACTGCACGTTGCGGGCGAAAATCGACATGGCAGCGAATAATATGCACATGCGCGATCCGTACTTGTACCGCATCAAACACGCACACCACCACCGCACCGGCGACAAATGGTGTATTTATCCGATGTACGACTGGGCGCATGGTCAAAGCGATAGTATCGAAAAAATAACGCATTCGGTGTGTACACTGGAGTTTATTCCGCACCGCGAACTCTACGATTGGTGTATCGATACCTTGGGTATTTATCCATCCAAACAATACGAATTTGCACGTGTAAACCTCACTTATACGGTGATGAGCAAACGCAAACTCAAGCAATTGGTACTAGAAAATATCGTGGATGGTTGGGACGATCCGCGTATGCCAACGATTGCTGGGATGCGCCGTCGTGGTTTTACGCCGAATAGCCTCAGGGAATTTGTGAAACGTGCAGGTATTGCCAAACGCGAAAAAATAAATGAAGTGGGCTTGTTGGAATATTGTTTGCGGGAGGATTTGAACAAAACCGCTTTGCGCCGTATTGCGGTGTTGCGCCCTTTGAAAGTGGTGATTACCAATTTGCCAGAAGGACAAACCGAGTGGATGGAAACCGAAAATAACCCTGAAGATGTATCAACGGGCAAACGCAGCATTGCATTTACCCGCGAATTGTATATCGAGCAGGATGATTTTATGGAAAATCCGCCACCTAAATATTTCCGACTTTCTCCGGGTTCGATGACGCGTTTGAAATCGGCATTTATCATCCGTTGCGATGAAGCGATCAAGGACAGCGAGGGTCATGTAACCGAATTGCATTGCACGTATTTCCCCGAAAGCCGCTCTGGTCAAGATACTTCGGGGCTAAAAGTGCAAGGTGTAATACATTGGTTATCAGCAGAACATGCTAAAAAAGCAGAAGTGCGCTTATATGATCGCTTGTTTCAAGTAGAGGATCCTGGTTCGGAAGACGATTTCAAAAAGAGCGTCAATCCTAACTCACTGGAAATCATCACGGATGCTATGGTAGAGCCGGCATTGTTGGAGAGTAATGAAGGGGACCGATTCCAGTTTATGCGTATCGGTTATTTCTGTAAAGATAAATATTGCACACCGGAGCAGCCTGTGTTTAATAGGACGGTGACTTTGAAGGATTCTTGGAAACCGTAGGATAGTCCTTCCCAAGTGATCCAAATAACAGAATGACCTTATTGTCGGGGCGACTACCCCCGCCCCGACAATTTTCACACTGCGAAAAAGGCTTGGCGTTGTTGGGGAAATAGCATTCTGTCGGACCGTGAGCAAGGTTGATAATTGCAATATTGCTTATGTTTTATTCATAAGCCAAATTTATAAGGTCAAGCCCGAACCGAAGCACAATAAAGAACAAATGTTGAGGCTATATTCGTCAAGCCCCAATAATGCCAAACCTAATGTTGCACGTTCGCCCTTGTTCGTGTTAGATGTCAAAAGTGATAACAACAGGAACGTGGTCACTATATTTTATCCATTCATCAAAGTCACCAATTTCAACTGAGTTTACTTTGTCCAACAAGTCTTTTGAAGCAAAACAATAGTCAATATGATAAGGTTTGTCTTTGTGTCTGTACATATAAAGCGTTGGATGTTCTTCTGTTCCTTGTGTCTGCTTACGATGTAAATGATATGTGCTGAAAATCCCTTTGTCTTCCAAAAATTTTACAACATTCGAGTGATTGCTTTGTCTATGTTTTTTGTCCCAAATTGTGTTGCTGTTAAAGTCACCAACAAGAATTGTTTTCGTGTCTGTAAGCAAGTTTTTGTAATGATGTACTGCTTTCCAAACTTGTTCAATATATTGTCCATCTCTGTCTGTTGGATTGTTAGCCCAAATTGCAAATAAATTAAAGTCAAATTGTCCACCAGTTACAGCAATTGGAATAATCATTTGTAAGTCTTGGTTGTGATTGTCAAGAACTGTGAAACGAAAATTACTGAATGAAAATATTGCAAGTCCTTTGTTTTGATTTTTACCAAACCATAAAATGTCCGTGGGCTTTGGTGTGTCAATTGGGAATAATAATTTGTCAGGATGCTCACACTCTGGAACAATTAAGATGTCGGGCTTGTATGTTAGAATAAAGTCAGCCTTTTTTCTGAAAGCCATATTACAGTTCCAAGTTATAATTCTCATTTATAGAAATGTCGTTTTAGGGTGACGTGCAACTCATAAATATACGCACCTTTTGAAGGCACACACAAAAATAGGGCATCATCAACGTCATTTTTGTTAATTGTAGATATTTTTTCACTTGTAGGATGAAAATTATGACTATCGGTAAGTATGTATTGTGTTTGATTTGTATATTTTTTTAATTCAGATAGTCGTTTAGTTTGTCTATACCAACCAAACTTAGGTTCTTTTATTGATTCTTCCAGCTCTTTAATTTCATTTAATAAATCTTCATAAGACAAACTATTCTTTGTCTCTCTTAGAAGAGAATATGTTTCAATATATTCATACTGAATATTTTTTATGTAGTCTTTTATTTTCATGCGCTCAAAATACTTGCTGTTAACGGTTTAGCAAACGCTTGTTAGCACTCGTTTTTTCTTGTTTTAATGATACCATCTGTCTTTCAATTGCCTAAAATTCCCGTTTGGCATTTCGTTTTTTGTCCAATAGGTAATACCTAGTCTCACGTCTAAAAAGCTCCATAGTTCATAGTAAATTCCATTTTTTGATTTTAAAATCATATAAACGTTCAGATCTTGTCTTAATTTAATAAGGTTGTCTTTTTCATTTTGAGTCAATAGATTTTCCTTGTCTGTGATTTCATCATTTAAGATAATAATTTCTCCTGGTTTGTCTTTAAGTATATTGTTTACCTGCACTAACTCTTTATCATTACTATTCAAATAAATCAAATAAGAATTTTTAATTAAAATCGGCTCCGTAAGCCATTGAATTGTTCCTGCAAGCAAAACAACTAATGTCCAAACTACTCTTGATTTAGCGGTTTCTTTTCCAAACAGAATTATCAGGTAAAAAATTATGGATACAAAGAGTCCAAACAGCAAAAGTATTTGATATGTTCCTTGTTGTCGTCCAAAAAACAAAAAACTGATTATTGTTGAAAATAATCCTAAAGTCAGTCCTATACGCTTAGTTTTTCCGGTCATTTTAAAATGAGAGTTAACTAATAAACATAAGCACCTTTTGACGGTACACACAAAAACAGGGCATTTAGATCATTTCTGCTGCATGTATGTGCCTATTTTTTTAAAATACAATAAATAAATGTTTTGTGATAGCAGCAAGTGGCTTTTTGATTAAAGAAAATACAAAACGCGAAGTACGCAAGTTTTAATGTTTAATTTTTAACAATATAAAAATGCGAGGTGCGTATTTTGTGTTGTTTTAGTCGTTATAATACGAAATCTTAATCTTGTCACTCCCTTTTCTTAATCTTCCCTATCTTCTTTTTTCAATTTCTTTGTTTCCAACTCTTCAAATTCCGCAAATTCTGTACCGCTGGAAGCCGCCATTTTTTGAGGATCAAACGAACCAAATCCCCATTGTTGGCCAAATTCTTTTTGCATTTTTTGGAATTTATTCATCGTGAGTGCACCCAAAAACCAACCAATAGTGATAACAGGTAATAAAGCAACGGCGATAGCGATAGAAACAAGACCACTAATCGGGTTTTTTACCAATGCTTCCCAATAACGGGTGAGCGAAGCCGTCACTATTTTATAATTAATAATTAAGGCTAACACCATAAAAACGGGGACTGCATACCATAATTTCCAGTATAGCCAATTGAGGGAATAAAATATGCCAATTAAAAGCAACCCGCCAACGATCAAACAGCCGATTCCTCCAAAACCGCCCGTCTGACGATTACCTGAAATGTATAACATAATATTTGTATTTATATTTTTTGCCTAAGTCTTATTATAGACTTAGGCAGTAATACCATTTAAACGTAAAAATGTTCAAATAGTAGTTTCGCAAAGGTCTAATAACGTAAAAAACTCGTCAAAACCTATGGGCATGACCGACAAACGTGGGTTTCGGACCAATAATAAATCCTGCATAGCCGGATGTGCTTTGATTTCGGCGAGGGTCACTTGCCGTTTGGTGGCTTTATAAGGCTGTAGTTCTACCACCGACCAATCGCCTTTTTCCGCAGTAGAATCTGGATACGCTTCCGCAGATACCCTAGCGATACCCACAATGGCCAATCCTTCGTTGCTGTGGTAAAATAAGCACAGATCGTCCACACGCATGGCCCTTAAATTGTTTCTTGCTTGGTAATTGCGTACGCCTTCCCAAACAGTAACGCCGTCGCGTACTAAATCATCGTAACTAAATACAAACGGTTCCGATTTTACTAACCAATAGTTCATTTTTTACTTTTAGGACGATGTTATCTATCCGGCCACAAAGGTCAATATTACAGTTGGAAATACCAAGTAAAAATTATGCGCACACACTCAGTACAAGAACATACTACTGGACATTTTTAAATAGTTAGTTAGTTATACGATGTCTTGGATGCATCATATAACTAACTAAATCATTAAAAATCAATTTATTGCAGTAGTGCCGATTTACGAAGTTGCCATACCAATTTGATACCAATTTACTTTTCTCGACATCGTCATTACTGCAGCAAGAATTACAAATAATCCAATGCTTCCGGCCAATAACGCATAATCTTCCAGTTGTAATAATACGAAAATATAGGCGTATAACATACCAAAAAGCCCTGTTAGCAAGACAATTAACTTCGTTTTTCTGATGATGGCGTAGGCATAAAACGCAATCAATGCTATGACCGCAATGGCCGAAATCAGGTAGGCTTGGTTAAAACCGATATGTTCTGTAAAGGAGATCAGCAAAGCATAAAAAGTGGCCAAACTCAGACCAATCATAATATATTGAATCGGGTGAATTTTGATTTTCAGCAACATTTCATAAAAGAAAAATACCATAAAACTTAGGGTAATCACTAAGAAGGCGTATTTGGCAGAGCGCATGTTTTTTTGGTAAAAATCGGCACTTTGGTACAGTGTTACGCCAAAAACGCCTGTATTACTATCAATTTTATATTCATTATCGCGCCAATAATCGGCAAATGGCCGATTATATTCACTGGCGTCCCAATGCGCCACAAATCCCTTATCGGTAATTTCGCGTTGTTGTGGCAAGTTGCGGCCTGTAAATGAAGGCGAATTCCAGTTGGATTTAATATCGATATCGCTGTTTTTACCGGAAGGCAGATAGCGGATGGCCGTACTACCACGCGCTGTAAATTGCTGACTAAAACTAAATTTTTCCTGCTCGGGATTGATGGGGGTTGCGCAGTGAAAACCCGAGATCGCAAACCCTGGATACTTAGTACCTGGTAAGGTTTGGGATTCAGATTCGTTCCATTTTGTTTCGATTTTATTGGTGATAGCCGTTTGGTCGGTAATACCTGTAATCATCACTGCATCGCTGTATCGATAGCGGATATTGGTTGGTTTGGGTATTGTTTTCATCTTAAAACTACCCGTTATGGTATTGTCGCTGGTGAAAACCACAGTATTAAAAATTCCTTTGGTACGGGTTTCCGAATTGGCGTTGGCCTTAATAGAAAGATCATCTGGTGTTAAAAAAAACAGGTGGTTATCGGTGTAGGGTTTGCCATTAACCAAGGTGGTTTCTTCAAATGGGATACAAAGGATGGGGCCACGTATCAATTGTTCCTGCCCCCAGGAAGTGGCAACTTCCAGTTCTACGTTTTTCTGTAGATCTTCGCGTTCTGCGATAAGGCTTTGGATCCAGAACATTGGAATCATTAGGAAAAAAATGAGAAGGAATACAAATCCTACCTTTAGAAAAAGATGTTTTTGATTGGTCGGAGCCGTTGATGTTTGTTGTTCCATAATTTTATTGTTATTTATTGTTATTTATTGTTGAAAATACGGTATTGCTGTGTTGGATTTTGGTGTGATTTTGGTGTTGTGATTTTGGACGTTATGTTGCGATTTTGGGGCGTTATGTTGCGATTTTGGGGCGTTACGTTGCGATTTTGGGCGTTGCGTTGCGATTTTGGGCGTTGCGCCGCGTCGTAGAGACGTTGCACTGCAACGTCTCTACTTTGAATTTCAAAGTAGAGACGTGAAAAAAAAGCCCAAACGGGCCAGTGTATATTCATTTTATCATTTTATCCTTTTCAATAACGCCTCCAACGCCACCAAATGTTCGTTAAAAGCCGCTCGTCCCAAAGTCGTTACGGCATATCGGGTATTCGGTTTTTTACCCAAAAACGATTTTTGCACCTCAATATAAGCCTCCTTCTCCAATGCCTTGATATGGCTGGCCAAATTACCATCCGTCAAGTCCAACGCATCTTTGAGCGTGTTGAACTCCACACTATCCTCCACCAGCAATAAGGCCATAATACCCAACCTTACCCTGCTTTCAAACGCTTTATTTAGATCTTCGATATAATTCACTGTTCGTATTTAAAATACATGATAGCACCATAAATAATATGTAGCACCCCAAAGCCAAAAGTCCAAAGCAATAACCCATTACCCGGCAAAAACAGCGATACCGCGCCTGTGATTAAAAGCGCAATACCAAGTGCTTTTATATCGGAAAAGGTAAAATTAGCGGCATTGACCAGTGCCAATCCATAAAAAATGAGACAAGATGGCGCAATCAGTATATAATATCCACGCCAAAGGAGCGCCAATACAAATACACCACCAATGGCCATTGGAATCGTAAAATTAATCACCGCCTTAATTGCGGCAGGTGTCCAAAGTCTGGATTGCTTTTTCTTAGCATTCCTCATACTAAAAAACAAACCAGTACTCACCGCGCAAAGTAAAGTAATCGCGGCAATGATCATTAGTTTTTGCACCTCAACACTAAAATCGTGCGACTTAATATCACTGTAAATCAAAGTCTCGGAGGAATAAATGACATGATTGGCGGTATAAGCCCCCAATAAGGCAAAAATACCCGCAATAACACCAGAAAGGCCGCTTAATGCCTTGAACTTGGTGCGTTCTTCAATCAATCCTTTGATGCCTTGAAGGTGTTCTAAATAATCGTTTTGCTCCATTGAAAAGTACTTTGAGATGCAAAGTTACGCGCTTAATTTGAATGTGCAACTTTTTTTTGCGTTTTGGGTAACTTTTTTTTAAGCACCGAGTTCACGCCCCTTGTGTTCCCCCACATTAAACAGCATCCAACCAAAAAACACAGACGGTTAGGACCAACCAAAATTTTCACCAATAAAAAAATTACCCAATGAGAAAAACGTTCATTTTATTTGCAACCACTATTTTGCTTTGCGCTGTATTTCAATCCGCTTTGATCGGACAAGCCACCAGCGGCGCCAAGCCCGAACTCATTTTTTACCGCAACAACAGCAATAGCGGCGGTGCCACACCCGTAGTCCAAGGCGATACCATGGGTACGATCTGGTTCAAAGGATTGACCGCCAGCAATAAGACCGTCAATTCGGCAAGGATTCGTTCCTTTATTACTGGCCCAGTATCAGTAGGCAATATTCCATCCAACCTCGTTTTTAGCACAGGATCGCCTACTTTACAGGATAGGGTAGTGATCACTTCCACAGGTTTGTTGGGTGTAGGTACTATGAACCCTCAGTACAATGCGCATATTGTAGGTAATACGCATACAACGGGCGATTTTTACGGTCGTATCCACACAGATAACAATCCTGGTAACCAAGCCCCGAATACTTATACTACTGAAGCATATTTTGAATCAAAATCCAGTACCGAATTGGGTGCACCAGATTTGAATGCCGCTGGTCGCGGTGGTTTGCTTACAATTGCCCCACACAACAATGCTGCTGGTCAAACCGATCATCAATTGTATTTCAACACTGATGGTATTTTTAGTCGCCGTGGTGTAGCCAATGCCGCTTCTTGGGCGGGCCCTTGGCAGAAATTGCTCACTAGCCAAGACATTAATGGTACCACCAATCGACTTTCCAAATTTACTGGCCCGAGTTCTTTGGGTGATAGCCAACTGTTCGACAATGGTACGAATATAGGTGTAGGCACCACCACGCCAAGTGCTTTTTTGGATGTAAATGGTACTTTCCGCGCTGCGGGGAATGCTGCTTTGGCTGCTAATTTGAATGTTGCAGGTGCTTCTACACTAACTGGTGCGGTAAATGCAGGTGCTAATTTGAATGTTGCAGGCGCCTCAACGTTGACAGGTGTTGTAAATGCTGCAACCAATTTGAATGTGGCTGGTACTTCTACTTTAACAGGTGCAGTAAATGCAGGCAACAATTTGAATGTGGCAGGTGCGTCCTTTTTAGGCGGATCGGTGAGTGCTGGTTCAACATTGGCGGTGACAGGTACGGCTTTTTTCCAAAGCAACGCCACGGTACAAGGTGCTACCAGTGCTAATGGCGGATTAACAGTACAAAACGGAGCCAATATCAACGGTAATACCAATTTGAACGGTGGTAAAGTGGCCATTGGTACCACAGTTGGCGCAAATACGCCTGGCACACATGCCTTGTATGTAAACGGAAGTATTGTCGCCACAGAAGTAAAAGTGGCCTTGCAGGGCAATTGGCCGGATTATGTGTTCGAGTCGGATTACCAACTCCCCAACCTGACTGAAACTGCCGCTTATATTGCTGCTAACAAACACTTACCGGGTATTCCATCGGTAGCAGAAGTGCAGGAAAATGGTGGTATCGAATTGGGCGAAATGAACCGATTGCTCCTTCAAAAAATAGAAGAATTGACGCTTTTAATGATCGATCAACAAAAACAGATTGATGCTTTGAAAACGGGCAAAAAATAAAGCGCGGTTTTAGAAAAGTAAAGAGCGATATGTGTAAATTGAGTTATTCAGCTGACGGCCCTGAGGTCATTCAGCAGCGGTTCGACCAGCGGCGACTGACCGGCCGCGTCGCCGAACAGGCACATCTCCGCCGTGCCCAGTGCCGGCAGGCCGTCTAGCTCCACCAGCCCATCCGGCAGCCCGGTGCGGCCCAGCACGCTCATGGCGAAGCCGGCCTGCGCGGCGGCGGCGATGCCCATCAGGCTGGGCGAGGTGTAAACCACCTCATAGCCGATGCCGGCCCGGGCCAGGGCCGTCAGCGCGCGGTCCCGGAACATGCAGCC
>JAYUKX010000021.1:0-70620 GCA_043764095.1 Chitinophagales bacterium
TATTTGTTCGTACATCTTGCAAAGTTATGTTTTTTCCATAAGTTTACCCCCGCTTTTTGAGGGGATACCTTTTTTTGGCGAAAAAAAGTAGGAAGTAAGCCTAAATAAACTAATTTTCAACTTTTTGACATTTGTACGTAGGTAAGACTTTTTTTCTAGAGAAAATGTGTATTCTTTGTAAAAACAGATATAATGGAGCGGCGGCGTGAGTACCCATGATAGGAACTCACACCGCCGCTTATATTATCGTGCCTTAGCACCGAATTAATCAAACTCAATCGTATCCCCAGGCTTAAACGAATCCCCTTTTTTCTTCTCCGCAACTGGTTTTGCAGCAGGAGGCGCTGCATCCAAATCGCCAAATAAGCTACCTTGTTGTATTTCCATCGGAACGGCTGCGGCAGGTGTTGTTGCAGCAACGGGTGCGGCTTTAGGCACTTCAATAGGCGCAATTTCTTTTACCGCCGACAATGCCTGATCGCTCAATTTGTTCCCCACGGCCTTCCAGCCTTTTACATCCATAAAATCGCCCAAGGAAAGTTCGCCCGTCATTGGTTTCCCTTTTATTTTTATGGTGTATTTGATACGAGGGTTCTCTGCCACCGAGGCAAAGAGTATTTTTGATTTAGGGTGATCGGTCAAGAACGAATAGCGTTCTTTATTTTTGGTGGTTTCGATACGGAACCGTTTCACCATTGTCCAGCCCTTGTGTCCATCAAAATGCACAGCACTAATCGCCAATTCCGGGTGAAGTCGCCCTACAAATAAAATTTCCTTCATCTCAAAACGCTGGTTTACATCCGTATCGGTTACTTCATACGAGCCATCGTTGTACAGGATAATGATATTGTCGCCGGTATCAAATTCGCCGAGCAATCTGCCGCGTTCGTTGGTATTTAAACGGCCTGTTACATCATCAAACCAGAGTTTTCTAGCACCAATAGTACTCTTTCCTGCTTCTTTTTGTTTAATATTACGGATGGGATACTTACTCAAGATATTGCCTTGGGCATCGCGGCCTTTGATAGACATTTCGCCAAAATCGTAGTCAAAAACCTTGATTTTAGCCGTAGAACCCGCGCTAAGCGTCACGTTAATAATCTCGCTTTCGCCGTTTGCGTTGGCCGTAAGGTATAATATTTTAGAACCTTTGCCCACACCACCTACGGGGTATTCCTTATCGCGGGTAATGGCCGTTACGTTAAATCGTTTTACCATCGAACGTCCCGATTTACCATCCACATACGCCATATTATAGGTAGTGCGCTCGTCGTTCTTTTTCCACACATCCACGTGGATAATGTCTTTGCCAATAAACGCCTTATCCTCTACACGTACCACTTTCATCACACCATCGCGGCGGAAGACAATAATATCGTCAATATCGGAGCAATCGCACACAAATTCGTCCTTTTTCAAGCCAGTTCCTACAAAACCATCCACGCGATTGACATATAACTTGGCATTATTCGCCACTACCTCGGCGGCACGAATTTCGTCAAAGACCGCAATTTCTGTTTTACGCTCCCGCCCTTTACCATATTTTGCCAGCAAATCTTCAAAATAAGCAATAGCGTATTCCGTCAAATGCGCCAAATGATGGAGTGTTTCCAGCAATTCCGCATTTAGTTTGGCCATATCTTCATCGGCCTTAAATGAGTTGTATTTGGAAATACGTTTGATACGGATCTCCGTCAGGCGCGCAATATCTTCTACGGTGACATCGCGGAGGAGTTTGATCCGTTTGGTTTCCTTATCATAACCTGTTTCGGAAGGTGTAATGACAAATTTTTTCAAACCCTTGTCAATCGTTTCAATCACCGATTCCCAAGTTTCACATTCCTCAATGTCGCGGTAAATGCGGTTGGTGATAAATATCTTTTCCAAAGAGGCGAAATGCAGTTTTTCCTGCAATTCTTCGCGGCGCAAATCCAGTTCCATGCGCAAGAGTTCCTTCGTATTTTCCGTAGAAATACGCAACAACTCACTCACATCGGTAAACAACGGCTTATTGTCCAGGATCACACAACAATTAGGGGAAATACTCACCTCGCAATTGGTAAAAGCATACAACGCATCAATAGTGACATCGGGGGAAACGCCGGCTTGCAACTCAATTTCAATATCTACTTCGGCAGCGGTTTTGTCAATTACTTTTTTGATTTTGATTTGCCCTTTTTCGTTGGCCTTCAAAATGCTTTCGATCAAATCAGAAACATAAACGCCATAAGGAATCTCGGTAATTTGTAGCGTTTTTTTATCAATTTCTCGGATTTTGGCACGTACCCGAATTTTTCCACCCCGTCCGCCAGCGTTGTAGTTGGCCACATCCACCAAGCCACCCGTTGGAAAATCGGGGAAAAGTTCTATCTTTCTACCCTTTAGTGCTGCTATACTACCTTTAATGATTTCGATAAAATTGTGAGGCATTACTTTGGTACTCAAACCTACCGCAATACCTTCTACACCGTGCGCCAGCAGCAGCGGAAACTTCATTGGGAAATTAACGGGCTCTCGTTTACGTCCGTCATAAGTCAATTGCCATACCGTAATATCGGAATTAAAGGCAACATCCAGCGCAAATTTGGTCAAACGCGCCTCAATATAACGCGGTGCGGCGGCAGAGTCGCCCGTGCGGTAATCGCCCCAGTTGCCCTGACAATCAATCAAAAGGTCTTTTTGGCCAATATTGACCATTGCTTCCCCGATAGCGGCATCGCCGTGTGGGTGGTATTGCATGGTTTGCCCAATCAGATTGGCCACCTTATGGTAACGCCCATCGTGCTGTTCGTACATAGCATGCAGGATACGGCGTTGTACAGGTTTGAGGCCATCTTCAAGGGCGGGTACAGCGCGTTCCAAAATAACATAAGATGCGTAATCCAGAAAATAATTCTGGTACATACCGGATAGTGTAATAATCTTGTCTTCCCCGCTTTGGGAGAATGTGGGTGGTGGGGTGTTATCTTTCTGTCTCTTTGCCATCGAATATTTAATCTATATCATTACTTGGGGGGCAAAAGTACGTATTTATTGAAATATTTTTGAAATAATTTGTTTTAAAAAAAATAGTTTTGGATAAAAAAAATTACTGGTGACCTTCTGGAAGGAGATTTAAATGATTTATTGCCTTGCACTTGCATACGGAGCGTATTACGCACTTGCTCTAAAAAGTTAGAGATCTGAATCGTATTCAATATCTATTTGCGGCATGTAAGTAGCCCAGACAGACAAGATATATTGCGCCAATCCAAAATAATTTAAAAAAATAATTGTTAATGCCCTTGCATATGTTGAACACATCACTATATATTTGCATCGTACTTCAATGGTTTGCCCATTATTTCCAAATTACAATGACCACTTTATACGCTTTTTCCATTTCAGTTACATTTATTACGCGTTTTACCTGTTAGAGCGGGTTTGTTTGTTGTGTTTGGGGCAAGGTGGGTGGGGGTGATAAAGCGGGTTTTTCTGCAATAGAGGGGTATTGGGAGGGAGTGATGGTGAACTGTAGTTCCAAGAAACAAGATAAATCGACAAACTTAACATCGCAAATAAAATGTATTATATATGGCCATATTTCTAGAGGGAGACTTGTCTCCAATTGAAAACTTGTCTCCAATTGAACAATCACAACGCCAATTGGCAGATGTCCCTCAATGGTTGATAAATGGCAAACAACCTATAAAAATTGGCAGCTACCAATCGTATTTTTTATACAAGTTAAGAACGAGGTATGTTGAGATTGAAGCTGATTTGCGAACCATTGGTATTTTTATTTCAAAAGCAGATTCAACAGATCGATTACAAGGCTCAATGGTAGGAATACAGAAAGAAATAGTATACCTTCTAATGATTGCAAAAGAAGGACTGGAAAAAGAGAACCCAGACCTTATTTCCATTTCAAATGTATTAGATCTAGTTAGTAGGTATAAAATTTGGATGGATAAGTATGAGTTAAATATTTCACAGGCTCAATTATTGTCAATACGGTTGAGGCAGTCAACAAATCCAGAGGCTATTGGTATTGCTACATTAATTGAAAATGAAATATCGAAACCTTCAGATAATAGACTGAATATAAAGGGACTGCTTGACGAAGCATTGGGCTGGCTTAATCGCGAAATAATTAATATAGAAATTAATAACGGTCTGCAAATTCAACGATTGAAACTACTAAGAAAATGGGCATTAATTCTAGTGTTGACATTTACATTAATTGCTCCAATTACCGCAAATTTTTCTATTGTCAATAATTGGCCGTTTCAAAATCTTGCCAACTTGAATTATTACACATTCGGGCTTGTTAATACGATAGGAATAGTGGCGATTGGCGCAGCAGGAGCTTTTTTTAGTGGATTGTTGCAAGTAAGATCAACAAAAATTTCACTGCAAGATTATCAAGAAAATATGCTAAAACTACAGTTGAAACCTTTGGTAGGTAGTTTTCTTGCTACTGTTATTTTCATAATACTATCTTGGCAAATTTTACCGGCAATAAAAATAGAAAATGTCGGTACATTTATTTTTATATCTTTTTTATGCGGATATTCTGAAAGATATTTCCTTAAAATGCTTGAACTGAAATCAGATTACGAGCCGGATAATTATGCAGTTCCAAAATCATTGAGTTCATTCCATGATCTGTCAAATATTACTCCACAAGAAAAAACTGAAAAAGATAAAAAATAGATTTGGAAACAGTATTCATGGAACTATGGTTTCTTTGTCAACCGCTAGCTATACGCAGCGGTGTGACAGGGAAGCAATCGTTGGCAACATTAAAATCACTGTAATATGAAAAACTTAATAATTGTACTCGTTTTTTTAATTGCACCCTTTTTCCTCCTTGGTCAAGGGCAAAGATTGGGGCTACTCCCTACATCATTAAATCTTAACAACGTAAATTCAACTGGGAGTGTCAAAGCCTTTTGCTCAGATGGAAGAACTCGTTCAATCCCTTCATCAACAAATGGAAAATACAATTGGATTCAAAATACTAAGGCCGTTGAGGTAGTTATTGATGGAAAGGTATATCCAG
Source organism: Chitinophagales bacterium (assembly GCA_043764095.1). GTDB lineage: Bacteria > Bacteroidota > Bacteroidia > Chitinophagales > Saprospiraceae > M3007. The sequence goes on from JAYUKX010000021.1 coordinate 5,045, forward strand.
ATGGTATTGGAAAATTGATTCAGGAAGGAGAAGTTATTATTAAGACTCGTGGTGATGAGGAAGTTATTTTTGAATTAAACCCGAATTCCAAAATAAAATCAATAACTATTAACATTAAAGAATCAAACATAATCTCTGACAGGCCGGATGACTATATAATAGAACCTCTTTGGCTTAATTGTTTAAGAAAAATTAAAGTAGTAAACAATGATGTTTCGACCTTTGAGCAAATAAAGCCAAAGATTATTTTATTCCAAAAAAATGCAAAAATTGAAAATCATTCTGGATACCTAGATGAAGAAACCAGAGTGTTATTAGAGATTTATTCAAAATATGCAGATTATCTAATAGAAAATGGAATCCTTGACAAAAATTTTAAAGATCCAGAGCAAGTAATTAATGCGTATAATCAATTTTCGTCTGAATGGGAACATTTTTTCAAAAATAAAGATAATATTATTTATCGCGATGATAATAATATTGATGTTTTTAAGGGTATGATAAAAAATATGGGTGCAAATAATATTTATGAAATACCACCTTATCCAGAAGGCTACTATTTGGTAAATAACAATGGGAAGATTGAAAAGTGGAAATTTACCTACGACATTGAAGGTAAATGGGAAAAACCAATAAGTAAGGATGTTATAAAAGAATCTGATATAATTCAAATTGAAAATGAACTTTTCGATAATTTGGCAACGATTAATGAAGATTCGAAAAAAGAAGGAATTTACTATTGCGTGATTGGGAATGTTAACTTAAATAGCAAAACCATTAGGCTTTCTTTCAACGGCGAAGTATTTGATCAAAAATTTACTGAAAACCCTTTCGATGAAATTGTCAATCATATTACTATGAAAATCGAAAAACTCCCAAAGAACTCTACAGTCATAATAGTAAGAGATAGGCTACAATTTTCGTGCGAAAATTACGATAAAATGGATATTAAAAGCAACTCGGGAGATAAATTTCTGAATATACAGCTTTTAGATGAAGTAAAATTAATAAATTTTACAGAAGCTACCAGAAACATAAAGAAACAAATCAGAAGTGACCAGAGAATTTTTATTAGCAAATTTGACAATATAGAATCAGATTTTAGCAAGTTGAAAAATATCCCTATAGTAAAATCTAGTCAGGATATTATTACATACATGTCACCAAAATCTTTTGGTATATATGCTGACCAAGCTAGTGCAATGAAATCAAAATTAATTCGGGGAAAAGTAAAAGTTATTGATATCGAGAAGGATATAATAAATGAAAAAGAAATTAAGCAATCGAATGTGCTAATTCTAAGTGGTCACAAAAATGAAAATTTTGAACTATATTTAAAAAAACTTGCCGAAAAAGGATTGCTCCAGAACAAAGTTGTAGCTATTTTTTCTTGTTATGAGCAGGGCACAACTCATCTAAATTCTTATCTAATTCAGGTTGGAGGGGCTAGGCAGATCATCTTTTTCCCTACAAAGATTGATGTGAATGCAACAAAAGCTGTTTTTTCTGAATTAGTTGACATGCTAAATTCTGAGATTCCATCTGGTGGAATTACTTTAGAAAAAGCTATTAACTTGTCTATTGACAGAGCTATAATAAAATACCCCGACCTTAAAAATGAACTTGAGGAGATAAGAAGCCATATCCCCCAAATTGCTTTTCATTCTACTTTCAACACTAAAAATAATAAAAATGGATAAACACTTTTTTGACTTAACGGATAGAGATACCCTGATTGAGGGAATCGAAGATGCCCCTAGCAACCGAAAACTTGGAGGGGAAAAAGACAATAATGCATCTGATAAAATTAGGATGTATATTGGAAGCAGACCCTCAATTGTTAATATTAGAGATTTTATTAGTTCATCCAGCAAAGAAATTCCAAAAGATTTAGAGTTGTTTAAAAGTTATGAGATGTACATACTTTCGCATAGTGTTGGAATCATTAAAGAAGGAGGCTGGAAAAAGGTAAATCAAATCGGTTACAGAATGGAATTTAATGATCAAAGCAATTCAGTTGTTCTTGATTTGCTTCCCCAGCCAAAATACACTAAAAATTTGGGCGGAGAACTAAAGTTTGATGCTTCTTTATCTTTGAATGGGGTTGTTGGTACTCCTATAGAATTAAAAAATTTAATTGATAAAATTGAATGGTTAAGCGCTAGTGGTAAACTACAAGCATCAACAGATAATTCTTTTGTCGGCAATATTTCCTTTTCTGTGTATACAACGGATATTCAAGCAATTGGGAAAAATGGTAATTACTCGGAATGGCAATTTAATGAAACTGAATATCCTCTTCATGGAAGAGATATTGAGATGAACCAAATACTATTAGTGGATCGATTTATTGATTCAATTGAATTTAAATGTCGAGCCTATGTCAATATATCATCTTGGTTGGGCATCAATACTGTCAGACGAGAAACTGATTGGATTGACGTTAATGTAAAGATAAAATAACTTTGCCCAACGATTGCTTCCCTGCCAACTGCTCGCTAAACGCGACGATTTGGCAGGGAAGCAACCATTGGCAAAAAACGATTAAAACAACATATCCAACTCACCTATAGCAACCAACCCACCAAACCCATTTTCTGAAAAATTAATATACCAAAGTAAGATTTTTAGATTTGGATGCGTGATAAATTAGGGGCATGATATTTTATTTATGCAAACAATGGATTTCAACTAAATTGTCGGGGTGACAGAATATATCTTAGGCGTATGGGGCTACATAAGCAGCCAAACTTTGCAAGAATCATAGCCCAAACCCTAAAAAACTGGAATAAAAAAATTAATTTGTTCTTACACTTGCAAATATAAAACACATTACTATATATTTGTGGCGTACTTCGATGGCTTGCCCATTATTTCCAAATACAATGACCACTTTATACGCTTTTTCCATTTCATTTACATTCGTTGCGCGTTTTACCTGTTTGAACGGGTTGAATTGTTGTGTTTGCGACAAAGTGGGTGGGGGTACAAAGCGGGTTTTTATGCAATAAGGGGTATTGGGAGGGAGTGACGGAGAACCATAGTTAGCGGCAGAATAAAATAAATCAAAGACAAGCAACAAAGAAAAATAGCAGAATACAAAAAATAAAAACTATTTTAAAATATAATTTAATGAAACTTTCAAAACAATTATCAGGAATAGCCGGAGAATATTACGTTGCTGCAGAATTATCAAGAAGAGGTTGTCTCGCTGCAATCACTTTAAGAAATTCAGATGGTGTCGATATTTTGGCAAGTAATGAAAGTGGAGAGAAAACATTTTCAATTCAAGTCAAAACAACACAAAATAAAAGAAAATGGATTCTAGGAGAAAAAGTGGAAAATGACAAAGCAGATAATAAGTTTTATGTTTTCGTGAATATTCAAAATGACTTAAATTCATTGCCTGAATACTTTATTGTAAAGGCGAAAGATTTAGCAAATAATATTTACGAAGGACATAGGTATTGGTTAAAGGAACAAGGAAAGAATGGTAGAATAAGAAAGGACTCAAGCGCAAGGCAATTTGACCCAAGATATTTTTCAGAAGATGAATTGCTAAACTGGGAAAGATTGCTTTCTATATTCGAAGAATAAAAAAAAGCCAGCCGCTAAGACTGCATAGTGGCCATAGCCAGCAAAAGCTGGCTACGTCGCCGGCTCTAAACGTTCTGTGTAATAAAATCATTAAAAATAAATAAAAATTGCAATGCAAAATCACAAAGTTCTAATCTTAGGCCCTCGTGGAAGTGGGAAAACCGTTTTCCTTTGTAGTATGTACTACCAGTTATCGATGGCTACTTCGACAAATTTTTATGTTGAAACTACAAATGCGTTTAAGGGTAAAATGCTCAAAAATAATTTCGTCGGACTGCTTACAAAGTGGCCCAACGCCAACGTATTTGCAGATATGGATGAATGGGAATTTAAATGTTTTGTCAAAACTCCGACAAAAAATTTTCCTACGTTTTCAGTAACTTACTACGATTACAGTGGTGGACGAATTACTGACGCACGAGACGATGAAGGAGAATTCCAAAAAATTATTGAAGATGCTGATATTATATTAGGATTAATAGATGGGGATAAACTTTTTAGCGATACAACCTCTTTTGATGTACAATTAATGTTAGAATTAGATATGGTTGTAGCTGAACTTAATAACAGACATATCGCTGGTAAACCAGTTCATTTGGTCATTAGTAAATGGGATATACTTCATAACAGGAATATTACAATTACTCAAGTAAAAGAAAGGTTGATGTCATATCCAATGTTTGCACAATTTGCAAATAATATAGTGTCTAATGGAGATTTTATTAGACTCCTTCCAGTAAGTTCTGTCGGTTTTGATTTTGCCGAAAAAATAGGAGGGGAAATGATAATTAAAACTGGCGCAAAACTAAAGCCATATAATGTTGATGTGCCATTAGCTCTAGCATTGTTAGATCCAATGCAGACAAAACTTAACGAACTTATCAAAGAATACGAAAAACTCCAGCAGTCAGAGGAAATAAAGGTTTATGCAAATCTATCATGGTGGCAAAGACTTACAAGGTGGGCAGGAGGAAAAATTGAGCAAATTGCTAAACATTTTGAGATTAACATTGAGGAGTTGGATCAACTCGTTAGCTTTTGGAAAAAATCAGGCGAAGATAAAATCAAATATGCCAGAGAAAAAGAGCATGAAATGCGTGAAAAGTTGAAGACCAAAATCTACAGCGTCAATGATGAAAAATCAGCAATTGAATATATTTTATATTCATTTCATACCATTGAGGCTAATCTTGAACTAACTCATCCAGGATCTATAATTCCATAATAATGAAAAAATATTATCCTTTTCTAGTCGCTGCAAGTCATTATGTAGATTACTGGGCCGTAATATGCCCACAGAATATTCGCCCAATGATAATAGCCAAAGCGGCTATTAGAGGCCCAGAGTTTGGGCTATACAGAAGAAATATAATGTATGAAAACAAAAAATATGAAGTGATCTACAAGTTTGCACCTATATTGAGTAAGTACCAAACAGGAAATGAGCAAGATATTGAAATTCTTAGAGATAATTCAGGGGGAAGACCAATTCATATGTTTTATGGTGTTTTTGGAGTAGACTTGCCCAAAAACTCTAAATTATTTGATGAGGCAGAGCAAATAATATTCTCTTATTTATTTGATTTTTTAAATGATAGTGATCGAAATTTTTCGGTGATATCAAAACCAATAGAAAAGGGTTTAGAATTAAAAAATGATTTAGAATTTATAGAACTTGAACCGTTAATCATAGATGATGATGTATTTATTTCACCAAGAAGTGGAAACACTATCAAAGTCGAAACAGTACATAAAGAAGATAATTTTACAAAAAAAAAGGTTGAAAGTTTAGATGTTCCCAATAAAGCAAAGCCTACAGTTTTGAAAGAAGACAATAATGAAACTAAAAAAAAAGAAGATATAAGTTTTAGAAAATTCACTGGCACAGCTTTAACATTTGCTGGACTAGGAATTTCATTATATTCAGGTACTATAAGTTTGATTAGTGCATTAGTAACAGGGACTGGAGTTTTTCTAATTTTTAACGACAATAAACCTAAAAAAAACAAAGAAGATTGATATTTTTAATTCATGCTACAGTATATGATTTCTGAAAAAACTAGTAAAATTTACGAATATTTGAGGTTCGGTGATACTACGGCTGCGTTAGATTCGCTATATTTGCTTTGTATAAACGAAAATAAAGAGTATTTGGAAGAGTCAATCACCCTAATTTCAAGACTTAAATTAATCCAGAGTAGTGATAGGTCGGGGATAATTAGTTTTGAAGAAAGGCTTAGAGTGGAATCACACATTTGTACTTCCATATTACAAATAGTAAAACTAATTGAGCAAGGCCGACTGCCGAACAAAGGAGTTGTTCCCGATGATGTTCAGCATTACTTAGATACCGAACGGGAAAAGAGAATTGATGCGGAAAGGCGAGTGAGAGAGTTGCAAAAAATAATAAATGATAATAACGTCAAAACTAAGCAAATCACGGTAAGAGGACACATAAAGGATCCAAAGATACCACTAAGTATAGTTGCATTAACGAAAAGTGTTACTCAAGAGACTAACTATGCAGTCGTTTTGGAAGAATTGGGCGGTAAATACAGACTGCCAATTGTCATTGGAACATTTGAGGCGCAGTCAATGGCAGTTGCTATAGAAAAAATGGTTCCAAATAAACCATTGACTCACGATTTAATGAAAAACATTATAATTGAAATGGGGTTTACACTAAAAGAAATTATTATTGACACAATTGAAAATGGAGTTTTTTTCTCGAAAATTATATTAGCTAACGAAACTAACTACATCGAAATAGATTCAAGAACATCTGACGCTATTGCATTGGCTATTAGGTTTGATGCTCCTATATCAAGTCATAGATACATCTTGGAGGCTACAGGTGTAATCGTTTGAGAATTTGAGAATAAAACACAGAAACTATGGCCTCCCTGCCAGCCGCTCGCTAAACGCGACGGTTTGACAAGGAAGCAACCGTTGGGCAAAATCATACGCCATAAAAAATTTAAAAATCGTTAGTCATGATGACTAACCAACTGTATTTCACTGAGTACGCTATATGAAAAAATCTAGGCCAAAATATTTGGGACAGTTGTTTTATTCTAGGAATAAAGATTTCGATTTTAAAAAATTGGAAAAAAGAAATCCAGAGTTTGCTGAGAAATTAAAAAGACAATTTGATTTAGGACGTTCTATAGTATCATGTCAACTCTTTAACGGTATAAATTTTGAAAATGAGAATCTCATGCGATATTATTTGCATGAATATAGTTCAAGATTCTTGCAGTATGGGCCAGGTTCATTTCCAACATCATTCAATTTGATGGAAGCCTTTTTTAATTTCAACTTAGAAAATGTGCTTTTTGAATTACTTGAGGAAGAATCGTATGGAGTTTCATTATATGATTTTTTAGACTTCATAACATCTAATAATTTTGTTTCAAAAAATGTTAACCTTTTTGATGAAATTGATGAAAATTTAATATATCATATTACTTTTACATCTGGTATTGACGATATTTCATTCAAGACCGATGATGGAAAAGAATTTTTCATTGGTCATGTATCATTAGTCCGAAGAGAACAAGAAATAGTTGTAGTATTAAGTGCTGGGGAAGTTTATGACAAAGAGGGAGCCGAAGAATCCATTAAATCTAATAGTAAAGAAGTTATGAAAGGCATGATAACGTCATATAAAAAGAGCCTTGGCCTTACTATTGATGATAGTTTAGAAACCAAAATTGTAAATTATCTTGATAGAGAAGATTTATGGTTAACTATTGCTATTGCTCGCTTCGACATTGAGAACAAGACACTGGACACTAGGTATATTGCTCAAGATTACAACACCTCATTTATGGTAACTACTGATGATCCTTCAATAATGATTGATGATTTTGGTAAGTTTATTACGGAGGACGCTAGAGATCGATACAACCAACATTTATCTGACTTAGAGAAATCTTCAAGTTTATTTGAATTTGCTAAGTTTTGCATGTATATACCTTACTACATAAATAAAAATGAAGAAAAAATTATTCAGGTAGAGTACCCTACTAAACTGAACGAATTAATTAACGGCCCTATCAGTCGGAGAAAATATAAAGAAGTAAATGCTAAATATAAGTTGTTCTCTAAACCAATTTATTTTCTCGAATCAGATAATATGATAGTTCAAACAGGAAAAAAAATAAGGGAAGACCAATTCAAAGTTGAAACAAGCGGTTTTTGGAAAAAGTTGAAATTCAATGAACAAGGTGTCGATAAAAAAGGACAAGCGGTAATGGGAAGAACATGGGTTGAAAGAAGCGAGGTGTACTATCAAACCAACGTTGGCCCAGTTGAAATAGTAAATAATCAACGATTTGATGGTCCAATGAGCGGATATATATATATATCATGAGACAATCTTCAATGGATGATAATATTTACAAAATTGGCTTAACAAAGCGTGATACCTTAACTAGGAGCAAAGAACTATCTAATACAAGTGTGCCAGATAAATTTATGGTAGTCATGCAATTTGATACATCTAATTGTGTCTTGGCGGAACAATTAATTCATAAGGGTTTAATAGACTATAGGCTATCTGAGAGAAGAGAGTTTTTCAAGGTGGATTTTCAACATGCTGTTAAAGTGTGCCAAACAATTGTAGATAAAGTAAATGAGAAAAAATAGTTCGCCCAACTATGACTTCCTTGACAACCGCTCGCTAAGCCCGGCGGTGTGACAAGGAAGCAAACGTTGGTAATCATTAAAAATAAATGAAAAAGATAAATAGAAATCCACCACCCAAGGTATTTGTTGAGAATAAACTCTCCCTTGATAATTGGCACAGATATGTAAAGCCAATACGAGATGCATTAGTTGTCGACTTCGATAACAAATGTGCGTATTGCGAATCCGATGTGGGAATTACAAGTCATGCCGAAATTGAAAATTTTTACCCCAAATCAAAATTTCCTTTTGACATAGCTTTTGAATGGAACAATCTACTTCTATCTTGTTCAATATGCAATGCTGCTAAAAGAGATAGGTTCCCTGTAAATGACAAAGGTGAGCCCTTGCTAATTAACCCAAGTAATGAAGACACAGCCTTACATATAAAACTCGACAAAGAAACAGGACTTTATGAAGGAATTACGGATAAAGGAAAGGTAACTATAAGCACTCTCAATTTAAATAGGATAGGCTTAGTTGCAAGAAGGAAAGAAAAGATACTACTTGAAACTATCTCAAACAAATTCCCCCAAGTTCAAACTAATACAGATAGTGACACGATTTATAATAATTTTATTGAGAATTTGGAAAGTATAAAGTTCGTTATCAGTTCTCGAACAGAAGAAAAAAAAATTGAAGGGTTTGTAAACAACATGCTTTATGCAAGTGTGATTACAGCAATGGAAACTTATTTGTCAGATGTTTTTATTAATGCCGTAATTACTAATCAAGCTTACCTTCGAAAATTTGTAGAAACTTATCCAAAGTTTAAAAAATCTGAAAATGAGTCATCTGAAAATATAATGAAGTTCCCATTGTCCAAAATTTTTGAATACCATGATGAAATAAATGAAATCGTTATAAAAGAGATCTTATCTATAATATACCATAATTTAACTACAGTAAGCCCTATGTTTAAAGACACTTTTGACGTGAACTTTCCTAAAAATTTAGGAGTAATTTACAAGGCAATTCTAATACGACATGACATCGTTCACAGGAATGGCAGGACCAAAATTGATGAAAAAACTAAAATTGCTAAAATTCATGACTTAGAGAAGAATGATGTCTTGGATTTGATTGAAAAGGTAAAAGACTTTATTGCTGAAATTGACGCTCAGATGAGAAAAATATAAAACGACTACAACAATGCATATCTGCCCCGGCCTCTCAAAAGATCGGCACGTCAGGTATGTCCAAGTTGGTGATCATAAATGTTACAATAAATAAAAAATCATTCAGCACTGGCAAAAAATATCCAAAACAAGGTTAGACTTGTTTTAAAATCACACAGTTAAATTTAAAATAAAATGTTTGAGAAAATTATCGAAATTGTCAAAGGTATTAAGCCTAAAGTTCTTGCAAAAAAGGACGAATTGGGGTCAAAGCCCCTGACTGTCTCTGTTATGGGAGAAACAGGTGTAGGGAAATCATCTTTAATAAATTCCCTATTTGGCACAAATCTGCCAGTTGATCATGTTCGACCAGCAACGAAGGAAATTTATTCAATTCCTGTTAAGTCAAGAGATAAAAAACATGAACTCATTTTTTTCGATTTACCAGGTGCAGGAGAGAGCGAAGAAACCGATGAGAAGTACCTAAAAATGTATGTTAAGCAAGCACTAAAAAGCGACATAACTCTCTGGTTAATACAAATTGACAGAAGGGATTATCATTCAAGGAAGTATTTGACAAGGTTACTTGGCCTTTTAACTGATAATCAAAAGATCCAATTTTACAATAAAATTACTTTTGTACTTACGAAGGGTGACATACTACAAGAAGGTAAATGGATTTATGATAGTGAAAATCAAATATTTGCACCAGATAGCAAAATGAAATCTTTGTTAAGAGAAAAGATGAAGTTCTATAAGTCAGAATTTATTGAAAAATTCATTACTTATCTGAATACGGGAGTAGATAAGCCCGATACTTGTAAAATGCGAGTACCTCGTGAGGAGTTTTTAAGTGTTCAAAAAGGAAAGATATGTAGCAATAAGTTACTTACATCAGAAGATGTAAATATCCTTTCAGAAAAATATCCAGATTGCAAGGATGTTTTTCCAAAGATTTTTGAAAATCAAAATGTCGTCCCGGTCTCATCTAGGTATAAGTATAATCTTGTCAAATTGCTTACTATTATTTTGGATAAAAATGATGATGACATGATTTTGCGTATCGAGCACTTTATTGACCAAGAAACACTTGACAAAGTTGGCAAGGAAACAGCACAAAGCATAGGTAACATTACAATTGTTTAAAAATTAAAATTAAGTCGATGCAAATAATAATAATACTATCTGAATTGGAATTTCAAGATTTTGATAAATGGCAGAGTTTTAATCAGAGTCATGTTCCATCTATTAATGTTTTTAAAGATAATAATTTATATAAAATAACAACTACTGAGCAAATCTTTGCCGATTTCAAGGCATGGAAAGACCTAAAGGCGGAAACATTACAGCAACTTAATGAAAATAAAAAATTAAAAGAAGAATTAGAAAAAAAGAAAAAAGATAAGACCGAAATTTGGTATAAGGTTGCTGTGATGGAAGCAGTAAAAGAGTTTGCCAAAAACATTGGTGGTAAAGTTTGGGAAGTGGTCAAGCCGTATTTAGACGATATAACTTGGAGTGAACAAGTTTGGAAATTTATTAAACACTTTTTTGGATTCTAAGGATGAAAAACCGAGAACAAAGCATACCTGTCCATGCCGCCCGATTTTACCCGCGCGCAAAACCGCCCTCGCGGGCGGCACGGCAGTCATGCAAACGTTGTCAAAAAAAACGCCCAACCCAATAACCAATACCTCAAGCATTCATTTCTCAACCTCATCCCACCCAAGCAATACCAAACAGGCCAAAAATCCCCCAAAGACAGATTTTTTAATGTATTTTTGCTAAGAACAATACTATCATGAAAAACACATTCTTTTTTATAACAGCCAGCCTGCTAGCCGTTTTTTGCAAAAACAATAATACACCTCCGCCCGTAGAAACAACGGATTCTGGCGAGACAAAAGAAGCATTTGTTGCCAAAAATATAGAAGCACAATTCTTTCCGCCTCAAAAGTGTGAAATACCTATACTTGATGATACTACTGCATTAAAGATGTTATTTGCTGGAAATTTATATAAGGATTCAGCAGGTGAGGAAGTCGAATATACCATGCTTTGGACTTGTACGGATTGTAAAAAACAAGACCTAAAGGCTGTTGACGAGATGGGAAACAGGTCGTTGTTTATAGACTTCCCCTGTCAGAATACGACTACTTTTACGCACGTTATTGGGCATTTGGATGATACAACAAATGGAGTACAAAGAAGGGCAATTTTCTTTTCCAGTTGTTGTAGTGCGCATAAAATTGGAAGAATGGAACCCGGTATATTAGGTATTTCAGACTGGGAATTCGCAGAAAATAAGTGGAGACTTATCTCTTTCAATCCTGCTGTTGCCGCTGAAGGAACCTTCCAAACAGCGCATGTACCTGATCATATCATGCCCATTGCTGCTGGTAACGAAACAGCATTCGTGTTAAATGGCGGGAATGCTAATGCAGCAGGCCCAACGCATTACTACCTCGATAAATATATCTTTGGCAAAGTTAAAGGGGTATGGAAAGTATTGTTATACGACCATGATGCTACTTGCGAAGTACCAGAGCAAGAATTATTGCACTGGAATACCACCGAAGCATTTACCACAAATTCAGATATTTTACTCGTTACTCAAGGACACTTTAGTGCATCCGATGAAGACTATGACAATGGGAAAAAAAATAACCCTTGGTGGAAACGAATGGAGCAATTCGTTCAAAAAACAGGTAAAGAAGATTTCAAAATCATAAGGAAATTTCGATATAGTGGGTCAGCATACAAAGAAATATCCTTTAAAATTGAATGACCCCCCTAAACCCCCAAAGCCTTCCACAACACCCAACCACTCCAAAAAACAATCATTGCGCCCACCGCAAACGACATGATGCGCACCGGTAAGCGACCAGCAAAACGCGCGCCCAGCGGAGCGGCTACAACGCCTCCCAAAATCAAGCCCGCAATCACTACCCAATGCGATAAACCTATCACAGAGAAAAAAGCCACTGCACTCGCCAGCGTAACAAAAAACTCCGTCAAACTCACCGACCCGATCACGTATTGAGGACTTTTGCCCTTAGCAATCAGTGTACTGGTCACCAATGGCCCCCAGCCACCACCACCAAAAGCATCTAAAAAACCGCCCATTGCTGCCAACCACCCCAGGTTGCGCACTTTCCCGCGTTTGGTACGCTTGATAAAGGCTTTTGATAATATGCGAAAACCTAAAATTGCGGTGTAAATCGCTAATATCGGTTTTAAATAGGCTCCATATTTGCTGCCTAAGACCACCAAAAGCAAAGAACCCACGATAGCACCAATCACCCCGGGCACTACTAACGCCCGCACTAACCGCCGGTTAATATTCCCAAACTTAAAGTGAGAATACCCCGACGCACCCGCCGTAAATACCTCTGCGGTGTGGATACTGGAACTAATGGCCGCAAATGGCACACCCGTGCTCAGCAGACAAATTTGGGTCGTAACCCCATAACCCATCCCTAACAGCCCATCGATCAATTGTGCTAAAAAACCAACACCCACATACGTCCAAAACTCGGCAGGGATCGCACCCCAATATCCTCCCCAATCGTGGAATGGAACATATACCAATACAATATTGAACAACAGCGACAAGAAAAAACAAGCAAATGCAATATTCGCAATACGCCGCCATCTCCGGTCTTTGATGCGTTCCAGATTTTGGCTCGGTACAATTGACGTGAGCACCTCTTCTCCCGCAGCAATGGAGGCCGTTAGCGTATTCAGGGAGCGCACTTTATCAGAAAAATCACCGCTGAGTTGCGATCGAATTTGGGTCATATTTTGTAACAACTCGTCCAATTCCACGGGCAATGCCTCGTTCAAGGTCTCTTTTATGCGCTTGGCCACGGTCGGCGATTTACCATTGGTCGAAATCGCAATTTTCAAATCACCCTTTTGCACCACCGAACTGAGGTAAAAATCGCAAAGATCGGGCGTATCCGCTATATTGACCAAAATACCACGCTTATGACATGCCTCGCGTAGATATACATGTAAGGGTTTGTCATCGGTAGCCCCAATAACCAGTTGCTTACCGTCTAAAAATACATCGTTATAGGGTGCTGTAACTAAAATCACCTGCGGGAAATCTGCTACATACGCGCGGAGGTCTTCCCGAATTTCGCGCCCTACCAGTGTTACTCGTGTACGTGGACTATTGCGCAATACAGCGGTTATTTTTTCCAGTCCAACGTTGCCACCGCCTACAATAAGTACCTCCATTTGTTCCAGTTTTAGGAAAATGGGGAATAAGTTATTGCCGCGTACTGGTACGGGTTCGTGTTTAGTAATTTCCATTTTTTTAGATTATGATGCCGCTGCGTGAAAATCTGTTCCCAATATAGTGGCCTGTACGATTCCTTTGCGAATCACAAAATCGCCGAAATGCTCTCCGCGCTCCCGTTCGCGCGAAAATGATTGTAAAAGTGAGGCTATTTCGTTCAAAAATGCGGTTTCATCCAGCATTTCGCGGTATAATTTGTTCAATCGCGATCCATCATAAGCACCACCAAGGTAGAGATTATAGTAGCCGGGAGACTTGCCCACCAAGCCAATTTCGGCGAGATAGGGTCTTGCACAACCGTTCGGGCAACCTGTCATACGGATATTGATGATCTCTTTATCGAGGTTATTGGCGCGCAATATGACATCCATTTTGTCGATCAACGATGGTAAATACCGCTCTGCTTCGGCGAATGCTTGCGAGCAGGTATTCAATGCCACACAGGCCAATGCGTTTTGGCGGAGTGCGGTTTGCTCAAAAGTATGTGCTAATACGCCATATTTTTCCAATACCGCCTCTATTGCAGGACGTTGTTCGGGGTTAATATCACCAATGACGAGGTTTTGGTTACCCGTCAGACGAAAATCGCCATCGTGGATACCCGCCACAGCGCGCAAAGCCGTTCGGAGGGCATATTTGGGCGTATCCACAATACGACCACCTTCTATAAAAAGCATCAGGTTAAAACGGCCATTATACGTTTTTGACCAACCAAATACATCGCCATTGTGCTTAAAATGATAGGGCTGGGCAGGTTGAAAAGTAACCGCAGAACGGGTTTCTACCTCTTTTTTAAATACGTCTAATCCCATCCGATCTATGGTGTATTTTAATCGGCTAAATTTCCGATTTTCTCGGTTGCCGTGGTCCCGTTGGGTGGTAATAATGGCTTCGCAAACCCCAATTACGTCGTTTTTATCGATATAACCCAGTACGTCGGCCAATCGTGGATAAGTTTCGGGCATCCCAAATGTCATGCCCAAACCACCGCCAGCCGCCACATTAAACCCTTGCAATACACCTTCTTTTTCAATAGCAATCAGGCCAATATCATTAGCAAAAATATCGGTATCGTTGTACGGTGGTACGGCCAGTGCAATCTTGAATTTGCGGGGTAAGTAGGTTTTGCCATACACGCGCTCCTCGTCTTTGCCATCTTTTTTGGCGGCATTGAACGGCTGAGAAGCGTCCACAGGTTCACCATCCAACCAAATTTCGTAATAAGAAGTGGTTTGAGGGGTAAAAGCAGCACTAATGGCCTTTGAAATCTCAAAAACCTCCGCGTGTACACGACTTTCATCGGGATTGGGGCTACACATTACATTGCGGTTCACATCGCCGCATCCTGCAATACTATCCAGCAAAACAGCATTAAATCCTTTAATAACGGACTTTAATTCGCGTTTTTTAATCCCATGTAATTGAAATGCCTGCCGGGTCGTCAGTTTGATTGTTCCATTACCATAACGATCCGATAACTCGTCCATACGCAGCCATTGCGCGGGTGTAGCCACGCCCGCAGGTACACGAATACGAATCATAAACGAGTATAAAGGTTCCAGTTTTTGGGATTTACGCTCGCTCTCCAAATCGCGGTCGGTTTGTTGGTACGAACCGTGGAATTTGATCAGATTGGTATCTTCCGGGAAAAGCGCACCTGTGATGCCATTGCGCAAACTCTCTTCCAATGTGCCGCGCAAATAGTCGCTTTTCTCTTTTATATGTTCTACTTCGGATAATTTTTGCATTGTATGATAATTAATTTTTTAAAATTTGCTAAAAAGGGTACACTTTTTTTGGCGAAAAAAAGTAGGAAGTGAGCATTATTGCACTAAATTCCAACTTTTTGAAATTTTCAAGTGGGGCTTTATCATAAAATTTTCAGGTGCAGCGCACCGCAATATTTGTAGCAAAAATCGGCGAAATCAAGGTTGAAGGTGCAGCGCACCGTAACATTAATTCAATATTGCGGTGCGCTGCACCTTCAAAACGCGGATATCGCACCATTGCTACAAATATTGCGGTGCGCTGCACCTTTTATGAGAAACCCTGAATTTTTAAGTGGGTAACACTCTTTTTATAGAAAAAAAGTGTACCCTTTTAAAAAATTTTGAACAAAACCGTAGTTCTAAAAATATCAGACTTCAATTTTGCTGTTTCATTTCGTTTTTGGAGGATGCGTAAATACCCCATTTCCAAGGAAATATGCCGCGTAAATCTATATTCAGCACCAACATATATCCTATTTTGGTCAAATAGATCGGTATGCGTCATTACTTCATCTATGGCCTTAAAAACCCATTTTTTATTGGGCTGATAATTACATTGAAGCCGATACCGCCATCTTGATCGAAACCGATAGTCTGTTTTGTTGGCATTTTGTAACCAGCGCTGTTCTGTACGGAAACGATGGCTAATTTCGATGGTTTTAGTGATAGGCATCCGATAATGAAATTCCTGAAATGGGCGTATTTCCTTCAAACCGCCAGCGTAGGAATAACTCACCCCGCCCGCAATGGCCGCTTTGGAATTGATCCACCACCGCAAATGAGTATGCAAAATAAACTGCACATGATCGTTATTGTCCAATCTTTGTCGCTCGTCTGCTTCTACATGCAATTCTAGTTTGTTTTTGAAAGCATACTGCACATAAAGCCTTACCCAATAGACGTTTTGTTGTGTCGGTTGTGCCGCCGCTATTTGGCAAAAAAGACATAAAAAGGTGATAAATGCCGCTAATTTCATCAAGAAAACTAATAAATATCCTCTAAGAACCGCCGTTGCTTTTTCAAATCTTTTGACTTTGACCAGCAATTTCCCGTGTGGATCAAAACACGGCATGATAGGAGAACGGATTAAACGGATTAAACGGATTTGAACGAATTTGAACGAATTTTTTAAAAAAATCCGCTTTAATCCGCTTAATCCGTTTAATCCGTTTTCCCATATTGCAACACGGTGTATGCCACATGGGAAATTGCTGGACTTTGACACGATTTTGAGATAACAGCCTAATATTTTTTATAGTGCAAAAAAATACCGTTAACTTATTGATTATCATTTATTTACAGAAAAAATATTTAATAAAATATATCATTATCAACTACTTATCTCAAAATCGTGTCAAAGTCATCAAAAGATTAATAAATATCCTCTAAAAACCGTCGTTGCTTTTTCAAATCTTTTAGATAGTCCAATGCAAAATCACTTCCTTTTCCGCTTTCGGTGGCAATAATTTGCACTAAAGCAGATTGTACATCGTGCGCCATGCGGTTTTTGTCGCCACAAATATAGAAATATCCACCATTCTCCAGTCGATCAAATACGAGTTTTGACCGTTCTAATAACCTGTGTTGTACATATACTTTTTCCTGTTGGTCACGGCTAAATGCCACATCCAAGCGATCTAGGCTACCGCGTTTCAAGTGGTTAAGCCACTCCGTTTGATACAGAAAATCTGTTTCAAAATGCGGATTACCAAAAAACAACCAGTTCCGACCCGAAGCACCGCGCTCTACCCGTTCTTCTACAAAAGCGCGGAATGGCGCAATACCTGTCCCCGGGCCTACCATGATAATATCTGCTTTGTCATCGGTGGGTAGTTTAAAATAGGCATTTTGCTCCACAAAAACAGAAACAGTTTCCCCAACGCCCACTCGATCGGCCAAAAAAGTAGATGCTGCTCCCAAATGCGGCCGACCGTTGTGTTGGTAGCGCACTGCACCCACCGTAAGATGTACTTCTTCGGGGTGCGCCAGAAGGCTGGAGGCGATGGAATACAAGCGAGGTGGCATTTTTCGCAAAAAACTGAGCAAGGTATTTTCAGACATGGCCGCCGGAAACTCTCGGATCAAATCGGCCAAATTGCGGCCGTACAAAAAGGAGCGCAACTGATCGTTATCGCTCAGTATGGCTTTAAGTTTAGCATTATTGGTCCAATTGGCGTAGTTTTCCACCACCTCGCGATTGAGCGTTGTGATCTCTACATCTTGCAGTAGCGTGTCTCTAAAAGTATTCGTTTTTCCGTTAAAAACAACCTGTTTGTTGCCATCGAGCATAGCAGTGTAAAGGATTTCCTTGACCAAACTAGGTGGATTTTGGGCATAAATTCCCAAGGCATCACCTGCTTCATACTGAATACCAGAACCTTCCAAAGAAAGTTCCAAATGCCAAGTTTCTTTCTCCGAACCGCGTCCGTTTAATTGCGTTTTTTCCAGTATTGTGGCCTCAAATGGCTGTTTTCGTGTGCCAATTGTGGCGATGGTTTCTAGTTGCGGCTCAGCCGTTCGGTTGCCAGATAAAGCAGTTGGAGTAACCGATGCAGCCCTAGGAGCGGCTACTGGAACGGGCAAATGTACCAATACTGCTTCGATCCATTCGTTGGCCGTATCTTCATAATCGACATCGCAATCGGCGCGTGCCACCAGGCGTTTAGCACCTAATGCTTCTAATCTGGCATCAAAATCTTTGCCTGTTTGGCAAAATTGCAAGTAACTCCGGTCGCCCAAACCGCATACCGCAAATTGTAATTGCTCTAACCGAGGCGCACGAGGGCTATTGAGCCATTTATAAAATTCTTCTGCTGCCACAGGTGGTTCACCTTCGCCTTGGGTACTCGAAATGAGTAATACAATTTGCTCATTTTTAAGGTTTTTTGTAGGATAATCATTCATATCTTCTACTTTCACCTGCCAACCTGCTGTACCTAAGCGTTGTGCTGTTTGGTTTGCCAGTTTTTTACTATTACCCGTATGCGAACCAAAGAGTACCGTAATACTTGGGCGTTCGGGGACAGTAACTAAAGTAGTATCCGCTGTAGGTGGCAGCACTGTTTTTGGCGCGGGAGGTATGGAGGCCCCCTGTTGGGCAATGCCATATAAGTAGCCACTCAGCCACATTTGCTGAAGGCTGTTGTGTTCAGCAATTTTTTGGAGTAAATCGGTATCAAACCCGATTGGCGGAGGTGATAGTGACATGATTTTATTTGTTTTTATTTATTATTGTTTGTTGATCAAGTTTTTATATCCTTAAATTAAGAAGATTTTTCACTCATCAATGTTGAAATTTCCCAAGCAACCCCCGTTTGAATCCGGTGTCGCACTACTTCGCCGATCACGATCACGGCTGGGCTACCAATGGCGGCGGATTTGGCCAATGGAGCAATATCGGAAGCCGTACCAAATACCTCGCGTTGGTCGGTATGCGTCGCGTTTTGGACTACCGCAAATGGTACATCGTTTTTACCTGCTGCTTCGTAAATATTGGCAATTTCCGCCAATTTTGTCAGTCCCATTAAGACCACCACGGTAGCATCAGTTTGTGCAGCAGTGACTATTTCAGGGTTCAAATCCCCTGTGTCTGTGGTGGCGGTAATCACCCAAAAACTACGACTTGCGCCGCGCAGCGTAACCGCAATACCTGCTGCGCCTGCTGCCGCAATCGAACTGGATATACCCGGAATATAGTGGGCTTCAACGCCGTGCGCCTGCGCAAACTGCATTTCTTCCATTCCCCTACCAAAAACAAAAGGATCGCCGCCTTTGAGCCGTACTACATGGCCGCAGCACCGGGCATAAGCCACGATTCGTTCGTTGATTTCTTCTTGGGTAAATGCTTTGGCACCCAATCGTTTACCTACATAAATTGCAGAAGCCGTAGCAGGTGCGTATTGTAGCAGTGCTTCGTCCACTAAAGCATCGTATAGGACTACATCGGCAGTGCGAAGGGCATTAATGGCCTTGAGGGTGATCAGTTCTGGGTCGCCGATACCCGCTCCCACAACACTTAGGCGGGGAACAACTGTCGTTGGAGATACTTGGATATGTGTTGAATATGACATTTAGAAAAGCGTATGAGGTGATTAAATAGCGAATTCTGGAGTGATTTCTGGTTGGTGTACAGGCAATAACATTCCTGCCGCAACGGTATCAAATGTGTTTTCGTTGATCAGGATCAAGCCGCCTGTGTTTCGATTGTGTTTGTAAGCATCAAAAACAATGGGTTTGGAGGTACGCAGCGTAATTCGCGCAATATCATTGAGTTGCAATGTATCCACCTGCTCCTGTTCAAAGGTATGTACATCGGTGCGGTAATGGATTTCACGAACAATTGCTTTTACTGTGGTAGAATTGTGGCGGAGCAAATATTTATCGCCTACTTTAAGGGCGCGCTCGCTCATCCAACAGATATCCAAATCAAGGTTTTGTGTAACTGCTGGCGCGGTTTCTCCTACAAGCACCATCGTATCGCCGCGAGAAATATCAATATCATCTTCTAAATGAAGTATAATGGGTTGATCTGCGATGGCCTCTTCTACCTGCTCTTGGTTTACCTCAATGGCTTTTATTCTTGTTATAATATCTACAGGAAGTACCCGTACTTCATCGCCTACTTTGAAGTTTCCACTGCGCAAACTACCCGCATATCCACGATAATCATGTAATTCTTCTGTACGCGGACGTATGACATATTGTACCTGAAAACGGGCTTCTGGTGCTGTACTCAACTGGTGTGTTTCTACGGTTTCGAGGTGTTCCAACAGGGTTTTGCCCGTGTACCAAGGCATATTTTTGGACGGCTCTACAATATTATCGCCAGCCAAGGCACTTACAGGGATAAAGATGATTTCGGGTATGTTCAATTCCTGCGCGAGTTTTTGGTAACTGGCAGCGATACGATAAAAAGTTTCTTCTTCAAAATTGACCAAATCCATTTTATTCACCGCTACGACCAAATGCGGAATACCCATTAAAGCCGCCACTAAACTATGACGGTGGGTTTGCTCCACTACGCCCAGCCTTGCATCGATGAGGATGATCGCCAAATCGGAATTGGAGGCACCGGTGACCATATTTCGGGTATATTGGACGTGACCAGGAGCATCAGCAATAATAAATTTGCGACGAGGGGTATTGAAATATTTATAGGCCACATCAATGGTGATGCCTTGTTCCCGCTCTGCGCGCAAACCATCGGTGAGGAGCGAAAGGTCAATTTCGCCTACGCCTACATTACGGCTTTGGCGTTCTAGGGTATGTAGTATATCGTGCGAAACAGCTTTAGAATCGTATAAAAGACGGCCAATCAACGTGCTTTTTCCGTCGTCAACCGATCCTGCTGTGATAAATTTTAAGATATTCATGTGCT
Source organism: Chitinophagales bacterium (assembly GCA_043764095.1). Classification (GTDB taxonomy): domain Bacteria; phylum Bacteroidota; class Bacteroidia; order Chitinophagales; family Saprospiraceae; genus M3007. The sequence continues at coordinate 25,901 of JAYUKX010000021.1, forward strand.
TGATCAATTTTAGTTTATTTAGAAATAGCCGTTTTTCTTCCGGTCTTCCATTGCTGCTTCCGAAAGTCGGTCGTCCAAGCGCGTTGCACCCCTTTCGCTCACTTTGGTCGCAATAATTTCGTGGATAATATCATCAATTGTTGCAGCAGGACTTTCTACCGCAGCGGTACAAGTGGAATCACCAACGGTACGAAAGCGGACATCCCTAACCGTTGTTTCGTCTTCTGGATCAATACGAATATGCTCCGTTATGGCTAATAATTGCCCCGAAGGCGTGAGTACACAATCGCGGGAATGCGAAAAATAGATATTCGGTAATTCTATATTTTCGCGGCGGATATAATTCCAAACATCAAGTTCGGTCCAGTTACTGATCGGGAATACCCGCATATTTTCGCCTTTGCGGATGGCGCCGTTATAAATATCCCAAAGTTCGGGGCGTTGGCGTTTGGGATCCCAGCCCCCAAATTCATCGCGGATACTGAAAATACGCTCTTTCGCACGTGCTTTTTCTTCATCGCGGCGTGCTCCGCCAATACAGGCATCAAATTCAAATTCTTCAATAGTTTCCAATAAAGTATTGGTTTGCAGTGCGTTACGGCTTGGATATTTGCCCGTTCCATCCTTTAACCCTTGTCTTTTGATAGTATCTTCCACTTTGCGAACAATCAGTTTTTCGCCCAATTGTGCTGCTAAACGATCTCGGTATTCAATCACTTCAGGGAAATTGTGTCCAGTATCAATATGTACTAATGGAAAAGGGAATTTACCGGGGCGAAAGGCTTTTTCTGCCAACTTCACCAATGTAATCGAATCCTTTCCACCCGAAAAAAGCAGTGCAGGACGCTCAAATTGGCCAGCCACTTCCCGAAGGATATAAATGGCCTGTGCCTCCAACTGATCAAGATAATTTAAGTATTTGGACATTTATTAAAATAATGTTAATGGTGAATATAAAAAGTTGTTTGCACTAGATCTGGTTAATTATGAACATGTAATCCACATTCTTTTTTGCTGCTATCTTCCCACCACCAGCGTCCGGCGCGGAAATCTTCACCGGGCTGCACAGCGCGTGTACAAGGCGCACAACCGATGCTTACAAAACCTTTTTTATGCAAAGGATTCTGTGGGACACGGTGGGTATCAGCAAAGGCTTGCACCTGCTCGAAAGTCCAGTCAAAAAGTGGGTGAAATTTAAAAAGTTGGTGGGTCTCGTCCCATTCCAGGGGTTGCATATCGAGGCGATTAGGAGATTGATCTGCGCGGATGCCAGTGATCCAAACTTGTTGCCCTTTCAATGCCCGCGCCAGCGGTTCTACTTTTCTTATTTGGCAACATTCTTTTCGGTTTTCTACCGATGCATAAAAACTATTGGGGCCTTTTTCGGCTAATAAACGTTCCACTGCAGTGGTTTCTGGGGCAAATACTTCTATCGGTTGTTGGTATTGTTCTACCGTTCGCGACCATGTGGAATAGGTTTCCTGAAAATTACGCCCCGTATCCAAGGTAAAAACCCTAATGGGTAATTGTTGGCTAAAAATGAGGTGGCTAATCACTTGGTCTTCAAGGCCAAAACTGGTGCTAAATACAATTTTTCCCGGAAAATGCTCCGACAACCACTCCAGCGCAGCGGCTGGATTTTGTGTCCGAAACGGAGATAACTGCTCGGAAAGTATTTGTAACGTATCTTTTGTTTGCATAACTCGAATGCGTGGTACAGATAAAAAAAAGCAAAAAAAAAGCCCTTCGGTGGATACCGAAGGGCTGTTATGCTGTAAAAGTTTATATCAGTTTGTAAATGAAATTTATTTGCTATGATATAAAGGTTGTACAGCCGCTTCGGTAAACCAGAGACGGACAGCAACAACAACAACACATCATATTTGCAAATGAAATATTCATGCCACAAAGGTATGGGAGTATTTTTGATTCAGACAAGAGAAAAATACACCTTTTTGAAAAAAGATAGAATAATCTTTAAAAAATACTTTTTGCAGAATTAAAAAACGTAAAAGTGGTATTTATTTTATTTAAATCCTTAACGATTCCATCGTTTGCTCCGCCTTAGTATTTTGGAGCAAAACACCTGTATTAATCCCCTTCACATACCCCTACGATGGTCGAGTTTAGTGTCGGCGTGACTACAGGTTTAAACCTGCCTGCGCACGATGATAAGAGCCGTTAGGCTCGGATAATCTTGTAGCGGCGGATTTTAATCCGCTGAACAGATGCACAACAAGTTATGGAGAGCCGTAGGCTCGATACATATTTTTTCAGATATTCAAGGTCTCTTAATTTTTTGAAGATTTGAAATGAGCGCATATGTGCCGAGCCTACGGCGCTCAATGATTACATAACATTGGGCGGATTGAAATCCGCCGCTGCAATATGATTCGAGCCTAATGGCTCTTCGTTCTGTACCGCTCGGCTCAAACCAAACCGCATTGGGCAATTTGGATAGTGCTTTGAATTGCTTCGGATAATACAGGTAATTAGAAAGTACTTAAAAAACTTATTTTACACTGTCTTAAATTCGATACAAAGATTTTTTTAAAGAAAACTTATGACAAATTTGCTCGTTTAAATAAAAATATCGCACCTTTGCATCACCGTATCAGTACAATGATACGGTGATGCAATTTTATATTTACTCATTTTTACTCATGCGCGTACTTGTTTTAGATAATTTTGATTCCTTTACCTACAATTTAGTGGATTTTTTCCGCACTTTGGGTACTACGGTGACTGTATTTCGCAATACGGTGCCAGTGGAGGTATTGGAAAAAGAAGCATTCGATTTATTGGTACTGTCGCCTGGGCCATCCGTTCCGCGTCAAGCAGGTAATATGATGGCTGTTATTGAGCGGTTCCATACCAGTAAACCGATCTTGGGTGTTTGTTTGGGTCATCAAGCGTTGGTCGAGTTTTTTGGCGGTACGATCACCAATATTGCACCAGTACACGGCAAAGCAGTGCCTATTGAGCACGATGGTCGCGGTGTATTTACACATATAGAGCAACAAGTAGAGGTAGCGCGTTACCACTCTTGGGCCGCTGATATCATTCCTTCTGACCTAGAAGTCACCTCGCGTTCTGGCGATGGGGTGGTGATGGGGGTTCGGCACAAAAAACTCCCCATCGAAGGTATCCAATTTCACCCGGAATCCGTATTGACCATGAAAAACAATGCCGGTATGCGGATGTTGAAAAATGTGGTAGAGGGCCGATTATCGGCAGGAAATAGGATCTATCACGAGTTATCGCAGCGTTTACAGCAAAACAAGCCGCTAGGCGGGACATTATTGCACGACTATCTCCGAGCGGTAGAAGAGGGGCAATTATCGGACGATCAAAAACAAATATTATTAGTATCGCTATCCCACCGGATGCGCCAACCCGAAATTTTGCACCAATTTATCCAAGCGATAATGGCTTTTAGCAAGCCACTTGGTGCAGCGGGGGCGCACCCTCTGTTTCAGGAAGCGGTAGATATATGTGGGACAGGTGGTTCTAACCTGCCTCGTATCAATACCTCCACGTTAGCAAGTCTTTTACTGGGTTCTTTTGGGTTGAAAATTGCCAAACACGGCAACCGCGCAGCGGCGGGTCGATTTGGCAGTTTTAACCTATTGGAAGCATTAGAAGTACCGATTCAATTTGACCCTGAACACGCCGTGCAACAATTGGAATTGGCCAATATTGCTTTTATTTTTGCACCAGATGTACATCCTGTTTTTCGTCATTTTGCGGCAACGCGTGCCAAAATTGGTGTTCCAACCGTATTTAATGTGCTAGGGCCGTTGGTCAATCCATTATTACCTAAACGACAATTTATCGGTACATCTTTCGAGGATTTGCAAGATGTCATTTTTGAAACGGGTATTTTAATGGGTAAAGATCATTTGATTGTAGTACGCGGCAACGATGGTCTGGACGAAATTTCAATTTCTGCGCCTACCCGTGTATTGGAATACCGCAATGGAAAAAGATTAGATTACACCATTACCCCAGAAGATTTTGGGGTAAAAACATTGCCTTTTCAAGCCGTAAGTGCGCCCAATGGATCGGTTTGCACTGAAATTGCGCGCGCCATGCTCAATGGCCAAACGGACACTCCGCATTACCAATTAGTACTCATCAACGCGGCATTTATCTATTCCAAACTGATCGAAGATATTCCTTTGGTTGAAGCATATCAAAAAATGAAAGAACGATTAACAACAGGGGCAATGGGCGAAGTCTTGAAAAATTATTGTGGTGTAGCCATTAACCACTAAAGAAATCTATACCACGCCCTTTATGAACATACTAGATACCATTACTGCCCAAAAACGTATAGAAATCGCAGCATTATACCAAATCAACAACCTCGAAACCCTTAAATCTGCGACAAAACCCACCACTCGTAGTTTCTACAACGACATCGCGGCAGCACATAGCGAAAAGCAACCCTTTTTTATCTGCGAATTCAAAAGAAAAAGCCCCTCCGAAGGCTGGATCAATGCCGATGCAGACTTACCCACGCAGGTACAAGCATACGCACATGCGGGTGCAAAAGCCATTTCCGTACTTACCGATACGCCCTTTTTTGGAGGTAGTTATCAAGATTTGGAATTAGCCGCCGCCACCCTCCATGAATTAGGTGAAAATCGACCATTATTGCTCCAAAAGGACTTTATTTTAGACGAAATACAAATCTACAAAGCCCGTGCAGCAGGCGCAGACCTGATTCTGCTCATTGCTGCGATACTTACAGCAGATCAATTACAGCACCTTAAAGATATAGCCGAATCCATGGGTATGGGCGTTTTGGTAGAAGTCCACGACAACGAAGAACTACAGAAAATACAGCACCTCGATTTTCCAGTATTAGGTATCAATAACCGCGATTTAAAGGTATTTCGCACCTCTTTGAACCGCGTAAATGTCCTCAAAAAACAATCACCCCACCGATTTATTATCTCCGAATCGGGGATATATAATTATCGGGATTTTGCCGTAGTTCGAAATGCGGATGGCTTCCTAATTGGTACAGGACTGATGCGGGCGGGAGCTGCCTCTTTATCGGCGTTGCAAAAATCTAAATATTTATTCAAAGCATGTGGTATCCGTACCGCTGATCTTTTTCAAGAAAACACGGCTGATTTTATTGGGATCAATTTTTCACCCGTTAGCAAACGCCGGATGCCCTTGGAAATACTGGATCAAAACCCAATTCCAAGCCATGCGGTGGCAGTTTTTTACCAAAATGACCCAGCAGAAATACAGGCCATACTCGAGCGGTACCCATTCCAACGCGTGCAATTGTATGCCGGCGATGTCACACCAGAATTTGTACGCAGTATCCGAAAAAAAATACTGCTCGCTGCCCGCGTGCGTACGCAAAAGGACTTAGATGATTTAGAACATTACGCAGCAGATATAGATCTGTTTATTTTGGATGGCCCAGACCCCGGTAGCGGCACTCAAGTCGAAAATGACCTGATACCTACGGATTTTCCTTATCCCTTTTTATTAGCAGGTGGTATGCACAGCGGTAACCTTGACCGATTGACCAAATACCACAACTGCATTGGTGTGGATATGGCATCAGGGATTGAAACAGATCATGTTGTTGATGCTGAAAAAATTGGAGCGGTGTTGGGAAACATCAAACTTATTTAGAAATAAGATTTAAAAGGAGATACTTTTTTTGTCTATAAAAATAACGTGGACTTCCTTATTAATGTTGACACTTAAACTAAGATTAAGCAGCCTTTTTCAATGCTTTGACTCTATTTTATCAGATACTCAAATAATATGATCTGATTCACGACTTCGGAGAAGTCCAACATTTGTTGTAAAATAGTCCACCCCTACATTTTGTGCGATAAGAGCCGCTCAGACTAAAGCCCTTACAAATGTTGGACTTCTCCGAAGTCATTTGAGGTATTCGAGATTTTTACAAATGTTGGACTTCGCTGAAGTCATTTAAGGTATTCGAGATTTTTACAAATGTTGGACTTCTCCGAAGTCATTCGAGGTATTCGAGATGTTTTTTACAAATGTTGGACTTCTCCGAAGTCATTCGAGGTATTCGAGATGTTTTTTACAAATGTTAGACTTCTCCGAAGTCATGGATTTTATTATTTGAATGCATGACAAAATCGGAGCATGACATTTTTTCCATTCTAAATTAATGCTGGACAAAGAGGTAATTCTCCCAGTTTCAATGCTATGCCCCGATTTTGTCACACACTCAAAATATTTCACCAAAATAAAAGTGTACGGTAGCAAAAAAAGCAAATTATTTCAGCCATTTATCCAACCAACCAAAAAATTCCCGTTGCCATACAATACTGTTTTGTGGCTTTTGCATCCAGTGGCCTTCATCGGGGAAGGAGAGCATTTTACTCGGAATGCCCTGCATTTGAGCCGCTTGAAAGGCTTGCATACCCTCGCTGAATGGTACACGAAAATCCTTTTCATTGTGAATCACAAGAATCGGTGTATCCCAGTTTTTGACATAGGTATTTGGGCTGAAAGTCGTCCAAGCCGCGTCATTAGGGCGCGACCAGTAATCCACCCCTAAATCATGCTGAGCAAAAAACATTTCCTCCGTAGTGCCCCACCAACTCGTATTATTAAACATACCACAATGACTAATAAACGCCTTGAAGCGTTTTTCGTGGTTGCCCGCCAACCAATACACAGAATAACCACCAAAACTCGCACCTACAGCACCAAGTCGATTGGCATCTACCCAAGGTTCTTTTTTTACATCATCAATACCTGAAAGCAGGTCTTTCATGGCTTGTCCACCCCAGTCGTTGCTAATAGCCGCATTCCAAGCCTGTCCTTCTGGCCCACCGGGCATTCCCCTTCTACAAGGTGCTACTACTACATAACCATTATTGGCCATCAGTTGGAGGTTCCAGCGGAACGAAAACGACTGGCTAAGTGCCGATTGTGGCCCGCCTTGGCACAATAACAAAGCAGGATATTTTTTATTTGCATCAAAATTGGGTGGCAGCACGACCCATACGTTCATATTTTTTCCATCGGTGGTACGTACCGTGCGGCGTTCTACTTTGCCTTTTGTGATATTGTCCCAATTGTCTTTTGTTGCAAAAGAAAGTTGACGCGCAGTTCCTTTTTTGGTATTGATCACAAAAATCTCGGCAGGCGCATCCATGGCTGTTTTACTCGCTACCACATCATCGCCCGCTACTTTAATATTGCCGTAATCGTGTCTGCCCTCGGTGATGCGTTTGATTTTTTTATCATTTACCGTGACATTGTATAATTGGTACGTAAAGTCGTTGCTACTTGTAAAGTACAAAGATTTGCTATCAGTAGCCCATTGTGGCCCGAGGCATTCCCATTTCCAGTCCTCGGTGAGTTCTTCCCGCAATTGAGAAGCCAAGTCTAAGAGCATTAAACGCGGTCGGTCGGCTTCATATCCGGCAGTTTCCATGCTTGTCCAAGCCAAGTAACGGCTATTGGGCGAAAAGATGGGATCTTGGTCGTACCCACGATTTTCGGGTGTAAGATTGAGCGTCTTACCCGATGCTATTTCATAAATATAAATATCAGCATTGGTGCTTTTGGCCTCATATGTGCCGTTGAGTTTGCGGCAGGTATAGGCCACCAAACGGCCATCAGGACTGATTTGCACCTGCTCCATACCGCCCATAGGTGCTAGCGGTGCGTCGAAACGCTCGCCATACATCAAATCGGTAGGCTCGGATGCAAATTGGCCGGGGGTATATTGCGCCAGAAACAGGTGGCTGTACTTATAATCGTGCCAGCTGTCCCAATGCCGGTAATTGAGGCCGTCCGAAATACGCGCACTGGTTTTGGCCATATCGGGATATACCTCGGCGGGTGTTTTGTCGAGTTGTACATCTTGAGCATAAACAATATAACGGCCATCAGGAGCGTATTTGAAGCCGTTTATTTCGTACTCGCTGATCCGTTTTTCGTTTTTACCATCAATATCTACTTCATATAAAGTGCCGCCGCGCAAGAAACCAACCCGTTTGTTATCAGAGGTGAATTGAGCATCGCCAGATTTGAGGTTTTCGGGCGTAATCGCACGGGTTTCGCCCGTAGCCACCTGCACGATATAAAGGGTTTTGGCACTTTTATTCTCTGCCACATCGTAACGGGTGACGCTATACACCGCCATGAGGCCATTGGGGGATACATCCTCGAGGTTCACACGACCTATTTTCCAAAGGAGTTCGGGAGTGAGTTTGGTTTGAGCACTTGAAAAAGTAGTTGCTGCGAGCATGAGAAGAATAATAGATAATGTTTTTGTCATGATATGCTTGTGTATAATTGCGGCAAATGTATGTAGTGTTGAATATAAAGTAAACTAAATCTGCTTATTCATTGTGTTTTTTCTACCATGAATCACGAATAAGGAAACGTACACTTTAGTGTACGCAACGCTTTGTGTTCTTTGTGCGCTTTGTGGTGAAAAAATAAATTACATGTATAAAAGAAACTTATTTTACAGTGTGTTAAAATTAAACAGAAGAATTTACTTATTCATCTTTTCTCCAAAAGCCAAATCTCCGGCATCGCCCAAACCTGGTATGATATAAGATTTATCGTTGAGTTCAGCATCCAATGCGCCCATCCAAACGGATATTTCGGGGTGGTGTTTTTGAACATTTTCCAATCCGGCGTTACTTGCAATCACCGTAGCGATATGGATGGCTTCTGGTTGGCCAAATTTTTTCAATTGCTCAATCGCCACCAATAGAGACGCGCCCGTAGCCAGCATCGGGTCGCAGAGGATGAGGATGCAGTCATCCAAATTTGGGGTAGCCACATAATCCAATTGAATTTCAAAAGAGCCATCCTCTTTGTGGCGGCGGTAGGCGGAAATGTAAGCGTTATCTGCTTGGTCAAAATAATTCAACATCCCTTGGTGAAACGGCAACCCAGCGCGCAAAATAGTGGCCAAAACAACCCGTTGAACGGGCAATTGTGTTTCATCTACCCCCAATTGGGTCTCTACTTCGTACCGCTCATAATCCATTTTTTTACTAATTTCATAGGCTAATATCTCGCCAATTCGTTCCAAATTGCGCCGAAAACGCATCCGATCCTGTTGAATATCCACATCGCGCAGTTCGGCGATAAAACGATTGGCAATGGAGTTTTGAGCAGATAAATTAAACGTCATTTCTTGAATGCTTTGCTGTGAATGGCTAATAAGGCGGCAAATTTAGGATAATTGTATAATACATTTTACAAAACAACTAACTTTACGCTCTAAAATCAAAATATCATGCGCCTTCTAATTTTCTCCAACCGCGACTTAGCCAGTAATTATATACTCAATTTGCTGTTGCCGCATTTAGCACCACAGCACCATATTTCCGTTTTTTTATCGGATAAAGTGGGCAAAAACACGGTTCCACCCAAGGCATTGCGCACTTTAAAGTTTTTTGAACAGCAGTTGCCCATCGGTATTTTATTTCCCGAACTGGACAAACAAGTGCGACCTAACGAAGGGCAATTGCTCACTTTTTCGGAATTATCGCGGCATTACGAGGTGGATATCACCTCTTGTAACGATGTAAAATCGGAGGAGCAACTTCAGTTTTTTAGCAGTTTAGCACCTGATTTGGTCTTGTCTATCCGTTATGGTAAAATTTTTGGTAAATCCTTTTTGTCCATACCTAAGTACGGCGTTATCAATTTGCACTCAGGTATTTTGCCCAATTATAGAGGCGTATTGGCCGTTTTCAGGGCATTGATTCATGGCGATACAACCATTGGGGCTACCTTACACTATATTGATGACCATACTATTGATACGGGAGGTGTGATTGGTTTTTCGCAAATGGCCGTTCAGCCCGACAAATCATTGCTTTGGCATATCCTTCATTTGTACCCAGCCAGTGTAGATTTGGTTTTGGATGCCATTGAAAAAATTAATAGTGGAATCCGCCCTGATACACACCAGCAAAACACAGAAAATGCCGCTTATTTTACATTCCCAACGCCCGAAGAAATCGTCGCATTTGAGGCGAAAGGTTGGGAATTAGTAGGTTGGGATGACTATAATGCATTCATTTCAAAGTTTATTATTCATCCAGAACAGTAGGGACTCAATAACCGATGAATAACGCAGAGAGGGGCAAAATGAAGCCGCCAAATCTGTACCTTTATTTGAATCTACTTCCTACGGAACGCTATTTTGCAATAAGTAATACTAATTGTAAGCAATTCGCCGTACTTTTCGCCCCAAAATACAATTATATTCCATTTTTATGGCCAAAACACGACCCATCGCAGGCAGTAAAAGCCCAAACAGTAATAATTCAACACAATTAGTAACGGCCAATTTGGCAGCAGACGGCAATTTTTCAGTACCTGAGTTTTTTGCGAATTACCGCTTACAAAGTCTGGTCATTTTTGCCATAGCGTTTGTGGTATATATCGGTAGTTTAGGGCATCAATTTGTTCAAGATGACGCGATTGTAATCACCGATAATATGTTTACCCAAAAAGGAGCCGAAGGCATCGGAGGCATACTTACTAAAGATACATTTTTTGGTTTTTTTAAAGTAGAAGGTAAAGCGCAATTGGTATCAGGAGGACGTTATCGCCCGCTCACTTTGATTATTTTTGCCTTAGTGTACCAACTTTCTGGCCCTAACCCTTTTGTTTTCCACTTGCTCACGGTTTTGTTGTTTGCTGCTACTTGTGTACTCTTGTACCACACACTGCGCACATTGATTGCGCCGAGATTTGGTACGGGTTATGCGGCTTTAGTCGCTTGGGTCGCTACCGTGCTTTTTGCTGTGCATCCTATTCATACAGAGGTAGTTGCCAATGTAAAAGGTTGTGATGAAATCGTTACTTTATTGGGTAGTTTGGGTGCGTTGTGGCTTACCTTAAAGGCTTATGATACAAATGAAGCCAAATGGGGCTGGTTGGGTGCCATTGTGTTTTTTCTGGCTTGTATGTCTAAGGAAAATGCAGTTACTTATTTGGCCGTTGTACCACTGGCATTATGGGTATTCCGTGGTGCCGATTTGGGAAAAATGTTCAGCCATACATTACCGTTATTGGTAGGTTTTTTGGTGTTTTTTATTATTCGTGGTACTATTTTGCATTGGAAATTTGGTGGGGCACCATTGGAGTTGATGAACAACCCATATATCAAATGGACGGGCAACGGCTGGGCACATATTGATTTTGGCGCAAAAATGGCGACCATTACCTATACTTTGGGCAAATATATCCTGCTATTATTTGTTCCGAACCCACTTACCCACGATTATTACCCTAATCATATCGCCATCAAGAGTTTTGGAGATCCAGCGGTATTGGGTACGCTGGTGGTGTATGCTGCATTGATTTATTATGCCATTAAAGGCGTTAAAGAGCGCAGTATTTTGGGTTTTGGCATATTGTATTTTTTGCTGACGTTGAGTATAGTATCCAACTTGATTTTTCCCGTGGGTACGCACATGGGCGAACGATTTGCCTTTATGCCATCGGTGGGTTTTTGCCTTATTGCTGCTGCTTTTATTGTGGGCTTTATGCGTTCGGGTAAGTTATGGGATATTGCAAAATTGACCATACCATTGGCCATTACGGGTTTAATAGGTGCTGCTTATGCCTATAAAACCTTTAGTCGTGTACCCGCTTGGGAAACCAATGAAAAATTATTTTTTACCGATTTTACCACCTCGTTTAACAGTGCAAAAATCCGAAATGCCTGTGGCGGGGTATTGTTTGATAAGGCCCGCGTTGAAACAGACGAGGCCAAGCGCAAGGAATATAGTTTGCAAGCAATTCCGCATTTGGACAAAGCATTGGAGATTTATAAGGATTATTCGGATGCATACGTCTCCCGCGGGGGGGCGCACTTGCTTGCAGGTAATTACGAAAAAAGTGTAGCCGATTATCGGATGGCCGTCAAGTTGCAACCAGAAAAAGCCGCTTTCAAGGAGAGTTTGGCAACTGCGTTGCGGGAAGCGGGTAAAAATGCTGGTGAAAAACGCGGTGACCTACCCGCTGCTTTGAAATATTTACAAGAAGCATGGCAATACAAAAATACAGATGTGGAAACAGCGCGTTTGCTCGGTGTGGCGTTTGGTGTAAGTCAAAATCATGCAGAGGCGATCAAATGGTTTAGCAAAGCGGTAGATCTCGAACCTTCCAATGCGAGCAATATATTTGACCTAGGTACAGCGTACCGGATGTCGGGTAATTTGGCAAAAGCGCAGGAATTATATACCAAGGCGCAACAATTAGATCCGCAAATTATGTCGAAAAAAGGGCAAAAATAATTGCCATAAACCGGTATTTGCGCGTAGAGACGTTGCATTGCAACGTCTCTACACGTATCGGCGGCAACCCATAATTGAAACGTGTGCCGTTTCAACCCGTTATTTAGACGTTGCAGTGCAACGTCACGCGTATCCCCAAAAAACGTTCCTAACAACAAATATTATGTTTAAAATTACATTACGTACATTATTATTTCTAACTCCTTTTTGCGCTAACGCTCAACTCCAAATCAATCCAACAACATCCAATAATACCGAATTACAGCAACAAGATTTCGAAGCACCCGATATCACCTGTAGCGAAATCAACTACAATTCGCATCCCACCAAAGCATCGGGCAACTGGATTGAATTGCATAATTATGGTAGTTCCGCCGCCAATATCGGTGGATTCCGATTGCAGGAAGAAGGTGTTGCTACCTTCTTTAGCATACCAGCCAATACTACTATTCCGGCCAATGGCTATTTGGTACTTTCCGATGATATAACACAGTTTAAAACCATTTTTCCTACTGTAACCAACGTAATTGGGTCAACAGGTATCGCTTTGGGCAATAATGGTGATACGATCCAACTACTAGATGCGGGCGGCGCAACCGTTTTGCGCATTGGTTTTTTCGATGCATTACCTTGGCCACAATGCGCCGACGGACATGGACGTACGCTGGAAAATAAGGTATTGAACAATAACACCAATTTACTCGATCCTACCCGCTGGAAAGACGGCTGCATGGGTGGTTCTCCGGGCGCAGCATATACACCATGCGATGAACCGCTGTTTTTTAACGAAATAAATTACCGTTCTTCTAATTTTGGCGATGCTGGCGATTGGGTAGAAATATGGAACCGAAGCGGGCAAGATGTTAACCTAAGTGGCTGGCAATTGCGCGACCGAAACGATACCCTGCGTTTCACAATGCCCAATGGAACGATGGTAAAAAAAGATAGTTTTATCGTCTTTTACAGCGATTTGTTCCTCTTCACCGATGTGCATCCCGGAGGAGCAGTCCCCAATAAAGTAGGCCCGTTTGAGTTTGGTTTAAGCGGTAATGGCGACCTTGTGCGCCTTTTTGACCAAAATAAAGACATTGTGCTTTCCATGTTTTACAATGATGCCGCACCTTGGCCGCTTGAGCCCGATGGACAAGGCCCTACTTTGGAATTGCGTGCGCCATTTACGGATTTGAATACACCACAGAACTGGGCAGCAAGTTGTGGCTTTGGTACACCTGGTCGAAAAAACTCGCCTTGCTCCACTAGAACAACCGAAGTTATTTTAAACGAAGCCGTACAGGTTGCTCCCAATCCCACAAATGACATATTTAATATCAGCGCAACAGGCGTACAGCCCCAACATTGGCAATTGTACGATCTTGGAGGACGCTTGCTAAAACAAGGCATTGTACCCGATGGCCAAAATACTTGGGCCGCAGATGCCTCAGATTTGGCAGAAGGCATGTACCTTGTGAAAATTATGGGCAAAGGCTGGATAGCAACTGGAAAATTGGTTGTGCTGAGCCGATAAGGAACGATAAATAAAGCAGCGAGCAATGAAATTTGAAGAATACAGAGGTATTGCGCCAGAAATAAAACGCAATTTGGATGGTATGGGTATTGTACGCCCTACGGATATACAATTCAAGGCACTCACGCCCATTCTGAAAGGCGAAGATGTACTGGCGATTGCCCAAACCGGCACTGGCAAAACAGCAGCATTTGTGATTCCTGTCTTACACCTATTGAGCGAGCAAAAGAAAAGCCGCAAAATGGATGGCATCAAATGTGTGGTGATGGTACCAACCCGTGAATTGGCACTCCAAATCACAGCGGTCTTTGATAAAATTGGTAAAGGACTCAAAATCAAGACATTAAGTCTATACGGAGGGGTAGAGCAAGATCCGCAAATAGCCCGCTTGGAAACTGGTGTGGATATTTTGGTCACTACTCCCGGGCGTATGTTCGATCTCGTGAGTCAAGGACATTTGCATTTGGATAGGGTTCAAATTTTGGTGTTAGACGAAGCCGATCGTATGCTCGATTTGGGTTTTATCAAAGACATCCAAGATGCCATTAAGTTTTTGCCGCGCAACCGACAAACCTTATTTTTCTCTGCCACGATCAACGAAAACATTAAAAAACTGGCCTATTCTTTGGTCAAAAATGCCATTCGTATCCAAATTTCGCCTAAAGATCCTGTTGCTAAAAATGTAACACACTCGGTGGCTTTTGTGGAAATGGACGACAAACGTTTTTTTCTTATCCGATTAATAGAAGAAAATCCAGATAGTAAAATCCTCATTTTTGTACGCACTAAAGTCCGCGCCGAACGCGTGTTTAAAGTATTAGAGCGATCCGAAATCCCAAGTGTAACCATCCACGGCGATAAAGACCAGCGCGAACGGATTGATGTACTACAAAAATTCCGAGCAAATGCTGTCCGTATCCTCATTGCTACGGATGTGAGCGCGCGCGGTATCGATATTCCCGATATTGATTTTGTGGTGAACTACGATTTGCCCGATGAGGCAGAGAACTATGTGCATCGTGTTGGTCGAACAGGTCGCGGAGAGAAAAAAGGCCGCGCCATATCTTTTTGCAGCACCGAAGAACGCCCGATGCTCCAAGAAATTGAAACATTTATTACCAAACCCATCAAAGTTCTAGAGATATCAAGAGGAGAATACCAAGAAACGATCGACCTTAATGAGGATCGCCCCGATAAATGGAAAGCAGTGATGCAGGAAATAGCGGAGGCGGAGGAATGGAAGAAGAAAAAGAAGAGAAAATAATAGGCAAGTCCGTGTTTTACCAATCAATTTCAATCAATGTTACCTTTTCTTTCTTCAAATCACTTAAAAAGTACTGTACTAAATCACCTTTTAGTGCGCTGACTGAATACTTGCCTTTTCGGAAATTTACCTCTAGGTATTTGGTGCGGAATGGTTCTAAGTCGTGGGTTTCACAGATTTTATTGGCGCCATCACCGACACAAATATCCATTTTACCTGCGGGTACAGGAATATGTACTTTGTAGGCTTGTCCTGGTTGAAAGAAGCCAATACTTTTACCTCCCACAAAAATAGACACCGGCAGTGACTCGCCTTTTACTTTATCACAATTAATATAAACGACGGCCTCTGCCTTTCTTTTTTTACGGGACGATTCAGGTAACGTATTGGCTGTATGCAGGTTCAAGTAGTACCGCTCTAAAATGGCAGTGCTGTAGTTGATCACTACCCCAAAAAGTATGCCTGTTGTTATTCCAGCCAATATTGTTCCAACCCCGGACTGTTCTTTGGTCGTATAATTCAAGGTATAGAGCCTACCTTGGGAATCCTGCTCAATCCGAGAAAATTTATTTCCAGACGTCCTGATGTAATACCTTTCGCCATCGCAAAGACCCCAAATCTTAGTTTTGCGATCAATGACAACCCCTTGCTGCCAATCAGCAGAAAAAATATTTTGTTGGTCAGAGCGGGATTTTTCCTTTTCGATCGTAAATTCTAGGTCGGTCAGTGGCAAATTATCCCTGTAATCTTCAAAACTCATGTAGTATCCTCTAATGGGTTTAGTGGCTTGTTGGATCGGAAAACGCATGAAAAAAGAATCGAGCGGTGTATCTGCAGCCAATTGGCGTTGCCAAGTTTTGCCTTCTTGAACCCTTTTTGCAAATATCGCACAGCAATAATCCAGTGCATTCGCAATGTTGTTGTCATGGGACTTGGTAACATCCGTGATTGATTTTTTTTCAACAGTTGTCCCCATATTGTACAGTTCTATGTACGATGCGTCATTTTTCTTTTCGAGAAAAGAAATATTGACTTCTGCGCCGGCAACTTCATTTTCAGTAGTCGTCAGTTCATAAATCTCAAGATGATTGAGCCGAATCGTGAGGGGTTTAGTGGTTTCGTTCCGTGGATATGAGCGTTGAAACAACGCTAATATTTCACGCTCAACGTCATTCATCACGGCCATTTGCCGATTTTTGTCCAGCCCTTTTTGGACAAATCCTATACAAATCCGTTGATTCCTAGCATCAATTACTGCTTCCACATGATACCCAAAGGCAGGTGTATTCAAGGTTTTATTTTCCAAAGTGATGATTTGCCCAATAACTGAGCCTGATACTACAAAATGAAGTAGAAAAATAATAATGTATTTCATGTTTTAATTTTAATTTCGTGTATCTGAAAATAGTAATGAGCATTTGTATCTTCATAATCATTAGTTCGTTTTTGGGATAAACAGGATGATATCCTTTCGGGCATGTTATATGCTCCTTTTTAAAAAAAGATAGCACAAAGATAAGTTTGAAAAAGCATTTATGGGTTTTCTTATAAAAATTTTAGGGGCAATGCACTGTGATATTTGTAGTAAAAATCAAGTTTGAAGGTGCTTTTACAACGATCTATTGCTACATTTTTTTTGAATGAATTGCACCATTCAGAAAAAACGCTACATTTGCCACACCTATAAATGTACTTCAACGAAAAAATTTAACTTTATGCAACTAACATTACTTGATTGGGGTCTGATTGCTGCTTATTTTATCATTTCCCTATGGTTTGGGCTAAGAGGTTCTTCAAAAAGCGGCGAAAGCAGCAGTGAGTACTTCCTTTCCGGTCGCACAATGCCTTGGTGGTTATTAGGCGTTTCGCTCGTAGCAACAACATTTTCTTGCGACACCCCTAATTTGGTTACCGATATCGTTCGTACCGATGGTGTGGCAGGCAACTGGGCTTGGTGGGCATTTTTGGTGACGGGCATGCTCACCGTTTTTGTGTATGCCCGCTTGTGGCGTAGGTCGGGACTTATGACCGATTTGGGCTTTTACGAAATGCGTTATTCTGGTAAAGAAGCCGCTTTCTTGCGTATGTTTCGCGCCTTGTATTTGGGCGTATTTTTCAATGTCATGATTATGGCGACAGTATCGTTGGCGGCGATTAAAATTGGGAGGGTTATGTTTGATGCCGATCCCGTTGTGACATTGGTGTTTTCCGCAATAGTGACAGTGGCGTACTCAACAGTTGGTGGTTTTAGAGCGGTACTTTTAACCGATTTTGTACAGTTTTTTATCGCCATGCTGGGTTCTATTGGTGCGGCGTATGTTGTACTTTCCTTACCACAAGTAGGCGGGTTACATGGCCTGTTCAGTCACCCAAATGTAGTGGGTAAAATATCACTCGTGCCCGATTTTAACGATACAAAAACGCTTATTCCGTTGCTCATTATGCCTTTGGCGGTGCAATGGTGGTCGGTTTGGTATCCAGGAGCAGAGCCAGGTGGCGGCGGTTATGTGGCACAGCGGATGTTAGCGGCAAAAGATGAGAAAAATGCTGTTGGTGCTACTTTATTGTTTAATGTGGCGCACTATGCCTTGCGTCCATGGCCGTGGATTATTGTGGCCTTAGGTTCATTGATCATATTCCCTGAATTAAAAGATATACAGGCCGCCTTCCCTAATGTGGAGCAAAATAAAATCGGGAATGATTTGGGCTATCCTGCCATGATGACTCTCATGCCTGCTGGTTTAGTAGGTCTTATTGTCGCATCGTTAGCAGCCGCGTATATGAGTACCATTTCTACGCATTTGAATTGGGGTTCTAGTTATGTGGTGAATGATTTTTACCTGCGTTTTGTAAAACCCAATGCCTCCGACAAAGAATCAGTGACCGTAGGTCGTATATCTACTGTTGTATTGATGGTTTTGGCCTCTTTTGTAGCATTAGCCTTGGAAAGCGCCAAAAGTTCCTTTGATATTTTATTGCAAATTGGCGCAGGAACAGGTCTCTTGTTTATTTTGCGTTGGTTTTGGTGGCGCATCAATGCCTGGTCTGAATTAGCAGCGATGGTGGTATCTTTTTTTGTGGCTGTGTTCTTTTATATAGGCAAAAAGCAAGGTTGGTTTATACTCGAAGGTTGGCAGGAATTATTGTATGGCGTATGTATTACTACGGTAAGTTGGATATCGGTTACTTTGTTGACCAAACCAACCGACCACGCGACTTTGATCTCTTTTTTCAAGCGAATTCGCCCGCATGCAGGTGGGTGGAAACCCGTAGTAGAGCGGGGAATGCGCGAAGGTACGCTAGACCAAGGCGATATGACCGAGAGTAAATTATCCCTTCAAATATTAGCCATGTTCTTAGGTTGCGTCACAGTATATGGGGCGTTGTTTGGATTTGGTTATTTCCTTTATGGGAATATGATGGCCGCACTCATTTCGTTCGCGATAATGGGCTTGAGTGGCTGGATGGTATTTAAAAATTGGGATAGATTGGGATAAGTACTTTATTGAGTTTTACAAGAGGCTGTATCACAAGTACTTTATATGTTAAATGCTAAGGTACTCACGATACAGCCTTTCTTATTTTTACAATATGGAATATTTAATAACTACCCCGCGCCTCCGGCTTCGCCAACACGTGCTTTCGGATGCGCCTTATATGTTAGAACTCAACAGCGATCCCGAAGTAGTGCGCTATACTGGCGATACAGCATTGGAGGATATTGCCGCAGCGGAAGCGGTGGTGCGTTATGTACAATCGCAGTACGAGCAATATGGTATGGGGCGTTGGGTCGTAGAACTGATTGAAACGGGCGAGATACTCGGCTGGTGCGGCTTGAAAATGCACCCAGACGAACGCGTAGTGGATTTAGGCTATCGGTTTCACCAGCGTCATTGGCGCAAAGGATACGCATTCGAGGCCGCAGAAGCCTGTTTTAAATACGGCGTAGAAGTGCTGCATCTTACCAAGATGATAGGCAGTTCATCGGGCGAAAATATCGGTTCTGTAAGGATTTTAGAAAAATTGGGTTTTCAATATACAAACGATGAAATAGAAGATGGGGTTGTGTTTCGTGTCTTTGAGTGGCACGCTTCTTAATACTACAACCAATGCTATACACCCTTCTTTTACTCTTTTTCCTTTTCGTTACCCTCCTCCAAATCCTAATTTGGTTGCTCTTTCCGGCGCGGTGGCTTTGGGGCAAAGTAGAACACGCAGAGCAAATACACGCGCCATTACTTCCCGTTACTGTATTGATTTGTGCCAGAAACGAGGCCGCTAATTTATCCAAAAACCTACCAATTATTTTAGCGCAGCATTATCCGGGATCAATGGAAGTACTGGTCATAGATGATGATTCCACCGATATAACTCCTGCTGTATTAGCCGAATTGCAGCAAAAATACCCATTATTAAATACCTTTCGGGTGCACCCCAAAACACATGCTGGTAAAAAAATGGCCTTAGAACAAGGCATTCGGGCTGCTAAGCATCCTTGGTTGGTCTTTACTGATGCGGATTGCGCACCCACCAGCCAATGGTGGCTACAGCATTTATTAGCCTTAGCCAATGTAGATCAACCCAGTATTGTGTTGGGTTATGCGCCTATGGAAAAGTCGCGTAATTGGCTAAATGGTTGGGCGCGTTTTGAGACAATTTATACCGCGATGCAATATTTTGCAACAGCCTACATGGGTTGGCCATTTATGGGCGTTGGAAGGAATATGGCCATGCACCGTTCCTTATTTGATGCTGTGGGCGGTTTTTCCAGTCATTTACATATCACGGGCGGCGATGATGATCTTTTGGTGAACAGTGTTGCAAAAGGCAATAATACGCATATTTGTACCATACCAGCATCATTTGTGTATTCGCCAGCAAAAACAACCATCAAAGGCTGGGTCGCACAGAAAAGGCGGCATATTACAGCCGGAACTGGATACAAAACCTGGCACAATATGGTACTTGGGGGAGTGGCCTTTACGCATGCGGTACATTATGGATTGGCTATTATTCTATGCATTATAGCACCGGAGTGGTCCAAATGGGTGCTTTTGGCCTATCTTGTACGCCAAGCCGTTGTAGTTCCTGTGTATGCACGTGCATTTGTACGCTTGCGCGCGCAGTCACTTCGGCCCTTTATCCCATTTTACGATGGCGTAATGGCCATTTGGTTGGGTGCAGTAGCGCCTGTGTTATTGTTATTGGGTCGAAAAAAACAATGGTAATTGCATCGATTTCAAGAAATATGAAACAGCGTCTCGCAAAAATATTCCAGCCGCAATATTCCTAAGAATTTGGGTGGATATTGTCTTGTTTTAAGCCTACCGTAATCATAGTATTTCTAAACAAGCAAATACCGTTCCTTTGAAATAGATACCGTTTTCTCTTAAAAAAGACCGATAATTTAAAAAAATAAAAAAAATGCAATAATTGCATAATTTTCATCTATTTATTATTTTAAATAAAAAATTTACTAATAAAATGGGTTTTTTATTGAAAAATCGTTAAAAATTTGACCTAATTATTAACGATTTTTTTTAGAAAATCTTTGTTTTTTTACCGTATCGGCAAAAAAAATTACCAAGTATGAAAAAATGCCCTTTACTTTGCATCATCAAACAGCAATTGGTGATTGAAAGTGATCATCACCCAACCAAATAAAATGAAAAAGAAATAAAGGGAAATTAAGAAATTATTGCTTAGTTTTCTAAAGAACAACCGAAGGCGGGGGCCCTCCAACCCTTTCATACGAGAAAGGGTGGAGGGCTGTTTTTTTATCGGATTAAAAGATTAAAGAAAAATAAAGGTCGCCACGGGAATGGAACGGCCTTGAAAGAGAAGAAAGCGGTCAGGCTCTTTATATACTTTTATAGATTTTTTCTCGGTTCTGACACAAAGGTAATTCGGAAAACTGGTTTTTTTCTACTATTTTATTTTTTTTCCTTGTTAATTTACTGGAATAACACAATTCACCTTAATTTTGAGGATGAAATTTTGTTTGATCTCATTAGTTTTATTACTCTTTGTATTGTGCGCATTTGAATGCAGTACACCCGCAAGTACGCCAAGTACTCCTGCGCCTATATCTATTGCAGTGGAAAGTAAGCCACATATTGGGCCCAAGTTGAACGGCCTAACCATGGTGGCACCTCCTAAGCCATTTCCTTCCAATCCCATGATGCACGTTCAGGATGTCCATGCAAGTTGGATATCTGTCATTCCGTATGCTTTTACGATGATCGGTAACCCAAGCGTACGCTATTCTGAATATGGTGGTCAATGGTGGGGCGAGTCACCAACAGGTACTGCTGCTACGATCAAAATCGCACATGATGCAGGCATTAAAGTCATGCTAAAACCCCAAGTGTATGTGCCAAATGGCTGGACAGGTAGCCTCGATTTTGCAACTAACGAGGAATGGGAAAAATGGGAGGCTGGCTACGAACGCTATATTATGCAATTCGCCCACATAGCAGATACTACCAACGCCGAACTTTTTTGTATCGGCACTGAATTTAATAATGCTATCCACAAAAGAACAGCCTTTTGGACAACCTTAATTGATAAAATTAAAACGGTGTATCATGGCAAATTGATCTATTCTTCCAACTGGGACGACTGGGATCGAGTGCCGTTTTGGAATCAATTAGACTATATTGGTTTAGGTGGCTATTTTCCATTAGTTGAAGCAGAAACCCCTTCTGTCGAAGCATTAAAAACTGCTTGGCAACCCATTAAAGAACGCCTTAAAGCCTTTAGTGAAGCACAAAAACGCCCTATAGTTTTTTCTGAATTTGGTTATCTTAGTGTTGATAATTGTGGGTGGCGGAATTGGGAATTGGAAAAGGGTATCACCGAACGCAAGATCAATGAACAAGCTCAAGCCAATTGTTTTGAAGCGCTATTTTCTACTTTTCACGAGGAGCCTTGGTGGGCTGGTGGATTCCTTTGGAAATGGTTTCCAAATGGACAGGGACACGAAGGTTACCCAGAGCGCGATTATACACCACAGGGGAAAATAGGAGAGCAAATGATAAAACTTTGGTATGGCAAATAAAACGCTGAAACAAAGATCGAACTGTTGGAGCATTGTGAAATAATACATTGATCGTTCGCGTTATTTAAATACGAACAAAAAAGGTATCTAATTCAATTTGCTCCGTCATAACTATCAAGACAAATCAGCGAAACCATAAGCATAACCAATTCACGCTACAACTCTTTTTCATGCGCATAAAATTCATTTTTTCACTCTTTCTAGTACTTATAACTGGACTGTTGTCGGCACAAGGCACCACAAAGCAGGATACCAGTTCCACGCAAGGCGGCTGGGTACGTCGTGAAATCATCAATGGTGATACTTTTTATCTCTCTACGCTCCGTACTGTAAAAGTAGCCGCTCCGCGTCAATATAAAGACCGCGCCGAACGCGACCGTCTAGCGCGCTACCGCCGATATGCAGCCAATGTGTATCCTTATGCTGTACAAGCCATCGAACTATACGATGACCTGCAAGCTAGTAAAGACGAAAAATCCAAAAGACAGCACCGCCGATATGTACGACAACAGAAAAAAGTATTCAAAGAGGATTTTGAAGATAAACTCAAAAGCCTATACCGTACAGAAGGACAAATCCTGATTAAAATGATCGAACGCCAAACTGGCCAACCTTGCTACGATATCGTAAAGGAGGCACGCGGCGGCGTAACCGCTGTGTACTGGCAAAACTTAAGCAAGCTTTGGGGGTTCAACCTCAAAGACGGCTATAAAGTAGGAGAAGACCCTATTCTGGATGAAGTACTGCTAGATTACGACTTCGGTGATGCCATTTGGCGGTATTAAAAACACCAGCCTACGTCTTCTGGTGTTTCTTCTTGGCTGCTGGAAACAAAATATTGTTCAAAATAAGCCGATAACCCGCCGAATTAGGGTGCAATGACAGATCTGTTGGCGGATCCCCTACCTTATGTTGATAGTCCTCTGGATCGTGACCACCATAGAACGTAAAGAAACCTTTTCCGTAAGTACTATGAATATATCTGGCCTCACCAGCAGGCTTGTTTTCACCCATGATGAGTATTGAGGGTTTTATATATTTTTTGATAAATGCCGTATTTTGCCCCATAAAACCTTTTACGGTCTTGGTATGGTCTTGGGTTAACATCGTTGGAATAGGATCCCATTTTGCGGAAAAATCAAATAATGAAAAATAATCCTGCTCTGGAACAACGCGCCTCGAATCGGTGGCATCTATGGACGAGTGCTCGTACCGCATTGGATTGCGCTCAATCTGAAAATCGGTGAAGGCAAAGGTTTTAGTAAAATCTAATTTACTCTGCGCATTAGGATCTGCACCATCGCCATCAAACATCTCAGCGCAAATATCCACCCCATCTGCCGCCAACGCTATATCATAAGTGTCCGTAGCCGAGCACATAGCAAACATAAAGCCACCACCCGCTACGTATTCAGATATTTTTTTAGCAACGGCCAGTTTTAATTGGCTTACCTTATCAAAACCATTGATCCTTGCCAAGTTTTCCATCAATTGGACATGCTTTTTGTACCAAGGCTGACCGGAATAACTGGCATAAAATTTTCCATATTGCCCCGTAAAATCTTCGTGGTGCAGGTGCAACCAATCGTACTCACTGAGTTTGCCCTGCAATACTTCTGTATCATACACCACATCGTAAGGGATTTCGGCATAAGTAAGTACTAGCGTTACAGCATCGTCCCAAGGTTGTATTTCTTCGCCCCGTTCGTTCTCTGTAGGGGTATAAACCGCAATTTTGGGTGCTTTTTCTAGTTTAATTACATCTTGGTTGACCTCGGGATTAGCAATTTCGTTCCGGAGGTTATTGAATTCGGCATCTGTCATTGTTTTGAAGGAGACACCGCGCTTACTACATTCACTTTGTAGTGTAGGTGTTTGAACAAAAGCAAAAGCACCACCTTCGTAATTCAGTAGCCAATATGCCTCAACGCCCTGCGAAAGCACCCAATAAGTGATACCATAAGCCTTTAAATGGTCGCGTTGACCAGTTTCATTCATGGGAAGGATGAGGTACATCGACTGCAATTGCTGACCGAGTACCATCGAAAAAATGAGAAATAGGAATAATTTACGCATTTTTATTTTTGGATGAAGATTTGATAAAAATATGAATTGTTGAATACGCTACCAATACTTACTTTTATTGTTCCTTAAAAAGTAACAACGGGTATTTGCGCCGTGTACCACGAATAAATACCCTCTTTTAAAATATAGACAAAATTGTGGTTGGGTGCTAACAACGTCCCTACCTTATTACTGATATAGCCATTATTATCGTACAGCGCGATCGGCTGACTTGGGCCTAATTCAGTAAAATATGTTAAAAACGCAATGCTGTCTGAATAAGGTCGGTTAATCGCCTTATAAATATGCCCCCTTTTAAAGTCTTCAACACTGCGCAGATCAAAAATGGCTGTATTGGGTTTCTTTTTAAGTATATCCTGAAACCCAAGTGCATCCAATTGCATAAAATTAGAGTCAACCGCAACGGCCAAACCCGGTATGGTCTCTATCCCGGCAGCATTCGGTGAATCTGCAGTATTGGCCGTAGCTGGCGTTTCATTTTTGCAGTTCAAGAGCAGGGTAGAAGCCAAGAAAAAAAGAATAACTACTCGCATTTTTATGTTTAATTCTATTTGTAAGCGATTTGTGGTATTTATTCCACAATGCAATAATAAAGTAATTGATGAAAAATAAGTTGCAAAGTTAACAAATCGCGTGGACGTTCGGCACTACTTTCACACCATAACGAATAAAATGACCAAAATAAGGTATTGTTGTCTATCTTTGCGGCCTTTTTTTGATGATATTTACGCTCTTAACATGAAATTTGCAACCAAAGTTATTCACGCAGGTATCGAACCTGATCCAAGTACAGGGGCTGTAATGACCCCCATTTTTCAAACTTCTACCTATGTGCAAGCCGCTCCCGGCGACCATAAGGGCTACGAGTACGCGCGCACGCAAAACCCAACGCGCTCGGTATTGGAAAAAAACCTCGCCGCGCTTGAAAATGGTACCGATGCCATCTGTTTTGGCTCCGGTCTTGCTGCTCAAGATGCGGTCATCAAACTCCTCAAATCGGGCGACGAGATCATTTCTGTCAACGATCTTTATGGCGGC
The DNA here is from genome assembly GCA_043764095.1 of Chitinophagales bacterium. GTDB lineage: Bacteria > Bacteroidota > Bacteroidia > Chitinophagales > Saprospiraceae > M3007. The sequence continues at coordinate 51,175 of JAYUKX010000021.1, forward strand.
TCTTACCGTCAAATGGTACGTGTGTACGGTCAATGGGGGCTAAAAAGCCGCTATATTGATATGTATAACGCAGAAAACCTCGAAACCGCCATCGGGCCAGATACCAAATTGATCTGGATCGAAACGCCCACCAATCCTATGCTCAATATTGTGGATATCGCTGCGGTATGCGCAATTGCCCGCAAACACGGTATCCTCACCTGTGTCGATAATACTTTTGCATCGCCTTATCTCCAAAATCCGCTTGACTTGGGTGCGGATATTGTGCTGCACTCTGCCACAAAATATATTGGCGGCCATTCCGATGTGGTACATGGTTGTCTTATTGTGAAAGACACGGATTTGGGTGCAAAGTTGCGTTTTCTCCAAAATGCTTCAGGTGCAGTGCCGGGGCCACAGGATTGTTTTTTGGTGTTGCGCGGTATCAAAACCTTGCACCTACGCGTACAGCGCGCCTGCGAGAACGCAGAAAAAATTGCGCATTTTTTGCTTAATCACCCAAAAGTATCTAAAGTATATTGGCCAGGATTTGAAAGTCATCCCAATCATGCGGTAGCAAAAAAGCAAATGAGGATGTTTGGCGCGATGGTTTCTTTCGATCTTAAAGACAATACCATCGAGAATGCACACCGCGTATTGAGTGGCACGCATTTGTTTGCATTGGCTGAATCATTGGGCGGTGTAGAATCGTTAATTGGTCACCCTGCCAGCATGACACATGCCAGCATTCCGCGCGAAGACCGCTTAAAAGTGGGATTGACAGATTCGTTGATCCGTTTGAGCGTAGGCGTAGAAGATGTGGATGATTTGATTGAAGATTTGAATCAGGTGTTATAGTAATTTACTAGGAGGGTACACACGTTCCACAGCATTAAGTCTTGCTCACTTGCAAATTCCACTAAGTTGAAATCTAGTGCAATAATGCTTACTGCTTACTTTTTTTAGCGAAAAAAAAGTAAGCAAAAAACGCTTCGGCTGACGAAAAATGCGGTGCTTTTGCTTCCTCGCTACGGCGGCGCCAAAAAAACTCGCCGGACATTCGAGCGGGGACGCTGTCCCGTACATTTCGTTTGGCTCAAACACTTTTTGGCTTCATCCGCCTCCGCTCAAGCAAAACCTGCATTTTTCTAAGGCCGGCTTTGCCACACTTTGGGATCTGTACTTTATTTCAAATTTCAAGGTACATTAACTCAAATAAAAATATATAGCATCAAACTAAATTACTACCATAAGCCACTTCGAGTATTCGGGGTGGCTTTTTTACAGGTAATCTCGTGAACAGTACTTGGTGTGCGTGTAATTAGCGCAGTTCAATATAAATCACCGCCTTCTTCGGCCTATTTATCTTATAGACCAAAAGTAACGCTGTCGGAATAAAGTACGCCTTTTTGTACTGATAATAACAATACATCTACACGTTATTCACATTATAAATAATTCACCCCACCGCACTAAAAAGCGGATACCTACCTAAAAATCCAACTGGAACGACAATATAGGCGTAAGACCACTCTGACTGCGATATACCCAATTATTCGTATCGGGGTCGTACCTGCGCGACAAAGCATCCATATTTTTGCGATTGGCCACATTCTGAATATCTAATGCCACCTGCCAAGCCGCTTTACGCGCATTTTTGCGGTAAGAAACACGCAAATCAGGCCGGAAATAAGCATCAATCTTATCCGTAAATGCCTTTGAATCATCGAGTAACGGATCGCGGGAATAACGCGAAACAGGTTGGTTGGCCAATAAGGGTGTCAACCGTTGACCACCATTGTAAATCAATTTAGTGCCCAATTGGATTACACCCGTTTTCGATACCCTCCATTCCTTTCCGCCCATAAATGTAGCCGAAATACCGCTATCATAAGCCGTCGAAAATTCCCTGCCTTGGGCATCCGTGTAGCGGGAACGGGATATGGAAGTGCCTATTAAAAAGAACGCGCCCTTCCGAAATGATTGCTCTATCGTGATATCAATACCTCGGTTATTACCGCCACCTACATTGATCAAACGATATTTGGCAAAGCCATCCACCGTGTTCAAAATGCTCCACGAACTGCCTGCTTGATCGGCCACCGGAACATCTTTGAAGCGTTGGTAATAACCCTCAATATGAAAACGCAGGTTGCGCCCGGGCAAAAGATCGTAACCCACAACATAATGTTGTGCACGGATAAAATTGGCATCCCAATTTACTTCTACGCCACCTATTTGGGTAAAATAATTACCAATAGGCAGCATTCGGCTGTGCACACCCCAACCCGCACTGAGCGATTGTTTTTCGTCCAACTGGTACTTTACGCCCACGCGTGGCTCTACGCTATGTTGTTGATTGAGTGTGAGATACATCGCGTGTACACCTAGATTTACCGTCAGCTGTTCGGTGGGGCGCAAGCGTAATTGGGCATAAGGCTGTATCAATTGAGTGCTGCCTTTGGCCGCTATCGGGGTAGCCTCTCCTTGTGTTTTTCTGTCCAAATCGTATAAAATTTGATTCAGGAAAATACCTGTCCGCAGGTTGACGCGCGCCGACATTTTTTTATTGTAAAACGACGACAATACGATACGCCCTTCTTTGTATTTTTCGCGGTTTACGGTATTTTTTAGGTTAATATTGCGGGTATTAAACGTATCGTCGGTAAAAAGAATATCCTGCCCCATCACAGCCAAATGGGTTTTGATATACGCATCGTGGCCTGCTGGAGTGAGGTAGGTAGCGCCCACGGCACCCATATTGGTCAGAAAATCGCCACCCACATAATCCGAATATTGTTTCCAAGTTGTAGTATCTTTTTTGGCGACTTCTATTTCGCTACTCACGCCACCAATACCCCAAAACGTCAACATAGATTTACCGTTTTTAGAAGGAACATATACATTAAAAGATAAATCCTGAAATGTGTTGTTCACGCGCTCGCCCACGAGGTAAATTCCCATTTTATTCAATATTCCAAGGGTAGAATACCGATAATTGAGCAAATAAGTGGCCCTACCTCCTTTTTTAAAGGGACCTTCGGTACTAAAATCAAGTCCCAAAATACCTGCTCGGAAGGTGTATTGCCGTTTTTCACTGTTGCCCTTGCGGAGGCGAATATCAAAAACACCGGAATAGGCATTGCCGTATTCGGCAGCAAAAGCACCCGTGCTAAAATCGGAATTACCCAACATACTCACCGAAAAAACCGTGATACCGCCGCCCGAAGAACCTCGGCGCGCAAAGTGGTTCGGATTGGGAATATCAATACCTTCCAAACGCCAAAGCAGCCCAATACCCGAATTGCCCCGCACCACAATATCGGAGCGATTGTCGCGACTGGGTTGTACCCCCGGGAATCCCTGCGCCATACGCCCTGGATCATTGGCAGAAGCAGCATAACGCTGTGTTTCATCCACCGAAAACGAGCGTGCACTCAGGATAGACACCTCATTGAGCGGTTCATTCCCGAATTTTTTAGCAGAAATAACCACTTCATTGCCCGAAACCGACTCTTGTGTCAGTTCGATGGCAAGTGTTTGTTCGCGGGCCGAATTAAGGATAAATGGATCGCTCAACCAAGTACTATAACCGATATAAGCACATTCTACTTGTAAGCGACCTGTCGGTACGGCGGGTAATACAAACTGCCCATCGATATCGGTCACTGTACCCATACTCGGGTTAGCGTCTTTGATACGCACCGTGGCACCGATCAATAGTTCGCGGGTATCTTTGTCGATCACCGTCCCCCGAATAATTTGTGTGGGGATTTGCGCATAAAAAAAGGCAGGAATAAACAGAATAATGGAAAAAAGTGTGCTTTTCATAATATTACGATGAATGGTTTGGTGTCAATGGCATATTGAAACTGATTAATACGCAGTGTTCACCAAGATTGAATAAAAATATAGGAATGTCCATGCAGTTGGAGCCGAATCTTAAGTATTTGGATATAATTAATTGGCAGAAATGAACGCAGGTATTTTTCGGCTAGACGAGCCATTTTTAAGGCGGATAGCGGTACTATCTAACGAAAAAATGGGGAAGTATAGGCGGAAAAGACCAAGTTCAGAATGGTAATTAATTGTATCCAAATACTTAAACTAATAACAACGCAAAGATGCACCACGCCACAAAGACATTTTTAGCCAATATTGTTCCCAATACACATTAAATACTTTAATTTGAGGAAATCTTCAAATCTGCTACCTTTTGGCCAATTTCAGTACCTAATCGCATCCCTTCTTCACAATCTACGCGAAAATGTACGCCAGTGAGCAACCGCGAAAATGCGTTTTCGCGTGCCATTGCCCGAAAGGAGGTAAATGTACGGGGCATACCCGCAAATTCCTTGCGGCCTTTGTGTGTGGCATCGCAAAGGGTAAACGGATCGCCCAACAGATCCGTCAACACTTCTGCTGCGGCCGCACTAAGCATAGCATGACCGGCAGGGTAAGCGGGAAAGGGCGGTGCGTCCATATAGGATTGCCAATCGGGATGAATCACACGGTTGATATAGGTTTGCGGGCGTTCTAGGTTGTAGTAGTACTTGAGGTACCAACAAAGAATCAGCGCATCATTCAATGCAATAGAAGTACGCAAATAGGTTTCTAATGTAAATGTCCAACAGGGGTGTTGCTGTTCAATGGCTTGGGTGGCAATAGATATCCACCGCCCCGATGGTGTTACGGTAAGTCCTGCCACATCATCGCTCCAAAATTCTGCAATCCATTGGTTTTCTTTGGATAATGGTTGTGAGGCAGAAAAAACCTCCATCGCTTGTGTATAAAATGCGCTATTTACTTTTTCGCTAAAAATAGGTGGCGGAATGGGTTTAATATCCGTCATCGCAACCACAATGGGGCGAATACAACCCCAATATGGGACAAGTGGCGCAATAGGGTGGTCTTGGTCCAATTGGTAAGTGCTGTCAATGGCTTTTATTGCATAATTTTGGAAGGGGCAGTTGGGGGCACCGCGGGTTTCTTTACCATCCAATAAAGCATATTGCCAGACTACATCGGCCGTTTTTTGGCCAAAAAGTATCGAAGCATTACAGTCTTGTTGTTTATGTTGAAATACAAACAGTTCGGCGGTAGTATTTATTTTTTCCTTTAATTCTTTGGGGGCATTGGGGAAAAACAAGGGCGTTATAGCGCGATATGCCGCATTAATACTCGCCAAAACGCAAAATTGCTCCTGCTCATCCTCCCATTTTACAGGTGTATAAACTGCTGCGATCTTTTTTCCCAAAGAAGTATATTGTGGATTGCCGGGCAATGATGCCTCATAAGCGGCCATAGATATATAAGCAAACATACGCGCACTAGAAGGTGCACGATAGCCAGGGGTAAACCGCTCCAAATCCAGTAGTAAACGGTTCCAAGTGACGAGTAATTCCCTGATTTGCTGGTCTTCTTTATTTTCCAATGGGGTGCATTCAAACATACCGCTAAGGGTAAGAAGAAAAATAAGGGGTTTTAACCAAACCCATTTTAAGTCGATATAAGAGCAAGAACGCATGATAATAGCGCAAATATAGGTACTTAAGTTGGTATTTTTGATTTTATCGATGCGCTACGCCATATTACCGCTTCACCTTTACGACCCATCTCAATGAAGGCAATAACGGCAATGCGCGTTGCGTAAATGTGCTGGATGAAGGACTATTATCATCAACATACCGCTCTACGGCAAAAGTAACATTTCTACGGTTATATACATTGTGTAGCCCAATGGACAAATCATGTTCAAAAAACGAACTTTTGGTATGCCAACCCAAACTCAAATCTAGGCGATGAAAAGCAGGGATTTGGGTCGTATTAGCGGGTAATGGGTCGCTTTTAAAATATTTTAGGAAAAATAAATCAAAAACGCCGTCTGTTTGGTTGATAATATTGACCGGAAGTCCTGTGAAATATTGCCAGCGTCCGCTCAATCGCCAATGGGAATTGATTTGCCAAAGCGCACCCAATACCACTTGGTGCCGAGTATCAAACCGAAATACTGGCCGTTTGGGGAAATGGTCTCGGGTCGATTTACTGAGCGTATAAGAGGCTAGTGCAGTGAGGTGGCCCGCCCGTTTTTCCAACAATACCTCTAATCCTTTTGCTTGCCCAGAACCAAAAACGGCGTTATTTTCCCAATTGACCCTTAATGTATCATCATCATCCCCAGATTCGATAAAAGCATCTAAAATACTAGGAAAATCGAACTCCGCTAAGCGATACATTTTTTTATAATAGCCTTCTATATGTATGGCCAAACTATCGGTGAGGTGGTGACTTATGCCTAATGAATACTGCCAAGCGCGTTGTGGCCGTTGTTTTGCGGCAATAGGTGCCCAAAAATCGTTCGGAAATCCCATATCATTGACGGTAAGCAACTGCACAAACTGTGCTTGGTGGGTAGCCGAAATTTCCAAAGCAGTGCCTTTTCGTACTTCCCAAGCGGCTTGCAGGCGCGGTTGAGGTACCACAAACCATTTGTCCCTATTAAACGCTGCAACATGCAGGCCGAAATTGAGTACAAAAGCCTTTCGTTGCCATTCCATTTCGGCGTAAGTAAAGCCTTCTTGGGCAATATCCGATTGTTTGGAATTGTATAGCGTTGAATCGCCTTCAAAAATATCATTTTCGCCTTCAAATCCATCTAAATCGAATAAAAGAAAATCGTGCCGACTTATTCCGCCGCCTAATTTTCCACGCCAACGACCTCCGGGCAGCCAATCCCAATCGCTGCGGAGTGTTACACTCTGGATGCCAGAGGTAAAATCAAGGCTAAATGTATAGTTTTCCGAAAAAATTTCGGGCCCTAGTTCCGCTTTTACAGTAGTTTCCCATGCCGTTCCAATAGTATTCCTAAATTTACTGAATGTAAGGGACGTATTGCCAAACCAATGCTCGGATGGCACCCAATTCCAGCGCAAATTAGCCGTTGTATTGCCCCAATTGAATGTGTATTTACTTTTACTCAAATAAATGACGCTGTCCATATTGGTGCTGTCGCCCAAATTATCATCCAATAAATCAGCACCTTTATACATAGAGGCGTATATTTGATGCTTGCTGCCAAGTCTTTTATGCCAACGCAAATTCAAATCTTGAAAAATATAACGGGAACTTTGGCTGATTTGAATACCGGGCTTTATATCACTTAATTGGAAGCCTTTGCCCAATTTGGCAAACCAAGGAGACACCAATGAATAGCGTATTGCTCCCAAAATAGATCCACCATGCTTACCAATAGGGCCTTCTACTAGTAAATTAGCGGAAACAGGTGTAAGTGAAAATTCCGCACCCCATTTCTTTTCGTTTCCTTCCCTCGATTGTACATCCAACACCGACGAGAGCCGCCCTCCATACCGTGCCGGCGCAGCCCCTTTGATGAGTCGAGCATTTTTGACCAATAACGGGTTAATAATGGAGAATATACCTCCAGCATGTGACGCATTATAGAGGGGCATGCCATCAAAAAGGGTTAAGTTTTGATCGGCATTGCCACCGCGAATATGCAGCCCTCCAACGCCGTCAGCACCAGTCACCACACCGGGGAGCATCGCAATATGACGCTGTACATCGGGTTCGCCTACGGTAGTTGTAACGGATTGCATCCATACGGCGGGCAAATTGGCCGATGACGGCGTTTCAAAAGGTTTTAGATGCCCTTTGGTAGCAGCGACCACCACTTCGGGCAAACCAGTATTGGGGATGAGTTTGATGGAAAGGGATTGGTTACTATTGGCTGAAATAGTATAGGTGTGGGCTTTAAAACCTAAATAATTAGCCTGAACCCGAACTGAATTAGCCGCATGAACCTTAAAACTAAAAAAACCAAAATCATTGGCGGTGGTGCCCATTTGTTGGTCGGGCACACTGATAACAGCCCAAGCCAAAGGTTCGCCACTTTCTGCATCGGTGATGTATCCGCTTATGGTATATTCGCGGGGCGGCAACAGAAAAAGAGCAATTCCAGTGGCTGTATTTCTAAAACCTACGCCGCTTTTATCCAAGAGTGATTGAAGGATGGCCTCCAGTGTTTGATGTTCAAAACGCTTGGTAATGCGAAGTTTTGGGTCAAAAAACGTTTGCGAGAAGGCTATACGCACCCCTGTTTGAGCCGAAAGTGCCACTAATGCTTCATCGTATGTTTGTTGATGGCATACAAATGAAAAAAGAGGTACGGGAGTAGATTGTGCTTGGCTTTTGGTGAAGCCAAACAGTACATAAAATAGTAGAAAAAGTAGTCCTAAGTGTTTTTGTCCAATCATGTATAGCGCATCAATGCTGGCATTTGCCGCCGTCTAGTACTATTTCAGTATCAGATATACGCGACTTAATGCCAAATACGACGCAAATATCGTCAATGATTGCTTTCAGTGGTAGATTTGTTGGGTACTTATTACTAAAAGTACAAGTTCCGATATTTGGGTTGCTCAATTTAATCGTTTTTCCATAATGTTGCTCGAGCGTTTTGATCACAGCCGCCAGTGGCATACCCTGAAAGGTTAATTCGCCGCTTTGCCAAGCGAACAAAAGTCCAGCAGGATTTTGGATACGCGTAAGGGTTTGTTTGGAAGCATCGTATTGAATGGCATCTCCGGCAATTAGATCGGCAGTATTGGTGCTATTTTTAGGTTGTACCCTTACTTTTCCTTCTCGAACGGCTACTTCTAGCACCATTTCATTGGCCCTTTGGCGTACATCAAATGCAGTACCTAACACACGCACAGTACCCACGGTTGTTAATACTTCAAAAGGGTGCGCGGCATCTTTAGCCACTTCAAAAAACGCCTCTCCATTGCACGATACTGCCCTAACACTGCCGTCCCATTGCGCAGGATATTCCAGTTGGGTATTTTCATTGAGCCAGATATGGGTACCATCGGCGAGCAGGATGTCTTTGCGTTCTCCGGCAGCAGTCACTAATCGGAGCATCTCGGTGGTGTGTGATAGTTTCCAGAACAAGCCGCCAGCAGTGACCAATAGGAGTATAGCTGCCGCAGCGCGCCACCAAGTACGGTTGCTTTGGTGCGTTACCGTCATTGTTGGAGCATCTGTTTGGTCTATTTTTTTCCAAATCGCCTTGTAATCCGCGTCATTGTCTATCGAAATAGCGGCTTCGTCGGCTTCTTGAAAACTGAGATGCCAAGTTTTTTCTATTTTGAGGGCAATATCGCGGTGTGTGGGGCTGGCGTTTAGCCATTCATCGAGTTGAATGCTATCCTGCTCCGAAATGGTACCTTTCAGGCGTTCTATAAGGAGGTATGTATAAGTTTCTTCATTCATTTTCTTTATGTTATTTAAGATAAATCAATTATCAATCAACGCTGTACCAATACTTAAGTTTGGAATAAAATTTAAATAAAAGTACTAATTTCGGGGCTTTATTTTGCCCTATCTTCGTTATTACCAGTTGTTTAATATGCAACAGCGATGCGCTTAGACCTTTTCCATGGTATGTCGTTGGAAGGCCCCCTAACCCCTATGCATTTTTAAAAAAAAGCAACAACCACGTCATTAGTCCGAGTTCTTCCAGCCTAGAACGCAAGTGTTTTAGGGCTTTTGTCATTTGGTTTTCGATCGTTTTGGTACTAATATCGAGTTGTTCTGCTATTTCGCGGTGCGATAATTGTTCATATCTGCTTAATAAAAAAACAGCGCGGCATTTTTCTGGTAATTCGCTAATCGCCAACTGCACGGCCTCCGACAATTCGAGCGTTTCGGTTTGTTCATCGGCACGGTTGGCGTTGCTTTCTATCTCCGGAATCTCGTCATTAGTTTGCCATCGTTTGCGGTGGCGCAGTATATCGAGTGCTTTGTTACATACAGCACGGCGGAGGTATGCTTTGAGGCTACTCAGTTCCTGAATTTGCTCACGCCGCCGCCAAAGATCGGCAAAAACCTCTTGTGTTGTATCACGAGCAAGGTCATTATCGCGCAAGTATTGAAAAGCAGTCACTACTAGATAGCGGTAATAAGCATCGTATATACCTTTAAAGGCGGGTTCATCTCCCTTTATCATACGATGTAATAAATCTTGTTCCTCTGCCGCGCTAAGTCGCATTATGTATAGTTGTATAAATTTTCAAGTTCCTAGTATAAATTTGATGTGCAAAGATAAACCAATTATTTTTTACAAAGGCATAGGGGATAAAAGGGGCTTATTCGATTAGAGTGCAGAGCGGTTGAAAAAAAACGCTTCAAAATACATAACTACTTAAATTCACACAAAAACATTATCGACCATGCAACAATTCATTGTTCGCGCAATTTGCGCACTCTTCATCATCAGTATTGCTTTCACCTCTTGCAAAAAAGAGCCCGTCGTAACACCTACAGTAGAGCCCATCCAAAAAACAATCAGCCTTGGTACACTTGCCGATAGAAATGGGGAATTTGGCGAAATTGATGAATGTTTCGACATCCTACTACCGATCACCTTAACACTCGTAGGCGGAGGTACATTTATCGTTGATGACCAAGCGGATATTGACTTATTGAATAACGATGAAAACGCTCCTGAAGTAGAGGATGTCGTATATCCCATCACATTCCGTGAAAAAGCGAGCGGTAATTTGATCGAGGTGAACAGCGAAAGCGAAATGGAAAATATCTGGGAAGATTGCGCTTTCAATAGCCTAGCGGCAGATCCGAATGCTGAACCATTACTAACGATGCTAGTAATTGGCGCAACACTCTACCCCGAAGGTGCAGGTTACGAACTACAATACCCAGTTACGATGAAGCATGTTGTTACGGGTGTAACCACAACATTAACTGATATGGAAACTTTGCAAGCCTATTTTGAAGCCACTCAACCCGGTGAAGATGAAAACTTTGAAATTAAGTTTGAATACCCGGTAAGTGTAAAAGAAACGGCAACCGGAACAATTACAACGATTGAAAACAAATCAGATTTAGTGGACATCGTGATAAAGATTTGGGGCGAATTTTAAGCAAATCGAAATAAAAAATTAATCTACCTACAAATAAGCACTACTACTTACATAAATGGCTACTTCGACTTCGGTTGGAGTAGTCGTTTTTGTTTAGGTAAATAAAAAAAAGAGATTGTCTTATTAGCACTTTAAAATTAAACACACTGTAAAATAAGTTTATTTATATTTTCTAATTGGCTTTATTGTTAAAAGATATTCAAAGTGCTGTCCAAATTGCCCAATTCGGTATGGGTTGAGCCGAGCGGCGTAGAACGAAGAGCCATTAGGCTCGGCTGATGTTGTAGTGGCGGATTTCAATCCGCCCCAATGTTACGCAACCATTGAGAGACGTAGGCTCGGCACATATTCCGTCATTTCAAATCTTCAAAAATGTATTATTCATCGTAATATACCTTGAATACCTGAAAAAAATATGTATCGAGCCGACGGCTCTCTATAACTTGTTGTGCATCTGTACCACGGATTAAAATCCGCGGCTACAAGATGATCCGAGCCTAACGGCTCTTATATCATGCGCTGGCAGGTTTAACGCGTAGTCACGTTGACACTAAACTCGACCATCAAAAGGGTTTACGAAGGGCATTAAGAACATTTTTTATTGTTCTTCTTCAATAAACAACATCACCAAATAAGCCACCAAAGGCAATGCTAAAATACTACCTGGCACATCAGCCGTAGTGAGTTGGTACCCAAAAGAATATACAGCAGTTGCAAAAATAGCAATCATTGCCAACGCGCTGAATATCAATGCCTTAGTATAATCTGATGCACGAAAAGGCAAACCTCGAAGCGAGAAATTGGCGTTGGATGTACCTGCTACGGCAAGACTACGTTGGCGCACGGTAAGCATACCAATACCCATCATCAAGAGCGCAAACAGGATTAAGCCCCATTGGCTCATGGTAGGCACATTAGTACCACCAGCCTTTACTTCGCCTGTAGCGGCATCATATACCACACAAACTTGCTGATTAGGAATAGTAGTAGTTACTTTCCAATTGTCAGAATTGACACTGCGGTCACCAGAGCCTGGCTGCCAAGAATTATAAGTACCACAAAGCGTAGGTTTCCACTCGTAAGTACCCGGTGTAGCAATCTTGGTACAAAACATTCCATTATGAAAACTCTTCATACTAAAGTTGTTGTTCCAATTAGAAAACTCACCCGGTGCGCAGATATTTCCATCAAAACCGTCGATGACCTGTACTTCACCAGTATCACTAAAATATTTGAATGTAACAGATCCGCCCTTGTGTGCGTACCAAGCATTAGCGCCCCCTGGATACCAGTTACCCGAGGCAGAATTATGTACTTTAAACTCCTGCAAACCAAGTGGTGTGCTGCCAAGGTTGAGCGTAAGTGTAAAAACGCCATCGCCATCGGGGTCTGCCATTTTGCAGGTAGGGCTATAATTGCCCCAGCCACACAATGGTGCAGAGCCGCGCACAAATATACCAATCGGTACAGCAGGCGGTGACACACGTCCAGTAGCCGGATCGTACGTAACACATACTTGCTCATTGGGCGTTGTGGTAGCCACAAACCAGTTTTGGGCGTTTACATTGCGTTCGCCATTGCTGGGCTGCCATGAATCCCAAGAGCCGCATACGGTGGGTTTCCACTCGTAATTGCCCGGATTAGGGATTGTATAGCACCAAGTGTTACCACCTACATTGGTCATAGGGGTGGCATTGTTCCAGCCAGAAAATGCACCTGGAGCGCAAATGGAAAACGAACCTGAATTGACGGCTTCTACCACCTTGGTGGCGTTGTTGATGCGAAATGTAACTGAGCCACCGTTATGGATATACCACGCGTTATCGCCACCTGGATACCAAGAATCCGTTGTTTGGTTGTAAATTTTGAACATTTTACGACCAATTGGTGCAGCTCCAAAATTGTAAGTAAGTTCGTAAATACCGTTATTGTCTGGATCTGTTAGTTGACAGGCTGGTGTAAAGTTGCCGCCCCAGTCGCATGGTGCTGCTTCGCCTCGGAGGTAATACGCTTGCGCCGACATATTGGAAGAACAAACAAGTAAGAACAAGGCAAAAAGGAGTAAATTTCTTTTCATGAAGGAGAAATTATAAAGATTAAGGAATGGGAATTAAATAAAGCGCAAATTTATCGCAAATAATTTGCTTTAACTCTATTTTTACCAAATTAAATATACAAATATCGGTATTATATGTCCCTATTGAAATGAATTTGAAAATTGTATGCTCCCCGATACAAGTACTATGTTATTTCTTTGGCAATCTCACATCAGTTTATGAACCTTTGCAGCGCAATTATATATTTCTAAGCCGCTTATTATATTCTAAACGCACTGTAAGTTTTGATTACAGTACACTAAATTCAAAATTAAGTATGTCCGCTATTACCTCCGAAATAAAAAGGGTCACTACCCACAGTATTCAAGCCATGAAGAATAAAGGCGAGAAAATCGCTATGCTCACGGCTTATGATTTTTCCATGGCTCGTATCCTCGATGAGGCAGGAGTCGATATTCTTTTGGTGGGCGATTCTGCTTCTAATGTGATGGCTGGTCACGAAACCACACTCCCTATCACCCTCGATCAGATGATCTACCACGCCCAGTCGGTGGTGCGTGCTGTACAACGTGCTATGGTTGTCGTCGATTTGCCATTTGGCTCGTATCAAGCCAATTCTGAAATAGCACTTTCTAGTGCGATTCGTATTATGAAAGAATCGGGCGCGCATGCCGTAAAACTAGAGGGTGGCTCTGAAGTGGAAGATTCGATTAAACGTATCCTGATGGCTGGTATTCCAGTAATGGGACACCTTGGACTTACACCACAAAGTATTTATAAATTTGGGACTTATACCGTTCGTGCTAAAGAAGAAATAGAAGCCGATAAACTTTGTGAAGATGCATTATTGCTCCAAAGTTTGGGCTGTTTCGCTATGGTTTTGGAAAAAATACCTGCAAAATTGACCGAAAAAGTATCAAAAAGCCTTGAAATACCCACGATCGGTATCGGCGCAGGTATGCACGCCGATGGTCAGGTTTTGGTAACGCACGATATGCTGGGGATTACAAAGGATTTTAAACCGCGTTTTTTGCGCCGTTATTTGGAGTTGTTTGATAGTATTGGGGATGCAACGCGTTCGTATATTTCGGATGTGAAACAACGGCAATTCCCAAATGAAAAGGAACAATATTGATTGCGACGTGCCGCCTTCGTGCCGCCACCGCGCCGCCGTCGTGCCGCCGTCGTGCCGCCGCCGCGCCGCCGTCGTGCCGCCGCCGCCGCAGGGCGATGCCCTGGGCTGGATGTGTCGCCCCGTTGGGGCTGGGCTGGTGGCTGGTGATTTGGTAGGTTTGAATGTTTGATTTGTTTATCTTTTTTTTAAATTACTTTGCTAGCACCTTATCACTTTCCTATAATTCCCGAGGTTGGCTGCGATGAAGCAGGCCGAGGTTGTTTGGCTGGGCCAGTAGTAGCGGCAGCGGTGATCTTACCTAATGATTTTTATGATCCTTTGCTCAATGATTCTAAGCAAATGACCGAAAAACAGCGGGAGAAACTAAGGTTTATCGTGGAAAAAGAAGCCATATCATGGGCCGTAGCACGTGTAGAAGCCGAAGAAATTGATCAAATTAATATCCTAAATGCTTCGTTTTTGGCCATGCACCGCGCATTGGATCAATTAAAAAGAAAACCCGAGTTTATTTTGATTGATGGTAACCGCTTTAAGCCCTACCAAAATATAACGCACCTTTGTGTGGTAAAAGGCGACGGGAAATACGCATCTATCGCAGCAGCATCGGTATTGGCCAAAACCTACCGCGATGAAATAATGGCCGAATTGCACCGCGATTTTCCATATTACAACTGGAAGCAGAACAAGGGCTACCCGACCGCTGCGCACCGGTCGGCTATTGCAGAACAGGGCGCATGTATTTGGCACAGACAATCGTTCAGGTTGTTGCCACAGGGCGAACAATTGAAGCTATTTTGAGAATAATTATGCTTTTTTTCGGAACTTTGTGCCTCTAATGATGTTTGAAAGAACATTATTTCTTCAAAAAAGGAGACCAAATCCCACTTTCCATAACTAGTAATACATATACACTTTGTCTGATCAGAAACAACCCAAGTTTAATTTTTCCCTTTTCCGCCAAGTAATGGCGATGGTGAAACCCTATAAAAATGTCTTTATCTTGACGGTTGTGCTGACCGCCATTTTGGCTCCCTTGTCGGTATTGCGCCCTAAACTAATACAAGTGATGGTGGATGAATATATAGGGAAAAGCGATTTGCCGGGTATGACCATGATTGCCGGGGTGATTATAGCCCTTATACTTATTGAGGTGATTTTACGCTATTTTTTCTTGTATAATGCCGATTGGTTGGGGCAATCCGTTTTACGCGACCTGCGTACTAAGGTATTTCGGCATATTACCAACTTAAATTTATCGTATTTCGACAAAACTCCAATCGGTCAAAGTACCACACGTACCATCAACGATATTGAGAGTATTAATACCGTATTTTCGGAAGGCAGCGTAACCATTTTATCGGATTTAATGAGCATCACAGCCGTGTTGTTTATTATGTTTGCTACCTCTTGGAAACTAACTTTAGTCGTGTTATCTGTATTTCCTTTGTTGATTTGGGGCAGTTACCAGTTTAAAGAAAGTGTGCGTAAAAGCTACGAAAAAGTGCGCAACCATGTGGCCACCATGAATGCTTTTTTGCAAGAACGTATCTCTGGGATGCGCATTGTACAGATTTTTAATGCCGAAGGACGCGAATCTGATAAATTTAAAAAGATCAACTACGATTATACCAGTGCCAACCTGCGAAGTATTTTGGCGTACGCCATTTTTTTTCCGGTAGTAGAAATCATTAGTGCATTGTCACTTGGTTTGATGGTGTGGTATGGTGCTAAAAGCGTATTGAGCGGCGAAATTACATTGGGTACCATGATTGCTTTCCAAATGTATATCAACATGCTCTATCGCCCCATCCGGATGCTGGCCGATAAATTTAATAACCTTCAAATGGGCATGATTGCTGCCGAGCGCGTGTTTCTCTTGTTGGGTAACGACAATTATATCAAAAATACAGGTACTTACAAAGCCGAAAAATTCAAAGGTCAAGTTGTCTTCGATCAAGTTGATTTTTCGTATATTCCAGATACGCCCATCCTGAAAAAAGTATCTTTTGAGATCGAACCTGGCCAAACATTGGCTATTGTAGGCAGTACTGGTAGTGGTAAATCCACGATCATTAACCTATTAGGTCGGTTTTACGAAATAGACGGCGGCTCCATCCGTGTGGACGGCATAGATATCAAAGACTACGATTTGTTTACCCTGCGCAGGCATGTAGCGGTAGTATTGCAAGATGTATTTTTGTTTTCGGGGTCGGTATTGGAGAATATTACCCTCCGTGATTCCGATATTACCGAAGAGCAGGCCATTGCCGCTGCAAAAATGATCGGTGCGCACGAGTTTATTATGAAACTACCGGGTGGCTACCATTATCAGGTAATGGAGCGCGGTGCCACGCTCTCCATGGGGCAACGCCAGTTGATCTCTTTTGTGCGTGCTCTGGTGTTCCAGCCCGATATTTTGGTGTTAGACGAGGCCACTTCTTCCATTGATCCCGAATCAGAAGCGATTATCCAATATGCAATTGAAAAATTGATTGCCCGCCGCACCAGTATTATTATTGCTCATCGGTTGTCCACGATCCGCCATGCACATAATATCCTTGTATTGGACAAAGGGGAGGTACTCGAATATGGCAACCACGAGTCCCTATTGACCAGAGATGGTGGTAAATACCGCGAATTATATGAGCGACAGTTTATGGTGGCAGGGGATTAAAGGGGTGCAAAGACCAACTCACGCCCCACCCAAATTCCCCAGCGTCCCCTCCAACATTTCCGTCACCACCCATCTTGCCCAAAGATTGCAATACCAATTGATGGGTGTATTGATCGTATATTGCCCAGTAAGTGTTACTTTACAGCCACCATTACTCAATGGCTCGAGGCGATAACGGTCAATTAGACTATGGATATATTTACCGCCTACCACGATATGTTCATCCAGTACAGTGGGTGGTACTTTGGCTGGATCAGTATAGATATCCAATTCCATGTATCGTTCTGGTTCATATTGTGTTATCGTTTCCTCAAAAACAAGACCTCGCTCGTAAGTAGCGATTCGTTTGCCGCCAAGCGCAGCCGTATCTAATGTGGTAGATAAATGGCGCGGAAAATCCAGCGTACGTGTAAATACGCCGCGTGTATCCATCGTTGAGAGGTTAGGTGTGCGTAGCAATTGCGCCCAAACGACCTCGGGGGCTGTTGGCAAAACGATGGAACATGCTACGGTAGATGTTTTTTGGGTTTGGGTGCGGTCGCCTTCTACCAATCCAAGCACAAGGGGCAGCATCAAGAGTAATGTACTTTTTAAGGAATTTGGTGGCCCCCAATCGTCCACATCATCGAGGATATTACTGTCGCCTTCTGCTCTTATTTTATCTTTGCGTAACATCACATCCCGCGCTATCAAGCCTCCCAAACCAGCAAAGACGGCAAAAAAAGGAAATATCATGATCCAACATATTGCGCCTTCTGTATTGACTAAAATGGTAATCACTAACAAGGCCAAACTAGACAGCCATGGCTTAAAAAAAGCCTTCCAACCACTCCTCATTTGTTTTTTATCCGAAAGTGCAACCGTCAAATATCCTATACCCCACGGCACCAAGGCCAGAAATGTAATGCTCATGATTTCCAAAAGCCCTTGGAAAAATAAAAATAAGAGGTGGATCGTAAATCCATAAAGCGTAGCAAAGGAAAGGGCAAATAGTGTTTTCATAATATTAGTCAAAAATAATAGTTTTGTTACCGTTTACCGTCACTTTATCTTCAAAAACCAACTGCAACGCACGCGCCAAAGCAATTTTTTCCACATCTTTTCCTGAACGAATCATATCATTTACGGAGTAAGTATGATCTACCGGGATCACATTTTGTACAATAATGGGGCCTTCGTCCAAGTCGTTGTTGACGATATGCGCTGTGGCACCAATGATTTTCACACCGCGCTCGTAGGCTTGTCGGTAAGGACTTGCGCCGATAAAAGCAGGTAAAAAAGAATGGTGGATATTGATAATTCGATTGGGGAAATGATCCACAAATTCGGGCGAAAGGATGCGCATATATTTTGCTAATACGAGGTACTCTGGGTCGTAGCGCGCTATCACTTCCAATACTGCGGCTTCGTGTTGCTCGCGTGTGAGACCTGTATGTGGCACATGGTGGTAATTAATGCCAAATTGATGCGTAAAATGCCCTAATTCTGGATGATTACCCACTACGGCCAATATATTAGCATTCAATTCTCGGAACTGGTGACGCACCAAAAGTTCACCCAAGCAATGTTGTTCTTTGGTCACAAGGACAACAATATTTTTAGGCCGCTGCCGCACCAAAGTGACGCTACTACCTTCGGGTAAAAAACCACGAATTTCAGCAATAACTTCCTTTTTGTCTATTTTTCCTTGAAAAGAAGTCCGCATAAAAAAACGGTTGTCTTCGTGTTCCACAAATTCTTGGTTGCCAATAATATTCAAGCCTAAGCGGTAAAGCACACCAGAAATATGGTGTACAAGCCCTTTTTGGTCGGGGCAGTCGATCAATAATACGTAAATTGGTTGTTCCATAAGGGGCAAAGATAGGAATTGCTAAGGAATGAAATTAAATTTCATTCCTAGGCAAATACAACCCCTTCATACACTTGATCTATGTTGAGCATAATATTTAATGCTGGCAATGGGAATTGGCCATCGGAATGAAAATAGGTGTTGGCTTCCCATGCGCCATTTTCCATTTTTGTGCGCACTTCAACAAAGATTTTTTCAGCATCTACCAAGATATAATTTTGAAGGGATTCGATCTGTTTGTAACGGATAAATTTATCCACAGCGTCATCCATTCGAGAGGTTTTGGAGATAACCTCAAAAATTACAGAAGGGTATTGTTTGATGTATTTGTTTTCCACATCGTGCGGATCAGGAGCCACCATCACATCGGGGTAGGTATAATCTTTTTGGTGGGTAATTTGAACTTTAACGGATGCTGTAAAAATGCGAATATTTTGCTGTTTCAAAAGCGATCTGAGCAAAAAAGCAATATTTTGACAAATATAGTTGTGGTCGTCGGTAGTGCCTGGTATTGGAAATAATTGATGGTCAATAAATTCATGACGCTGCTCAGACTGTTCCTCAAACAGGATATACTCATCCAATGTCATGGATACTGCTGCCGTTTTAGTCGTCTTTTTGTGCATCATTTATTAATTTACTTTAGAAAGGGTACACGTTTATTTTTGGTGAAACAGTTTGAAATTTAGACTGAAGTACAGTTCCCCAAGTGTGGCAAGACCGGCCTTAGAAAAATGCAGGTTTTGCTTGAGTGGAGGCGGATGAAGCCAAAAAGTGTTTGAGCCAAACGA
>JAYUKX010000022.1:0-20023 GCA_043764095.1 Chitinophagales bacterium
CCATAAGTTTACCCCCGCTTTTTGAGGGGATACCTTTTTTTCGCTAAAAAAAGTAAGAAGTAGATATTATTGCACAAATTTTCAGGTTTTTGAGATTTGAAAATGCACATGTTTTTTCTCAAAAGAAAAAGTATACGGCTATAAATCATTTCAAAATAATCTCAGCGCGCCCCATTGTTTTGATAACAAATCGATTCGTCAATTCCATTTCTTCTGGAAACCGACAATCGAATTTTATGCTATGTTTTCCAGGTTTTAGGCTTGGAATCGTTTGTTTTAAGGCAATTTCTTTTACAAATCCGCCTTTTTTATCGTAAATCTTAAGACCCGTTCCATCGCAAACAATTGAATTTCCTGCCTCATATTCACCCGGTAATTCCAGATTAAAATAACCATCCATCTCGATCTTTGGATTACGGATACTACCTTCCTTACCCATAATCGTCAACGTGAAATTGAGCGGTTGATCCACTTCATTATGCACAAATTCCCATTGCGAGAAAGTAGGTTCTCCAGGTTGAAGGGTTTTTCTCTTATGCTCAAATGTGTATTTCTTAAACGGATACAGTTGCCATCCTTGATCGTTTTTTTCGAGGTGAAAATCGTTTTCCGGATTTTTCAAACGAGCAATTTGATCAGCGGAAAAGATTTTGGATCGGTAGGCTTCCTGCCAAAGTTTTACCAAAGCGAGCAATTGAGCCGTATTCGGATTTTTTTGAAGGCTTTTATACCGCGCTACCAACGCAAAACCAGCATTGTAACCCGCAGCACGGGCCATCATCCATTCGATATCCTCGGGGGTAGTGGTGGCGGAAAGTAAAAACCAACCCAACATATTGGGCATATAATTGCGTTCCAAAAAAGGCTGATTTTCCAAACGATAATCGCCTTGAGACTCGCGAAATCCGCCGTACCAAGGCTCTCCCCAATTCCAATAATGACATAGGTGCCAGTAATAATGATAGGAACGGCTGGTGCCATTAACCAACGTATGTTTGGTATCTTTAATTACTTTATCTGCAAAAATTTGCATCCCATAATCGCCTTCTCCTGCCGACAAACATCCTTCATGTCCATCAAAATCTAGGTGGGAAACACCAGTTTCGTTAAAAAACCGACCCAGATTTCCGGCTATTTCTTGTTGCAACTCAAAATTTGGAAACAAGGTGTTATACGGATAATCAAACAACATACCCGCCACTGCACCTTTGAGATGGCTGGAGGCTTTTGTACCATACATCCCGCGTTGGCAATCTAATAATTGATAAGGCGCTGCTGCTGAAACTGCTCTAAAACGAATGATTTCGTCTCCAATTTTTACAGCATGCAGCGTACTGGAGGCAATATTTTTAAAATATTGATCGGAAGCAACCGGTATTTCAGTTGCTAATGCACTTATATTTTCTGTTAAAACCGATGTACCAGTCATCGAAAGGCGTTGATCGGGCATTGGCGTTACATAAGGATCATTGGTATTGATAAAGGTGGTTAAAGTATGTGTACCAATGCGAATTCCTTTTTTATTTGCTTTATCCACACACGTTTTCATGCCTGCTCTTCCATTTGGAAACGCAATTGAATCCAAAATAAAATGCCCCCAAGATTGGAAAGGGCCTTCATGGTAAAGCGACACCAAGCCCGCTTGCTGGGTATAATCCAACATGGCATCCACGGTTTGCTCGTCAAAATCAGATATTAAATAGGCCCTACCGGTTTCGGGCGATTGTTTAAACCAAACACCATTAATCAGTGCATGTGGAAGGTCTTCTGCCAATTCGATTGCCCCAATACGCGATAAAACGTTGGACTCAACGCAGCCAAACAGCGCGATTTTAGAACCCAAAGTTGTTTCGTTGGGAATGGCTTTTACGGGCATTTCCGGACGACCCCAAACCGTAAGTTTTCTATCTGTTGAACGATCGAAACTAAAGGCTTGCAAACTACTGCCATAAGGTTGTGGCAGCGCTGTGGAACCTCTGGATTCATTAGCGCCTTCCGAGTTGTTCAAAACACCACCAATCGTTTTTGGATTTAAGGCTTGCAGCCCGACCGCATATACACCATCGCGCACGACCCCTACCACTTCACCAATCGTTTTGTTGATAATAGTAGGATAAGGGCCCCAAATCACGGCGTTTACCTTGTTTTTGGCATCTAATTTAATTAATTCAAAGGTAATATGCGTGGCTTTTTGAACCACTTTTACTTGAGCCGTAATACGGACAGACTGAAAAAAAAGTGAAATAATGCCCGATTTGAAAGTTGCCCTCGTGGGTTCGTACCAATTGCTATCAATCCGAATTTGCAGCAAGGGGGCTTTTTCGCCCGTTGCTAGATAATTTTTTTCAGGAGTAGGACTCGACACTGCAAGCAATTGCCCTTTGTCTGATAGATGAACGTTCAAACCTTCGCTTTTCAGACGGATCATTTGCGCCGATACAGTTAAGGATGGAATAAAAAGGGCACAAGCAAGGGCAACTATTTTTATCATATTTGTGGTTGGTTAAATTTGGCTCAAATTTAGTGCAAAAATTCCCACACCTCAACTAATTTCTATCTCATTGGGCGGGCAGGAGTTTGGTAAAATGCTCCAAGTAGTTTTGTACCATTTGCTCCCAACCAAAGTGTTCGATGGTATAAGATTGCCATGTTGCTGCGCGTTGTTTAAACACTGGGAAATCATCTATTAAATGATCCAAAGCCATACTCCATGCATCAGCGTCGGCTGAAGGCAATAATATCCCATTTTTTTGGTGGTGTATAGCGGTAGGTATGCCATCTATATTGGTGGCCAAAACTGGTATGCCACAAATACTGGCTTCCAAACAAACTAAACCAAAACCTTCCATGTCGCCCGACACCTTAATATTAGGCATAACAAAAGCATGTGCAGCACGGAACAATTGCACCACATCTTCAAATGGAATGCGGCCTAGGTGTTTTACATTAGGGTTTTGTAACAATAAACTGCGCAACCGCACTTCATCGGTTGGGAAACCAAGCGCCAGTTCGAGTTGGGCACGCAATCGACTTGGCAGCCAATGCAATAGCCGTTCTGTGTGCGAAGGCATCGGTGAAAATGGTCCAATGAGGAGTAATTGTGTTGGATGTTTCATGGCAGGCATTACTTGCTCTATAAACCACGAAAAACCTTTGCGTCGTACAGACCTGCCCATGGCCACCAAGATTGGTTTATCGGGCTGAATTTTATATTTTTCGAATAAAATAGGTAAATCACTCGGTTTGAAGGCCAAATCCGCGATGTCGTGATCTACGCCATTTGGCACTACCACTACTTTACTTTTGTCCAAACCGCGCGTTATACAAGCGTCAGCAGTTGCTGCACTTACGGCAATAATGAGGTCAAAACGGTTAAATTTGGGCAGAATAGTGCGCTGATACCATTGGTTTGGAAACACAATATCCAAGCCATGTACAGTGACAGCGCGGCGTAAATGGGTATAACCCTTGTGTCCAACACAGACAGCAGCGATCAGCGCATCGTTGAAATGTACCACCGAAATACGGGGATTAGTACGACACAAATCAATAATTCGACGGCGTAAAGCGATAAAAAACAACAACTTACTTTCTCCTTTTCGGGGCATCAGCAGGTGTACTTTAGCGTACTTGCGCATACCTTCTACGAGTTCGTAACTCTGCTTTTCCATACCTCCTGTGGACGGCGGGTACTTGTGTGTAACAAAAAGAATTTCCATTAATCCAACGAGGGCGCGGTACGCCATTTGTGGTAAAAAATAAAATAAGTAATAAGGCCAAAAGCGATCCAAAATAACTGGCGTGTGCGGCGAAGAATGGATGCGGTGATCCATATTTCGGGTGCATGTACACCTATGGCTTCGAGCATTACTTTGTTGCCATATTCTTCAGCCCCAATTTGGCCAGGAACAAAGGTAGCAGCAACTTTGAAGAACACTACGCCCATATCAACATAGATCGCTTGTAACAGCGTCGTCGTATCTTCTCCTAGAAAAATTAAAATGAGATAAAACTCCAGTCCGCCAAAAATCCAATGTAAGGTGAGAAAAAAACTTGCCCAAACCCAAGCCCCTTTTTGTGCTTGGATACTAGCCACTAATAGTTGTTGACCGTTTTTTAACTTATCTATCCACGGAGCAGGGAAGATGCTGGTTGCTAATTTTGAAAAATTAATTGTAATAAATCGTCCAATTGGTCGAGCCAATATCCATAATAAAACAAAACCAATAAGGCATCCGATATAGGAATAAATAGAAAGATGGGTTACTTTTTGCCAAATTTGTGCGTAAAATAGCAATAAAACTGTTGCCAAAAACAAAATTAATTGCGTTATGATCGTAATCGTTCTCGATACGAATACCGAGGAAATAACGGTTGCTCGATCAATGCCTTTGTTGTGCAACATCACAGATTTGAGCGCTTCGCCACCTACCATGCCAGTCGGATTTACAAGTCCTATGGTTTCTCCGATGTGGCGGATCAAGAATAAATCGTAAAAATTCACCTTTTTGCCTTGCGCACCAAGGCAGTATTGCCAACCAATTGCACCACACAGTGAAGCGAGAAAGGTAGCCAAAAGTAGCCAAATAAATTTGAACCCAATCAACCTCAAGCACAGCCCTACTTTGTGCCAATCTGTAGATTGAACAAACCAGGCAATGACGACCAAGAGTAAAACAAAAATTATTTTTTTTAGGTATTTCACAAGAGGACGGGCTTGGGGCGGTCAACCTTTTGAGCCAATGTAGCCACATCGTCAAAATAGCGGTTGGCCAGTTCTTCCCAGTTAAATTGCCGACTATACTCTTGCCCTGCTAACGATATTTTATTGCGCAGATCTGCGTCATTCAGGAGTAGCGTTATTTTATCCAAATAGGCTTCAGGGTTATTGGGTGCGCACCTAAAACCATTAATACCTTCTTCCACAAAATCACGCGAACCGCCACCATCAGCAATAACACAGGGTAATCCAGAGGCCATGGCTTCTAACACCACATTTCCATAAGATTCAGAAATAGACGGAAATAAAAAAACATCCGCAGAGGCATATATCGTTGCCAGGGTTTGGTGGTCTAAATTGCCTAAAAAAACGGCCTTTGGCATCCTGCGTTGACAATCCTCTTTGGCTGTTCCATCACCCACCACAACGAATACGGCTGCGGTGCCGCGCTGCTGCGCTAATTCATACGTTTTTATCAGTGTTTCTATGTTTTTTTCCCAAACCAATCGGCTGGCAAATAAAATAACAGGCCATTCGCTTTGGGTTTGTTCCCGTAATGGAACAAGGTTTTTTTTGAGGGGTGAAAAAAGCGTTAAATCAATACCGCGTTTCCAAATGGTGACACGGCTAGGCTCAAGTCCACCGGCAATGAGTTCGTTGGCGATACTCTCCGAAGGGATATAAATCGTATGGCACCGATTGTAAAAATCACGTTGAAACCTCGCTATTTGTGCTTTGATCGGGCGAATCAGCACCGGAAGTGATCGAAGGTAATAATCGACATAAGAAATAAAATGCGTATGATAAATTGATATTACGGGCTTGGTGTATTGTGCCGCATAATCTAACGCAAACGATCCCAACCACGATGGCGTGGCAATATGCACCACATCAGGCGCAAAAACCTGCAATTGACGCATTGTTTTACGCTTAACCAATGCAGGTACGGCCATTTTGTAGCGCGTATTGAAAGGTATGGTTAAGGTGGGCAAAGTAATGCATTCGTAACCAAATAAAGTATCTGGCCCAACCCCGCAAATAAACAAAAACTCAAACTGGTCGGTGGGAATGCGACGCAACAATTGAAACATGGTACGCGATGCACCATCAAAATCTTCAATGAGTATTTCAGCAAAAAACGCAACTTTTATTCGAGCCATAGCATGGGGTTAAAAATCGATTTTGAAGCGCGCCCGAATACCCCATTTACTCACATTGGGCAAATTGGTATAGGTCATACGGCGCACGTAGTCGATACGAAAAATTTTGAAAATATTTTCAATACCGACACTTGCCTCGATATATGGTTTGCGTTCAAGGGTATTCGTAAGGGTACGTCCTTGGTCATCGACCGGAAAACGAAGCAGCCCGTTGGTCTCTGATGGACGGTTTTTCTTGTCTAATCCACCGTAAAGCCCTTTAAAACTGGCCACTTCACGCCATTTTAGGCGACGGAGCAAAGGTACTTTATTAAAGAAAAAACCGCCAAAATGCTGCTGTATATTCAGAGATACAAATTTGTCGCTGGCAAATTCCAAAAAATTCATCAAGTTGTAAGCCGGCAATTGATAAGAAAACGTTTGATTCGCACGGTGGATGGTCAACAATGGATAGGGTACTGTACCAAATACCCGTCCTGCTTCCAGTGTGCAATTGGCATAACCCAGCGGTGCCAAATAAAACATCTTAAATACCTCAGCGGTGAGGGTTTGGTAATTGTATTCGCTACCCAAAAAACCTTTTGTAGCCGCCTGAAAACCGAGGTTCATAATTGGATACTTGTTTTGGATCGGAATTCGGTATGTTTTACCTTGATAAAATTTTTCATTTGGGGCATAACGGATCGAAAATCCAGCAGCACTGGTAACGATCTGTTTTTTGAATTGTGTACCACTATCATTGCTTCCATAATCGAATAACAACGCACCACCTGGCGATTTTATCACCCGATTAAAGGAGAGCGAATAACTCAGTCCTCTGGCTAATTCTCGATCATAGACAACTCTAAATGCATTATTATAGAGCATTTTGTTGTTTACACCGCGTTTAAAGGAGAGTAAAAAATTATCTTCTTGTACAAATTGCAAACTTTCCCCCGGTATTTGGGTCTCGTTCTGATAACTCACTGTCATCTGGTTGATTGGAAAGACTTGAGGGGCTTTTTTGGTAAATGAATAGGTTGCTCCGCCGTAATATTTCCATTTTTGATCCTTAAAACCGTAGGCTAAATACCCCTCTAACAATAAATTTTTGACTAGTTTTGGGTTGGTGCGCCCACCAGCACGTAACCTAAAACCTTCCACGGCATTAAAACTATAAAAAGTATTCACAGGGCCAAGATCAAACCAATCAAATGTTTTGTACCCTGCAAAAAGGAGCGTAACAACATTCATCGTTCTTCGGAAAGCAGGTACATTTTGGATACTATCTACCATCCGATAAATGCCAGCCTCCGTTTTAGAGAGTGGATTGTGGCGGCGTTCTGCCCAAAAACTACTGGGGAGTTGTTGGGCTTTTTCGCTACGAATACTGGTCAATTGGGTTCTAAAAATACTATCTGGTAGCGGTTTATTGAGTTCATAATTTTTGTAGGAAACAGATTTATGCCCCCAAATGCTACGTCCTTTTTCAGATTTTATCACCTGGAAATCCATCGAAATTTCGTCTTTAACCAACATCAAGCGGCGGTTTTTGCCCGTATCAAAAAAATCAAATTCTTGCTCAATATGCAGATCCGATACCCAGTTCAAATTGATGTTTTTAGAAATGCCCATCTGTACTTTGCGAACGGCGTATGTAGAATCTAAAGCCACTAACATATTGCCCATAAAAGCAAGATTCTGCCTGTTGCGAGGGACAAAGAAAAGATCGACATAACGCGCATTTTCATACGTTACGGTATCTACAATATAAAATTCATACATCGAGGGCGCAATTGCCGACAAGGGCCCTACAAATTGGTTGGTCAATAGCATGATTTTGGCATCATAGATATCTATGTTTTGGTACATGCTATTGAGGTACTCGGAGATGCCATCACTGTCTAGGTACCCCTCCAATCCCACTTGTTGTTCGCCGGAGATATACTCTTTTTCGTCCCTAGGATTTTTGCGATAATAGACGTTGAGTAGTCGCTCCCGAAGGTAAACAGGGAGTGCCACTTTGCCGTTTACCTTATTGGTATCTACATTCTCGAAAATAAACTGAAATTTCCTCAATGCACGGCGATTACGAAACCTATCAGAGATATTATTTATATCCAGTTCAAGTTTCTCGTAGGCTTCGTAGTTATAATAATCGAGTCCTTCTTTTCTATTTTGGTCTTTGTGCGCAAATACCTTTTCAATCAGGCTAACTGCCGGATTGTTTTTTCGTCGATATTTTTCGGGTCGAATCACCACCTCATCCAAGTCATTGGAGGATTCCTGGAGTAATACCGTGATCTCGTTATGCTCGCCGGGTTTAATATTTACAATTAAAGCCTTGTAACCAACATAGGTGATTTTTATTTGCATTACTGGTTTTGGTGTTTTTAGGTAAAAATTGCCCTCCAAATCAGTTCGGGTACCAACATTACTTTCTTGAAATTGAACAGTAGCATATAACAAGGGTTCCTTTGTTGATGCATCCAGTACTTTGCCGTGTGCAGTGGTGATATTTTGTGTTAAACCAATAGTGCTTGCAAGTAAGCCAAGCAGCAGCAGGCAATATTTTAGGTTAAATATCAATGCTGAATTTTTCATTATTCTAAAACTTAATCTGTGTTTATTAGCGGAAACTACTTTTGTACTTCGACTTTGTAGGTTTTGTGCATGAAATCCGTATAAAATCTCTATACATCTATGTACAAAACCTAACAACCTTCAGTATATATTCAATAGTTCCTGTTCCTTACTTTTCAGAGCCATCCTTGCTGGCGGTACCAGTTGACGGTATCTTGCATACCCGAATATAAATCAAATTCGGGTCGAAAACCTAACGTAACCAACAATGGACTAGCATCACAATGCCAATTTTCGGCAGTTAGTTCCGGTATTTTATCTCGATTTAAGGCAGCCGGCTTGTTTTGCCAACGCCCAACAGTTTCTGCAATCCATGCAATTGGTTTAACGACAAACAGTGGTAAGCGTACCCTCAAGGTCTTTTTACGACCCAATGCGCCACTTATTGCATCTACAAGGTCTTCGGTGGTGTATGCCCGTCCATCAGAAAGAATAAATTTTTGACGCAACTGTGTTTTCGGATGCTGCAAAATATGGAAAATCGCTTTTGCCACATCTGATCCATGCACGAAACTCAATTTTTGCGATTTTAAACCAATCGTGAGTGCTAATCCTTTGCTTGCCAAGCGTACCACCGTCAGTATATCGCGTTCCCAAGGGCCGTATACAGCCGTTGGTTGCACTACAATCCAGGGAAAATTTGGAGGTAGCGATTCCAAAAACACTTCTGCTTTGTGCTTACTATCTCCATAGGGAGTTATAGGGGCAGGGGGTTGATCTGAAGTCACAAATTCCTTGCCAGTAGGGGCATTACCCAAAGCCGCCAAACTACTCACCATCAAAAACATAGTTGGTACTCGATCTGCCTGTTGTAGGGCTTGTACCAATCGACGTGTGTTTTCGGTATTGCCTTCCGTGTAACCCTGTTTCGATAAAGCCTTGGTGACACCCGCATTATGGATAACCCAGTCAAACGGTGCTGTACTCCTTAACAAATCCGTCATCGCCGCCAAGTCATGGAGCGGTAAGTATAATAGGTGTAAGCGCGGGTCATTTAATCGAGTTTTGTCGCTATTGGGCCGCAATGCAACCGTTACATCAAAACCCTTTTCCAGTGCTTGGGCGACCAAATATCCCCCAATAAAGCCACTCCCTCCTGTGATAAGAACACGCGTCATGGATTAAAGCGTCTTTTCATAAATCCGATGTTTCCGAAATACTTTACCATTAATTTGAAGTAAAGCACGGTTCATCAGGTC
Source organism: Chitinophagales bacterium (assembly GCA_043764095.1). GTDB lineage: Bacteria > Bacteroidota > Bacteroidia > Chitinophagales > Saprospiraceae > M3007. The sequence continues at coordinate 9,702 of JAYUKX010000022.1, forward strand.
ATTATGCTCTAAAATCCAAGATGCTTCTGCTCGTTTGATCCCTTTACTTAGTGCAGTATGGTAGTTGCGGACATAAAAACAAACATCCAAACCAGAGCGACGGAATTCGGGCAATACGCCAAGTGCGACTACGCGTACCGATTGGATAGATTTTTTGCCAAACAAAAATTTAAACAAACCAGTAGGGAACAATCGCCCCCGTGGAATTTTGATAAAAATTTCGTTAAGGTTTGGAACAGAGAGCGCTATACCGATAGTTTTACCCCCTTTTTCTGCAAAAAATACAAAATCTGGATCCAACGCCATTTTTAGATCTTTACCCATTTGGCGCACTTCTGCTTCGGTCATCGGTACAAAACCAAGATTTTGGTCCCATGATGCGTTATAAATAGGTAGAAATTTTTCTACCTCGCTATCAAAGTGCTTCATATCAATCGTGCGAATCGTGATCCCATTCTGGGCCAAACGGGCTTCCAATTTTTCTGCAAGTGCCTCAATACCGGCTGGCAATTGATCTGGAAATAGCTCATAACTGAGCAAATCTGTATTTTTTTGAAAGCCATAACGATCCAAAAAATCGGAATAGTATGGATAGTTATAAGTCGTTAGCACAAAAGGTGGCTCATCAAAATTTTCAATTAATAGACCACAAGTCTCATTCGTTGAAAAATTAGTGGGCCCAATAATACGATCCAACCCTTGCTGGCGTAACCATTCAGCAGCGGTATCGAGCAGTGATTTTGCTACCTGATAATCTTCAATTACATCAAAAAAACCAAAAAAACCAGCATTTTCGCCAGTAAACTCGTTATATTTGTTATTTCTAATCGCAGCAATGCGCCCCAAAATACGTCCATTCTCGGAGCGAGCAATAAAGTATTCAGCAGTTGAATGCTGAAAAAACGGACTTTTTTTTCTATTGAGTAAAGCCTCCTGTGCCATGAACAGCTCTGGCACATAGTTAGGATCGCCTTTAAATAGGTCATGTGGAAAGTCAATAAATTGCTTTAAGCCCGTTTTGGTTGTAACGATTTCTATCCTTACAGGTTTTATTGTGCTTAGAATAGACGTTGAAATTGGGTCGTTTATCATATCGTACTTTCTTGTAAATCTCTGATTTCGTGTAGCTCTAGCAATTGTGCATTGTGGTGCATAATCTCAATAGCGCGATCAATTTGCTCAATGGTATGCGTAGCCATCAGTGAAAACCGTATCAACGAATCCGAACTTCTAACGGCAGGCGAAACCACAGGGTTTACAAATACCCCGTCTTCTGCCATCATACGGGCAAATTGGAAGGTTTTGAGGTCATCGCGGATATAAATGGGCAAAATTGGTGATTCCGTATGACCAATTTCAAAACCAGCAGCCCGCAATTGTTCCATGGCATAATTGGTATTGGTCCATAATTTATCAATGCGTTCTGGTTCATCCTGAATAATTTCTAACGCAGCCAACGCACTAGCCGCTGCGGCTGGAGTCATACTGGCACTAAAAATAAGCGCACGAGAATTGTGTTTGAGGTAGTTGATTAAATCATGATCGGCGGCAACAAAACCACCCAATGAAGCCAATGATTTAGAGAAAGTACCCACAATAATATCCACTTCTTTTTGCAATCCGAAGTGGCTGCCTGTACCTCGTCCGCGATCGCCAAGTACCCCAACGGCATGCGCATCATCTACAATAACCGTGGCATCGTATAATTTTGCTAATCTTAAAATGTTAGGCAGGTCGGCAATATCACCTTCCATACTAAAAACGCCGTCCATAATGATTATTTTAGCACCATCACCTTCTACGCGGCGGAGTTGCTGCTCTAATGATTCCATATTATTATGGCGGTATTTTACCACCTTACCAAAAGTCAAACGCGTACCATCAATAATGGACGCATGAACCAATTCGTCAATAAAAATATAGTCATTACGGCCTGCAAGTGGCGCAATTGCACCTAAATTGGCTTGAAAACCAGTGCTGTACAGCAAAACTGCCTCTTTCTGAAGGTAATCAGCCAATGCCTCTTCTAGTTCAATATGGATTTTTAAGGTACCGTTCAAGAAACGCGATCCAGCGCATCCTGTACCGTACTGGTCAGTAGCACGGTGTGCTGCTTCTTTCAGTTTGGGGTGGTTGGTGAGTCCTAAGTAACTATTGGACCCAAACATAAGGGAGGGTTTGCCATCAATAATTACCTCTGTGTCCTGCTCGGATTCAATGACACGAAAATAGGGATAAAGGTTAGCCCGTTTAAGACTGTCAGCTACATCATATCCCCGAATCTTACTAAGTAGGTTTTGGTTCATGCCTATACTATTTTGATGTTAAAAAATAAGTTAATTCTGTAAAGGTACTTCGCCTTAAATATAGTTAAGATTAAGTAATTGTTAACTTTAAAATTTAACTGTTTGGTTAACGTCTAGTCAAAACATAAAATTATCTGTTTTGGTTTAAAAAAAACAAATCTTTTAAATTGTACTTAGGCACGATGAAACAATAACATACCCCTTTTGGCTGATTCCTTTCCGCTCATCCCGCCTATCTTTTCGTTTAAATAGCCCCACTATTCGCACAAAAAGATACTTGCACCCGTGCTGAGCCAGCCGAAGCATGAGCAAAAACTAATCTACCCAAAAGGAGCAAGTTATTATTTCATCGTGCCTTACCAATAAAAAGTAAAGGTGAATTTTTATTTTTTGACGTTGTAAAGTTACGCCGCACCCACTAAAACCACAACCTTTTAGTGATGAATGGCCTTTTTTCCCTGATGAATTGTCGTATTTACCCGTTGATATATGATTTGGTGGAGTAAAACGCTAGTAACTAAATTTTTTAAACAAGGACTCTTTCTTTGATTTTTTACAGCAATAATACTTACGCTATTTGTAAAGATTTTTTAAAAAAATCATAAATAAACTGAATGCGATCCTCCATGATTTGATTAAATTGTAGTTGGTTTACCTCAAGGGAAGCCTGAATCATGGGTTGTGCTAAGAAAGGAAACATGATCATTCCAAACAACGAAATGACGAATTGTTTTGGACAAACCTGTCGGATTCGACCCGCTTTTTGCTCCTGCTCTACCAATCCAATAAATACGTTAAACACCTCTTTCTGTTGTGGAATAGCGGCTGCATACTGCTCATTTCGACTTGGATTATTGTGCATTTCGTTTAAAATAAACATCGGAATATAGGGCGTTACGCTTATTTTTTTTATATCAGCATCAATTACTTGTCGTACTTTTTCAAAAAAAGGCAAGTCTGATTTCAAAATAGAAAGGATATTAGCATGAAACTGACTAGATTCTTGCTTAAAAATGATGTCGAATAATTTATCTTTTTTTCTGAAATAGTAATGCAACAATGCCGGATTAATATTGGCTTCGTGTGCTATATCACACATCCGGGCTGCCGAAAACCCTTTTTTCATAAACACTTCGCGTGCTGCTACCAGAATGTTCTCTTCTGTGCTTTTTGTCTTGTCCACGATTTTAACCTTACTTTTTGTAAAAAAAACATAAAGGTAGGCATTAAACGATATTTGTCAAGTTTTCTGTAAAATGTTAACGTCAAATTTAGGCATAGATAGCACAGATTTAAAAATGGAATGTATCAATTATTGAATTGTTGAAAATGATGATTGCCAAGTCTGTTGGATTTACCATCAATGAGATTGGTCAATGGATGGATGCTTGGTACGATAATAAAATGACCATTGCTGAAAAAATTGGCGTTTTAGACGAAAAACTTTTGTCGATTGACGAAAGAATCAAACAACTAAAAGAAATGAAAACAATGATTACTCAGTTTAAAAAAGATGTTGTGGTGGATAATTGTTAGGTGTAGTGGCTCATTTGGTTCGAGGCTGTCTTATATAACAACGGGTCATATGCGGTGGTACAGGATAAAAAGTCTTCTTGAATACTTGTAGGTGTCAGATTTATTTCCATATATTTGTGGCATAATATTTTGGTTTGCTAGTTATTGACCTGAATACCTTTGGTGACTTGCTTTGTTTAAGTTTTATTAATAACTATTGCGGGTTATGTGAACGAATTGGTTGGTTTCCCGCAACTGGGGCAGGGTAAGTGGGGTGACAATGTGGGTTTTCACGCAACAGAGGGGTATTGGGTAGGAGTGACGGCAAACCAACGATCTGCGTCATATTAGAAAACCCGAAATGGAAAAAAAATTAAAATTGATTTACCTAATACTGATATTGACTCTAAACTTTTCTTGCGTTGAGAAGAAATCAACCAAGAATGAAGTAAATAAATATGAATTAGCAAGCAATTCAAAAGCCGATACCCTAAAATTCACTTCAGGAATACGCTCTATCTTTAAAGACAGCAAAGGAAATTTTTGGTTTGGAAGTCTTCAAGAAGGAGTTGCCGTTTATAACGGCAAGTCATTTATTTACTTTACTAATAATGACGGGCTGTCTGACAACCAAATCCACTCAATACAAGAAGACAAAGAAAGCGTTATTTGGTTTAACACTCAAAAAGGCGTGAATACTTACGATGGAAAAACTATTAAAAACCAAAACAAAATAGAAGAAGCAATTCCGAAAAATGAATGGATGAAATCAAGTAATGACCTGTGGTTTGAGGCTGGAATTAAAGAAGGGGTCCTTAGATATGATGGGCAAAAATTAAATTTTTTAGCCTTTCCTTCCCATAAAGTCAATAACCCTTACGATAATTTATTTGCTGTAACGAGTATTTCAAAAGGGAAAAACAATATGATTTGGATAGGAACCTATGCAGGTATTTGGGGATACAATGGGAGTGATTTTACAATCATCAATGATGAAACCTTAGGATTAGATAGAAATACCGAACCTCTTCACATAAGAAGCCTTCTGGAAGACTCCAAAGGCAGACTCTGGATTGGAAATAATGGAATTGGTGTATTACTTAAAGAAGGTGATACAATAATTAATTTTTCTGAAAAGAATAGTCTCATACATCCTACAAGTACAAGAAAAGGCGATAAGTCACTACCTGGAACACTTGAACACGTTTTTACAATCGCAGAAGATAGTCAAGGAAATATTTGGTTTGGTGATAGGGACGCTGGAATCTGGAAATATGATGGAGAAATTATGGTGAATTACACAATGAAGGATGGACTGACAAATGATTTTGCACTCTCAATTTACGAAGATAATAATGAGAAATTATGGTTTGGAATGGCAGATGGAAATGTATATCAGTTCAATGGGAACACATTTGAAAAGCAATTCTAAAAAGAAATACGAACGCAGACAATGTATATGCGATAATGCTCCCTAAGCGGTTGCACTCCGCATATACTAACCGTTAGTGGCATCTAGAAAATATACCCAATAATGAACTTTAAAGATAAATAATGATAATTAGACTTAAGCCTACATATTACTGGTTCACAATTTTTGCATTGACTTTCATTACATATCAACTAATACAGGACAATGTTAGACCAAATTATAATGGCGAGAATTTAATGGCTAAATACTTATTAGGAATCGCACCTAATTTTTTCCCAAGTATTGGAATACCGGCTTTGTTTGTCATTTTAATACCAGAACTTAATAAAAAAAACAAGACTAATAAATGGTTTGGCAGTAAAAAGCACATAACAGCAAACATAATTTCGCTAATTGGACTTCTATCGTGGGAATTTTTACAAATGACCACTACAAGGGGGCGGTTTGACTGGAACGATGTTCTTTGGACTTTAATTGGGGCTTTGATTTTTCAATTAATATGGACTACAACACCAGTAAAATACAAAGAAGAAATTAATGAATAAAATAGTGAAATGGCAGCCACAAACATAGATTTGCCAGAATGGGGGCAGAAGTATTATATTGAGAAGAGAGTGTTCAAATTTCTATATCAAGTGAAAAACAAACACTTTTCACCAATTTTGCAAAGCATACGAAAGAACAAAAGAATTCATCGTTTGATTCCAAAAATTTGATAACACCGATTGAAATAACAACTGCAAAAACTGATTTCCCGTTAGCTCTTTTTTTCGCTAAAAAAAGTAAGAAGTAAGCATTATTGCACTCGATTTTAACTTTTTGAGATTTGCAAGTGTGCATAATTATTTTCTTAAAAGAAAAAGTGTACGGCTGTAAGCAATAATACTTAACTTTGTTCGCGATACAAAAAGTACGACAAAACTTTCACAAATTAACGAGTTAGCGGTCATGCAAAATTTCACATACATATTTATTTAAATTGTACAAAATGAAATTGGTAAGAAATTCCCTTCGATGGAAAATGGCTCTGCTTTTACTTATTGCATTTAAGGCACAATCGCAGAGTACTGAGACCTATAAATATACACCAAGTGAGGTTGTAACGATTCACTCTACAGTCTTAAACGAAGACCGCAAGGTTTATATTCATTGCCCTAAATTAGACTCATCGGATATAAACAAACGATTTCCAGTATTATACTTAATGGACGGTGAAAATCATTTTGAACTTCTTTCCCAGTATGTCGATTATCTTAGCCGCCCAGATGTTTCTGCAATCCCTAAAATAATAGTAGTTGGCATCCCGAATACAAAACGTGTAAGAGACCTTACTCCAACGCAGAGCATACTTGATTATGAGGGCAAACCTGATACAACTGCTCGGTATGAATCCAGTGGGGGAAATGAAATTTTCTTAGAATTCCTTAAAAAAGAATTGATGCCCATTATTGATAGTAATTACCAAACACAACAATTCAAACTTTTTGCAGGACATTCCATGGGGGGAATTTCTTCTATTAATTGTATGTTGACTCATCCCGATATGTTTGATGCTTATATTGCGGTAAGCCCTTCCTTTTGGTGGGACAACGAGTATCTTTTAAAATTGACCGAAAAAAAACTAACAAGTGGTTCTACATTAAACAAAAAACTTTTTTATTGTGACGGAAATGAAGGTGGCAGCAATTCTTTTTTTCATAATGGTTTATTGAAATTTGATTCAATAATTGCAGGAAAAAAGATAGTTGGGCTTGATTACAAGTATAATTATTACCCAAACGAAATGCACATGACAGTACCTCTTGTTGCTTATTTAGATGCTCTACGGTTTATTTTTAAAGAATAGAAAAAGCATCATTAATGACAAAATCCTCTGTATATAATGCACGAACGGCTTACAGGGAGAGTGTTCAAATTTCTGTGTCAAGTAAAAAAATAAACACTTTTTACTATTTTTGCACAGCATACAAAAGAACAATAGAATTCATCAGTTGATTTCAAAAATTTGATAACACCGATTGTAACTGTTGCTTACACTCTAACACCGAAAAGATAACCCACAAGTGCGGATAAGCCCATTGCAATTGAACCCCAAATAGTAATGCGTAAAATGGCTTTTGATATACTTGATCCTCCTGTTTTTGCCGCAATAGCACCTAAAATAATTAGAAAAATTATCGTGAAGCCGTAGAGCCAATACTCCATACCTTTTATAGGCGCAAAAAGTATAACCAAAAGTGGTAATATACCCCCAACTGAAAATGCAGTACCTGATGCCATTGCTGCCTGTATTGGGTTGGCTTGACTGATCTCGTTGATGCCCAATTCATCTCTAATGTGCGCACTCAGTGCGTCTTTTTCTGTCAATTCAATGGCCACTTGCATGGCTGTTTCTTTTTTTAATCCCCTCTTTTCATAGATTTGTGCCAATATATTTAACTCTTCTTTTGGCATATCTTTCAACTCTTTTATCTCCCTTTCAATGTCGGCTTTTTCTGTATCCGTTTGTGAACTTACCGAAACATATTCTCCGGCAGCCATTGACAAAGCCCCCGCAACCAGTCCAGCAACGGTCGCCAAAACAATGGGTTCTCTGGTTGTACTTGCTGCCGCAATACCTATCGCAAGGCTCGAAATGGATATGATTCCATCATTGGCTCCCAAAACTGCGGCCCTCAACCAGTTGCTGCGGTGTATGTAATGGCTGTCGAGGTAATTGTCAATTGTTACCATAATATTTTCTGTTTGTTGTGTTGTTGATTTTGATGCTTGTGTTGAAGTAATGCATCGTTTGTTGGTCTGTTGCGTTATTAGGGCCTGCCAAGTATCACCGGTAACTTCCACTCTGCATGGCGAAGTTACGAAAAAATGAAAGTGTGGTGTGTTTTTTTAGGGAATTGATTAAGCGAATATATCGCCCAATTGATGTTAGTGGCTATCTTTCTTGTTTTTCTCAATTTTTTGTCCAACTTATGGGGCGAACTACAGTCAGTATTATTTCAATTTTTTTATCGTTGTATTTTGTAGCAATGATTTCATTTGTATGATAGCCATTTTATTGAGTTGTACCAATCGTTCGGGCTGGCTCAAACCATTATGAATCAGCACGGCATTAATACTTTCCATGTTTGATAGCACAACCAATTGCTCAATAGTGGCTTCGTCTCTTATATTTCCTTTTGTATTTGGGTTTTGATCTCTCCATTGCTGAGCCGTTTTTCCAAAGAGCGCAACATTTAGCAAATCGGCTTCATTGGCATATACTAAATTGGTTTCTTTTTGTCCGATCAATTTAGGAATAATCATTTCTTTAATGGCATCGGTATGTATGCGATAATTGACTTTTGCTAAAGTTCGTTGCAGATTCCAATTTAATTGAAGGCGTTCATTGTCACTTTCCTTTAGTCGCTGAAATTCCTTGATGAGGTATATCTGAAACTCTGGACTAAGCCACATCGCAAAATGAAAAGCAATATCCTTGTGTGCATAGGTTCCTCCGAATCTTCCGGCTTTTACAATTATACCTTTAGCGCCTGTTCTGCCAATCCACTGCCCTGCGGACATAATGAATCGGTTAACGCCTGCTTCCTTCTCAATTACCCCGAATTCGGGGTAATTGAAATCAGTATTATTGATTGACTCCCAGATAGAAAGGTATTCCAGCGTGTTTTTTGTAGTGATCCATTTACCTATCAGTCCGCTACCTTCGTTGAAGTTACTGGTCATATCAGTTAGACTGATAAAGTCATCTTCGCCTTGGTTGATGATTGTAACCTCTACACCTTTCACATGTATCGTTTTGCTTTTTGCCATAATATACCGCCAATTTTTGGATAAAAGTTAAGATTTCTTTGCTCCTTTTTCAATTAAGAATGATTGAAGCAAATCAGTTTTGTCGTTGTGCAGTTTTTTGAACACGTGTAAATAACTCATAAATAGACACACTTTTTACACCCTCGCAAAGGTAAATAAAAGTTTTCACTCATACAATAACCTTAAAAAAAACACCCTCCCACACCCCTAAATATCCACCACCCAAGCCCCTTTTCCACCCTTAACCGCCAGCGGTAAATTATCAAAAATCGCCTCTTTTAGCACTGCAATCAACCGTTTTTTTGCCAAACTCCGGTGCGTCACCAAACTGATTTCCCGAACAGGAGCGGGCGGTTTGAAAAAACGGATATATTGCATTTGATCCTCGTGCATATCCAAAACGGCCAAGTGCGGCAGGATTGTGATGCCCGAATGCGCTTCTACCAGTCGTTTTAAGGTTTCTAAACTGCCTGCCTCGTAGGTAATATTGCTGAGCGAACTTTGTGTTTTTTGCAAAGCACAGAGGTTAATCACTTGCGCCCGCATACAATGCCCTTCTTGCAGCAGCATCAAGCGATGGGCATCAATATCCTCGGTCAGCAAATATTGTTTTTGAAGTACCGTGTTTTCATTGGGCGCATACACCACAAATTCTTCATAAAAAATCGGCTCTTCCGATAGTTGATTGTCTTTAGAAGGCGTTGCCATAATGCCCACATCAATGGTTCCTTTTTTCAACTGAGCGATGATGTTTTCCGTTGTTAATTCGTTAATGCTCAGTTTTAAATCGCTGTATTTATTGGAAAAATCCTTTAAAAACAACGGTAAAAGATAAGGTGCCAGCGTTGGAATAATGCCCAAACGCAACTCGCCATTTACCGTTTCCATACGGTCTTTTACCATCTGTTTCAAATGTTCGGATTCATTCAAAATCAAACGGGCTTGGGCAATGATTTCAAGACCAATCTCGGTCGGGAGAATGGGTTGTTTGCTCCTGTCAAAAATTTTCACACCCAATTCTTCTTCCAATTTTTGGATCATTGCACTTAGCGAAGGCTGCGTAATAAAGCATTTTTCAGCCGCCGTGGAGAACTGCTTATAGGTATCCACGGCCAATATATATTCTAATTGCTGTAAAGTCATAAGGCATGAAATTTAAATAAAGGTATAGATTTGGGGAGACGATTTTGTCACTATTAAGGCATGAAGAGGGCGTTTAGTGGTACTAAACAACCGATGAATAACGAAAAGAGGGG
>JAYUKX010000023.1:0-19992 GCA_043764095.1 Chitinophagales bacterium
GTTGCTGTCGCAGTTGTCACACTGCCGGCATTCGCACTCCACAAATAGGAGGTACCACCTGTAGCAGTAAACACTGTGCTTACACCTGAACATACGATATTATTACCTGTAATTGCTGCAATTGACAATGGATTCACTGTTAATGTAGCCGTTGCACTTGCTACTATACAACCAGCACAACGGGGTTGTGTTACCGTATAGGTTCCTGCGTTTGCAGCAGTTGCACTATTAACGACCAAAGGATTACCAACAAATGTAGTACCTGCCGGAGTTGTCCATGTGTATGGGAAATTATTATTACCAACTGCTGTCAATGTAGCGGTACTTCCTGTACATACAGTTTGTGATGCCGCCGTCAATGGAGAAGAATAGCAGTAATGAATGACTACATCCGCTCCCATATAGGTTTCAATATTAAAGATATTATTTCCGCCAGTTGCATTCATAGTGGTAAATGCCGTTGCTGTCGCAGGGAAACCTACTGTTCCAGCACCGGTATAGGTTGCAAACGAAGTTGAACTACCTGATGTAGTTCCGTAATTCGCATTAGAAGCCTTGAATCCACTAGTCCCCATAAAATCGATCATTCCATCAAATGTAGAAACAGTCTGAGTATTTAATTGATTTAATGGCAAGTTGAAATTATTGCTGGTTGGAGTGGTAACAGCGAGTGCATTGGTCTCATTAATCGTTACCGTTGCTCCACCGTTCGCAAAAGATTCAAAATTACGAGCACTGATTGAAACGCCACCTATTTTATAATTGATAGACTCGAGGGTTCCACAGTTGCCATTGAATTTATTTACATCAATGGTTGATGTCCAGTTTGTTTTGGAGAAAAAGTTACCTACTTCCGTAATACAATTGTCATCATCCACAATCAATTTGAATGAGGTGTTAAGGACATTGTTCATACAACCAAAATTGTCAACTACACGAAGATAATAAACGCCCGATTGGTTCATTTGAACATTCGTAAATGTCAAGGTATTGCTACTGCTTGTAAAGCCATTTGGCCCAACCCAAGCATACGTTACATTAGGCAATGAGGTTGCAGATACCGTTACATTACTGCCTGCACATACCCTTGTTGAATTTGAAGTAAGTGTAATACTCGGTGCAGATCGGATGGTAATGACAATCGTTTCAGCAACCGGGCCACATGGCCCTGCTGGGTCATTGGTAGTCAATGTAAAACTAACTGTACCATTACTGATATCAGTCGCAGAAAATATATATTCCGTCGCAAGGCTGGTCGCATTATTGAATGTACCCGTACCGCTGCTCGTCCAAGTAGCAGAAGTAGCAGCGCCTCCAATAACACCTCGCAAATTTACTTTTGTATCTGATGCACAAATTGTTGTGCTAATACCTGCATCTACTGTAGGTAATGAGTTGATGGTCAGTGTTTGGGTGGCGGTTGCAGTACAACCTGCAACACTCGTTACTGTCACGGTATAAGTTCCATCTGTTGTTACCGTGATCGCTGCTGTCGTTTGTGCTAAAGCACTCCATAAATAGGTACCGCCGCCTGTGGCTGTAAATACAGAAGAACCACCTGTACAAATCGTATTCGTACCTGTAATCGCTGCCGTTGGTAATGGGTTCACCGTCAATACACGGCTCGCTGTTGCTGTACAACCGCCTGGCAGTGTTACTGTAACCGTATAAGTTCCGGCTGTGGTTACCGTGATCGCTGCTGTGGTTTGTGCCAATGCACTCCACAAATAGGTACCACCACCGGTAGCCGTAAACACCGATGATCCGCCTGCGCAGATCGTTTGGTTACCACTAATTGATGCCGTTGGTTGGCTGTTTACTGTAACTGTCTGTGCAGCTGTTGCTGTACAACCTGCCGCACTTGTTACCGTAACTGTATATGTTGTTGTTGTTGTTGGATTGACTGTAATAGCAGCAGTTGTTTGTGACAAAGCACTCCATAAGTATGTGCCACCACCCGAAGCAGTCAGCGTTACCGCTGTACCATTACAAGTTGCAGTAGGGCCTGTGATCGCTGCCGTCGGCAATGGATTCACTGTTAATGTGCGAGTCGCTGTTGCTGTACAACCGCTCGGCAAGGTTACTGTAACCGTATATGTTCCAGCAGTTGTTACCGTGATCGCTGCTGTCGTTTGTGCTAAAGCACTCCATAAATAGGTACCGCCGCCTGTGGCTGTAAATATAGAAGACCCTCCTGTACAAATTGTATTTGTACCAGTAATTGAGGCTGTCGGCAATGGATTTACCGTCAATATACGGGTTGCCGTTGCAGTACAACCGCTCGGCAAGGTTACTGTAACTGTATAAGTTCCAGCAGTTGTTACCGTGATTGCTGCTGTCGTTTGTGACAAAGCACTCCATAAATAGGTACCGCCGCCTGTGGCTGTGAATACAGAAGAACCTCCTGTACAAATTGTATTCGTACCAGTAATCGAGGCTGTAGGTAATGGATTTACCGTCAATACACGTGTCGCTGTGGCAGTACAACCTGCCGCACTAGTTACGGTCACCGTATAAGTACCTGCAATATCAACATCTATTGAACCAGTCGTCTCGCCCGTATTCCATAGATAAGTGCCTCCACCTATTGCTTGGAATAGTGATTTTCCACCAGCGCAAATTGTATTAGCACCTGTTATAGAAGGTGTAGGTAATGGATTCACCGTAACTACAATCGTGGCTACGCCTACACAACCATTCGCATCCGTAAGCGTGGCAACATAATTGCCTGCTTGTGCAACGGTAATGCCATTTCTTGTGATATCATTCATTCCTGTTGCGGTGAAGCCTCCCGGACCAGTCCAGTTGACTGTACTTACGTTAGGATTGACGCTTAGCATAAGGTTAGCCCCAGCACAAACAGTGACTTGGCAAGTGGAAAGGATTTGCCACCCACCATTATTGACATTTGCCTCACATTGAATAGTAGGCAATGGATTGACGGTCAAAGTACGTGTAGCAGTAGCTATACATCCGTTATTATCTGTTATTGTAACGGTATAGATGCCCGCTGTTGTTACAGTTCGTGTTGCACCAGTTCCTGTACCGCCACTCCAAGCATAAGCATAAGGAGATGCGCCTGTTGCAGGAGTTGCTGTAAATGTTGCAGACTGACCAGTACAGATCGTATTTGTACCTGATATACTTGCAGTTAGGTTACAATACGTGGAGCAATTGATAAAATCAATTTCCAAATCACACTGTGCAGATGTTCCATTTGCAGGAAATCCACTGATACCACCACCACCCGTTACAGTAGCATTCATCCAAGAAGATAAACCCTGAAAAGCAGCAGGGCTATTGGTACTTGCTCCTGCTCCAAACTGTGCCGGGTCATAAGAACCGCGAGAAAGGGCTAAAGTAATACCTGCCAATCCCCCAGTACCTGTAAATGTACCATTAAAGGATGTCAAATAAGATAATCCCGATGGTGTGGTACAATCTGAATGTGGAGTACCAGTAGTAGTCAATCCAGTAAATGTCATAGACAAAGTTGCTGTCTCACTGGAATTGGTTTTATCTACTAAATTCATATTCATGGTAACCACATTGGCAGTTGACCGCGTTATCGTACCAGACACCAAATTGAAAAAATGATTACCACCTCCAAAGTAGCCGAATGCAAAAGGGGTATAACAAGAACCCACGACATTTTGCAACTGAGCCAGTGTGTTTGAATTTAAAGCACACGTATTGTCAGGCGGTGCAACCACCGAAAAAGTAAACGTTTGTTGACTACAAAGCGATCCTGTCCCATTGGATCCCGAGTACACCTTTACGTTAACAGTATAGGTTCCAAAGGCGGGAGTCCAAGAAGTACCCGTTGCTGGATAATTATACGGAGATGCATTTTCTGTGTGAGTAGCGGTCTCAGCACCAGTAACAGTAAACACAACACTACCAGCAGTACCCGTTACATTGGCTTCCAGCAAATAATCATCCCCTAATGTAGTGCTAACATAGCTACCACCATTTGTGATAGCGATGTCACTACCACTAACTTGATTATCAAACTTGATACCCGTTACGGCAACACCTGCACAAACATTTGATGCCGTCATACACCACTGGTCTGTTTTTATATAATTACCATTATTAAAAGCTTCCACACTTACATACGCTGTGTTAGGTGGAACTGTTGAGGTGATCGTATAAAGACCCATATTGGGCAAAATAACATCCACTTGCTCAGTGACGCTTTCCGAAATATATGCCCAACTACTCGTATAATATTTGATATGGATACCCGCATCATACCAAGTATCGTGTACACCAGCATAAACAGAGAGATTAAGTATAGTACCCGGTGCAATTCCAGATATATTCTGATAGTGCCCTCCGTAATTAGGTGCTACTGTATTCTGAAATTCCGAGTGATAACTACCACACTGCGGCGCATATGTATTCGTATAAAAATTACCACCCCATGAATTCCAACTCGTCGTTCCATTTTCAAAACTTGGATTGAGGATTAAATTAGCAGGACAACTACAATTCACGCCAGGGGAGGTTACTGTTACTGTAATAGCATTTGATTCACCATCCCAGTTGGTACAACCAACACGACGCGAGCAGCGCATAAAACATGAAGTTATGGTAAGTGGGCCAGAAGCATACGTTGCAGAGGTCGCACCTGGAACAATTATCCATGTAGGATCGCCTCCTGCGGGGCAAGGAATCGTAGTACTCTTTAGCCACATATACTCAATCGTGCCAGTACCTCCAGATGGTGTGGTTATGTTAGTAAACGGTGCTGGTGAACTACCACTGGCAATTGTTTGGCTAGAGCCGATAGTACCACCACTGGTTACGTTGCTACATACAGCTGAGCATACTGGAATACCACCAGAAGGAGGGTAATAATGTATCTCTCCTGTGCCCAAAACGATCGTTTTTGCAATCACATTACCTTCAATGTCACCTGTACCCACTTTATTCAAATTATGCATCGGGGCGAATACAGTTCCAATAATAAGACTAGCGGAGTTAATCGTTAAATTATAGGTGGAAGAGCCTGCAAAATTCCAGAAAACAAACGGCCCAGAAGTTGCAGCCAATGGCGGCATATTGGCATTGTTCCACACAAAGTTCCCAGTTAATACAACACTGATAACTAATTTCTTTGTGGAACTTGGAGTTGCCCCTGAAAGAAATTTCAACTCAGTAATATTGTTAAGCGATGCTGTAGTTAATACTAAATAGTTTGTACCATTCGCTAAACTAGCAATCTGCACATTTTGTGGGGATGTCACATTATTCCCTGAAATGTTGACTCCTGATGCATTTTGCAGTTGTACGGTATTTGCACAAGCGGCTAATTCAGTAGCCGAAGCAACATAAGAGGCAAATGTTGAAGTAAAGTTGTAACCTACTGTTTGAAAAACCGCAGGAGTTGGTGTTTGATCAACGGTACCTTCAATTCGTTTTGCATTGTTGTAGGAAGTTCCCGTAGGATATACCTGTGTTGCACTATTGGTGGAGTTATCACCAGAAATTGATCCAGTGCTATTACCGACATGAATATATTTATTATTCAATACTTTTGTATAGCCATTCGTCCAGGTAACACTTCCTTTTACCAAAAGTCCTGAAGTATTAGGATCAGAAGGGAAAGTATAGGTTCCAACTGGATCCATATTTATCTCGGAGGGTGAGATTGTATTTATAATCAAATTACCACCCACAGCCAGTGCACCATGTACATGTGTAGGGCCGTTGAAAGTAAAATTACCCTCACTGATAATTTGAAAATCTTGGGCATCTACGCCGATTGGTTTCAATGCTAAAACCAATATAACTAAGGCAGCTATCGACCGACCCTTATAAAAGAACAGCATGTTTGAAAAAGACATATAGTCACTTTCCTTACGAGTAACACTTGCCACAAATAATGACAATCGGCCTACAGATGAAATAAGCAGCCCTAGAACAAGGGTTAAACCTTGAAAGGCAACTGCCGAACATGCTTTGAAGCAGGTCTGAATTGAGGATACTAGCGTGTTAAATTGATACATAATTCTGTTCTTTAATAATGTGTAATCTGGTATTAACTTTGGTTGATTTCTATTAATTGGAGTTTCCAACTGACTTAAATGCTTTATGTTATTATTTTTCGTTTCCATGAATAGATTTATTGTTGAATTAGAATTTTCTTTATTATCGAGTAATTACCCGTACGCACAGCCAAGATATAAGTACCATTGGCTACATTTTGCAGATCTATTTTTTCTCCAAAAGAGAAACCGGCATTGGATCGTATGGTACGCCCCATTATATCTGCCAAAGTATAGGTGTTATGATCGCTACCCAAATGATCCAAATCACTTTGTATGGTCATAAACCCATGTACTGGATTAGGAGCTATATATATAAGGTGTGTATTCAATTCCCAAAGCCCCACAGAGGAAGAAAGCAAATTGGATACACCATCTGTATTGACACGCCAAAGTTCGGTATGACCTTCTTTGCCTTTATTGTCGGCAGTAACCAAAGTCACGGATTTGCCTTTTGCATCCGCAAAATTGATCGGACTCGTTTGATAGAGCAGCGCATTGGTGAGCGTACTATATACTTTGAAAGAATGGGATGCAGCAGTCAGGGTTTGATAACCAGAAAAACTTCCGTAAGTAACCCCATCAAATAATACATTGCCCAATTCATCTTCTACCCGAATTGTGTTGTCTGAATAATCACCCTGAAAAAACAAAACACCCACCAAATTACTATCGGGAGCATCTTCTCTAGATTGAGTATGAAAATACATTTGCAAAGGATAACTTGGATCAGTTAGGCTTCCCGCACTTACCGCAGTATATGTCCTCATGTTTTCAAAAACAAAAGGGAAAACAGCGTAGGCATTATTCGCATTAAGGCTTGCCCAAGGAGCAACTGCAATGTTCATATTTAATTCTCCCGGAATATACTTATAAGGCATGGCGCCTCCGAATGTAGTATTATCGGAGAAACGTGTACCGTTTTTAAAAACATCTACTGTATCTGCTAGTGCATTAATATACTGAACTCTCGCAACAGGTGCACGATCAACAGGGAAGAGACCATCGGCATTCAATACAAATAACTTGAGCGTGGCCGCATTCTGCGCTGTGCCCGTAAAAAACACATAACTCACTTTCCCCATAGTACCTTGTAAAGAAAGACGATAGGTACCCAAAATATTGGTCGTACCAAATGCCTTTACATCCAAAAAATTATCATCCATTGGTAATGCGACGCTTGATGTCATATTAGGAAAAGCAAGCCCGCCAACAATCATTCCACCTGAACGCAATACGACATTTAAACTCGGTACTAAAGGAGCAGCATGCACAAAAACCACATCCGACTTGATGGGGTCTGATGCAGCATTTTTAATGTCCTTTAAGAGTAAAAGTGCAGGGACAGCAGGAACAACTGTATTGTTATCATACACCACCAATATATAATTGGAATCGGCTTTTATATCCGAACTAAAAAAGGCCATACCGTCGCCTACCGAAATACTCGATGCAGTAGCCAACACAAAACTAGTATTTAACCCCACATCAATAGACTCCGAATATGTTGCTGTATTTAAATTAACATCGTCCTTAAACTTATTTCCGTTGAAATAAATATCTGCTGCGCCTATCGCCGTAGATAAATTAACAATCTGCAAACGAGCCGACTGAGCCATAACTTGCCCAAATACAACCAGTAATATGCACAAAAAAAACACAATACGCAATGCAAAGTGTTGCTTTAAATTTGTATTAGAATTCAAAATAGCGTTAAAAAATTTCAATATATTATAGTTTTACTTTTCCAAGATCACATTCTGAAATTTCTAAATCACTACCTGATAACTCATCCAGAATTTGAAGGACTGAACCATAAATCCAAAAATGAGCATAAAATAGTATTCTAGGTATGGCCAAGACAAAAGTCGAGAACATACAAAGATTTAGAAATGTGGACAACGAGACTTTATCTCGTTGAACAAGGTACAGAGTGGAATGTAATACAATTTTTAATGCAGTATCACCTGCACTAACACTAAATGGGAAAGAATACTATACATGTAGGAGACGCACTTTGGTGCAAAAAGAACGCTGTAACTAAGACAGAATTCCGGCTGCAAAGGTACAGACGGAAATACTACTCTAGGTCACAGATTTAAGATCGCTACGCTAAAAACAGGGGAGTAAGTTTCAATTTCGCTAATAGCGGACATTTTAAGTAAAGCCAAATTGTCCGCTATTAGCATGTAAACTCAAATATTACGATCAACGGGAGAAGTGTCATCATCAAGGCCATCAAATAAAGATACGGCCATAATGGAATAAATAATAATTAATGTTATCATTGATATTTTGATTTAATTGACTGCAAAGGTAACGGAAAGTTTGTTCACTCACAACTATTTTTTTAAAATCATAGCAAAAATTTATATCCATTTAACAATTCACTAACGGCCATCCTTTTTTTACCTTCCAATTGCACCTCTAATAAATGGATATATCCATCTTTTACTTTTACTTTTAAAACACCTTTATGCGGTATAACATAACTACCCGCTGGTATCATATCATCAGCATGTATTTCCGGTAAGGCTTTAAACACTTTGAATATTTTACCATCCTTGAGTACGGTCCAGGCACCGGGATAAGGGCTTAGGCCACGGATAAAATTATGCACCTCGCCAGCAGTTCGATTGAAATCTATTTTGCACGTCTCCTGAAATATTTTAGGCGCATGGGTCGCTGCATCGCTGGGTTGTGGACGGGCTTTTACCGTACCATTTTGAATGTCAGTTACCGTCTCTAATACCACGGCTGCGCCCATCACCATCATCCGGTCATGTACCGCTCCTACCGTCTCATTAGGCCTAATATCCATCTTGCGTTGAAGAATGATATCGCCTGTATCTATTTCATGCTGGAGGAAAAAAGTCGTTACCCCTGTCTCCGTTTCGCCATTCATAATCGCGTGGTTGATCGGTGCTGCTCCCCTGTATTTAGGTAGTAACGAACCGTGCAAATTGAGCGTTCCTAAAGGAGGCATTTGCCATACAACTTCTGGTAACATCCTAAAAGCGACTACTACCTGTAAATCGGCATTTAAGCCCGATAACTCCGCAAGAAATACGGGATCTTTTAACTTCAACGGCTGTAATACCCTAAGCCCATTGGCCACCGCAAATTTCTTTACCGCCGATTCAATAATACCCGACCGGCCACCTGGTTTGTCAACTGCGGTTACTACGCCTACTACTTCGTAACCATTGTCCAATAGTATTTTAAGCGACGGCACCGCAAAATCGGGTGTACCCATGAAAACAATTCGCATATCGTGTGTGTTGTTTTTTTTATAGAAATACGCGAATAATGGGCCAAATATCGCAAGTGAGCGCATTAACCCATTATTCGCTTGAAGTATAATTGTAGCGCACCTAAAGGCTACAATAGAAGTGCAAAGTTGCAGATATTCCTCCTATATAGATAGGTGTAATTTTTATAGCCCACTTTTTTAGGACTGAGACTTGCTACCGTACACTTTTATTTGTGGTAATTTATTTTGAAATTTGAGATAAAGTACCGTTCCCCTAGTGTGGCAAATCCGGCCTTAGAAAAATGCAGGTTTTGCTTGAGCGGAGGCGGATGAAGCCAAAAAGTGTCTGAGCCAAACGGAACTTACGAGGCGCAGCCTCTACTCAATGGTTCGGCGAGTTTTTTTTGGCGCCGCCGGAGCGAGGGAGCAACACCTCCATGCGTCGGTGACCGACACCGCATTTTTCGTCAGCCGAAGCCTTTTTTGCCTCTTTTTTTGGCGAAAAAAAGTAGGAAGTAAGCATTATTGCGCTCAATTTTAACTTTTTGAGATTTGCAAGTGTGCATAATTTTTTTCTTAAAAGAAAAAGTGTGCGGCCGTAATCTGATCGTTCCTGAACATGACTGAAGTAACCAAATCTGCAACAAATTCACTTTATTATAGAACAGGCTTTAATTATTCACAAACTTGCACCATCTTTGCACCCAATAGAAAAAACATTTTGAACAGATGCTGCACGAATATAAATTACCTTCATTAGGCGACGGAGTAACCGGAAAAGTAACCGAAATTTTAGTAAAGGCCGGTGATAAGGTAACCAAAGAACAAATCGTTATTATTGTAGGTACCGATAAAGTAGATGCGGAAATGCCCGTTGACATGGAAGGTACCATAACCGAAATAGTTGTAAAAAAAGGAGACGATGTCACAGAAGGCAGTTTGATCCTAAAAATAGAAACGGCTGCCGCTGCCGCACCAGTTACAGCCCCTGCTACTCCGGCTGCATCTAGTGCGCCTGCCGCTGTTGCCGTTACTGCTGCTCCGGCTGCACCTGCCGCTGCACCCGCTCCTAGCGCAGCCGCAGTATCGTACGAGTACAAATTACCCTCCTTGGGTGATGGCGTAACAGGGAAAGTGACCGAGATTTTAGTAAAAGTAGGGGATACAGTTGCAAAAGAACAAATTGTAATCATTGTAGGTACGGATAAAGTAGATGCGGAAATGCCCGTTGATGCTGCCGGTACCATCGAAGCCATTTTGGTTAATAAAGGCGATGACGTGACGGAGGGTAGTGCCATTTTGCGCCTCAGTGCTATCTCCCAATCCTCAACACCCCCAGCCCCTGCTGCCGCTACACCAACCCCAACCGCTGCACCAACCCCGACCCCAACTCCAGCACCTGCCGTTACACCAACCGCTGTACCTGCTCCTGCAAGCAACGGAACTTCCCCCTCCCCCCTTCGAGTCTCCCCACTAGCCCGTAAGCGTGCTAAAGAACTCGGAATCGACTTGGCACAAGTAAAACCCAGTGAAGGCGCAGGCAGAATCAGTTATAAAGACGTTGTTGATTTTTTAAAGAAAAAAATGGACAATGCAGGCGGTGCTGCCGCAACAGGTGGTGGATTGCCGCATAAATCATTACCCAACTTTGAGAAATTTGGTGCTACCGAGCGTCAAGCACTCAGCAGAATTGGTGTATTGACTGCGGATAATATGCACTACGCATTTAATACCATTCCACACGCTTGGATTTCCGAAAAAGCGGATATCACGCGTTTGGAAGAACTACGCCAGCAGTTCAAAGATCAGGTAAAAACGGCAGGTGGAGCATTAACCACTACCGCCATTTTAACCAAAGTTGTTTCTGCTGTTTTGAAAAAAATGCCGCAGTTCAACGCCAGTTACGACGCGGATACCAAAGAAGTAATTTACAAGAAATTTTATAATATTGGTATTGCCGTTGACACGCCACGTGGCTTATTAGTGCCTGTTATTCGTAACACAGACCAAAAGGGATTAACTCAAATTTCTATCGATCTCACAGAAATCAGCACCCGTACCCGCGATGGTAAAAACAAACCAGAAGATTTGGACGGTGGTACATTTACGATCTCTAATATCGGCGGAATAGGCGGTACAAATATGCTTTCGATTGTGAATTGGCCTCAAGTGGCTATTCTGAGTATCACGGCGGCCACTATGGAAGCAGTGTGGAACGAAAGTACCAAGTCTTTTGAACCACGCCTAATGATGCCGATGACCATTGGTTGGGACCACAGGGTAATCAATGGTGCCGATGCTGCCCGTTTCTTGCGGAATATCAAGCAATTATTGGAAGAACCGTTTGTGAGTTGGTTGTAGGTTTGGTTAATGGGGTAATATCATCTCTTTTGATCCCAACGTACTGATAAAATATACTTTTAAAATAAAAAAAACGCCAACACAGAGCAATCCGTGTTGGCGTTTTTTAGTAAAATCTATTCAACTTGGCTTATCCCAATTGTTCCAAAGCCAATTCCCAATCCGTCATCACTGAAGCAAGTTCGGATTTGTGATCGTTGTATTTTTTTAGCACTTGATCGGATTCTGGTTTGGTATAAAAATCAGAATCGGCCATAGTGACCTCTATTTTTTTGATAATACCTTCCAATTCCTCAATACGTTTTTCGCTTTTTTGTACTACACGAAGCAGGTTTTTGCGCTCTTCTGGAGATACCGCCACGCCGCCTTTACCGGCATCGTCTGTACCTGCGCTATTGCCGCCAGTTGGAGTGGCGAGTGGTTTTGGTACATTGGTACGCATTTCCACCTGGCGCATATTATCCAGTTTGCGTTTATCGAGGAAATAGTTGATATCGCCCAAGTATTCATACAAGCGATGGTCGCGGAACTCAATGGTGCGGTCGGTAAGTTCAGACAAGAACTCGCGATCGTGGCTCACCACCAATAGCGTACCCTCGTAGTCCAAAATGGCTTGTTTCAATACCTCTTTCGACAACATGTCCAAGTGGTTGGTCGGCTCATCCAGTACCAAAAAATTAATGGGATGGAGTAACATACAAGCCAATGCCAAGCGGGCGCGTTCACCACCGGATAAAGAAGCCACTCTTTTATCGGCATCTTTGCCACTAAACAAAAAACCTCCAAGGATAGCGCGCACTTTAGTACGCATTTCTGGTGGTGCTTCTTGCTCCATGGTCTCCAAAACAGTCAATTTAGGATTGAGCGTTTCTGCCTGATTTTGGGCGTAATAACCAAGACGAATATTATAACCAAGGCTGGCAACGCCACTTGTAGCAGGTTCATTGCCAATCATAATTTTGGCCAAAGTCGTTTTGCCCTGACCATTTTGGCCTACAAATGCTACACGTTCACCCCTAAGTATCTTAAAATCAGCACTTTCTATTACTTTTAATGCACCGTATTTTTTGGTAACGCGGTCGGCAGTAGCCACAATTTCACCAGAGCGCGGCGGCTCGGGGAAACGAATCCTCATCACCGAAGTATCCACATCTTCCACTTCGATACGTTCTAGTTTGTCCAATTGCTTCTGCATGGATTGCGCCATCTTGGTTTTAGTGGCTTTGGCCATAAACCTATTGATCGTGCGCTCGCGGTCGGCAATCAACCTTTGTTGGTTTTCGTAAGCCGCCGACATTTGCTCCTTGCGTTCGGCGCTCAACTCGACGTATTTGGAATAGGCCGCTTTATAATCGCTCAAACGACCTAGAATAACCTCTACTGTACGGTTGGTCACAATGTCCAAAAAGCGCCTATCGTGGCTAATCACAATGGCCATACCTTGATAAGAAGCGAGCCAGTCTTCCAACCACAAGATACTTTCAATATCCAAGTGGTTGGTCGGTTCGTCCAATAGCAGGATATCGGGGTTGCGGAGCAGCATTTTGGCCAATTCGATACGCATTTGCCAGCCACCCGAAAATTCATCGGTGAGGCGTGTTAAATCGCTGGTTGCAAAACCCAAACCGCCGAGTACGCGCATCGTATCCACTTCCATGGTATCGCCGCCAATACGAGCCAGTCGCTCTGTGGTTTCGGACAATTCCACCAGAATATCGTGGTAGCTATCGCTCTCGTAATCCTCACGGTTTTCGAGTTCGTGCTGAATTTCGTGTAGGCGTTTGTCCAATGCCAGCACTTCGTTGAAGGCCGTCATGGTTTCATCCAATACAGTTTTACCCTTGGGCAAAAGCATATCTTGGTGCAAATAACCAATAGAAAAACCTGTAGGAGTGACTACATTGCCCTCTTGCGGCGATTGCTCGCCTGCAATGATTTTGAGCAAAGTAGATTTGCCTGCGCCATTACGACCGACTAAACCCACGCGTTCGCCGGGCTTAATGACTAGGTTGACGCCGTCGAGCAGAATGCGCTCGCCGTATTGTACGTATATATTAGATAATGAAAACATAAATTTCGGGGCGCAAAGGTACGCGTTTTCCCGATAATATTTCCTAAATCCAAAAACATGACATATAATTAACGATACTCGATCGGTTCTTGAGTGACTTGCTCGGCTGTATTTCGAAAATGTTTTAGGATAAAATAGACACAAATGGCTGCCACGGTAGCCAAAAGAATAATATTCAGCATCGGAAATGCCTGCCGTGCTTTGCGTTGAAACATCATAGATTATACTCTTTTTAAGGTCGTAAATACAAGGTCTTCTAAAAAGCCTACCACTTGCTCTTCTGATTTGTCCGTGCCAAAATCGGTCAAAGATGGTAAATAAATCATAAAATAGTTCTGAAAATGCGACATTTCTATCAAACTACTGCTCAACGAGCGCGGATAAGGGTAATTCGGCGCATATTCTTGCACGATGCCTGCAATACGCGCGCAGAGGTCTTTGTATGGTTTGAATAATTGTACTTTATTAATTTCTGTAATGTCTTTGACCAAATAAGCCTTGCTACTTTCGTTGATTACGACACGGTACAATGCTTTTTTATCGAGACCCGACGTATCAAAATCTCCCGATAAATCATGTGAAAGCAAATGAATAATTTTTTTTAGTTTTTGCTCAGGGTCGGTCATGTTTTGCAAACTAAATACTACAAGGTACTCCATATAATTCCAATACCAAGTGAGCAAGTAGAGCAAAAGCCGATGTTTATTCTCAAAATATCGGTAAATACTAGCCTCTGTGGTATTGATTTCGGTAGCCAGTTTTTTGAAAGTAAACTGCTCAAAACCTAGTTCGTACATCAATATCAGACCCTTACGGATAATATTACGTCCTAATGTAGTATCTTCTGGATCGCGGTGCGCCAGTTCTTCGGTGGCATTAATCTTTATATAAAATTCCATTCAACATACTTTAATGCGCAAAAGTAAACTATTATTTTAGGTAGTTATACTTATTGGAGTAAAAGCGATACTATTTTTTTTGTAATTATACTATTTTGGCCATTTTAGGACTTTTTTTCTAGTACTAGTGTATATCGTTGGGCGCATATATTTTTTTTGCTCGGGTAATCACCTGCCTAATCCATCCAAATTTATATCGGACTGCCCGAAAATAGCCCCCCCTTTGTCCGCCCATTGAAATAAAGGTATCTCCTACACCTGGATCGGATCCTCCACCAAACTCAAAGGATTTGCCCTGTTCGCAGGCTATTTTAATCCCTTCCCAAATCAATAACCTTGGTGCTCCATTGTGTGGAATACGTTCGTCAAATCCTCCTAAGGTATAATAAACAGTATTGTAGTCCCATATAAAAAAAGCAGATGCTACTGTTTGGCCTTGCTTATTTCGAGCAGAAAGCATGATCCCCGATTGGTGCGTTGTTGTTGCTGCTACGATGTTTTCTAATTGGTCAATACCTAATGTGTTTTTAATTCCATGTCTTGACAAACTCCTAATACTCATTTGATATAAGCGGGTTACATCTGTTTCCTGCACAACTTCAAAATTAAGCATTGCTTTTTTTAATCGCTGCCGGGCAGTAGGGCGAAGTGTTTTTAGCGCAGTTGCTAATATGATAGGTTGATCTAGTTTAAAATAGGATTTTGGTATTATTTGATAGTTTTTATGTTCAAACCAATCCGAAATAACTTGTTCATTATCAAAATGTTGCAGCGAATAAAGGGTGTTTATTGGATCATTAATAAGTTTAGAAGGGAGCGTTTTGCTTGCCGATTTCCAGCCCAACCTTGGGGTAAGTGGGGGTACCGTGCAATAGAGCATGCCCCATTTTCTTGTATAATAAACTGGCCAAACCGTCGATGATTCCTCGTGTACATAAGGCACCCAATAACCATTGCAGCAAGCAGCATCGAGCCACCAAGGTTGAAAAAAAATAGGGAATTTGTCCGTATTTTCAGCGCAGATACGTTGGTATGCTACAAGATTTTGTGTCCACATGGTGCAAAATTACTAAAAACGAAATCCGACCAAAATATTATCCTGCAAAAAGCCAAATTTTTGGCTACCGCGGTCGCTTCCAGAAGCAGTTGTGCGAATATCGGGCATGTGGATAAAACCGGCTTTCAAGTTGACGGCTATAAAAAAATGCCGAAATAAGGTAATGTCAAGCCCAACCTTAACGGATAAACCATAGCCAGATAGGTGGTAATCGTCGTGCCGTTCTTTGGATAATAAAGTCGCATTGGTGCGGGGAAATAACGCGCCAATGCCTACACCTTCTGTAAGATGGATCGCTATTTTATTACCTTTATACGTTGAAAACAGCGGCAATAAATTATCGCAACGGTTCAACTCTGCAACGATATAATTAAGTCCATCGGTATGCTCAAAAACAAGCAAATCTTCCTTTACGTTGATTGGAGCATGGTCAAAACTACCATTATAGGGTGTATCTGTTCCTGTGATAGTACCTGAAATAGTGCTGGATTGATCTTGTACCATAACGTATTTCATGTGGTCAACAGCCAACGACACGCTATAATACTTGTTGATAAAAAAGCCAATACCGTAGTTGCATTGCGGGATAGTCAGTGTAGATGGGTTAAAATAAACTTTGGCAGAAAAAGGCGTTTGGCGGTCTTTGGCCACCAAATGATGCAACGTAAAATCGTAGTTTTCGCCAGTCAGGCGCAGATCTGATTTTGTATAATAGCCTCGATTATAGCCCCAAAAAAAGTAAAATCTATTCTTTTTTTCGTGTTTTTTTGTAAGATTAGGAGTTTGTCCTACAATTATTGTAGCGCAGCATAGGCAGATTATTAAAGATAAAATATTTTTGTAGTGCATCTTTTTGGTTGTTAAAAAGATGCAAAATTACCCCAAATCTTTAAATTAGTGCTAACATTTATTTTAACTATTCTATAGTGATTTATTTGATGAGTGTGCAAGTATATTTGCTGTATTGTATCATTTAAACAATCCAACACATGAAAAAATCACTCATTTTATTAGTTTGCTTTTGGCTAATTGCTTGTACTGCCACCAAGCCGCTTATTCCTTCCAATTCATTTGATGATCAATTGAGCAAGGCAATCCGCAAAGTAGAGCGCAAAAACATAAAAACTAAGGATGTTAAATACCTTGAGTTTGCGTTTTACATGGCGAATACTTTTGATGTTTTAACGGTCGATTCTTTGCTTAATATCCAGAAAGTAGCACTTTGGCCACCCATCAATGCATATCATCGGAGGATTCAAGAACGACAAAATCGTATTCAGCAGCTAGGCATTATCACGACAAAAGACGGCTATCGGTCACAGTTTGCATTCAAAGAAGATATTGCAGCCGCCGAAAACGCCAGCCGCCAAAAAGCCGCCGAATACCTGTATGATAAGGCCAATATAGAATTGAGTTTGGCGCATTCTGGCAATCGGTTAATTGCTCGAAATGCCTACAATACATTATCCAATTTAAAAGAAAATTATTACCCTATTTGGCAAGAAAGCGATACTAAAATGGCGGAAGCACTCGAAATGGGTACATCAAGGTTTCTTGTGGAAAAAACAGGGTACGGGGCATTCCATATCAACGATTTTTGGCGTGGAATGACACAATTTGGCACTACTTTAAACAGTTCTGTTTGGCAAAAAATAGATGAGCAACCCTTCGAAAATCGGAAATATGATTACCTCGTTCAACTGCAATTAGTACATTTAGATATCGGTAATGAGCAAGTTTGGAGCAATTCAAATACTTTTTCCAAAGAAATACAAGTGGGCGAAAAAGTAACAAAAGATACAAGTGGGCATGTTGTAGAGCGCATTCCGATTATGGAAAAAGTATGCGCAACGGTGACCGAAGTAAGAATCACAAAAAGTGCAAATGTGCTGCTGTCACTCGATATTAGGGCTACCGAAAATAATACATCCGTTTATAATTCCTCGATCCAGCATGGTATTGTTTTTGACCGAAGTTGGGTAACCATTACAGGTGATGAACGCGCCTTAGATAATAAGCCTATTTGTACAGGTTTCGGGATACAATCGGGGCCTTCAGATTGGACGATGGTGGAAGATTTAGCGCGGGAAACAAGTGCTAAACTCAACCAAACATGGGATTGGCATTGTAGTGGATTGTGACCGCTGTCCAACAGACGCAAAATAGTTGTATTGCGATAGTTTGTCAGATTGGATGATGGTCTTTTTTTAAAACTTTAGTTTGTAAGTATTTGGACACAATTAATTGCAGAAATGAACGCAGGTATTTTTCGGCTAGATGAGCCATTTTTAAGGCAGATAGCGGTACTATCTAACGAAAAAACGGGGAAATATTTATGCTGAGTGTGTCGAAGCATAGGCGGAAAAGATCAAGTTCAAAATGGTAATTAATTGTTTCTAAATACTTAACCTCAACTTATTTGGAGGTATTCCGTTATAGTACGTCGAATTGTTTCATCATTCTTTTTTTGCTAAAAAAAGTTCTAAAATCTAAACATCGTATAAATATGACATTTAAACATCAATTTTTAATGCTTTGCTTGCTCCTAGCAGGAAGCCAAATGCACGCTCAATCTTGTTGTGCTAAACCAATCGCCGGAACTGATATGACGGCCTTCTTATCTGACGCTGGTTTTGTGAGTGCGCACATAGAGCCACTACCTTATACGCATACGAGTATGGTAGGTGGTGAAATGATTACATTCGCTACATCTGATGGGAAAACAGCGGGTGCTTACTTAATTAAATCGGCAAAAAAGTCAAAAAAATGGCTATTTGTCTATCAAGAATGGTGGGGCTTGAACGACTATATTAAGAAGCAAGCCGAAGTTTTTTACAATGATTTGAGCGATGTAAATGTACTCGCTATTGATTTGTACGACGGTAAAGTAGCCACTAACCGCGAAGATGCTTCCAAGTATATGGGAGAGGCTAAGGTAGAACGTACCGATGCGATCATTAAAGGAGCGGTAGCGTACGTAGGGAAAAAAGCCAAAATTGCAAGTGTGGGCTGGTGTTTTGGCGGCGGTCAATCGCTTCGTTCCGGTATTTTTGAAGGAAAACGAGCAGTTGGCTGTATTATGTATTATGGTATGCCTGTTAAGGAAGTGGATATGCTCAAAACGCTTCATTGCGATGTTTTGGGATTATTTGCAGCCCGTGAAAAGTGGATTTCGCCAGAAGTAGTAAAGGAATTTGAAGCAAACATGAAGACGGCTGGTAAAAAGGTAACCATCAAGAGTTTTGATGCAGAACATGCTTTTGCAAATCCGAGTAATCCTAGTTTTGATAAAAAGGCTTCGGAAGAGGCTTATGGATTGTCTTTGGCTTATTTGAAGCAAAAGTTTAAGTAAGGTTTTTGGGTTTTGGTGGTTTGGGCTTCGCTCAACTGCTGCTTGTCGTTTCGGCTTCGCTCAACGACCAAGCAGCAGTTGAGCTAGCCCCCAACCCCACCAAAACCCTATTGCTCCACAAACCCAAACGCAATGAGTTTTGCTTTAAATTCCTCCGTGCTTTTTAATTGAATTGTCTTGCCATTTGGGCAAATACATGCTTGACAAAAAACGGCATTAGAATCTGGGTTTGCAATAACAGCCAAATCAGAAAAATCAATATCCAACTCGTTATTGAGGTAGTTCTTTATCACTTGTTGGTATTCTGCATCGTTGCTCCAAGTGGCGTTTTCTACCCATTTATCTGAGCATTGTGTTGCAGCATAGGCAAAAGTAATCGAGGTATCTGCGTCTTTTTTACAAGCAGTCCATAGTGTTAAGGCTAAAATAAAAAAAATAGTCTGTTTCATAAATTTCTAAATTAAATGTGTGGATGATATAGTTACTCTACTTTACGAAATTATCGGATAGAGCGTTGGGTTTAGGTTGGAAAAATTTATGCCTTGCGTGTGTACATGTTTTCTCGTTCCTGAAAAATGTTCTACTTTTGTACCATGAAAAATTGTACACTCTTTACCCTATTTTGTCTGGTTATCTTATTTTTCTCGTGTACCAAAGAAGGGCAAGGAGGTAATGCGTCTATTCGCGGATATATACACGCTAGTAAACTCAGTTCTACATTTACCCAATTATTGGATCAATATCCTGCAAAAGACCAAGAAGTCTTTATTATTTATGGCGACCGTACCTGGGGATACGATGATCGAACTAATACGGATTTCCAAGGTCGTTTTTCCTTTGATCTTTTGTATCCAGGAAATTACCGCATCTATACCTACTCCCGAGACTCTTCGAGAATGGATTTGAGTGGCACTATTGCAGTAGTAAGAGACGTAGAAATTGGCGG
>JAYUKX010000024.1:0-1586 GCA_043764095.1 Chitinophagales bacterium
CAAATGGATTCTTTGGCCTCAATCATTGCTAAAAGAAACTAATATACCCTCACTTTTTGACCGCATACCTTTTTTTGGCGAAAAAAAGTAGGAAGTAGGCATTATTGCACTCAATTTCAACTTTTTGAAATTTCCAAGTGGATAAAATTATTTTTATAGAGAAAAGGTGTACCCTTTGAATATCAATCTATTAAAAATTTCAACCCATAATTCACAAAATCTCATAAACCCCACCTTCTTCCACTGCATTGGTCGCCTCAAATACCGCCCGTGCTTCTATCAAATGCTGTTCTACATCCTTATACCGCGCTGAAAAATGCCCGATCAATAATTGCTGAGCACCTGCTGCAAGCGCAATACGAGCCGCTTGTTCCGCAGTAGAATGGTGCGAATATGCCGCCTCTTCGGTGTGTTCATTGGTAAATGTAGCCTCGTGATAAAGGCATGTAACCCCTTGTATGGCCTCAATAACGGGTTCAAAAGGGGCAGTATCGCTACAAAAAGCATAAGAAACTGGTACTTTGGGCGGAATAGTTAGTTCTGAATTGGGAATTACACGACCATCGGGTAAGGTATAATCGCCGCCTGCTTTGATCTTTTTAATATCGGTAAAATGGATATTGTACGCCTCAATCATTTCGGGAATCATGTTGGCGGGGCGTGGTTTTTCGCGAAATAACCAACCCATACAAGGCATGCGGTGGTGAAGCGGGATAGACCATACCTCGGTGTATTTTGTTTCAAAAACCAATTGGTGTACCGTTGTGTCCAACTCGTGTATTTCTAGCGTATAAGGATAATGCACACGCGATACCCTACTCATGGTCTCAATGAGTTCGCGCAGCCCTTCGGGGCCATAAATCGCGAGTGGGTCGGTGCGCTTTTTCATACAAAAAGAAGTAATAATACCCATCAACCCAAACACATGATCGCCGTGCAAATGGCTGATAAAGATTTGGTTCATACCATCGTAACGGACGCGGTGGTGGTACAATTGGTGCTGCGTAGCTTCACCGCAATCAATGAGATAGGTTTCGTTTTCTATTTTGAGTATTTGTGCGGTATAATTGCGCCCCTGGAATGGCCCTCCTGCCGAAGAGCCCAGTATAGTCAGCTGCATGGTGTTTTAAAAGGTAAGGAATAAAATTATTTATTGAATTTTTGTTTATAATCTGCGATGGCTTTTTCCACAATTTCTAAAGCAAGTTTCCTGTTTTGAAATTCTTCTACTACAACAGATTTATTTTCTAATTTTTTATAATCCTCAAAGAAATTTCGCAGTTCAGAGATAAAATGTTGGGGCAATTCCGAAATATCGTTGATATGATTTACACTTGGATCACCGGCTGCTACAGCAATAATTTTATCATCTGCTTCACCGCCATCAATCATTCGCATTACCCCAATGACTTTGGCTTCCACGATACACATAGGCACCACATCAATTTGAGAAATAATTAAAATATCTAAAGGATCTTTATCATCGCAATCATACTACTGGACATTTTTGAAAAGTGCATGATTTTTTACAGTTAAGGCATTGAAAACATATTTTAAAAAACATACAAATTGATAGCATTTTTGGG
>JAYUKX010000025.1:0-19485 GCA_043764095.1 Chitinophagales bacterium
GAAGAGGGCGTTTAGTGGCGCTAAATAACCGATGAATAACGAAGAGAGGGGCAAAATGAAGCCGCCAAATCTGTACCTTTATTTGAATCTCATTCCTTAACGCTGTAAACTAAAAGAAGGCATACCGAATACAATTACTCGATATGCCTTCTCTGTTGTTCAATCATCTTTAAAATGATTATTTTTTGGTAGGCGGTAATGGGCCTGCATTCATTAATTGCGCCTTCAACTCCGGTAAATCGGCCTCTATTTTTGGACGAATTACGTTCATTGCATCTTGTAGGGCTAGTAGATTAGCCTTACGCCAAGCATCCCCCCTTCGGTAGCCGTAGTACATGGCCACATAAGCTTTACCTACGCCTGGCGCACGATAGCGCGCCAATATTTTCTTATTAGCATCGGCAATTTCTACTTGTAATTCCAATTCAGCACGGTAACGCGTATAAGGCATCCCTGCCACATTGAGGGTATTAAGGGAAAGAGCGGATGGAATGGTATAGCCCCAACCCGGAGCACGGCGATCATAGTGTACCAAACGAAAACGGATATGGCCATAACGGTCACCTTTGTTGTTGGTCAGGTTTTCGTTTACTTCGTTACCCAAAGCGGTATATACGTCTTCCAACGGTAAATCACTGAGTGCAAAATAATCAAAAGGGCCGCTAGCACCTGGAATTGCTACATTGCCATTCCAGCCTTTAGAAAAGGTTTCACGGTCGAATGCCGCAGCAAAACTTTCCTGGTGTACCAATAAGCCCATGCGCGGAAGCGGTTCGGGGGTGCGTGCGGTATCGTGAAAATCACTGACACGTAAGGTTTTGCAATTGGTCAAAAGTAGTGTCAGACAAGCGAGGAACAATATATTCTTTTTCATAATTATAGTAGTGGATTTAAAATTCCGCTTGCAAAGAGCGGTCATTCCGAAATGATATACAACACTACTACAAAATCGTAGGGTAAGATTAACAAGGTTTAACGAAAAAAGAGAAAATGTTAAGGCGTTAAATTGGTTAATTATTTAATTATCAATATTTTATACAAATGTTAAATGGTTTAAGTTAAAAGATAAAATTTACTTAAAACTCCCTTTTGGGCAAAATTAACCAAAGCCGCCCGTAACTATTTACCCGTTTAGCGGCATCCAAGCCTTTTTTACCAATACCGCAGTACAAATCCATTCTTTTGGTGGTTTTTATCGCGCCCCCACGGTCTTGGGCAAAAATAATACGGTATTCGTGCGCCACCACATTGCCCGCTTTATCGCAAACAGGCAGTTCGGCCAGCAGCGAAGCGCCAATTGGAATAAAACGGGGGTCGATGGCTGCCGAATAACCCGCTGTCAGCGCAAAACTACCAGAGCCCAGCACTTCTTTACCCATTTTTTTGAAAAACACATACGTTCCGCCCGCTCCCTTTACAGAGCCACCAAACCCCAAAAAGTCATTGTCGCCATCGGGGAATTGTACCATACAAGAGCCTTGTAATTGTGCGTTGCGGAGTTCTTTTTTGGATTGTATCCAGGCTAGATCGAGGCCATAGCCATTCAGCGCGCCTGCTTCGATGGATGCTGGTGCTGGCACAGGAATATCTTTATCTTCTTTGGGCCATTTGAGCATCGGGACAGGATGGCTGCCAGTAGATGAACGACTTGCGTCAATTGTAGGTGTATAATAACCTGTTATACGCACACGATCGTTTTTTAGTTCGGTATTGATTTGGTAAAAATCAAAATAACGCTGGAGCGCAAATGGTTCTAGGGTACTCGCCTTTAGCAAACGCACCGTTTTTAATAGTTCCTTTTTATGTATGCCACGCACTGGATACTGATCTACATCGGGGCGCAAAAGGTATTTTTCCTGTTGTTTTAATGCCGCGTGGATTTCAGGTTTAAAGGAGACATACAACAAAGAATCGGGCTGCACTTTTATCATGGCCGAAGATAATTGTCGCGGCGCAAAAGGAGCATGTAATAGTGTATCGTTCCATACCAAAGGACGTACATAAGGAAAAGCCACCGGAGGTGTTTTTTCTTCTGGTTTACATTGCATCAACGGCAATAAAAACAACAGCAATAATATCCGGGGGGAGTTATACAATGTAAATTTTGTTATTAACGTCAATCATTCCAAGTGTTCTTCGAAATGATGCATATTTGTTGCAAAAAAAATCCAGATTTTTTGTGTCGCGTTTTTAAAAGGTGGTTTCCAGTGTTCCTAGGGCGCAAATATCCATAAAAAAAAGAAACTTGTTGTGTAGAGCCTCGAATTATTATGACAATCTACTTAGGCTTCTGCTCTAAGTCAATAGATTTTTGCTTTTTAGCCTCTGCTATTTGGCCTTTAAAGTTGCTAGGAGAGACTACTTTTTGTCCTGATTCTTGCTCATAAGCAGTACGTGCTTTTCCCGTTGCTCTACCGCCTTCTATGGCTGCTTCTTTATTTTCTTCAAAGCCCTGTGCGTCTTTATCAATGGCTTTGTTACGTGTGGTTGCTTCTCCGAGCATTGTAAAAATCAATTCAATATCGGTCATATGATCACGCAGATTTTCGCGCTGTAATCCCTTTACCTCTTTGTATTCAGTAGGTGTAAGTCCAAAAGTTGCACGGCTGATTTCAGCGGTAAGGATAGCATACTCCAGTCCTTCTTTTACTCCTCGGTTTTTCCATTCATCGGTAAGTTGGTCTCGTATTTCGACAGATTTAAGTCGCGTTTCTATCCATGCTTCGCTATATCCTAGTTCTTTGTAATAACTTCGTGCGCGTTGCGCGGCCAGTTCTGGATTTTCAATTTCTTGCACCCGCTCATAGCCGACTTGGGCCAGCCATTGCTTGAATGGTTCCGCTTTGGGGGAGGGGACGGACTGGATAATACGGAAGATTATCTCTGTATTAGCGCAATCAGTCAAGCGCATTTTGCCGTCTATGGCCTTTAATTTGAAACCGTTACATTTTGTAACGGTTTGATCAGCACCCTCATCAAGGAGACGTTTTTTGAGTACACGCCAGTAAACTGCTGGATTAGGGCTTTCCGTAAGCACCTCAATAACATCTACGACTGCATACCACCACTCATCATTATGCCAGAGGCGGCGAATTCGTTTTTCCTGAAACACAATAAGTTTATCTTGTTCTTCCATAATTTATCTATATTTAAATATTTTTTCTTTATCAAATTAGGAATCTCTCTTGTTAGCACACAACACATTTATCAAGGTATTTATCCAACAAACCAACCACGCGGGTACTCCTCTAGTTTTGCATGGTGAAACGCCTCCAGTTGCTTTAGCATACGTTGCCTAAGATAACTAATACGCGGAGCGGGCAGCACAGGATGTCCTTTTACCAAAACTGGTTGGTACAAATTTTGGAAACGCGTAAAACGCAACGTTTCTACTTTTCCTGTTCTTGTATCCGTCATACGTGCAGCAGTACGGCTTACACTGGCTATTTCTTCTTGCGCTTCGGTGAGCCACATATCGCCAATGGCTTCTTGGCTTTTGTACAAACGGCGCACTTGAGTGAGCGGTATTTCGTCATTAATTGCTCCAGTCCCGTCTTCCCATATTTTTTTAAGCCCTTCTTGTGAATCTGGCACTCGACTTGGTTCTTTAATGGAATCGATAATTTCATCGGCCATTGCGCCACCGATATACTCTGCACGGATTTTCCAACCATCAAAATTACTGGTCGTAGCGGGTGCCACAGGTGTATCTTCTTCTGTCCAGTTTTTGGAATCCCAACGTTCTACGGCTACCCTTGTAGCCCATTGGGAAGAACGCCAAACGAGGTAAATTAAAGCAGTTTCCAACAAAAACACTTGCTCTATTGGACCACTGGCAATCAACAACGGTTCGCCGGGGAGCAGCATCATACCCTCTGGTGCTGCCCACACGTTTACGCGCAGTCGCATGCGTTGCAGGTGATTGAGAAAACTCTCGGTAAATATATTGTGGCCATTTTCGTCGCGCATTTGACCCATTTTAGTGATAATATCGGGTGAAAAACGAAAACGACGGATATGATCTGCCAATAAACTGGCCCCGCAGGAGATCGCAAACGGCTTGCGCGGGTTATAGACCAAATGAAAAAGACCCTCCTTTTGGTACGAACCATCGTGCCAAGTTTGTTGGGCCTTGAGTGCTGGGGTTAAATCGGAAAGCCAATCGAATTGCATAGTAAATATAAAGTATGATTATCGTCGTATTGTTCAATATTGGTCTACCCCTACCCCCAAGTCCTCACCTGATGCGGATACCGAATGACATACAACTCCTTGATTAGGCGCATCATACGCTCGCGTAAATCGTCCATTCCTTCTTTTGTTAAGGCGGAAATAAAAATATTTTCTCCAAACTGGTGTAGCATATTCGATTTAAGTTCTGCTTCCAGCATAAGGCGGGTTTCGGGTTCCAGAAGGTCGTCGAAAACACGTTCGCGGTAGAGTTCTATTTTATTATATACCATCAAAGTGGGCTTATCGGCTGCGCCAAGTTCGAGCAGTGTTTTTTGCACTGTACGTATTTGGTCTTCAAATTGCGGATGCGCAACATCCACCACATGGATCAAAATATCGCTTTCGCGTACTTCATCGAGGGTACTTTTGAAACTTTCTACCAAGTGATGCGGGAGTTTTCTGATAAATCCAACAGTGTCGGAGAGCAAAAAAGGCATTTGGTCAAAAACGACTTTTCGCACAGTAGTATCCAGCGTAGCGAAAAGTTTGTTTTCGGCTAATACTTCGCTTTTGCTAATCAGGTTGAGTAGCGTACTTTTTCCTACATTGGTATAACCCACCAAGGCAACGCGGATCAATTCGCCACGGGTTTTGCGTTGGGTTTGTGATTGGCGGTCAATATCTTTTAGTTTGTCTTCCAATACTTTTACGCGATATTGAACCAATCGGCGGTCGGTTTCAATCTGTGTTTCACCGGGGCCACGCATACCAATACCACCGCGTTGGCGTTCCAAGTGCGTCCACAAGCCCCTCAAACGCGGTAAAAGAT
This sequence comes from Chitinophagales bacterium, assembly GCA_043764095.1. Taxonomy (GTDB): domain Bacteria; phylum Bacteroidota; class Bacteroidia; order Chitinophagales; family Saprospiraceae; genus M3007. The sequence continues at coordinate 5,003 of JAYUKX010000025.1, forward strand.
ACTGCATTTGGGCGAGTTCTACCTGTGCTTTTGCTTGTGCGGTTTGTGCCCGCGCTGCAAAAATATCGAGGATTAAAGTGGAGCGATCCACAATTTTTACCTTGAGCGCTTCTTCGAGGTGGTTAGTCTGTTTACCCGAAAGGTCGTCGTCAAAAATAACCATCGTCACATTTTCGTGCCGCTCAATATACTGCCTTATTTCCTCCACTTTTCCCTTTCCAATAAAAGTAGTATGCTCGGGGTGGGGGAGGCGTTGGGTAAATCGTTTGATGGTTTCGGCACCAGCGGTTTCTGCTAGAAACTCTAGTTCATCCATGTGCTCGTGCGCGAGTGTTTCGTTGCTATCGGGGGTTATAAGCCCCACTAATACGGCGAATTCCGGTTCTAATTTGAGTAAACTGGCTTTTTCGCCAAGTGTCCATTCTTTTGCCATAATGCTAATCGAAGTCAATTTCAGTGTTATCGCCTATATTCAGGCTGAGGTTCATCCCTTTGATGCGTGCGTCGCTACCGATAACGGAATGCCGCAACACAACATCTTCCAAGGCCGCAAAGTTCCCTATAATACTATCGGTGACAATAGAATGACTCAGGGTTACATCAGAGCCAATGGTCACATTCGGTCCGATGATGCTATTGGATATTTGGCAATTTTTGCCAATGCTAACAGGATGAATTATAATGGTGCTATCGTATTCAGGTAGGTTAAAGGCATCACTGGCGTAGCCGTGTTGGTTGAGGAGCATGGCGTTGGTTTCGAGTAATACTTCCTTTCGACCACAATCAAACCAATTACCGACCGAAAAACTTTGCATCCTCACTCCTTGTTCCAGCATATATTGTAAAGCATCAGTAAGTTGAATTTCGCCCACGGTGCGAATATCGTTTTTCACCAAGTGCTCAACGGCTTTAATCAACAAACCAACTTCCATAATCTTGTACAGCCCTACCATGGCCATATTGGATTTTGGGATACGCGGCTTTTCCACCATTCGGAGTACCCGCCCTTTGTCGTCGCATTCGGCTACACCAAATTCGCGTGGATCATTAACGCGTTTAAGACCCAAGCAAGAATGCGGGCTTTCAATGATTTGGCGCATATCTACTTCAAAAATAGTATCTCCAAAAGCAATAAACACCTCATCTTCGTCTTCTATCACCTCGCGGGCAGTCCAAATAGCATGCCCCGAACCTTCGCGGTGTTCTTGATAGACAAATTCAGTGGAAATATCGGGATATTGCTCCTCAATAAAATCGCGGATACGATCGCCCAAATAACCGATGACAAATACAAAATCATTCAGGCCTGCTTCGCGCAATTTGTCGATAATAAAGCAAATAATAGGCTTGCCCGCCACAGGCATGAGTGGCTTGGGCTGGGTATATGTGTGCGGACGCAGGCGCGTACCAGCACCTGCTACTGGAATGAGGACTTTCATTGGTCACAAAGGTAGTAAGAATTGGTGTATGATTCTTGAATTTTGGTTTTTATGTAAATTACCAAATTTAATAAAATATGGTAAACTATTAGTAAATTTGTATCTAATTTGCCTCTTTAATATACTGTCTTATTTCTGTACAGCCATAAATATATTTAACAAGCACAATTTACAAACATGAGATTAACACTATTTTATTTTATTTTGATGGGTTTTATTGGTCAATCACATGCCCAATCCTACCAAACGGTATTAATCAACAAACTTAATACTGAAAATGGATTACCTACTACGCCTGTATCCTTGTTGCCTGCAACAGAATCTGGGACATTTGCTATTGTCTCTAATTATGGGGGTTCTACCTCTAATTTGACGGTGACCGATCAAATTTTTAAGGAAATACAAAGCAGAACAGTAACACTAGGCGCAAATCCTTGGAATGCAGCGCATATTTACCCCGTTCAAACCAGTATTGCTACCGATGACCGCTGCCTAGCTGTTATATGGCTGCGCAGTGCTACACCGAATGCAAAGGTGAATATCTATGTAGAACACAGCACAACATACAATAAAGAGGTGATTGCTACTGTCAATCTTTCTTCCGAATGGAAAATATATATGCTTCCTTTTCAATCAACCGCTACTTATAATGTAGGCCAACTAAATTTTGGATTACACCTAGCATGGTTATCACAAACAGTTGAAATTGGCGGAGCGGCCTTGTTGAACTATAAAAATACCGTTTTTTATAGTCAGTTGCCTGTTGCACTGAATAATGACTCGTACCCGGGCATTGCACCTGATGCACCCTGGCGCGCAGAAGCGGCAGCCAATATCGATCAATTGCGCAAGGCCAACCTCAATTTTACGGTGCTAAATTCCGCCGGACAACCTATCCCGAATGCCGAGGTAAAAGTAGAAATGGAGCAACATGCTTTCAAGTTTGGTACAGCAGTGGTCAGTAACAAATTTAATGGTGGTAGCGCATTGAACAATATTTATCAACAAAAACTCACCGATTTGGACGGATTGGGTCATGGTTTTAACGAAGTAGTCTTTGAAAATGACTTGAAATGGCCTGCTTGGGAAGAACATTGGTTCAGTAGCCAAGCCGCTATTGCTTCCGATATACAATGGTGCGCCGATCGGGGTATTACGGTACGTGGGCATAATTTAGTTTGGCCCGGCTGGGCATATTCCCCTGCTGATATTGCAGCCAACCCTACCAATACGACCTTACTCAAGACCCGTATTCGCAACCACATAAATACTATTTTGAGTTATCCGGGTGTTGGAACCGCCTGCAATGATTGGGATGTAATCAACGAATTTACCACCAACAACGATTACGCGAATGCCTTGGCTGGCCAACCTGGATATGTAACAGGGCGTGAGTTATACGCAGAAATTTATAAACAAGCAGATTCGCTGGCACCCAATCAAAAATTATATACCAATGATTATATCGCTATTGAACAAGGTGATTTACCCAATAACGGCATTGCAACTTGGAAAGCACGTATCAACGAAATTATAGCAGCAGGAGCACCGATCGAAGGCATAGGTTTTCAGGGGCACTTTTCTACCTCTCCAACGGGTATTCCGCGTGTGAAAGAAATTTACGACGACTTTTGGAATACATACGGATTGGAAGCCAAAATAACGGAATACGATATCAATGTCCTTGCGTCTCAAACGGTGCAAGCCTCCTACATGCGTGACATACTCACCATCACATTTGCGCATCCGAGCATGAAGGGATTTATTATGTGGGGCTTTTGGGATGGCGCGCACTGGCTGGCTAATGCACCTATTTATAACACAGATTGGTCGATAAAACCCAGTGGAACTGCATTTATTGATCAAGTATTCAACAAATGGTGGACCAACACAACGTTGACAACTGCCCAAGACGGAAAGGCATCGGTACGTGGATTTAAGGGCAAATACAAAGTAAAAGTAACTTGCCCCAACGGCACAACAGTAACCCAAAACCTTAATTTGGATACAGACGTACAGCAAACGATTACCGTAGATTGTGCGGTGGGTACCCAAGAGATTACGGGACTTTCTGAAATAAAAGTAAGTCCAAGCCCCGCCAAAGAAAATTTGATGGTAACGTGGTCGCTAAATAATACGGATCATCAAAATTTGGTGGCGCAATTGCTGGACAATAGCGGGCGTATAGTACGCGAAAAAGTTGTACAGGCAACAGATAAAAACCTCACTTTTCAGGTACAGGATTTACCGACAGGTACTTATACGCTTCGGTTGGTGGTGAAAAATGAACAATGGGTAAAACAGTTGGTAGTAACGCACTAGGTTTGCCCTAAAAGAACAGGAGCCATCATTGCTGACGGCTCCCGTAAAACCCCAAAAAACCAAATGAAAACTTCTTTAATATGTATTGCTCACAATGAGCCATAATTTGAATAAAACCTTCAAAAGCCTTACTATCAAGTCTAATAGCAACTAAACTAATGTGGCGCAAAAGTACGCCTCAATTTTGTTCTACCAAATTTTTTCCCATTTTTTTTCAAAGAGAATATATTGTTTTTTTGCCGTGCAATTCCATACGAGTAAACGGCACTTAAATCATTATTAACGGTAGTAAAACACCGACCAACTGATTCGGTTATTCTACGGCTTTCCATGCTTTTGCCAAATCTTTTTTCCCAATAGCACTAGAAAGGCGTTTGCTGTCGCTTTCTTTTAGTTTTTGATAAACGGCAATTTGGCGTGGTGAAAGTACCGATTCGGGTGTTGCTCCTTTTCCCAACATACTATTGGCTCGGCAGGCTTGTAGCGTGGTCATTGGCACATATTGCCACGGCGTGTTGGACAGGTAATATTTTGGTGTTTTGTCGTTGCGGAAACCCGTGTTTTTAGCACATGCAGTTATGCCTTTCGGGGTTGTTTTTTGTTCCAAATCGGTTCTTTTTACATTTGATGGATCAAAAACTACTTTTACCACTTCTTTCCCATCCTGAAAACCGGGCTCTGTTTCTACCACGCCGGGTATCTCTCCAAAAGTACCTTCGCCGCTCCAAAAGCAGTACATACTAAAAGTGGCAGTGTCGAGGCCTCGTTCCCGCGCACTCAATTCTTCTACTAATAAGTTTAAATACGCTGGCGGTGTTTTGCCCGTTGCCTTTAACGCCGTAGCCATACCGCGCACAATTTCTGCCTGTGATCTAAAATCGGGCATACGCTGGGCCAAATCCTTACCATCCGAGTTTATAATACGCACCACGGGATTGTTCCACGCCGGCTCATTGTATTGCTCCAGTACTTTTGCATCTGCACCTTTTTTATTGTTATAGACACAAAGTGGTACAAATAAATCTTCGATGGCTTCCACAATTAAAGGGTGCGATAAGGTAGAACTTCCGTATCGGGTACAATTGCTGCAACCAGGCACTTCTTGAAACAGGATCAGAATAGGTTTGCCCGTTGCTTTGGATTGTATCGTGGCGCTGTCCAACTGCCTATTCCAACATACCTTACCGAGTTCTTCAGGATTACCGGGACATTTAGCGTTACTGATGGTGGTGGGGCTTTCCATTTTAGTTTCTAATGTTTCAGTTGGTGTTGTTTCTGGCCTGTAAGCGCCATAGAAAACATTAAGTGTGACCAATGTAAACGAAAGAAAAAGAAATATTTTTTGCATAATGATCTACTTTTGAACACAAATTTACAGTGTTTGCACTGAACCTTGGCAAAACGTAGGAAAATGATCTACCTTTGTTCGCAATACGACAAAACTGCAACAATGCAACAAAAAATATTTACACTTTTACTGCTACTTTCTTTGTTTTCTTGCGGCAAAAAAAGCGAGGAAACCGCCAATTTCAAACGCGCACCATTGCCTGTTGATAATATACAGGGTGTCATTGTTGGCACTTCAATTTTGGACAATGCGATCACGGCAGGCGGTACATTATTGCCTTTGGAACAAACCGAACTGCACCCTGAAATAGCAGGCCGTGTTATTTCACTCAATTTGCCAGAAGGCAAAAAAGTGAGCGCGGGTACTTTGCTCGTTAAACTTTTTGACGAGGATTTGCAAACGCAAGTCAGGAAAATAGAAACGCAAATTGCCATTGCACGCACCACCGAGCAACGCCTCAAAAGCCTCCTCAATGTGCAAGGTACAAGCCAGCAGGAATACGATTTGGCTACGCTTCAAACCCGAAATTTGGAAGCCGAAATTGAATTACTCAAGGTGAAAATCCGTCAAACGGAAATTCGTGCGCCTTTTAGTGGCACCATTGGTTTGCGACAAATAAGCCCCGGGGCGTATATTACACCGGCCACCGCTGTCGCAACCATCCGAGATGACCATAAATTAAGACTTGATTTTTCAGTTCCAGAAAAATACGGCGCTTTGATCCGCAATGGGCAAGCAGTCAAATTTCACGTGGATGGCAGCCAGCGCAATTACACCGCCACCGTTACTGCCAGCGAACAAAGTGTAGCCGCCGATACCCGCGACCTACACCTGCGTGCCATCGTAAATGAACAAAGTGCAGACTTAGTACCGGGGCGTTTTGCAGAAGTAGATCTTTCACTCACTACCCAACCCAAAGCCATTATGATACCTACAGAATGCGTAATTCCGCAAGCAAGGGATAAAAAAGTAGTGGTATTCCGAAGTGGAAAGGCAAAATTTACGACCGTGACCACGGGGATACGCCAATCGGGGAAAGTAGAAATCCTAAGTGGCCTTGCTGTAGGTGATACGGTGGTGACCTCGGGTATGTTGTTCCTAAAACCTGATGCTGAATTTAGGTTTACAAAGGTGGATTAATTACGGAACTAAGAACGACTTTATTGCCGAACTGATACCCATGTCTGCGTGACTCGAATCACTCAGACACTACACTTTATAAATCTCACCTTTGTCTAAGTCTAAAACGGAATCCCCCATTAAGATAAATACTACTTCCTTTACAGGTTTTATTGATATTCATCACCACAGTAGAGGGTGGACGGACATAAGTAGCATTTACCCTACCTATCGTATTTAGCCCCAAGTTATATCCTCCTCCAAAATAGAAAGAGATGTATTTGGTAAACTGGTAACTCAATTGTGTACGAGCCTCCAAAAGAAAAAATAACTTATTCACATTGTACTCAATTCCTGCTCGGTTTGATTCTACCAATGAAATACTAGGCCCTCTTAGTGTACCATTACCATCGCCACCTCTATCCCCATCATTGTATCGAAAACCGATGCTTCCTCCTAAGGTAGGTTCAAGCCTCAATGGTCTTTTGAAGATATTAAAGCCTAAATTATTATAGGTAACCCGGATTGGAATAACATGAGCAAGCAAATATATCTCAGAAATGCCATGTACAAAATTTCCAATCTGCAGCGCATACCCTTTGCCAAATGGCTCAAATGAATAACCGCTCTCAATGGAGTACCCTTTTGCAAAACGATACTGTACAAGTATTGCACCTGTATGCAGCGGTTCTCTATCTTCAATGTAATTTAAGGATTCGGGGTTATTGTCCATTTTTATTGTGCGATCCAATTTTATTTTGTATTCTAACGAAAAGGAAAACTTAGACATTTTTGGGGTTTGGCCAAAAATCAAAGTAGTCATCAATAAAAAAACGCAAAATATGGGTAGTCTTTTTTTCATGTTGTTATGATTTTGAAAAAATTACAACTCGTATATTTATCCTGAAAATCCCAAAAAGGATGGGACAAACATACGAGTTGTAAAAATAAATAAAAAATATTAATGTTTTAATAAAAATAAAGATTTAAAATGTAAAATCTAAGACTAATCAATTTTGAGTGTCATTGGAATGTATATCTCTTTCTTACAACTCATTAATAAATTGTTAACTTTAGTGCTAATCCGTGATCACTCCTCCCGCAAAGCCTTCGCTGGATAAATCCAAGCCGCCTGCCTACTAGGAAAATAAAAACACCCAATCACCAAAGCATAAACCGCCACAACCGCCAGCACCATCGCCAAGCCATACACCCCACCACTCATATCAAACAAATTCAACAACGGAAACTGCATTGCAATATTTGTAGCAAATAGGCAAGCGCACCGTGACATTAAATTAAATATTGCGGTGCGCTGCACCTTAAAAACGCGGAAAACTTATCATTGCTACAAATATTGCGGTGCGCTGCACCCTTTATACGAAAACCCTGAAACTCTATTTATACAGGAACGTTTCAAACCAAATTTTTCACTAATTTTGCCCCCGAAAAAATTACAAATAACTAAAAATAAATTTATTACCCACTCATCATGGAATATCGTATAGAAAAAGACACCATGGGCAAGGTACAAGTACCCGCTCATGTTTACTGGGGCGCGCAAACGCAGCGTTCTATCGAGAATTTTAAAATTGCAAGAGATACCAACAAAATGCCCATCGAAATCATTCGGGCATTTGCTATCCTCAAAAAAGCAGCCGCACTCACCAATTTTGAAGCAGGTGTACTACCCAAAGAAAAATGTGACCTCATCGGGCAAGTATGCGACGAGATACTTTCCGGCTCGCTCAATGACCAGTTCCCGCTTGTCGTATGGCAAACTGGATCGGGTACGCAAAGCAATATGAACGCCAATGAAGTGATCGCCTACCGCGCACACGTCCTCAATGGCGGACAACTCTCCGACGAGCAAAAATTTGTCCATCCCAACGATGATGTCAACAAATCCCAATCGTCCAACGATACCTTTCCAACGGCTATGCACATCGCGGCATATACCATGTTGATGGAAGTGACCATTCCGGGGATCGAAAAACTACGCGATACCCTGCAAGCCAAATCCGAAGCATTTATGGATGTGGTAAAAATTGGTCGTACGCACTTCATGGATGCCACGCCACTCACCCTAGGACAAGAGTTTTCTGGCTATGTATCGCAATTGAACCACGGCTTACGTGCTATCCGTAACTCCTTGGAACACCTCAGCGAATTGGCGCTGGGCGGTACAGCAGTAGGTACAGGTATCAATACACCAAAAGGTTATTCCGAAAATGTAGCAAGTCATATTGCGGCATTAACTCAATTGCCATTTATCACTGCTCCCAACAAATTTGAAGCATTGGCCGCACACGATGGTATTGTGGAGGCACACGGCGCGCTCAAAACCGTAGCCGTCAGCCTAATGAAAATCGCAAATGATATTCGTATGCTCTCTTCTGGCCCTCGCTCAGGTATTGGCGAAATTCATATTCCCGACAACGAACCCGGTTCATCTATTATGCCCGGTAAGGTAAATCCAACCCAATGCGAGGCCATGACCATGGTATCAGCACAGGTTATGGGTAATGATGTAGCCATCAATATTGGAGGGAGCAATGGCCATTTTGAACTCAATGTGTTCAAACCAGTCATGATTTATAATTTCTTGCATTCTGCGCGCCTTATCGGAGAAGCATGCGTTTCTTTTAATGACAAATGCGCCGAAGGTATCGAACCACTGCGCGAAAACATTAACAAACACGTAAACAACTCACTCATGCTGGTGACGGCACTCAATACAAAAATAGGGTATTACAAAGCCGCCGAAATTGCTCAAACTGCCCATAAAGAAGGTTCAACACTCAAAGAAACAGCCGTTAAATTGGGTTATCTCACCGCCGAAGAATTCGATTTGTGGGTAAAACCGGAAGATATGGTTGGGCGATAATTCGCACATAATATCGGCGTGACTTCAAGCCCGTCCAACTATTTCATCCTATCTTTCGCCAAATTCCTAAATACCTTGCTTCACACCTAAAACAGTTTTGACCCATCATGTCTGACAAACAAAACGAATTTACACCTTATATTCTTCCCTCCAATACTTCGGTAAAGGAATTTACCGTACGCGCCGTTGTGCTCGGTGCTTTATTTGGTATCCTTTTTGGTGCCGCTACGGTCTATTTAGCCCTCAAAGCAGGTCTTACGGTATCGGCTTCTATTCCCATTGCGGTATTGGCCATATCCATTGGAAAGCGTTTTTTGGGCACTACAATACTCGAAAATAATATTATCCAAACGGCAGGATCGGCGGGCGAATCCGTTGCAGCAGGTGTTGTATTTACCCTGCCCGCCTTCTTATTCCTCAGCGATGGTATCGGAAAAGGATTTTTTAATTATTGGACGATTTTAATGCTGGCCATATTTGGGGGTATTTTGGGCGTATTAATGATGATTCCCCTTCGAAAATCATTGATCGTAAAAGAGCACGATAACCTACCTTACCCCGAAGGAACAGCCTGCGCGCATGTACTGATGGCAGGTGAAAAAGGTGGTGATTTTGCCCGTCCGGCCTTTATTGGCCTTGGTGTGGCCTTCGCTTATGCGCTTTTCCAAAAAGTATTTCGAATTATTGCCGAAACACCCGCATGGGCTACCACAGCGGTGAACAAATACCTGCCTGCCGCACGAATAAGCGGCGAAATAACACCTGAATACCTCGGTGTAGGTTATATCATTGGGCCGCGTATTGCAGGGGTTTTGGTGGCTGGCGGCGTATTGGCCTGGATGGGACTTATTCCACTCTTGGCTACCTTAGTACCTCCGGGGACTATTGCTGCTCAATTGGACAAATTGGAACTTTTGCGTATTTTCGACCCAGCAACGGGTGCTTTAACGGGTTACAAATTTGGGTGGAATCCTGAAACACTCACTTTTGGAGACATCACAAGTGCCATTTATCGCGCTTATGTACGCCAAATTGGTGCTGGAGCAGTAGCGGGCGCAGGTTTTATCACGCTATTGAAAACCCTGCCTACCATCGTGGGTTCGTTTAAAGAAAGTCTTGATACGATCCGCAACCCTGAAAAAGCAATCAATATCGTACGTACCGACAACGACCTCAGCCTAAAAGTTGTGGGTATTGGAAGTTTGGCATTGATTATTTTGATGGCCGTATTGCCTTCCATTCCTGGCGATGGTATTATGTCCAAATTACTGATCGGTGTTTTGGTCATCGTATTCGGTTTCTTTTTTGTAACCGTATCCAGCCGAATTGTGGGTATTATCGGTTCTTCCAATAATCCCATATCGGGTATGACGATTGCCACTATTATGGGTACAGCACTGATCTTTATCGGTGTGGGCTGGACCGGTAAATTTTACGAACCAATGGCCCTGGTAGTGGGTAGCATGATTTGTATTGCTGCGGCTAATGCAGGTGCCACTTCGCAAGACCTAAAAACGGGATACATCGTGGGGGCAACGCCTCGATACCAGCAATTGGCACTATTTATTGGCGTTATTGTCTCTTCTACTGTGATAGGGATGACTGTTTTGTACTTGGACAATCCGACAGCCGATTTGCGCGCATTGGGTGTTCAGCACGCTATTGGCTACAAATACGATGCACCACAGGCCACGCTGATGGCTACTTTGATTAAAGGTTTGCTGTCGTTCAATCTCGACTGGCAGTTTGTGTTGGTGGGTTTGTTTATTGCGATTACAATGGAGTTGTGCGGTGTAAAATCGCTGTCGTTTGCGGTAGGTTTGTACCTGCCATTGTCCACCACATTGCCAATTTGGATTGGAGGTGTACTCAAAGGTTTAACGGACTGGATTGGTCAACGCAAAGGCGAAGCCGCCGAGGATGCCGATTTGGGCAAAGGCAGTTTGTTTGCGACTGGCTTGGTTGCTGGCGGTGCATTGGCGGGTGTGGTAGTAGCATTGTTACAAGCCTCCGATGGTACGGCAAAAGCATTGAATGATATTAGTATGGAACATGGCTTAACGGCATGGTTGGGCGAAGGCGGATACCATTTATTAGGAACATTATGCTTTGCGGCTTTGGGCTTGATATTAATTAGAGTAGCGAGGAGTAAGTAGAGGGCCATTAATCAAATGCAGCCAAAGTAGATAGATATATTGTAAAATAAATATAATACAATAGGGCAATCAATGCACCAAATGCATTGATTGCCCTATCTTATATTCTAATGCGAAGCATTAAATCTTTGTGTTCTAAATGCGAAGCATTAAAGTGTACGCAACGCCTTTGTGCACTTTTGTGGTAGAAAAAAGTGTATGCGAAGCATACAAAACTAAACATCAATACCAATACAACACAATTGATTGATTATCAAAACAATACACTAAAAAAATCAACTAACTCGAACACTTATCTACCATAAAAATGAACGATTAACTACTTTAGGTAAATCAAAACCACTACACTTAATTCACCCAAGCCTTATCTCCTTTTTTGTACGGCAGAGCACCATCATACCTACCCGGCACCGCTTCGTAACGCAATACCTGCTCACAACCGATCTCCGAAGTAAAGAAACCAACAACCGTTAAATCCTTTATTTTACCCCACCAAGGCTTTCCCGATTTATCCGCGTGGTACTCCTTCTCAAAATACTTCAAAATTTCAACCTGTTGCGCAGCAGTACAAGCAGAAAACCCCTTACCGCCAAAATTCTTTTTAGCATAAGCATCCACCCCAGCAAGCCCCTTCATAAAAGCATCGCGATCAGCAGGCTCATAACAATCGGCTACCATTTTTTGGATAAATTTATCCGTTCCCGCCGCCTTGGCTCCGGGCGTACTCGTTGCAGGTACAATTTGCTCCGCAATATCCGCGATCAATTGCTCATCAGCAAGATCAAATCTAAAATCAGGGTTTTCAATCGTAAGATTACCCCATGCTTTAAGAATATCGGGAAGGACGAGAGACCCGCCCACAATAAGTGCTACTTTTTTGATGGCTTCGCGCCTAGATAGTATTGACATTGTACGTAAATGATTAAAATTTCAAGGCAAATATGGTGCATGAATTTGGATTATTGGTAGTTTTAAAAGAATAATTTTTATTCGCGAAAATAATTGCCAAGAACTAGGTTATTAATCAGTTTTTCGTATTAAAATTGCCCCCTGAAATTTGAATTTATTACTTTTGATATGAAAAAAAGAACATTCGATGCCATTGTAATTGGCTCCGGGGTTTCTGGAGGCTGGGCCGCCAAAGAACTCACCGAAAAAGGACTAAAAGTGATTATGCTTGACCGCGGCAAGCCCCTCGAACATATTACCGGTTATGAAACCGCTACCAAAACACCTTGGCAATTCGAGCATAGGGGACGTATCACTGCACAAGAGCGCGCCGATCACCCTTACTTGCAACGCGACTACCCGTACAACGAAGAAACAAAGCAATACTGGTTTGACGACAAAAACGCACCTTATGCCGAAAATAAACGTTTCGATTGGTTTCGTCCAGATATTATAGGTGGAAAAAGTATCATGTGGGGCCGCCAATCTTACCGACTGAGCGAAACAGATTTTGAAGCAAATTTAAATGACGGGCATGGTGCCGACTGGCCAATCCGTTATGCTGATCTTAAGTCTTGGTACGATTATGTAGAAGCGCATGCTGGTATTTCAGGCGAGAACCTCGGTATTCCTGAGTTCCCTGATGGAAACCTGCTCCCACCAATGGACTTGAATGTGGTAGAAAAGCAAGTAAGAAAAAGGATCGAATCCAAATTCCCTGGTCGCCACATGACCATTGGTAGGGTGGCCAACCTCACCGTACCGCACAAGGGGCGTACCAATTGCCAATACCGCAACCATTGTCAACGCGGCTGCCCGTTCAGCGGTTATTTTAGTACCCAATCCTCTACCTTACCTGCGGCTAATGCGACAGGGCGTTTAACCGTCCGTCCACATTCTATTGTTAATTCTATTTTGTACGATGCAAAAAAAGGAAAAGCAAAAGGCGTGTTAGTTATCGACTCCGAAACAGGCGAACAAATGGAGTTTAAAGCAAAAGTTATTTTTGTTTGTGGCTCTACTGTGGGTTCTACATGGATACTAATGAATTCCATTTCGCCAGAATTTCCCAATGGTTTGGGCAATTCGAGTGGCGTTTTGGGGCATTATATGATGGACCACCATTTCAGAACAGGTGCAAACGGCACTTGGGAAGGAGACTTAGATAAATATATCTTTGGCCGCCGACCAAATGGTATTTATATCCCGCGCTACCGCAATCTTGGAACAGAAAAGCGCGATTATTTACGTGGTTTTGGTTATCAAGGTGCTGCTAGTCGATCAGGCTGGCAACGTGTTGTGGCCGAGATGGGCTTTGGTGCCGAAATGAAAGAAATGGCTTCCGAGCCAGGTAACTGGAGTATGGGTATGACAGGATTTGGCGAATGCTTACCTTATTTCGAGAATCATATCAAACTCAATAAAGATGTAAAAGATAAATGGGGACAACCTACTTTGCTTTTTGATGTGGAGTTCAAAGAAAATGAGAAGAAAATGCGCAAAGACATGGCTAATGATGCCGCCGAAATGTTTGAAGCCGCTGGCCTAAAAAATGTTAAAACATACGATAACGGTTCGTTTCCCGGTATGGCTATCCACGAAATGGGTACTGCACGTATGGGCCACAGCGTAAAAGATTCTATCCTGAATAAATGGAATCAAATACACGAATGCAAAAATGTATTTGTAACAGATGGATCTTGTATGGCCTCCAGTTCAAACGTAAATCCATCCTTGACTTATATGGCATTAACAGCGCGTGCCGCTGATTATGCAGTGAGCGAATTGAAAAAGAAAAACCTGTAGTTGGTGATAAGTTATTACCGCAATTGATGCGATAATAAAGGATTCTATGGTGAGCAGTAAATGAAAAAATACCTCATTCACTGCTCACCCACTACCACTTTCTATTTTGATGCCGCGAGTTCAATATAACACATGATCCAAGCCCATTGTCGTTCGTAGGGAACTACTTCTACTTCAAAACTATTGTCCATTACTTCTACTTGCACTGTTGACATACGGTGCAGTGTGGTATGTGCCGTTTTGATAAGCGTTTTTGGATCGTGTAGATGTTTAGGCAGCAGCCCGAGCAAGTGGATAAAGCAATCAGATCTGAAATGCTCACTTTTATCATCAAGGTTACGAGAACTATATTTTTTGATGGCATCTATTTTGTTACAGATAATGTCAAAATTGTCTTTGTTATCTTTCAGATCAGAAAGCAAAAAAAGTACTTGCAAGATGAGTAATGGAATATTGCC
>JAYUKX010000026.1:0-66810 GCA_043764095.1 Chitinophagales bacterium
AGCACTACCCGCAGCAGGGCTTTGTACGATACTCGTGGATAATGCTGCACCAGAGGTACAATTGTCCGTTGCTACTAATTCCGGTTTTATATCTGGCACAACGCCTGCGCAATCACCTGCAATTCCTGTGCTGGTATTGATATCGCGGTTGGCTGGACAGGTCGTAATTTGCGGCTTTTCATTGTCTGTGACTGTTACGTTGAACGTACAACTTGTGGTATTGCCACCTGCATCTGTAGCAAGATATATGACAGTAGTAGTACCGACAGGAAACTCCGCTCCTGATGGGAAAGCAGGCGTTTGATTAATCAAAGCCGCGCCCAAACAATTATCAGTAATGACTGGAATGGAGTAGGTGACTGCTGCATCACATTCGCCTGGATCCGCTGAAACAGTCGTACTGGCAGGGCAATTGATACTAGGATTAATATTATCATTGACCGTTACAGTAATACTACAAGTTGACGTATTGCCATTTACATCTGTGGCTGTCAGTGTCACAACTTGGTTATTGGCTTGGTTTTGGCCAAACAATACACCTGGCACTGGATTTTGAGTAATGGAGGCCACTCCGCATACATCGGTAGCAGTGGTTAGCGCCGCTACATTTGGAACTGGCGTAGCACAACTCCCTAATACGATATTAGCAGGACATACAATAACCGGTGGTGTAATATCATTTACGGTTACCGTTGACACACAATTATTCACATTACCAGCAGCGTCTGTCACCGTTAACACTACGTAATTGAGTCCTTCATTGGAGCAATCAAAAGTGGTTTTGCTAGCCATTATCGTCAAATTAGCTGACGAGGTACAATTATCCGAAGAATTTGAGTTTATGTTTGATGCAGTAATAGTTGCAGCACCTAATGCATCCAAATTTACAGTAAAATCGGTACAAATAGCTTTCGGCATTTGTTTATCTAAAACCGTAATAGTAAAAATGCAATCGGTAGAATTACCTGCGGTATCCGTCGCACGGAATGTTACGGTGCTGGTTGCACCCAGTGGACCAGCAGCAGATGGGAATGCGGACCCACTTGGTAAACTTGGTGCTACGAGTGCAGCTGTTACGCCACAATTGTCTGTTGCGACCGGTGTAGCGAACACTACATTTGCACTGCATAGATCTACGTTGTTATTCACTGTAATATTGGACGGGCAATTAATAAAAACTGGCTGCTGTATATCCTGCACGATAACCGTTACAGAACAAGTTGCGGTATTATTGTTATTATCTTTAACGGTATATACTACAACAGTCTGTCCTAAAGGCATAGTAGCGCCAATTAAGGTACTGTTATCCGGTGCTGGTGCGTAATTATGCGTAAAGTTTGCGGCACAATTATCTGTAATTTGAGGCGAAAATTCATTGCCAGAGACCAAATAACTACAATTGGCACTTGCATTGACCATACGCGTCGTTGGGGCGCAGTCAATCGTAGGCACCTCATTATCTTGTAGCGTCAAAATTGTTGTACATGTATTAGTATTGCCGGCGGCATCGGTCACTGTTAAAGTTACTATTTGAGTAGCATTGTGGGTTGTACCAAAACTGCTGAGTGCCAATGGACTTTGTGTGGCCGTTAGTAATAAACTACTGGTTGCAGTACAATTATCGTTAGCCAATAATTCTGGCAAAAGGTTAGGTATTTCCCCCATACAATCGCCAGTAGTACCAGTAGAGGTGTTTACAATTCTGTTTGTAGGACAAGTTGGAATCGGTTTCTGCATGTCCATAACAGTAACAATAAAGGAGCAAGTTGTAGTATTGCCCATATCATCTGCAACTTCGTAGGTTACCGTGGTATTACCAAGAGCAAATTCTGCACCCGAAGATGGCCCAGCCAATTGAGTAATGGTAAATCCGGGGCAATTATCTCCAATAACTGGTAAGGAATAAGTTACTAAAGCCGTACAGTTATCTTTCTCCGTAGCGACGGTGGTATTCGCAGGGCAAATAATAACTGGAGTAATTGGATCTTCTACTTTAATCGTAAATTGGCAGGTTGCTGTATTTCCGCTCTCATCTACTACACGCCAAATGTGGGTATAAGTACCATTGTATTGGTAATAATTGGCGCCTGCACCAAATCCACTCATCAAATCAGTTTCTGAATTGGTACAATTATCGGTACCCACAGGAGCAGTATAAGCGACTGTTACACCACATGGGCCAGTACCGACTAATGTAAATGGATTGGTATTACTACTTACTAATGTGCCGTCTGTTTTTACAGTTAAATTGGCAGGGCATTGAATTTGAGGGGATTGAATATCATTTACAATGACTGTGAACTCGCATACAGCCGGCGCATTACCAGCTAAATCTCTATATTCGAAGCGAACTGTCGTTGTTCCAATTGGGAAGGTAGCACCCGATACCAGGCCATTTGTAAGCGTTCCTGCGAGTGTTATTCCATCACAATTATCTTGAAATAAAGGTTGTGTATAGTTTACAACGGCACCGCAAACGGCATCGTCATTTGAAACTATAATATTAGGAGGGCAAGTACCAGGGGTAATCAACGGAGCGGTTTGATCTGTAATGATAACATTAATGGAACAAGTAGCCGTTTTTCCGCTTGGATCAGTTGCCTTCCAAATTACGGTTGTTTGTCCCGTTGGGAAAACAGCACCGTTCAAGGTATTTGCAGACGGGGCAGTTGCGTAATTATGTTCTAAGGCGACAATAGAGCAGTTATCGTTGGCCAATGCATCAAATGCTACGGCGTTTTGGGTAAATGTGCAATTGGCGTCAGCAGGCGTAACGAAAGGAACCGGGCAACTGATGGTTGGAAACTGAGTATCCAATACCAGTACTTGGAATGAGCATTCGGAAGTATTACCTCGTCCATCATCTGCGAGATAAGAAATGGTATGCAATCCAACTGTAAAATTACTGCCAGATGGCAATCCGGTGCTTTGTGTAACCGTTACCGAGCCGCAGGCATCCGTAGCCGTTGGAGCAGTCCAATTTACTTTTGCCGCACAATTATCAGGGTCATTACCAACCATGACCATTTGAGTTGGGCATTGGAAAATTGGTGCTGTATTGTCCTGAATAACAATTTCAAAAGTACGGCTTGCAGTACATCCTTGTAAATTTGAAGTGACTGTTACGGTATAAGTACCTTCCGAATTAGAGGCTATAAAAGGAGGTATATTAGGGTTTAATCCTGTTGAAGTGCCATTGGGAAGGCCAGCCCCTGCCCCACCCGACCAAGAGTAAACGGTATTAGGATCATTTGGCTGAGCGGAAAGAGGTATAATTGGAATAGTAGTTGAAGGACAAACTACACCGATATTAGCAATAACATTAAGATTAAGCGTACCATTACTACCAATAACTACATTTACTGTTTCTCTACAACCATTGGCATCAGTAACGGTAACGATGTACATACCTGCGGCCAAGCCCATTTGCGTAGCGCCGGCTAATGCACCGGGCCATGTATAGGTGTAAGGAGGCGTACCCCCGTCTGCATCTACCGTTCCAATTCCATTTGTAGCACCCACGCACGAGGTCGGTATTGTAGCAACCACCGTTTCTGTCAAATCGATAGGTTGTACAATGGTAACACTTGCCACCACCGCACAGCTAGGTATTGCACTATCCGAAATAGTGACAAAATAAATTCCAGCGGCAAGTCCTGTTCTAGTAGTTGTGCCGCTTGTTCCACCAGACCAATTAAAACTATATGGAGGAGTGCCACCTGTAGGTGTTACCGTGGCAGAACCATCATTATAACCAAAGCATGACACAGGCGTTTGGCCTGTTATGAGTGCTGTAGGCCCACCGGGTGCTGGTATATTAACAGAAGTAATGGCGGTACAGCCTTTCATATCTGTTGCAGTAACCACATACGAGCCCCCAATCAGGCCTGTTGCTTGTTGGGAATTTTGGCCATTTGACCATAAATAGGTATAAGGCGCAGTACCGCCCATAGGATTTGCGGTGGCACTACCATTATTGGTACCGCAAGGGGCATCACTATCTTTAGTCGCTGTCACCGAAATAGGAGTAGCAGGTTGTGCGATGACGAGTGTTTGTTGATAAGTACAGCCTTTTGCATCTGAAAGTACGATGGTATAAGATCCAGCAGGAAGTCCGCTGGGGTCTTCCACATCGGGTGCGGGAGCCGTCCAGTCGTAACTATATGGTGGTGTACCGCCGGTAGGTGTAATATTTATTGCCCCTGTTGCAGCACCAAAACAAGATACATCAGTGATTACGAAACTAGAAATACTGGGTAAAGTAAGTGGCTCCGTGATGATTGCTATAGTTGTTCCTGTACAAAGGTTAGCATCAGTTGCCGTCACGGTATATGAACCCGCAACAAGCCCTGTATGTAGAGCACCCGTAACAGCCCCGGGCCATGTGAAGGAGTAGGGTGCTGTACCACCACTTGCGTTGGCAGTAACTGTACCATTATTTCCACCGAAGCAACTAACATTTGAGGTATTGCTTATGTTTGCTATAACCTGGGTGGGCTGTCCCAAAGTGATCGAAGTACTGGCTGTACAGCCATTCAAATCGGTCACTGTAACACGATAAGTACCTGCATTAAGACCATTTGCAATATTGGATGTGGAGACGGTAGCATTGGCGGAGTTCTGCCATAAGTAAGTATATCCGGGCGAGCCACCGGTCGCTACGACTGTCGCCGTACCATTATTCCCATTAAAACAGCTGATAGGGGTCGTGTTAGAAATGGAGGCTGACACCAAAGATGGATTCGATAATACTACTGTTGTAACCGTTTGGCATAAATTTGCATCTGTTACCGTGACAACATACGCACCTGCAGTCATGCCTGTCGATGTTGCCGTTATTTGCCCATTAGACCATAGATAAGTATATGGCCCCACACCACCTGTGGGTGTTACTATCGCCGAACCATTCGCAGTGCCATTGCACAGGGGATTTGTACCAACCGTAGTTGCGGATACAGCCATTGAAGGCTGCATTATGGTCACAGATGTACTCGTTATACAACCATTTGCATCCGTGACAATTACAGTATAGGTTCCAGTACTCAGACCGCTTGGATCCTCAACATCTGGTGTGCTGCCACTCCAGTTATAATTAAAATTAGGCGTGCCTCCAGAAACTGTAATGTTTACGGCACCATTATTCCCGCCAAAACAAAGTACATCTACTTGCGATGTTATTGCCACGTTTAATACTGTAGGAGCAACAGGTATTACAGCAGTTGCTGTTGCTGAGCAATTATTATTATCTCGTATAGTAACGGTATAACTACCAGAAGCCAGTCCTGTTAATACGTTGCCAAAAACTGCATTAGGCCATTCAAAAGTATATGGCCCAACCCCACCGGAAGCAGCAGCGGTGGCTGTTCCGTTGTTTACTCCACTACAAGTAATTGGTGTAGTACTTTGAATAGTAGCGATAACAGGCGTTGGTTCCAAAATATTGATACTAGTCTGCGCTGTACAGCCATTATTATCTTGGACAGTTACGCTATAATTACCGACACCAACACCGCTCAAGACTGGCCCAGTCGTCATATTAGACCATTGATAAAGATAGTTTGGCGTTCCTCCGGCCGCTAGTACAGTTGCTCCACCTGTCAATGATCCCGAACAGACCACATTCGTGGTTGTTAATGGTGCTATGGTCAAATTGGCTGGATTAGCAATTATAGCAGTGGCGATCGTAGTACAGCCATTACCGTCTGTTACTGTTACCACATAAGAACCAGCAGAAAGCCCTGTGGCTGTTTGAGTGGTTTGGCCATTAGACCATACAAAAGTGTAACCTAAAGTACCGCCAGAGGGATTAACGGTTGCTGCTCCAGTACCAGTTCCGGTACATTGTGCATTTACGATATTAGAAATAGTAGCAACAACCGATGTTGGTGGCTGTGAAATAGTTACAGATGTAGTAGCGGTGCAACCATTATTATCCGTCACCGTAAGATTATAAATCCCAGCAACAAGTCCATTTGGATCTTCTACATCTGGTGCTGGATTACTCCAATTATAATTGTAATTAGGTGTACCTCCCGATACCGTTATTTGAATGGACCCTGTTGCACTTCCATTACATAAAACATTCGTAATCAAATTATTAACAATAGAAACTGGTGCGGCGGGCTGTGTAACAATTGCAGTAGCCGTTGACTGGCAACCATTTGCATCCGTAGCAGTAACGACATAAGTACCAGCAGCAAGTCCAGTCCGTACTGATCCTGTAAAACCGCCAGACCAAGCAAAAGTATAAGAGGGAGTACCACCTGATGCGCTCACAGATGCAGTTCCATTTGTGCCACCAAAACACGATGCTGGTGTCGTAGCAGTTATCGTTGCTACCACAGGTGTTGGTTGGTTAATAACAAATGAGACCTGCGAAGTACATCCATTTTGATCACTCACTACCAAAGAGTAAGTACCAGGTGCAAGATTAACAATACTCGAATTTGTACTGGCTACTTGAATAACCAAATTCGCTGCATTCCTAAATTCATAGGTATAAGGTGTGCTTCCTCCGGTAGCTGCAGCTGTTGCAGCACCATTAGCCACACCATTGCAAGTGACATTCGAAGTAGATAGAATAGATCCTTGCAGCAATGCTGGATTTATTATATTTACGTTTTTTAATGCTGTACACGCATTCATATCAGTTACTGTTACGACATATGAACCAGCAGCAAGACCTGTAGCCATTGCTGTATTTTGTCCATTCGACCATAAATAACTATAATTTGGTGTGCCACCTGTTGCCAGCGCAGTAGCAGTCCCCGTTGCACCTCCCGAACATAAGGTATTGGTAAACGAGGATATCGCAACCGAAAGTGCAGTTGCAGGTTGCGTTATGGTTTGTGAAATGGTTGTTGTACAACCTTTTGCATCCGTAATAGTAACGGTATAAGTGCCTGCAGTTAAACCATTAGGGTCTTCAACATCGGGGGCATTTCCACTCCAATTGTAATCGTAATTAGGCGTTCCTCCTGTTACGGAGAGATTGATTGCGCCATTATTTCCTCCAAAACAAGATACATTCATTACTGGAGGTATTACTGTTGGCATTAGCAGGGAAGGCTGTGTAATTGTGGCAGTTGTGGAACGCGAACAACCATTTATATCTGTTACCGTAACGGTATAAGTACCCGGCGCAAGATTGGAGGCTGTTGGATTATTTTGTCCATTTGACCATAAATAGCTATAACCAATACCAGGTGTTCCTCCGGTAGCGAATACCGTTGCGGTTCCGTTGTTAAAGCCGTTACATGTAACATTTGTCGTGTTAAGAATCACCGCATTAACGGGAGTTGGTTGGACAATAGTAACACTCGCCTGCCCAGAGCATCCGTTTACATCCGTGACTGTTACACCGTATGTTCCCGCAGAAAGTCCTGTAGCATTGGGGCCTGTTTGTCCATTAGACCATACAAAACTAAATGGTGAAGTACCTGTACCTGCCTGTACCATAGCCGTTGCTGAACCCGTATTTCCACTGGCGCAAAGTACGTTGGTAAAGCTCCCAATGACAACTACCGGAGCAGTAGCAAATGGAATAACAACAGTGGCTACTTTGGTACAGCCATTGGCATCTGTCACAGTTACCACATAAGAACCAGGGCCAAGATTAGTAGCATTAGCGGTCGTTTGTCCATTACTCCATAAGTATGTATAAGTAGGTACGCCCCCCATTGCCACAACGTTTGCAGCCCCATTGGACGCATTACAAGCCGTAGGTGTAGCAGTTACGCTTGTTGTGGCACTTAGAACTGTTGCAGGTTGCGTGACAGTTACCGATGTGGTCATGGTACACCCATTCGCATCTGTAACTGTCACAGTATAAGTGCCTGCGGCTAAATTATTGGGATCTTCTACATCTGGAGCAGGTGCTGACCAATTATAATTATAGGTTGGAGTGCCACCCGTTACTGTAATAAATATGGCACCTGTTGCGGCATTTCGGCAAGCAACATTGGTTACAGAATTGACTGTAATCGTAATGGAAGCAGGGGCAGGACTTATGGTAACAAAATCTAAAGCGGTGCAACCATTACCATCTGTAACAGTAACGGTGTAAAGACCTGCACTTAATGCAGTAATCGTTGCTGCATCATTATCTGGATTTTCAGCCCCATCATTACTCCAATCATAGGTATAAGGAATTGGGCCAGAAGAAACCATTACCGTAGCAGAACCATTATTAATTCCAGCGCAAGTTAATTGTGTTGCACTTGCATCTATTGTTGGGCTTTCCAATACAACCAATTGTAAAATATCTGTCGAATAGCAACCATTTGCATCTTGTACCCGAATCCATACATTATTTATTACGGATACAAAGGTATTGGATAAGGGGTTTGTATTTTGTTGAGCATCTAGCAAATTTGCATGATAAGAAACCGTTAATCCCGCCACACCACCTGTGGCTTGAACATTGGCATCTGATAGTGTAAACGATGCTGTTAATCCGTCAAATGCAATAGGGCATTTGGATAAAACAGCAGCGTATGCGCGTGGTCGAGCGCGTACGGTAAGTGTAATTGCTACTGTATTGGAACACCCCGTTGCAGTATTTACGACCCGTGCATATTTTATGCTCGTAGAAGAAGTAATGATATTGGGTAAAGCATTAGCCCCGCTTTGCGCCTCGGCCAATGTATTATGGTAAGTGATTGTAAAACCGACTCCATTATTTACTGTATTGTTCGCTTGAGTAAGCGTAAATGTTCCAATTCCGCTCCCTAAAGGATCATTTTCACAAACAATAAGCGTTGCCGGATTAGCAGTTGGCAGGGCATTCACTCTTAAGGTTAACGTGGCCGTATTAACACAGCCTGTAATTGGGTTGCGGACGCGCGCATACACAACAGCATTATTAGTTGCTGTATATGGGCTTACCAGTGCAGATGTTCCAGCCTGAGCATTGGCTAACGTAGCATGGTAGGAAATAATATTACCTCCTACTGGATCTATTAAAGTATTAGCATTAGTTAATGTAAAACTGCCCGAAGTACCTCCTACTGCCGTGGCACATACTGTTAGCGTTGAATTGGCTGTAGTAGGTAATTGCCTAATTGTGAGTAAGGACGTAGCCATGGCAGGCATACAAGTACCTGTTATGTCGTTAGTGGTAAATTTTAAGGTAACCACACCAGCCGTAGCGTCTGCTGCAGATGGAGTATAGTTGGTGGATAGTGCGGTTGCATTGGCAAAAGTGCCTGTTCCGGTAGTTGTCCATGTGCCTGCATTCGCACCATTCATAATGGTAGCAGTAACCGTTGTTCTCTCATTTGCACAAATATCATTATCAGAGAGACCAATTGTTACCGTAGGACATTTAGAAAGGTCTTTATAAATAAACATGGGCATGTCACATTGGCATTGAAAGACACCAGCAAAAGTAGTGGTAGGCACTAATACCTTTACTCCATTTACTGCGTCACAGCCGCCAAAAGTTCCTGTAAAAGTTGTTAGAGATCCAGCCGCTTTAGGCCCAACAAGATCCAACACCCGCACAGGGCCGCCAATCATATTTCCATTTGCATCCAAACAATATATTTCTACTTTAATGGTCTCCCCTGATGCGATTGTACCATTTTGAAGCCGAACAGGGATTGTATAATTGAATGTTCCCCCACTATTACAGGCAAGTGCTTGGCCTTCAAATAAGAATTGGCGTTTTTTCAAAATGATAACCTCCTCTCCTTCTCCAGCTAGTGCCGTTATTTTGGGACATATCGTTGCTGGCGGAGGATTAGGGCATACTATATTCGAATAAACAGCAATGATACGCCCTGTTAGCTTATCCTCAACAGTGCATGGTATATTAGCTTCCGGAAGCACGTCAAACTTGAAATTGATGGCTGTAACCCCACCATTAGGAATAGAAATACTTGCCGGTAATTTGAATTTTAATAAATTACGTCCATCTGCTTGTACTGTACTGCTAATGAATACTGGACAATTGCCAACTGGTACAGTGGTGCATACAAAAGTACTTGGTACATAATCCAATACAGCAGGCATAGTAATATAAATCGTATCTGCCGCCCCAGTCATTGCGGGCAAACCATCTAAAGCATTTAGATCTGCCAATTGCGTTGTGACATTAATGGTTTTTGCGGTACAACCTTCCACCGTATTTCCACCTGCTATATTGAAACTAAATGTACCTTCATAAGTAGGCTCTGCGCCCAAAATTCTAATTCTTGGAGATTTGAATATAGAACCGCTTCCAGATGCTGAACCACCACAGGTACGCTCTGCTGAGGGCTGAAAGGTAATACGATCTCCTGAAAAGAAATTACAAGTAGTGCGCGTAGTGAAGCGCACCCTAGCCTGTCTATCTTCACCATTTGGATATGTTAAGGTATTTGCATTGACTGTTCCGGGTAATGAGTCATTAATTAATGTATGATTGGTCAGTAATACTTCTATCATTTGGCCAGAAATGGTTGGCGTAGCATTTTGCCAATTCCCTGAATTAAATGGATATTCTATTTGTACTGGTGGCAGCAAAACCATGCCGGTAGGCAAAGTAACCTTCACGCGTGGATTACGGATATCGCCTTGCTGTGAGGAGTTCATTTTAATATCAAAAACAAAATTTTCACACATGGAGGCAGGCAGTGGCGATGTAGCAATAAAGTCGCCTTGAATAGCCCCTTCGCGAGGAATAATGTTCACATTGGCCTGTACAACTAAACTAGCACAGGTATAAGTGGTTGGATTGGTTGGGTAGGCATTACAGTCCCAACCCTGCCTAAGTACCATCGCATTACTGGTGCAATTATTATATTTAACACATACCTCTAGCGTTCGGCTACTTCCTCCTGGCCAAGTGGTAGATATCTTTACCCATTTACCGTTAGTATAAGATAATAAAGGCAGTGTAGTATTGGTACTCAGGTCTTTTACGGATACAACATCCATATCGCTCAGGTTATCCTCCAATGCTAACCAAACATAACCAGCAGGGTTACCCGATGCTGTATTTTCGATTTTAACCTGAAAACACTCCACTTGTTTACTACCATTGATGGTACCCGTCAAATTAGTAAGTGTAAACTTAGGCGCACCCGCAGTGACTACACCTGTTTGGGTAGGCGATACAGTAGCAGCCTGACAAGCCACAGGGCCATATCCAAATCGATTATAATTCCAAACTGTTTGTAAATTACCATCAACTGCATTAACACAACCAGAGTTTTTGAGGTTGAATTTTACTTGATAACCTGTATTACCTTGTACATTTCCAGCCAAATCATGGATGGGCCAAGTACCTGGATTAGTCCAAGTGAGCATAGTACCCGAAATGGTAGGCGCAGGCAAATTGAACGTTCCCATGTACCAAGGATCATCAGATGAACCAAAAACCATCAGCGAGGGTGTTACCGAAGGATCATAACTATCGCCGTTTTGTATGGTCACCTTGATGCTATTTAAGCGGAATAACGGCCTGATTTCCATTGGATACTCATCATTTTGTACCGTTAATTGGTGATTTATTATACCGCTGGCTTGATAAGTACCACACCCCATACGCCCTCCTGCAACAGCAGTGGGAATTACCATTGGGTTATGTAAGTAAATTTCTGGTATATTATAATCACAGTTAAATCGTGTATTACCTCCGGGCAATGGATTCCCCGTAGCAAGACTGAGATTAAAATACTCTGCCCGTAAATTATTGGGACGAGTGGGTGTAACAGTGAGCCCGCTATTGTTGAGTACTCTAAATTTGGGACACGCTACTACACGGTCATCAAAATTCATTAGTCCACCCGGCAAACTTTGTATAAATGCATTAAAATTAAATATAAATACATGACGCCCTGCAATAACAGATTCAGTAGGGGTAGGTAATACAATACCTGTCGTAGTGATCCCTGTACTTTGGTCAAAATAATCAAAAGTACTCCCGGTAGCAATATACTGCAACAAATTGGCACCGGCTAGTTGGTCATAAGAAAACTCTAAAAATCCGTTATTGAATGCCGCTGTATTACCCGTTCCTCCATTCATCCCTCCATTAAAAGTAAACTTGAATTCATCACATGGCATACCTTTTAATAGGTTGCTGGCTGGGATATTGGCAGGATTGACAACTGTACTACCAGTATGATCCGTAAATCCGAGGGTAGTACGCCGAACACTGGTCGTAGTAGATGTCAATCCACCATTCGGGCATGGGCCACATCCTGCTCCAAGTATGGTGAAATTACCACATCCCCATTTTTGAACGCATGAGCAAGCAGCATCGCAAGTGTATAATGCCTCGTAACTAAAGTTCAAAGGCCCACCACCACAAACATACATCAGTTCCATTGTAAAACATGTTGTATTACCGCTATAAGTACCAGATACGGTAGCTACACCAGCAGCAGTTGAAACCGTTGCAGCCGAACCATTGATACTACCCGTACCAGTAGCCATAATATTGGCTGGCAGGTTGAGATTCAAAGCAAACGAATTGGTGGGGCAAGTACCGCCTGAAAAAGTGCGTTGAACACAAATGGTTACATTGAATTTTGCACCATCACCTACTGTACTGGGAAAAAAGGCTTCAGTCCCTCCACCTGTATTTGTAAATACAAATGTTGTAGGTGCCGAAATACTCGACATTGATCCGCACTGGTCGGTGTACATAGCAGCAGCAACCAAACTGGCCTCGTCACTTACGGCTGTACAACCGGTAGGACAAGTATATTTGAGGGTAATCCTAAACGTAACAGAACTGCCTTGTGGCATATCGTCGAATTGTCCATCTAAGTCCAAATCACTCATGCCACCTGTAGCTGCGCTTGCAAATTGGCTGCCATTAACAGTAATCGGTGTGCCGCTCATACCGCCACTAAAAGTAACGGCATTTCCTCCGCGCGTAACACTAAGTGCCATATAACTGGCAGACGACCAACCTGTGGCACTATTCATCCCAAATTTAAAAGCGTTGTTAAAGGCAGCAGCAGCAGAGGCTGGACCTGTACCATTATTCGTAAATGTTACATCAACTACTGCATTTCCGCAGGTATTTGATCCAGTCACAACCGTAGATGTTACAGTCAAATTTGGTGCGCCTTGTTGCAAAATAAATTCTCCAGGTGCGGTTGGCGCAGGTGTTTGGCAGGAAGAGCCATTACAGCCCCAATTTGTTTCATAACTAGATGAAAATGTACAACTTGTAAGCGTCACAGTACGAAATACTGTTATTGTTTCTGGGTTATTTAAAGAGCCTCCGGGTAAGGCCGCTACAGGTATTTGATATGTTTTCATCGTACCCATTGTGCTTAACAAAGTGGCCGGAAAACCTCCAACGGTGATTCCTGAAGTGGTCATCCCACTTTCAGTTATTTTGAAAGTAATATTATCTGTAATGCCAAGACCTCCATTTTGGATAACAATAGGTACGGTTACGGGTGTTCCGATACTGGCCGATTGTATAGAATGGGGGGCAAGATTAAGCGCCGCTCCAAGTACATCTGCAGTTAAATCACCCGTAAAACTATTACCATTGTAACTTACATTTACGGGAAACTCTTCTGTTCCTTCTACAGCCAAACAACTGGCTTTGACCCTAATTTTATAGCGAAGTTCGTTACCCCCTACAATATTACTTCCTTTTGAGATCGTAAATATAGGGTTAGTAATGGATGCCGAAGTTTGGGCGATACTCAATCCGCCAATCTGCGAAACGAGCATCATACTACCTGGCACATACTCCAGCCCGGGGGGCATAGGCATGGTGACCACCGCAGTAGTGCCTCCATTGGTAGAAAATTGAATAGTGGACTGTAATTCAGTCTCCCCAAAGCACTTGCTGATATCCGGTGCATTGGCTGCATTAGGATCAATAATATTGACTTGAGCATATATTTCTGTACCACTTAACAGGAAAATAGCAACACATAAGTTTGTAAATATTTTGAAATATGAGCAATTTAAATTGCTAAAGCATAAAGAAGTAAAAGTGTTTTTCATGAACACGAGATAAAAAAAATGAAAAAAGGGATTAAAAAAGAAAAATTAACGCTATAACAGACTTAAAAAACGTAATTTAATCACAAAGGTCACACTTTTATTTTACTAATTGGCAATCATACACAATAAAAAACACAAAATAATTTAAAAAATTCAC
This sequence comes from Chitinophagales bacterium, assembly GCA_043764095.1. Taxonomy (GTDB): domain Bacteria; phylum Bacteroidota; class Bacteroidia; order Chitinophagales; family Saprospiraceae; genus M3007. The sequence continues at coordinate 14,123 of JAYUKX010000026.1, forward strand.
ATACACCAAACCAATTATATAATAAAAAAATGTAATTATAAAAAAAGGAGGCAACTCCCAAGGGTTGCCTCCAAAATTATTTTAAAGATTTTTCGCCATAACATCAATTTATACCCTAGATGTTATGTATTTCAAGGATTTATAAATGAAAATAATTTCACTTATTCAGCCTTTTTGCCTGCCGCTTTAACAAGAGAAAACAAGATAAGACCTAAGATAATAAAACCAATAACTGCATTGATAAAATTACCAATTTTAACTGGGCCTAACATTATTGCGCTAAAATCTGGCTGGCCACCAAACATTCCAATAATTGGCATAATTACATCGGCAACCAAAGAATCAACAATTTTTTGGAAGCCCCCTGCTATCATAACGGCAATGGCTAAACCCAATACATCCCCACGAAGGAGAAACGCTTTTAATTCGCTAATCATAATAAAATTCGTTTTGTTTTGATAAATAAAAAATAATGGGCGAAAGGTAAGCACATGCTAACCAATCATTCAAAACAATTAACAAAAAAAATTTAAAATTTTATTTTGAAAATGAATTAAAAATCAATTTAAAAAAAACCAAATAGCGTGAATATCAATTCACAAATAATTCCATTGCAATGCGATCAGCGAATAACCTGCCAGACTTGGTCAATACATATGAACGATTAGTATATTCAACTAAACCTTGTAAAATATATTTTGGGACATCTTTTTCAAAAGTTTTTGCACCTTCTGGGTGTAACCGCTCTAAATCCGCAATTTTTACGCCCCAATACGTCCTTAACATGGTCATAATATACTCATTAAACCGATCCCTGGCCGATAGCACTTCCAACTCTGTCAATAATTCACCTGTTTGTATGCCTGCAATGTATTTAGCATTGTTGGCTACATTCCATTGTCTTGTTTTGCCATTAAAAGAGTGCGCAGATGGCCCTAGCCCAAGATAATGCTCGCCCAGCCAATAATTGCTGTTATGGCGTGCGTGTCGGCCTGGATATGCAAAATTAGAAATTTCGTATTGTTCATAACCTGCTTTTTCGGTATGATCCATCAAGATTTCTAATTGTCGTGCCGACCGTTCTTCATCTACTGGCAAAGAAGTACCTTTTTTTACAAAATGATCCAAAGCGGTGCCTTCTTCTACCGTAAGCGCGTAACAGGATAAGTGAGGAATCTTATAATCGAATGCAATAGATAAATTCTTTTCCCAAACTTCATCGGGTGTCGTGGGTGAACCATAAATCAAATCTATGGTAAGGTTGTCAAAACCCGTCGAAAGCGCATCTTCCAGGCATTGTTGTGCATGAACGGCATTGTGCGCCCGATTCATCCATACTAAGTCTTCGTTTTGAAACGATTGTACACCAATACTTAACCGATTAACGGAAGTATATTGTTTTAAATCCTTTAACCATACGTGCGACATATCATCGGGATTCGATTCTAATGTAATTTCTGCATCGTGGGCCACCGAAAATAGGGATTGTGTATGCTCTAAAATACGGGTTATATCTTGTATCGGTAAGAGGGAGGGCGTGCCACCACCGAAATAGATAGAGTGCACTTTTTGGTCTCCTAAATATTTATGAGACATGTCCATCTCTTTCAAAATAGCATCCACCATTATATCTCTATGCACCAGTGAGGTGCTAAAATGGAAATTACAATAATGACAAGCTTGTCTGCAAAAAGGAATGTGAATGTATATACCTGCCATATTTCGTTCGTGTGTCGGGGCGAACCTGCGTGTTCGCCCATGTCGGGGCGAACCTGCGTGTTCGCCCGTGTCGGGGCGAACCTGCGTATTCGCCCATGTCGGGGCGAACCTGCGTGTTCGCCCGTGTGAGGGCGAACACATAGGTTCGCCCCTATTCTTTAATGTATGCCAATTTGGCTTTTTTGTACGTTGGTTGTTGTAATATGGTTTTCATATTTTTGATGGTTTCGCGCGGACCAACTTCAATTGCAGCATTCACTAACCAATCAGGAATACTTCCTCCGGGGCTGGAATAAATATAATATTCCACATATACCCACCCATTTGTACCGGGAACGAGTGTCCACTTAGTGTTGGAATTGGTCATCCTTAAGTAGTTTTTTTCTTGTGGTATAAAAGTTGGATCTGCTACACTGGTTGAGGTGATTGTTTTTGTTTTGGGGTCTTGTTCCAATTTTGTATGCATCACCACATCACGATCATCCATCGGCCATGGAAAATCAAATTTGGAATGATAATACATCTCATTATCGCTTACTTTTTTGAGTAGTTTTGATTCAGTAACTTTATACCCCCATTTTGGGAAATTTTCAACTTCGTTAAACAACTGAATAATACCCGAAAGCGAAGACTGAATAGAGGTTACTAATTTTATCTCATAAACGGAGGTTGTCTTTTTGAAATAGACCTTAATACCATTTTTGTCACTTTTCAATTCCCAATCCTCTTGCGCCGAAGCAGCAAATGGGAGAAAAAGTAAGTTTAAAATAAATAGCATTGTTAGAGTACGGAACATAGCCAATTTACATTTAATTATGGTTATAAACTGTGAATTCATTTTATATTTTAATAGAGTTTAATATCAAACAAGTTCTAATCGTTTGATACTATATTAGAACGTAAAAAAGTCCAACTTGTTACCTATTTCCATAAAAATAAATCTTAAATTCACAATAACATACCCATTATGGGTCATTTACAGCCCTACTTACTCCTCTAAATGTTAAAGTTTGAATTTGCCCTTGACAAGGTGGCAAAAAGCGGGTAACTTTGTATAGGTTTTTTGGGGTTATATTTTGACGGTGGGTCGTTAATGACCTGCCGTCATTCCCAAAAAAAGGAAGCCAATCACGTTGTATCGTGATTGGCTTCTTTTTTTAAAGGAACTCTATTGGCCGATCAATTATTTACCACCAGCAGGTACAGCCGTAACAGGTATACCCAATTTGGTTTTTACCAAATTAGTTACATCAAGAGATTCATCAGCGTAGAGCAATACCTGAGTACTCACATCAAACACCATAAAGTAATTACCTTCTTTGGATACTGCTTTGAGTGCTTCATTTACCTTTTCTAAAATAGGTTTGTACAAAATTTCGCGTTTTTTTGCAATTTCCTCTTCCATTGCTTGCGCAAAGGTATTGATTTCTGTTTCCTCTTTTTTGAGTTTTTCTTCCAAATCAGCGGCATCTTTAGGAGCTAGTAAACCTTTTTCCTGATCTGCCTGAAATTTTGCGGCTTTTTCTTGCAAAGCCTTTACCATATCCTGACCCTTCTTTTGCATCATGGTCTGAAAGGTTTGTAAATCACTATCCGCTGATTTCATTTCTGGCATTTCACCAACAAGGGCTAGTGAGTTGCAGTAACCAAATTTTTGTGCGAAAGTAACCGATGCTGATGCCAATACAAGGGCAAGGGTCAATACGAACGTCTTCTTCATTGTTGTTTTAATATATGTTTCTGTGTAAAATACGAAGCTAAGGTAGGCATATTGTTTGATATTCTCGAAAACCTAATTAAACTACTTTTTTAGGATTCCTTTTATATCGTCGGTTTTGTCATTTTTAGGATCAGCGAAGATCAAACCAGAAGAGGATCCTTTATCGAAGATAAAATCAAAACCGCGATTGGAGGCGTAAGAACTAATCGCGTTATACACTTTATCTTGAATCGGCTTAACGAACTCTTCGCGTTTTTTAAATAGCGAACCTTCTGGGCCAAATTTTTGGCGTTGCAATTCGCGTACTTCTTTCTCTTTTGCCGTGATTTCGTCTTCGCGTTGCTTTTTCATTTCCTCGCTCAACAAGACCTGCTCCGCTTGGTACTTACTGTACAAGCCTTTAATCTTATCTTGCTCAACAGCAATCTCTTGGCGCCATTGTGTAGCCACCTTATCTAATTGTTCTTGTGCTTTTTGATAATCGGGTAAGCCTTCTAATACTGCGGTTACATCCACTACGGCTATTTTTTGCGCCATGGCACTAAAGGTGATCAAGATGGCAAAAAGTGCGGTCGAAAAAATTTTTTTGGACATGGTTAATAATCTGTTTTTAATGTTTGAATGTAGATATTTAGTTCGCAAACAAGGTATTGATCGTTTGACGGCCCAAAAATAGGGGCTTGCCTAATAATCAACTGCCTTCTGACGGGAGAATACAAAAATGAGTTGCTTGCAAATTTTAACAATTTTGACGTGTTAAGATCCAATTAATTGATAATCAACATTTTAATAAAAACGCCCTTTTAGATTAGTGTAAATCATTAACCAGCGTTTAACCAATGTTTAATCAGATTTAACGAAAATACATGCGCTCTATTTAATAATCTGCTCTATCGACTTGAGTAATGCTTTCCCTTCTTTCGAAAATCGGATGGAGGCTTGTTGTCCATCTAAATCCAACATGATAAAGGAAAAATTATCAGCCAGCACTTCATCTGGGTGAATGATATAGGTTGTATTGTCTTTTATTTGTTTGTAAAAATCTGGAATTTGAGCAAGATTGAGGGTACTGGTTACACCATCATCTGCGGTAATTACGGCCCAATTCCCATCGCCTGCTGGCTCTACTTTGAAAAGGTTAAATTCCAGATAAGAAAAAAAAGTTTTATTTGATATATGGTAGCCATTACTATTCGCATATATAACAGGTATGGCATCGGCGCGCTCAGTATCCGACAATTGCAGCGTGATACGCTGCGCATAATCAACGCCATCGGGGTTATGCAATACACGTTCATCTAGCGGAGAAGGCAACATTAGATGATCTAAACCAATATTAGTAAAACCAATAAGTGCATAGAGCGCTTGTTTCTTTTCAGGATGCAGCCGCGAATAAATATGAAAAATTTCATGGTACATAGTGGATGTAAACGCTGATTTATCGCGCCTATTCAGTACATCCGCAGGGATTACAATACATTTTCCACGGGTATAGTAAACACCATCGCCATAGTGATTACCCTTGGTTTTGATCAAAATTAATGAATCTGGAAAAATATCGGGATTTACACTATGAACAGTTTCAAATACTTTGGTGAGTATTTCTGATACCCAACGGCTCTCTTTTACAGAAAAGGAATCCATATCAGATTGCAAATACGATTTGAATCGATTACGCATATCTAATTGATCTATTTCACCCGAAGGCAAAGGTTGGTGCATTTGAATGGACATTTCGACAGGTGTTACGCGCTCGAAAAAGCGATCAAAAGCATCCACTAATATAAAATGCGCTGCGGCGGCACTATCCAGTAAAAAAGTAGTTTTATTGTCTTTATGTGGGATACTGCTCACTCTTTCTTGTGCTCGGCAGGAATAGCATAAAAAAAGGAGCAAAAAATATGGACTTAATTTCATAAATATGGATCAGTTTAAAAACGGGTGCAAAAGTGTCAATATTTTTTTATTAACAGGCTATTTTAGGCACTTTTAAAAGATGATTTAAAAAATATTCGCTGATTTTAATAAATTTATCATTAACTTAACACTACTTTTCGGCCAAAATTGGCACTAGGAAAGACCTTTGCGTTTAAAATTAGTTCCTAAAATCTGTTTAAACTATGCTATTAAGTTTTATCTACGATTTATCAACCTGGTCATCTATATTATTGATTGTCAGTTTATTATCAGTCTGTTTCTTTGAAGCCATCAACGGATTTCACGATACCGCCAATGCAGTAGCCACCGTTATTTACACTAAAGCGTTGAAGCCGCAAGTGGCAGTGGTATGGTCTGGATTTATGAATTTTGTAGGTGTTTTCTTTGGAGGTGTTGTGATGGCTTGGATCATGGGGCTTTTTGGTGGTAATGCTGATACCAGTGGGATAGGCGTGGCCATGGGCATCGTAAAACTGATGCCTGTGAACGAAATGCTTGGTTCCGGCATATCCGAAACCGTTTCCTTGGTGCTTGCGGTGCTGTTTGCTGCCATTGCTTGGAACCTTGGTACATGGTATTATGGTATTCCATGCTCTAGTTCACACACTTTGATTGGCTCCTTGTTGGGTGCTGGTTTGGCCTTTTCTCTAGGTCATCCTAAATCAACAGTAAACTGGCAAAAAGCGCAGGAAATTGGTATGTCTTTGCTTATTTCGCCCTTATTTGGTTTTACACTTGCCGTCCTGTTGATGTATATGATGCGCGTATTTATCAAAAGTAAAGTCATTTTTAAAGAACCCGATACCAAAAAAGCACCACCATTTTGGATCCGCTTGGTATTATTACTGACTTGTACTTTGGTTAGTTTTTTCCATGGTTCTAACGATGGTCAAAAAGGTGTTGGTTTGCTTTTGGTGGTAATGATGGCTTTTATGCCGCTTCAATTTGCGTTTAATCCTGATATCGATACCGCAAAACTTAAAGCGGCTGCAGTAGAAATGGGTGAAACATTAAAAAATGCTGCTGCTGTTAGTGAAACCCACGCGCCCATCTTGTTAGCACATGCGGCCAACTCTGCCAAACTAGTGGCTCGTTTGGATACCTTAAACCGTAGTAATAAAGACCAATTAATTGCGACGCGCATTGATATTCAGAATTTGAATAAAGGTATTAATAGCGCCATAAAAGATGGGTTTATTGTAGATAAAGGGCATAAGTCCATCATTAAACACAATTCCTCTATCCTTGCACAATCGTATGAATTTGCTCCATTTTGGAGTATTTTAATGATTTCAATTTGTTTAGGTATTGGTACCATGATTGGTTGGAAGCGTATTGTGGTGACTATTGGTGAAAAGATTGGTAAAACCCATTTAACCTATGCACAAGGTGCGAGTGCTGAATTATGTGCGGCTGCAACCATTGGCATTAGTACAGGTTTGGGACTTCCAGTAAGTACGACCCATGTATTATCATCGGGCATTGCAGGTACGATGGTGGCCGAAGGGGGTGTCAAGAATTTACAAAGAAAGACGATCCGAAATATTGCTATTGCTTGGTTGCTAACGCTGCCTGTTGCATTTGTTGCTGGTTTTTTGTTGTATTTTGTCTTTAAAATGTTTGTATAGAGGACGATAAAACAACCTCCATATCCTCCCAAAAACTTGGATAAGATTTGCCGACTACGCTTGGATTTTCAACGATAATATTGCCCAATAACGCGAGTGGCGCAAATGCCATTGCCATACGGTGATCGCCATAGGTCTCAAATACGGGAGGGTTATCTGCATCTATTTTTGCCTGCCCCTCCAGCATATAAAATATCTTTTCAGGTTGTTTTTTATTAAAATGTGGCGGCAATTTAACAAAACTGGCACCTACTTTTGCCAATTCTTGTTTGATGGCGGCAATACGATCGGTTTCTTTTATGCTCAAAGTTTCTAAGCCTGTAAATACCCCCTGCATTCCTCGTCCTGCACAGGTGACGGCCAGCGTTTGAGCAATATCGGGGCAATCCAGAAAGTCCCATTCAAACAGTCGCTTGGAATTACCTGTTTTTGAAATAACAATACCATCTTGGTCAAATGATGTTTCTACGCCAAAGGCTTGCATCATTTTGCTGAGTACGGCATCACCTTGAACGCTGTTTTGAAATAATCCATTTAATCGTAAAGTTGCTTTTTCTGCTAACGCCACGAAACTGTACCAATACGATGCTGCCGACCAATCACCTTCTACTTTGAATGATTTTGGCGTATATTGGCCGGGAGATACGATAACGTGGTCATTTTCCCATTTGCAGTGGGCACCAAATTCGGTCATCAAGCCCATTGTCATGTCTAAATAGGGCTTTGATACCATTTTGCCGGAAGGAATCAACGTTAAGCCATTGGGCAAATATGGGCCTATCATCAGTAACGCAGATAAAAACTGGCTGCTTACTCCTGCATCAATGGTGAGCGTGTTGATTTGTTTGCCGAGTTCATTGGGTGGCCCGATTTGTAATGGCGGATACCCTTCGTTGCCTAAGTATTGAATATCAGCACCTAAAGTGCGCAGAGCGGTTACCAGTGGACCAATCGGTCGCTCCAACATACGCTTTGACCCAGTGAGTACTTGAGTACCAGCACGCGTTGCCAAATAAGCGGCCATAAATCGAAAAACGGTGCCTGCATCGCCCGCATCGAAGGTATGAGCCTCGTTTCTGGTGTTAAGTAGCCGAAGCAAAGTGGTGGTATCGTTGGAAGTAGATAAGTGGCTGAGATAACCAGCTGCGTTGGCATCGGCAAGTGCGAGAATGATTAAAGCCCTATTGCTGATACTTTTTGATCCGTCTAGCGTGATGGCACCATCAAAGGAGGTGGGGAGGTATGGGATATAGCGGGGAGGTGTTTGTTCCTGCATCGTGTTTATGTCGAGATAGCGGTTATTTTGGGATGGTACTGAGTTGTTTTTGTATTTGTTCTAGGCGTACTTTTTTAATAGAATCGATTAAAAGAGGCAACGTATGGGTGTGTTGTTCTTTGCAAAGGCTATCAATAGTGCGCCGTTGAATGCCTATTTCAGCGGAGGCAAGTGAATCCACCGTTCTGCGTGCTTCTGCATCTAGTGGCACGTTATTATCACCACACGATGTAGCGAAAACAATCATTAGAGAGATATAATACTTCATTGCTGTTTTGATATTTAACCACATATTAAGGTAAGTGGTTAGAGAAAATTTTTCCACATCATGCTTTCTACTGGGCGTACCGTGCGCTCGTTGTATTTGGCATTACTCTTTTTGTTGTAGTAATTAACAATATCGCCCTCCACCAAAAAATAGATCAATTGGCCAATGGGCATACCCGCATATACACGCACGGGATGCACGCACGAGATTTCAAGCGTCCAGGTATTACAAAAACCTACATCTCCTTTACCCGCAGTTGCATGAATATCAATACCCAGCCGGCCGATACTACTTTTACCTTCTAAAAAAGGGACTGCGCCATGTGTTTCGGTGTATTCTTCGGTGACACCAAGGTATAAAGTACCGGGTTGCAGTACAAAACCTTCTTCTGGAATATCGAAATGGTTCACTTCGTTGTGCTTTTTAGCATCCAAAACATGATCCTTATAGACAGCCAAATGACTGCCTAAATGCACATCGTAGGAATTGGTACCCAGACATTCTGGGCGAAAGGGTTCAATTACAATGGCACCAGTGCCGATCGCTTCTGCTATTTTTTGATCTGTTAATATCACTTTTATTAAAATTTTGCGGCAAAGGTAAAAAATTAACTCCATTCCTACCCCAATTGGCTACCTTTGTACTCCGAGGAACGTAAAAACAATAATTTATTACAACCTATTGTTTTCTCATTCCTATTTCAATTTTCATTTTCAATATGATACTGAACCAACGCACACAGGCACTACGCGCACAAGTCGAAGATGCCGTTAAGGAATTACACCAACTTAGTCAGGAAATTGGGCACAAAGAACTGTCCGCAATGGTCGGCGATCTACGCAATAGAATGACCGATCCGTTTATGTTTGTCATTGTAGGTGAGGTAAAGGCCGGTAAATCTAGTTTTGTCAACGCCTTGCTTGATACTGGCCGCGATATTTGCGCTGTGGCACCTCAGCCCATGACGGATACTATTCAACAGATTGTTTACGGCGAGCACGAACAAATTACGGTTGTAAATCCCTATTTAAAAAAGATATTCCTACCCGTAGAAATCCTTAAAGAAATTGCAATTGTAGATACGCCTGGCACCAATAGCATTGTGGCACAACACCAAGAGGTGACAGAACGATTTGTACCCGCCAGCGATTTAGTGCTTTTTGTGTTTGAAGCGAAAAATCCATACCGACAATCGGCTTGGGACTTTTTTGATTTTATCCATACAGATTGGCACAAAAAGGTAGTGTTTATCTTGCAACAAAAAGACCTATTGTCGCCAGAGGACCTGCTGGTGAATGAAAAAGGATTGTATGATTTTGCCGTAAAAAAAGGCATTGCAGATCCTACTATTTTCAGTACAAGCGCTAAGGCCGAACTGGATGGTCATTTCGACCAAAGTGGCTTCTCGTTGGTGCGCGACTATATCCGTACGCATGTTACGGGTGGCCGCGGGGCAGCACTCAAATTACGCAATAATATCACCACTTCTTATGGTATTTTGGATCGTATCAGAACAGATTTGAATACCCGCAGCGAACAATATAAAACCGATACTGCTTTCCGCAACGATATTGTACAAACGCTTGAAAATCAAGAGAAAAAGTCGAATAACCAAGCCAATATATTGATCGAAAACCTACTAAACGGCTACGACAAAACGACAAAAAATGTTGGGCAGGAATTGAGTGATGGCCTCTCCTTTCCGAGTATGCTGAAACGTTCCTTTATGGGCATTTTTAGCAAACAAGCATCGATTACAGATTGGTTGGACGAACTGAGCAAAAAACTGGAAGTCAATTTGAATGCCGAACTCAAAAGCAAACTCAGTGATGGCGTGGTAGATTTGGCCGATTCAGTGCAGCAAATGGCCAAAATGATCGATTTAAAAATCAAACAATCCAATACAGTGGTGCGCTCCGATCATTATATTTTTGAGGACATTGCGGACAAGCGCGCTGCTACTTTAAAAGAATTACAAGAAGCATTTTCGAAGTTTATGAGCCGTTCGGATAGTTTTACCGATGAGCGTTTATTTCCTGAAAATGCTAGTATTTCGCCGAGTATCGCTGCCGGTAGTGGTGCAGCACTCATTGGCCTGATCTTGGCTGGTGTAACTCAAACGGCAGTTTTTGATATTACAGGTGGCGTATTAACGGGTATCGGCTTGTTGTTTGCAGGAATAACGGCAGGTATGCAACGCCGTAAAATTGTCTCTGGATACGATTTGGAAATTGCCAAAGGTAGGGAGCGCATGACCGAAGCATTGGAGCAAAAATTAAAATATTATATCCGATCTATCAAAGGTAAAATTGGGGATAATTTTCTGGAATTGGATGCTTTGCTCGAAACAGAAGAAAAACAAATTGCGCATTTTGAAACGCAGTATTCGGGTATTTTAGGAAGATTAAAAGAGATTGATGGCGCATTAGGGGTTTAGGGGGCCGCGCACCGTGACATTAAATTTAATATTACGGTGCGCTGCACCTTTAAAACGCGGAAAATTTATCATTGCTACAAGTATTACAGTGCGCTGCACCTTCAAAAAGAAAACCTTACTGCTGGTAGCGGGATATTGATTTTAAACAAACTTTATTATACTTTTGCGGGTCATTAGTACAAAATTCATTTCTATGTATTTTAACCCATCAGGTAAGGATTTAGCCATTCAATACAATCTTATCGAAAATGTATATGAAGGATTAGAGCAGTTCAAAGCGGCATTCATTCTGACCAATAATGGCACTGAGGCGTTATCGGGCAACTGGTCTATTTATTTCAATTTTTTGCGGATGGTATTACCTGAATCTGTTGCAAAAGGGTTTGATATTCAACATATTAACGGTGATTTTTTCTGTTTAACGCCTACCTCGGCATTTGAGCCGTTGGCTCCAAATAACCAAGTTGAGATTAGTTTTTTAGCCAAATATTGGTCGATTAAAACAACCGATGCGCCGGCAGGGTTTTATATCGTTTACAAAGACAACGATGGAAATACGCTAACTCCCGAAGCAATCAACAATTTTAGTATCGGCGCATTTAGCCGCCCGGCGCAAATGATACGCCACGCCGGCGATCATTTGCCGGTTCCTACTGCCCAATCCAGATTTGAACACGACAACAACCTCAACTTATTACCCAAAGAGCAGATTTCCCCTATTTCCCCTAAGCCCGTTTTTTTGAAAAAAGGTGCGGGCTTTTTCCAAATATTGCCCACACATTGTATCGCTTACGCGCCGCAACTAAAAGCAGAAGCGCAGTATTTGTCCAATATACTCGCGGAAAGTATCGGTACGCCATTGGCCATTATAGAAGGAAAAATCGGCGATATTCGAGTAGAGATTGGTCGAGTAGAAATGGCCGAAAACATCGAAAAAAACGAGCAAACGGCCTATATTTTAGACATTAACACCGATGGCATATCAATAATTGGTACAGACCCAAGCAGTGTTTTTTATGGCATTCAGAGCCTAAGAATGTTATTGGGTAGTCATTTGGAAAGCGATACAATGGCTTTATCGGTTCCATTTACCATCGTCCGAGATGCGCCGGGGTTTGCTTATCGCGGATTACACTTAGACGTAGGGCGGAATTTCCATGACATTGAGAGTATCCACAAACTGCTGGATATGATGGCTTTATACAAATTGAATAAATTTCATTTTCACCTAACCGATGATGAAGGATGGCGTATTGAAATTCCTGATCTACCCGAATTAACCCAAGTAGGTGGGCGACGCGGGCATACTTATACAGAAAAAGATTGTTTAATGCCCTCCTGTGGTTCTGGACCTGATCCAGATGATCCGTCCTCACCGGGCAATGGCTACTATAGTCGCCAAGAATTTATTGAATTACTGCAATATGCGCAGCAATTACATATCGAGGTGATACCTGCCATTGATTTCCCCGGACATGCACGAGCGGCCATACGATCAATGGAAGCGCGGTATGACCATTATATGTCGCAGGGCGACACACAGGGCGCCAATGCCTATTTATTGACCGATTGGGAGGATACTTCGGTCTATGAATCGGTGCAAATGTGGCGAAAAAATGTAGTCAATGTAGGTATGGAATCCACTTACGCACTGATAGAGAAGGTCGTGGACGAACTTTTGTCCATGTATGCCGAAGCAGGAGCGGCGCTACCCATGCTGCATATTGGAGGCGATGAAGTACCGCAAGGCGTTTGGTTGCAATCACCTGCATGCTTACGTTTGATGGAACAACAGCCAGCATTAAAAGACGCTCAAGACCTTGCCGATTATTTCCTGCAACGGGTCAACCAAATTTTATCATCGCGCGGGATACAGACTGCGGGTTGGGAAGAAATTGCGATGACCCAAAAAGGTGGCACTCGCCTACCTAATCCGACATTTTCTGGGGAGCAGGTGGTACCTTATATTTGGAACACGATTTGGGGGGGAGGAGAAGAGGAGGTCGCTTATGCTTTGGCTAATTCCGGTTATAAAGTAGTGCTATCGAATGCCCCTAATCTGTATTTTGATTTTGCTTACGACAAAGACCCCGAAGAGCCTGGCTACTATTGGGGAGGCTACTTAAATACGGAAAATACGTTTAAATTTCAACCATTTGACCTCTATCAATGCGCGGAACAAGATGTATTGGGCAATGCAATAAATGCTGATGTGAAGTATAAAAACGCCATTCGCCTCACCGAAAAGGGACGCAACAATATTTTAGGGATTCAAGGTCAACTTTGGAGTGAAACCATTCGATCTCCAGAGCGACTTGAATACATGCTTTTTCCTCGTATGGTTGCATTGGCAGAGCGGGCTTGGGCTAATGCGCCAACTTGGGGCAATGAAAAAGACCCTCTTTTACGCCAAAATGCTTACGCGGCGGCTTGGAACGAATTTGCCAACCGCCTAGGCCAAATTGAGTTACCAAGATTAGATGCCTTGTTTGGCGGTATTGGCTATCGGATTCCATTGCCCGGCGCAACAGTGGAAAATGGCACTTTGAAAGCCAATGTAGAGTTTCCCGGACTTGATATTCGATATACGACGGATGGTACTGAACCGACGGTACATTCGGCACTTTATACAACCCCAGTTTTGGTTGCGGGGGTAAAGGTGGTTATGTTAAAAGCCTTTGCTCGTAATGGGCGTGGTAGTCGGGTTGTTGTGGTGGGGTTTTGATGAAGCCCCTAGACCTCCTTTTGTTCCTCGTGCAAAGGAACCAGCCAAGTAATCAAAAAAGCAGGAATTGTGGCCACCAATACCCAAATAAAGAAATTGCAATACCCCAATTTATCGCTCAAATAACCACTAATCATAGCAGGTATCATCACGCCCAAGTTCATAATACCCGAGGCGAATGCGTAATGCGCCATCTTGTATTTACCCGGGGCAATTTGCTGCATCATAAAGAGGATAAGTCCTACAAATCCAAATCCGTACCCGAAATATTCAATCGCAACAGCGGTAGCGATGGTATATAAATTCGTTGGCATAAAATAGGCCAAAATAGCATACACCACAAAAGGCAGGTTGAAAAAACAACACAAAATCAAGAGTGTTTTTTTGGTCAGTCCTTTGTTCGAGACGTAATATCCACCGGCAAGCGAGCCCAAAAGATAGGCCAATGCACCAAAAACACCATATACAATACCAATTTCGGAAGTGGTTAAACCAAGTCCGCCTTGTTCCCGTGCTGCTTTAAAAAACAAAGGCGTGATTTTGATCGCCTGCCCCTCGGCAAAACGGTACAGGATGATAAAAAGGATACCATACCCAATATTTTTCTTTTGGAAAAAGGAGATGACCACGTCTTTTAAGGTAGCAAAACCCTCGTTTAATGAAGTCACAGTAGTAGCAGCACCGCCTGCTGGCATTGTTTTGATATGATAAACACCGAGTAAAAGCATAATTGCGCCATAAATCCCCATGACAGCCATCCAAGCACTTACTACACCGATACTGGCCTCCAATTGACCCGCCATATACACCAACGCGCCCCCCGATAATACCTTTGCAATATTGTATGCAGCACCCTGCCAACCAATATACTCGGCTTGCGACTTAGGCGAAAGAGCATTCAAATACACACCATCCACCGCCATATCGTGGGTAGCACCGCTAAAGGCGATCATCGCCAGCAATGCAATTGAATAGGTAAAAAAATTGGGTAAAGACAACGAAAATGCCACTAAACCAAACAAAACACCCGTAAGTAATTGGGTGGCCACTACAAAATATTTCTTGGTTTTATACATCTCCAAAAATGGCCCCCACAAAGGTTTTATGGTATAGGGCAACAGAATGAGTGATGTCCAAAATGCAATTTGAGTATCAGAAATACCCAGATTCTTAAACATGAGTGCTGAGGCAGCGGCAATGGCCACAAAAGGTAAACCCTCAGCGAAATAAGCAGTTGGCACCCAATACGCAGGGGCTTTTGATTCGTTTTGTTTTTCCATTATACTTTTAATTATATCGTTACGACATTCGGCTTTACGCGTGTATCACCGAAGTTTAATGTCGCAAATGTATGCGAATAAAGTGTCAGGACATAATTAATTAGCAGAAATGAACGCAGGTATTTTTCGTTCAGACAAGCCATTTTTGAGGCAGATAACAGCGCTTTCTAACGAGAAAATGGCGCGGTAAGGGCGGAAAAGACCAAGACTTCGCGCATGAGTTTGGTGCGTTGTTCGGGCGAGAGTCCTACACCAAAGTCTTTGATACAAATTCCTTTGCCTTCTTTAAAAATGCGAATCATACAGCAGGTGCACCCCGAGAAGATTGAGAGGAGGGCGATTTACAAATCCTCAACCTACTCGGTCAACAAGTTTTGACGGGCAAAACAGGACAACATCTGGATGTGTCCGCTTTGCCGCAAGGGACGTATGTGTTGAAAGTGGGTGTAGAGTAGGTGAAGTTTGTGAAACAATAAATTAATGAAGAATGATGAGTTGCAAATAAATATATTGATTTATATCCATAACTCATCATTCATATCAAGCAACCGCATAGCCCGTGAAAGGGCGCATTTGAGGCGAGTGAAAAGCTAAAACAATATCGGATTTAGGAATACCACGTGCTTCGAGGTCTCCGATAATATCATAATCTGTTACATTTTGTTGTAGCCAAATCTTCTCATTTTTAATATCAAAATGAAATATAACAAGAAATACTTGTTTCTGATTGCGCCAACCAACTCGCAAGACTTGATAATGGTCGTTTTGAATGTCGAAAAGCAATTGTGTTTCGACATCAGTAGGTTGAGGATAGCCGCTTTTATCTGTGCTATACTCTTTTAAAACCTCTTGTAAAATTTGGCGATAGTGATTTACTTTTTCCATTCTATAATAGTATTGGTTAGTGGATCAAAAATAATCAGTTTGACATTTTCATTTCTTAATCTTTTTTGAATAAAGCGCCCCTGAAAGACACGATTATTGTAGGCATCAATAGGTAACGCAAGATAAAGTTCTCGTTCTGGTTCTGTTTCATCAAGAGCTTCGATGTAGTCCAAATATTGTCCAATAGCTTGATGAAAATCTGATATAATGGATTTGCTAAGAAAGGATTTGACTTCAACGGCAATTTTTTCACCTGCCCGTTCAGCAGCAAAAACCATTTCAGCGGCAAGATCTATTTCAATATAAGTCTCGTCAAGGTCTATGTGAAGTGGGTCTTTTGTGATTAACCAACCCTCTTTTACTAAGGCTTGCCGCACATTGTCGTGAAAAATGTCTTTTGCCATAACGGATTCTATTTTTATGCAAATATAGGTGTTTTTAATTTTACCGCGTATCTATTTTAGCACCAAGTTTGTTTAGAACAACAGGTAAGGGCAGTAGAAATTCTGCAAAACTTTAATTTAAACCAAAGCAATTCCTTGTATTGCCGTTTCCTCCTCTGGCAAAATATCACAATTATCCCAAATACCCGATAACAACGTACCCGAATACGCCTTAGGCAAGGCATTTTGCGCCATAAGTGCTGCCGCTAGGGCATTATTGTAGGAAAAAGAATGGTGTTGCACTGTAAATCCATCGGTAGTTTCTTCCAAAATCATATACCAAACACGAGTAGTTCCATCGTTGGCGGGCATGCCTATGACACCTGCATTCAACCAATATTTTCCATCCTGAATATCTTGAAAAGGCAGTCCACAGTGACCACCAAGGATAATATCGGCTTGGGTGGCTTCAAAATTAGCGGCCTTTACCGACCAAGGGGTTGATTTAAAAATAAACTCCGAGGTATCAAAAAAAGAACCGTGTAGCATATAAACGCGTCGATCAGCATAGGTAAAACACAGATGATCGGGCAAAGTGTGCATCCACGCAATGGCATCTTGTGACAATTGCGATTGGGCATAAGGATACCACTGACGGGAAAACAAATCGCAGCGCGAACCATCTCCAAAATTGCAACCACAATCTTCTTCTCCGCTCCGCAACTGTATCTCTACATTACCTGCAATGACGTGAATACCCCAGTTTTTGACCATTTGTACCGACTCCTCGGGTTGTGCGCAATACGCCACCACATCGCCAGTGCAAAGGATGTTTTCCGGCAAAATTCCGGCGGCATCAGCGATCTGTTTCATGGCCTCTAATGCCTGTAAATTGCTATATACACCACCAAAAACCAGTAGTTTGCCGCGCAGCGTACCAATATCGCGTACTTTATTGATTATTTTATCCATTTTGCTTACATCTATACACTTTTTCTTTTGAGAAAAACAGTTACACTTTTGCACAATCTCAAAAGCATAAAAACTTGTGCAATAAAATCTACTTCCTACTTTTTTTCGCCAAAAAAAGTAGGCAAAAAAGGCTTCGGCTGACGAAAAATGCGGTGCTTTTGCTTCCTCGCTCCGGCGGCGCCAAAAAAACTCGCCGCACTATTGAGCAGAGGCTGTGCCTCGCTAACTCTGTTTGGCTCAAACAGTTTTTGGCTTCATCCGCCTCCACTCCAGCAAAACCTGCATTTTTCTAAGGCCGGTCTTGCCACACTTGGGGTACTGTACTTCATCTAAAACCCCAAAGTCTATTACTCAAAATAAAAATGTACGGTTACAAATCCATTTTGATCCAAAAAACAAAGAAAAACACAAAACTGTGCCCAGTAAATTCACCGATAACAAATCAGCATAAGGCCCCGAAAACCATATCAACTGCGCCGGATAAATGCCAAAAGCAAATACTACACCAAAAAAAATACCTGTCCAAACCGATAAATGGTATCCCAAAGGTGGTACATCTGCATTCCAGCAAATAAAAACAGGTGCTAACCCAATTACCATTGTACCGCTAACTGTTGTTGCACTCAGCACTTCTGGTCCTAAAAAAACCGGAATTGTCCCGATTACCGCCAATATCAACATGGCCCATCGGCCTTTGTTCACCGTAATTTGCTCCTTTTTACCCAAATCCACGACAATCAGTTTGGAGAAAGAAGAAAAGGTAGAATCCAGTGTAGAACCCGCCGATGTAATCATAATTAAGTTCATCATCAACATCATACCTGCGCCCAGCGAACGAGCTACTTCTACCGCCGCTTGTCCTTGCATACCGTGTATTCGCGCGTAAATCCCTACAAAACTAAACAACAAAATACACAAAAAACCAATCACTGTAGCCGCTATAAAAACATAAAGGGTTGTTTTGGGTCGGGTCAAAAAACCGCGATCGGTCATCACCGGATCATGGAAAGGATAACTCAAAATTTGTAACAAAACCACAAACAACAGGTTAAGGCCGTGTGCCGCGTTCCACTCCCCTTCCGCTACAAAAGCACCGATATTCCCCTGTTCTTTGGGCAATAAAACGCCTAAAATCAGAAAAAGTAAGACTGCAAAAACCAACATTTGAATAAAATCGGTGAGGAGAGAACTTTTTAAGCCGCCTTTTAGTACATACGCCAGTGTAAGAGCCGTAAAAACCAATATAGCACCGTAATACGATGGGCTGCCTTTGTCGCCAAAATAAGAACCAATCACCATCGTATTGGACCATACTTCATTGAACAAACGGATCGCAATGAGTACTGTAAACACCCTTACCGCGCTGCGACCAAATTTCCCACCGATAAACTCGTGAATACTCGTATAACCGCCGCGTACCCGCAATTGGTAAATGACAATACCCGCCACCAAAAAAGATAAATAATAACAGGCATAAGCAACGCCGCCAACAAAGCCATAGGTAAGCCCTAGGTTGGCGGCGTTGGTAATAGACTTCGCAAATATCCACGAAATAACAAGGCTGCCCGTCAGCAACACCGCCCCCGGCGTTTTGCCGGGCGCAGCACTGGCTTTGAAAAAATCGCTGCTGGTTTTCGCAAATGGCGATACCAAAAACAAGCCTAAACCCAAGCCGATAATCGTCACCCATTGCCAAAATTGAATATCTTGAAAGTCCATATTGCTTTAATTATTATCCCACCAAACATTGGCGTTTACGCTATTTCCATTGGTTTTGGCGGCTGCTGCGTTAAAATTGACCTTATTCAGGGCATCTTCATCGGTTGGATAAGGCATACGCACCGGAATCAAGTTATTATTGAGGCTGGCCGCTACGGTTTTTAGCACAGGGAAACCAGTCCTGCGGTATTCGATCCAACCCTCGTATCCGTTCACGATATTGCCCAACCATTTTTGGGTAATGATTTGCTGCAATTTATTCGCACCATTGATCCCGTACGCCGCCGTACCCGTTGTAAGGTACGATGCAGGTAAAGCCGTTTGCCAATATTCAAATGCCAATTGCACCCCAGCATCGTAAAGCGTTTTTGCATCGGTAGTGATGAGGCCGCGCTCGGCCGCTTCTGCCAATAAGAAATGAGTTTCCCAAGCGGTCATAAAATTGGCATCCAAATCGCTGGTTTTTTCCCTAAAAATAGTACCACTCAAGGAATAATTGCCCACCGAAATAGAGGTGGCCGAGGCATTTGGCCCGTTCAACAAGCCCTTAAATTGGGTTTTGGTTGGATCGCTACCAATCGGCCTGAAAAACTTCGAAATGCGTGGATCTTCATACCCTTTAAGTATTTCTTCCATGGTTTCAGACATGATAAACAGGTTAAAATCGCCAGCCCTCAAATTAGCCATCCTGAAATTATTGGGCTGTCCATCTGTAAAATTAAAAATAGCATTTTGGCTATTTGTTTTGATAAAATTGCCCGAATCAAAAATGGCTTGTAATTGCGATGCGACCACTACCCTACCCGAAATACGCATCAAATATTTGATTTTCAAAGTATTGGCAAAGGTAACCCAAGCATTCAAATTGCCGTTGTATAAAATATCACCTGTCAATTTTTGAGCCGCCGTATAACCCTGAATGGCCGCGATACCTTTGTCCAAATTATCTAAAATACCACCCGGCCCGTTATAGATCAATTCTTGGTCGTCGTACGCAGGCGTTACATTGCCATCATTGGCTTTTAGTGCCTGTGAATAGGGTACATTTCCGTAAATATCGGTCAAAGCCGCCGCCATATATGACTTTAAAATAAGCGCAGGGCCTTCATACACCGCAAAAGCAGGATTATTGCGCGCTTGTTGTAGCATAATTTCATTGTCGCGCAAATTGGTGTACAATACCGGCCAAGGATTGCCACCAAATTGCGGTTCGGTTAAACTGTGTCGATCGAATAAATTAAAATCGATTTCGGTAAAATACTGCCCCAATAAATTGCCCGCCACAAAGCCTTCGTAAGACATTTGCTCGCCGTAATCGTAAATAACTTTGCGCAATAAAAGGGAAGGATTCACCTCAATAGGCGCGTTGGTATTGGTATTAATGGTATCCAGATCTTTGGTGCAGGCCGTGGCCAACAAAGCGAAAAGGAAAAGTATATATTTGATGTGTTGCATGATTTTTGATGTTAAAAATTAAAGCCAATTTTGAATCCGATACTCCTTGTGGTTGGGTACGACATATCCTCTACCCCACTCACAAATTGTTGCCCCTGAACCGATAACTGCTCGGGATCAAAATGTGGTATTGCGCTGAATGCGAATAAGTTACGACCAATTAATGCTACCGTCAAATCGCGGTCTTTTTTGCATGGAATCGTGTAACCTAAGGTAAATTCGCGCAATTTGAGGTACGAAGCATCATAAGTATTGTTCTCCTCGTGGTTGCGGTCGTAGTATTGGCGGTAATAGGTTTCGGCAGGTACGGCCTTGGTGTTGGGTGCGTAAACGGGTGCTTCTGGCGTACCTGTATTCACCACACCTTGCGCTACAATACCTTCTGTGGGACGGTTGGCGGTTTCGATCAATTGTCCACCAACAGCTGCCAAAGCCAATGTCCTCGACACCAATACGCCGCCTTGCCGCCAATCGAACAAAAAGCCCAAATTCCAAGATTTATAACGGAATTGATTGTTGAAACCAAGTATAAAATCGGGGTTATAATTACCCAATTTTTTTAAGGTGTTGTCCACCGTATAACCGCCGCTGGCATTGATAATAAACGCGCCGTCTTCGTTCTTTTTATACCCAGTTCCGTACAAATCACCGATGCGTCCGCCCTCTTCTACTTGTACCCATACGGTTTGGTTCACATTGTCATAAACACGGTTATACGCCAGAGTCAAACGATCAATACCATCTGGCAAATCTTCCACGGTGGCTATATTTCTGCTAAAATTCAGCATCGTGTTCCATTGAAAATTTTTCTTGCGGAATGGCGTAATTCCTGCCATTATTTCAATACCACGCGACCGAACAGAACCACCATTTACCACCTGTTGCTTATAACCCGATGAAATGGCCACCGGTAACGCAATGATTTGGTTTTCGGTCAATCCATCGTAATAAGTCGCATCCACGCGGAGGCGATCATCAAAAAAGCGTATATCTGCCCCAATTTCATACGAAGAAATACTTTCGGGGCGCAAATTAGCATTCGCAATAAACGACTGCGCCGTAAAAGTAGGCTGACTACTAAATGGCGTTGCAGGTACAAATACACCCGCTGTTTGGAATGGATCGGTATCGTTACCTACTTTGGCTACACTGGCGCGCACTTTGGCAAAAGAAACATAATCGGGTAACCGGAATGCATTGGAGAACACAAAACTACCCGAAACCGATGGATAAAAAAACGATGTATTCGCTGTGGAAGACGGCGTTGCCAAAGCACTCGACCAGTCATTGCGGCCTGTAATATCGAGAAAAATGAAGTTTTTAAAACCTAATTTGGCCGATCCGTAAAAACTATTGATCCGCTTTCGGGCATCATTGGAAACGATTTCGAGGGGTGTGGCGGCATTTGCCAGACTAAAAACACCCGCTTGCGCAAGGGAATTAGCCAAGGTTTGGCGATTAGCACCATATTGATCCATGCGATTGCCGCCTGCTGAAAGATCCAGCGTAAATGCGTTGATGTCGCGGTTATAATTCAACAAAAAATCGGTATTTACTTCTTTGAAATAGACGGTTTGTTCGGAGTACGCGCCATTTTTGAAGCGGTTGGAACTATAATTGCGGCGAAAAGAACGCTGATCGTTGGCATAGTCCATCCCGCTCCGCACAGAGAGACTCAGGTGATCGGAAAAAGCATAACGGGCAGCAATATTACCGATCAAACGGTTGCGGTTGAGCGCGTTGCGGTTTTCCAACAAGGTAAAATATGGGTTATCAAAAAACGTATAATTATACGAATATTGCTGCAATCCGTCCAATCCGGGCTGCCAATAATCCTTCATTCGTTCGATATTGAGCGAACGCGGCCCCCAAGCCACCAAGGCATAATTGGTGTTTTCAGAACCATATCCGCTCGCTGGGCGATTTTTGCTCTGTGTATTGATATAATTAACGGAGGACGTGATTTTCAAACGTTGGATCGGTTGAAAACTGAGGCGAACTGCTGCTGTTTTGCGGTCGAAATTCACCCCAGGAATAAAAGATTTACTCCTTAAATCGGTGAGCGACAACCGGAAACTACCTTTATTAAAACCAGACGATACCGCTATATTATTGGTCGTTGTTAGCCCCGTTTGATAAAAATCCTTGAGGTTATCGGGGTAATTGACGAGTTCGGTGGGTGTGATCGGTTTTCCGCCATGTACGGCCACATCACCACCACGCACTACCTGCCCATCGGGTAAGGTAACAGGGCTATCGTATTGCGGCGCAAGATTGCCTTTGTTCAATTCTGGGCCCCAACTGTAGGAAATATTGTCATTTACGCCTCCGCCCAGACCGTCTTTGAACTCAAATTTACCCGAATTACCCTGTCCGTATTGGTTTTGGAATTTGGGCAATTGGAACGGTTGGTCAAAAAAAGTAGAGGAATTAAAACTCAAACCAATTCCCTCTTTATTCGCGCCATCTTTGGTGGTGATGAGGATAACGCCATTGGCAGCCCTTGTCCCGTACAATGCAGCGGCACTGGGGCCTTTCAATACCGTAACCGAAGCAATATCATCGGCATTGAGATCCATTGCGCCATTACCAAAATCCACTTCCTGCAAACCTGCGGCAGCCTCACTCGAAGTATTCATCAAGGAATTATTGTTGACCGGAATGCCATCTACCACAAAAAGTGGGTTGTTATTGGAAAACGAAGCCTCGCCCCTAACAATGATTTTGGAGGTAGAACCAACCCCTGTCGCGCCTTGGGTCACGGTTACGCCGGCAATTTTGCCCGCCAAATTATCTGTAAAATTGGCAGATTTAACGGCAGAAACCTCTTCGCTACTCAAGCGTTGCACCGCATAACCCAAGTCTTTGGATTGCCGTTCGAGACCAAGTGCCGTCACCACGATTTCATTGAGGTTGAGTGTGGCATCCTGTAGTTCTATGTCGATCACGCGACGGTTGTTGACAGGGATTTCGAGGGTGGTATAGCCAACAAAGGAGACGACCAATACAGCATCACCTTCATTGACCGTTAGGGAATAATGCCCTACTGCATCGGAAGTGGTGCCGTTGGTCAGCCCTTTTTCGGCGATGGTTACGCCAGTTAAAGTTTCGCCCGATAACGGGTCGCGTACAGTGCCCTCTACTACCTTTTTTTGGGCAAATAAGATACTTGCTGTAAGGAAACAGCAGGTGAGTAAAAACAGTTTTTTCATATAAATAAATAAATAATTAGCATCTACGCCATGCGACGATGCTGGAGTAACATTAGTTTTAATATCAGAAATAGAATAGGTTACGCAGCGGCTCACCCCTTTGCAAGGTTGTGAAAGCGCGACACGGATACCCCGAATTTCATTCGGCGTTTTTCACGTTTAACCACTTTGTGGCTTTAAAAAATTAAATAATATCAACACAAGTCGGGAGGCCCTCGGAACGGAGCAATATCTAAAAAGAAGGAGAAAAAAAGAGGTCTAGGTGAATTAAAGGGGCCCCGCGCAGCCAAAAGCCGCAACAATTGAATCAAAAGCCCACTAAACACCGACAAACGACGCAATAACGCCTTAAAATCGCGGCTATTATCAATATCGCTTAATACACCTAACCAAACTAGGTCTGCATTATTCGATGAAAAACACTGCGGCAATGCATGTTGTAACTGTGCTGTTTGCCAAGGCAGATCAATAAATGCGGCCCGATTGTACTGGTTTTGCCCAAGCCCTAGTAGATAGATACCGCCATCCACAGCAGGGCCGACAACGATGGTATTTTGCTCCAATTGGTGCGCCGCCTCGATCAATACCTTACTAGTTAATTCGGGGCTATCGTTGCCAATGGTGATTAATTTTGAATACCCTTTTTGGAAAACACCTTCTACTGCATCCGCAAAACGCTGGCCAAAGGATAGATCAGCAGCGGCGTTATCGTAACATAAAAAAACGGGCAGTCCTGTCTTACGGGCGGTCTTTACGGTTTGACGAATCAGGTAACGGGCCACTAACTTATTGCCCGATTTACCCAAAGACGGATCAAATGTCTTTACATCTGCCTCGCGGGAAGCAGTTCTGGAAAAAATCAGTATGGCAGTGGTACTGGCCTTATCGTGCATATTTGTTGTGTGTAATGCTGTGGCAAAGGTATCTAAACTGGCGGAAGCACGGCATAAAAATGTCCAAAGCGTCTGCTGACAGACATATACGTGGGGAGGTGGGGTTTTGGTTTTTTTTGTGGGTAGTATAGCGCATACTTTGTAATTTGGGGGGCTATTTAGGGTAATTTATATGTATATTGTGAAATCTGGTTGGTATAAAATAAAAATTTTATTGGATGGGATAGAATTATAAAAAAATTGTCGTATGTTTGTGTCATTGAAATTTCATAACATAAACCATTTACACAAATTCCGCTCAATTTTAACTAGCATAAAATGCTGATATTCCGCAATTGGGGACTGGTATCCGCATTTTTGTTGGGGGTAGTTGGATGGGGTGGTTCGTGAAACCAACCAAGTTTGGTTGGTTTCACGCAACTGGACTTGTATCAATGCGTGTTTTTATGCAAGTTTGGGTATTGGGGAGTTACCACAAACTGTGGTTGCGCATAATCAAATAAGATTTAACCGAAATAAACACACACGTTTTTAACTTTTAAAAATCATTTAATTAGTGAGTAGTGGATATAAGCATTCAAAGAAGCAAAAGATAACTAGCAATAATAAGGCTAATCAGTACAACAATAATCTTCCATCAAAAGAAGATGTTAAAAGTATTATATCTTGGGGTAATTATTCAACAAACAGAAAAAAGTATTACTTTTTTTTATTTATTTGGTTATATTTTTCACTTCGGCTATTCATTACTGATATTGATTTACGTTTATCAATTAAGCATTTTAACACAGATGAACATAAATATATTTTATTTAGATTTTTTTTAATTTGGCTTCTATTATTAGGCACTTGGATTGCTATTGGAAACAAAAGATTTTGGAAAAACATAGGGCTAATAGCTCTATTCCCTTTTTATCCTATTTTATTTTCTCTTGCAAAATTCTTTATTTGGAAACTACCAGAAAATCTAATAAAATACAAAAAATATTATTTATTACTCGCTTACATTGATACGCTTATTCTTTTTTTAGTTAAATTTAAGAGCACATTGTTTTGGTCTATTTTTTTTGTTTTAAGTGTCATGGGTATGGTAAGTCTCCAATCTTATTGGTTAATCATACCAGGACTGGGTTTTTTGCTGTTGTTATTGCGTATTGTATTTAACAACTATAATGAAATTTCAGAGCCCGTTAGGTTGTTTCAAATCAATGTTAAAAGTATTAAATTAAATTTTTCAAAAGAGGCGTTTGAAAAAGATCTTCAAAACTCGACAAGTAGTACAGCCCGTAAAGATGAAGTTAAAGTTTCCCAGATAGAACACTTTCTTCTGATACACACATTTTCTAATGTTTTGAATCAAAAAGTGAGCGACATTTTAAGTTCTAGGTCGTATTTTAAAAGATTTGCACTGAAAGGGCTTTTTGCAATTTTAGTATCTATAATCTACGTTAGCGGATTAAATTATACGTTATATAAATTTGATTCAAATCATTTTCTTTTTGTGACCCCACCTAATTATTTTAATTTTTTCTTCTATAGTTTTTTTACCATCTTCCCAGATGGTGTTGATCTTCAACCAAATACCGAGATATCTAAATCAATTAAGATGATTGGCGTGTTTGTGGGCTTAGCAATAAATGTTCTAGTATTTATTGTTTATGTAACTGTGATAAATGACAAATATAAGGAAAACTTAGGGGAGTTAGTTGATACTTCGGAGCGATATTCTAAGGAAATTGGAGATTATTTTAACGAAAAATATGATAAAAACATAGTTGATGGCTATGAGTGGCTGAAGTTAACAGGAAGCAGCCTTGCACATTTTTTAGAAGAAATAAAGAAAATCATAGAAAAAAGCAAATAAGTTATGTTCAATCTCGGCTTGCTGTCCATACCGCAGAACAGCCAGCCCGTAGACCCTATAAACAACAACAAGCTAAACGTTATCAGCAGATAAAAAATATAATAATATGGCACTTGGAGATTTTTTTAGAATAAATATGCCATACGGCATGAAGAAAAATGATAAAAACGAATGGTTCGTATTCAACCGTGAATACAAACCGTTGGGCTGGAATACAGTCGAACACGTCCCAGAAGAAAACTATCCAGTTTTCACCAAATATAAAGCCTTGACAGAAGATAAAATACTAAAACTATCTTGGTCAGATACGGACGGAGTACTACGGAACGAGAAAGAAGAAATCTATATGTTTTGGCTCTACAATGATGCGACCAACCCAAAAGACAACCCAAAACTTTGGAACGATTACTTTGAAAAAATAAAAATATTAGCCCAACTCAAAGATGCTCGACTTTAAAGAAAACATTATAAAGATGAAAGGAGAGTGTTAAAATTTCTGTGTCAAGTGAAAAGTATTTATTTTTTTACTTGACACAGAATTCTGAACATACCCTTAAATTTAGTTGGGGATAATTATTGTACCTATCCGTTCATCCCCTACTAATTCAATTTCAATTTGTTGTGATTGGGCTGTGGCTATATCTATGCTGTATAAATACACGTTTTCAATATTCAACCAGAATTCATTAGCAGATATTTGAGTAAAACCAAATACATCGTGCGTGTTAACTTTGGAGACTAATTTATCTCTAAAAAATAATTGGCTTTGAGTATTTTGCATGAAATCAGGATAATATTCAGCAATTAAATACCTTAAACTCTCTTCATCAGAAGTATCCAAGTATCCGATCAACAAGTCTTTGCCATTAACGATATCATAGCAAATGGATTGCTTTTTTAGTTTTACATATTTGGCAAGGGTATCGTTTCGCTTAAAAACATTAAATAAAATTAATAATTGATCGTTAACTAAATCCACTCTAATAATCAGGTAAGGCGTGCCAGATAGTTTTGTAACCTTAACGTCTTTTAGATTAATGCATACACGATTCTTAAGAAAAGCCGGATTTATATCAACGTCTATTTCATTTAACAAATTGGAAATTTGCTCAACATCCAAACTAAAAATATTTTCACGAATGTTACTCGAAACCTTTACAAGGACACGATTACTACTGGAAAGGTTATCCAATGTAAAGATTACTGAAGATGTATAAACATAGACATAATATATTTCCTTGTCATTAGAGATTATATTGGACTTATAGCCATTCGGATAATAATGCTCCTCTAATTTGGTCTTATTTAAGTAAAGCGACCAGTTTTTTTCATCAAAAATTTTGATTAAAAAGTCATCTCCCAAACCCTGAATTTGATAATTTACAATTCTTCTATTTTGACTTTTGGGCAACAAAAGAAATAGGTCATTAGGGTCGGAAACACTAAAACCAAATAATGCGTTGTCATATATAAAGGTAAACGTCATCCCTTTAGCGCCTTTTATTAGGGAAAATTTACTTATCTTCTTTATTTCACATTTTGCATAAATATCGTTTAAGTTATTACTTGAACGAAAATATATAGCCTTGTTGGTAACAAGTATCAATCCATCCTCCTTTAGGTCATTTAATCTAATAAATTTTTCAGAGAATCTGTGATAAACATCATCCTCAGTTAAATTAACTAAGGCTTTAAGTGATCTGATAATGCGGTGAAGGTTTTCAAAAAAATATTTATCATCTTTAACATGATCGATATATTTACCCTTATAAATTACTAAACCTCCCTCATATTCCCGAATAAATTCAGTTAAATAACCATCAAAATAGAGGCGATGTATTCCTGTTCGGGAGTATTTCAAGTCATTCAAAACATCATCTGGCAATAAACTCAATAAGTTGTGTGACTGTACTGCGATGTGGATAAATATGAGGATGTTATCCTCTTTTATATTATGCACATGATCCCACATGCCAAGAGCGCTCTCATAATCTATATCTTTTGATAACTTTTTAATAGTGGACAACAGTGTACCCAAAACACCTCTCTTGTCAGCAGTATCTTTATTGTATTCTGCAATATTTTCCTTAAATTCTTTAAGTTTTTTAGAATTCTGATCTATATCTTCCACACCCAGAGATACTCCTTGAGCCTTGATGAGCGCAACAATTGACTGCTTTCTTTTTTCAGGATTCGGTGTAATTTTATGCAGGAAATCTGGTAAGTCGCTGTAGTTTGTACCATAACTTAATGCACATATATTAGCCTTTTCAACGAGTATATTACTCATTCCTTCATCGGGGCTTAAGGCAAGGAAAAAGTGTTCGTTTTCGGATTTTGGGAACCATTTACCAAGGAAATTAAACAACAGCGTAAATCCTTCGTCCAACACACCATCCTGACTACAACCAATAAACAAAAAATGATAATCCCTTGCTATTTCTTTAAGTGCGTGAAGATAACCATCATTTTTATTTTGTTTATCGTAATCAGATGTTGAAAGGATTATCGAATCTGCATTTTCATAATGCCCATGGATATGAAATACAAATTTTTCTTTTTTACGAATATGCCCTAATGCTTTTTCATATTCCAACCAATCTACATCAGTAAAATGGTCTAATTTAGCCTTTTGATTAAATATGTTGTCATAATTAGTAGTAAGAATAAAAGGGGCATCTAAATTTAAAATACTATCCAATAATGAATCGTCTTTAATTTTAGGGTTATCAAACTGGTCTTTCAGAAATGTCTTAAAATTTCTCCCCAATACCGTTCTTAAGGTTTCTCCAACTTTAAGTAATTCATTTTTATTCAATTCTATTCTGGCTATTTCAACTTTGTCTTTTCCAAGCCCTCTGTCCTCCGCATGAGTTAAACCTCTTTCCAGCAATTCATTCCAGTTTGGCAATCCAGCCACTGCTCTTGAGACACCGGCTCCAACTACCGGTATTACCCTTTCCTCTTTTATCAATTGCTTAAGTTTGGATTTAATTCGAGATTCCATATTCATATTGACGTTTTATCGTTTACCTTTAGATTTTGATATTTCATCCTTTTCAGCCTTTATCCGCTCCAGCAATACACTCGCAGGTTCATCATTTGGGTCTTGTGGTATCAGTTCGCCACGGAACGCTTTAGCAAGAATGCTTTGAGGAAGTTTGTCCAGCATGGCTTTGGCTTTAGTGTAGCGGGCTTCAATCTTGTCGGCGAAGGAAAAGAGTTGTTCTACGCGGCGGGCGATTTCTTGTTGCTCTGCAATAGATGGAATAGGAAAAATGAATTTTCGACACTGCTCAAGCGAAATATTACTTTGCCCCGCAGTCCCTCTAAACTCCTTTTCAATCCCTGAAATTGGTGTCCCCTCACATAAAATCATGAAAATAAATTGAGGTAATAATCTTTCCTTGGGTCTAAATATTGCCAATGCTTGATTAACATTCCATTCTTTATATTGATTTGTAACGGTGGCAACCTTTCCTAAAGGTGGGCCAACAATATTCATTATTACATCATTTGGATATACTCTTGACCTTTTTAGGTGATTATTATGGATATGATTTGCTACCCACTGAGGTTTGTAATTAAAATCTATTTTTTGATTAACAATATTATATACCTTTAGAAATGGAATGTCACCTTCAGATAATAAATCATCAGATTTAGGTGTCGTTCCTTTTGTTATTAAATGGCACAAACTTTCAGCCTCGTCATATTCCCATTCGGGTTTACTATTTGCCTGCCTCCACTCCTCCGTCAACCTTCCATTAACAGCCGCCGCCAGTACCGATTGCCGGAAGCGTTTGAGCAAGGCAGGTATTTTGTCAATACGTTGTTTGTTGCGTTCTACACGCTCCATTAAGGCATCGAGTTTTGCTACAATTCGATGTTGTTCAGGGACAGGAGGAATGGGAATTTCGATTTCTGCAAGATCGTCTTTGTTAAACCCATCTTGTGCAGACCGTTCAATTGCTAAAATTGGCCTTTGAAAATAATCAGATTTTAAAATATATCGCACATAATCTCTGTCCAAAGATCCAGGTATTATGACTTTTGCCAAAGCAACATTATATGCCCCAGTCATCCCTGTCACTATTCGACCTATTGAAGCACCATATCTAGCAATCAATATGTCATTTTCAGAGCATGTCTTTAATTGTTCCCTGAAAGGGATATAGGTGGGCAATGGTTTTTCACCAAAATCTCGAATCTGTAAAAGTCTAATGTAGCCTTTAACAGGTTCATATTTAAAGGTGCTTTTAGGAGGTTGCGTTCCACCCTGAATATCGAGGACATCTGTAAAGAAAACTGTCGCCCATCCTTCCGGCAAATTATTCTCCATCGTTTTCCAGCATTAAGATGATTTCACGTAATTCGTCAACGACGGCTTCCAGTTCTGTTACGGCTTCCGTGGCCAACTCCTGTGGCTCCGGCAGACTATTGGCATCTTCAAGGCTATCATCTTTTAGCCATGTAATGTCCAATTTGTAGTTCCGCTTTTTCACCTCGGCTATGTCGAAACACCGGAATCGACCCGTTTCGCCTTGGTCGATGCGTTTACTTTTCCCGTTCGGATCAGAGCCATAACATTGCTCAAATTCCACAAAGTGTTTGGCTGTCAATGGCCGGTCTTTTTTGGTAATCCCTTCAACATTGCTTCGGCCATCGAAAATCCAAACTTTTTCTGTTGGTATGCCTTTTTGAAAAAAGATCACATTTGCTTTGACCCCTTGGGCATAAGGGGTAAAGGTGCCACGAGGCAAACGAAGGATGGTATGCAGGTTGCAGTCTTGCATCAATATTTCAAACACCTCACCAGCCTTATCTTCAAACAAGACATTATCTGGCAGAACAACCGCTGCCCGTCCACCTTTCTTTAACACACTGATGATGTGCTGCAAAAAATTGAGTTGCTTGTTACTGGTAACTACTGTAAAATCATCCCGTTCCGGTACTTGATTGGCTCCTTTCGTGCCAAACGGCGGGTTGGTCAGGATCACATCAAATCGTTGGGAGTCAGGCGCATTGTAAATGGTGTCACCCAGTCTGATCTTAGGCGTTACACCATGCAAGTACATATTCATCAAGGCTAATCGGCGAGGGCGAGCGACTAATTCTTGGCCAAAATAGGCTTCGTCTCTTATCCGTTTGAACTCTCCACGATCCAATGCGCCTTTGGTTTCATCCAATAACCATTCGTAAGCAGTCACCAAAAAGCCACCAGTACCGCAAGCCGGATCGGAAATGACAAAAGAAGAATTGCCCCTGGGGTCAGGCTTCATGAGTTTCACCATAGAATAAATCAATGGCCGAGGCGTAAAATATTGCCCGGCACCTTTCTTGCCTTCACTGGCTGATTTTTCCAACAGACCTTCAAATGCAGCACCTTTTACGTCCACATCCATCGCTGTCCATTCATCCTCATCAATCAGGTTAATCAACCGTTTCAAACTTACTGGATTATTGAATCTGTTTTGAGACTGAGAAAAAATCTCACCCAGAAGACCTTCTTCCTTTGATAGTTGCTTCAAGGTGTCGGTGTAATGATCCATTAAGTCACCGCCACTAAAACCTTTCAAGGCTCCCCAGTTGTACTTATCGGAAAGATGCACTTCCCGTTCATCAGCCATTTTAAGGAAGAGCAAATAGGTGAGTTGTTCAATGTAATCTCCATAATCAATCCCCTCATGGCGCAAGGTGTGGCAGAAGCCCCAAAGTTTGTTTACT
This sequence comes from Chitinophagales bacterium, assembly GCA_043764095.1. Classification (GTDB taxonomy): domain Bacteria; phylum Bacteroidota; class Bacteroidia; order Chitinophagales; family Saprospiraceae; genus M3007. The sequence goes on from JAYUKX010000026.1 coordinate 46,224, forward strand.
ACGTCGCTCATATTCGTTTTTAGGCGGCAATTGCCTCATTTATTTTAAGGATAAGATTAGAAAAGTTGTCAGGGAATACCCGCCTGAATTTAGCAAAGCCACCGCGATCCGTAAACACCGGAAGTTCACGGAGGTCGTTTTCATCCAGTGTCATATTTTGTTTAAGGTGCTGTTTGATGTACTCAATCCAATCCCGTTGTTCTAGATTCAATGCTTTGTCTCCAATTACCCGTTGAATGGCATTGCTGACCCGTTCTTCAGGGCTTAGTAGCGGCTCAGTTTCTTTTGCTGCGTGTTTGACCATGCTTATAATGTCAACTAATTCCTTGTGATAGACGATTTTATGTGCCTTCCGCAAGTCGTATTCACTAAAATAATTTTCCTTCAATTTTTCTCGGAGTTCATTTAAGGCAGAAGTATTCCATGCTTGAGGTCTGTTAAGCAAAATGGCAATTGCTTCGATCTCCGTTTCTTTTTCTTTCACGAACTCGCTGAATGCTGTGAGATAATCTAAAGGCTTTATGTCTCGCTCCCCAAGCACCTCAAAAAGCATCTCAGAACTCACTTCATCCAGAATCTCATATCCGACCATGAAGGCGGTCTTGCCCCGTTCATAGTTTTCCAGCAGGTCTTGGAACTGCGGGTTGCGCAGTAAATCCATGACGCTGGTAAAACTTTCAAATATTTGATTCAGTGACTTTGCCATTATCTATATCTTTCAAAAAATTTAGCCAATTGTTCCGCAAATTGCCCCATATCACCATCCGGGATGTATGTAGCAAATTTTTCGCGGGCATCACCGCTCATGTTCTTTTCGATTCGGTGCAAACGTTTTGCCAGTTTTTTCGCATTGGCATATCGGTCTTCATTTTTGTAAATTTTCTCGATTAATTGCTTGATAGTCAAGGTATCCGTGGTAGGAGGATCAATCTTGAAATTATAACTGGCATCCTTGAAATAATTGATCAAGGTACCGTTGAAGCAATCAAAGAGCGTGAAATGAGTTTTGCCAATGTCCTTACAAAGCCTTGTTCCCCGGCCTAACATTTGCTCCCATAGAATCCTTGACTTCACCGGGCGTAAGAATACGATAAATTCCAGGGCAGGAATATCTACGCCAGTGCTTAACATATCCACTGTGACCACAATATGTGGATTTGGGCGGTTTCTGAACTCCTTGATCCGCTTTAAAGGCCTGTCAACATTCGGGCTTCCAGTAATCTTTGCTACAAAATCGTCTCCCCGGTTGAAGGTGGATTTGCAAATGGAAACCAGTCGATCAGCATGGGAGATATGTTGAATATCATTGGATGCGAAGATTAGCATCTTGGGAAAACGACCGTACTCGGCTTCAAAAGCGTCGGTATATTTCTTTAACTCATCAACGATCTTCTGATTGGTATCCGGGGCTGTTATTTTATGTTCAATTTCAGTAGTCGTAAATTCACGCTCGTCTTCCAGTTGGTCTATATGCTCCCTACCTGTATCAGTATCGACCATACCGACCTGTTCTCCTTCCTTCAAAAACGCGCCATTCATCAGCACATTGGAATTGATGGCAACCGCGTCATAATCAACCAAGTAGCCTTCTTCAATGGCTTGCTGCAAGGGGTAATTAAAGATAGGTTTGCCAAAATAGGCGATGGTATGGGAAGCAGGAGTTGCAGTCAATCCGATTTTAATAGCATCGAAATGGTTCAGTACATTTCGCCAAACGTTCGTTTCCTTGGACGTATAACCCCGGTGGCATTCGTCTGCAATAATCAAATCAAAAGCATGGGAAGGAATCTGTAAAGCATCGGCATCGCTATTGTCTTCCCCTTCCATATCATCTCCAAAGGCTCCAGAGCGACCGTACAAGTTGATGGCCATACGTTGGATAGTACAAACGTAGAGAAACGTTTTGCTAACGTCTGGATTGGTCAGGTAAGAATTGGGTAGTACCGTTGGATCGTAACTTTCACCTTCAAAATCTTCCCGCTGGAATCGCTGGGAATACATTTCATATTCGTCCTTGAACTTGATCTTACGGGGTGTATCGTAGGAAGCAAAAGCAGTCACAGCCTGCGCTGCCAATGATTTCCGGTCGACCAAAAACAAAATCCGCTTCGCATATCCTGAAACCAACATCCGGTAAACAAGGTTGACGGTTGTAAATGTCTTACCTGTTCCAGTAGCCATTGCCAGCAGCATTTGTCGTTTCCCATCGCCAACCTGTTCTTCAAATGCTTTGATGGCACTTTTTTGATAATACCGCAGGAATGGGGAATCAATAGGAGTCTGCCTTAGCCATTGTATCGAGGTGTCTTTCTTTTCGTGAAAGAAATACTCCAGTGCTTCCGGTGTGTTGAATATGAAAATCTGTCGGCTAAGACTATTGGGATTCCGCGCGTCCAAATGATAGATCAGTTCACCATTTGTAGCATACAAAAATGGAATTCGGTAACCGTTCCATTCTCCAACTGTGTTAGAAGTCCCCTTAGAATATCGCTTAGCCTGTTGTAAAACATTTTGCGCTCCGACCGCAACCTTTTTCCCCTCTACCACACCTAATAAAGCCCCATTTACAACCAGAGCGTAGTCAGCAGGGCCATTGTCTGTTGGTAGTTCTTCTACGGCGTGATTGGTCAAAACCGACAAATCCATCCCCTGTGAGTAAGGCATAACAATCCAGCCTGCGGATTGCAGCTGTTTATCAATTCTGAGTTTACGAGTGAGTTTTTCGGATTCGTAGTGCATAACATTAAAAAAAAGCCTCGTTTCCAGCGTTATACTGAGAATGGGGCAAAGATAGGAAATTTAAGCGTATGTTTAGCAGATTGCTTTTAAGAAAGTCAGAGAGTGTTTAAATTTTTTGTATCAAGTAAAAAACAAATACTTTTCACTAACTTTGCACAGCATATAAAAGAACAATAGAATTCATCGTATGATTACAAGAATTTTGAGCAGGAGGCCTTGCAGGTGATGTACGCGGGTAAATCAATTGAGCATACTGCGCCATTACCCACAACCGATCACTCCCAATTAACATCCTTTGCATTTTTTGACTGGCCGAACTGCCCCCCCCATTCAATTCACCCTCAACACCTTTTCCAACAACCACTCCTTCTCCGCAACGCTCTTTGAGTGCTCAATATCAGTTTTCAATGCGGCGGCACCTCCTTTGTCGCCGGGTGACAAGGCCAATAAACGTCGGGTAAATTGAATCAAGTTTTGAAAATGCGCTCTTTGGTAGCCAACATTCCGCTGGCGACGAAGAAATATGGAGAAACTATCCAACAACGATTCTAGGGCATCTGTGTATTTTTTCTCGTAATAAATCCGTAATAGCATCGTGCGGCCGTTCAGTTGAGCCAGAGGGTCGTGGTCAAAATCAACCTGATTGAGCAGCGACATGGCCGCATCGTAATCCGGTAAGCGAAAATAATAGACCGCCAAACTATAATTATAAATAGAGTCCCGCTCCCGAATGGGCAAAAAAGGGCGATATGTTTCAATAAATTGCCGAACCCAGGCGAAGTTTTTCATCCCGATCCCGACACTGACTGCATTGATGTAGGTGAATTTGGAGAGCACGCCATTTTCAAAAAGGCTGCGATTTTCAAGACCACCGTTGTAGAGATCAAAGGCTTCCTGCCAAAACTGATGCCTGCCCGTATTCAAACGGCGGATACAATAATTGATCGCCAGGAGGTAAATATCGCGGCGTTCCTTCTCGCGGAGCAAGGTTCCGTATTGCTGCAAATCGGCTTTGACGCTGAAAAACAACGCCTCCGATTCGGGCTGCTCAAGGCATTGGTGCAGGTGATAGTACAAGCGTACCAAGGGTTGCTCCAAATGCGTCGCCGAAATATTGGCCAATACCTGTTGACTCAAGAGGTTAGGTGCTTGCTCGGTCTGGATATTCTTAAAATTCTGAACGGTACAAGCATGGCGTATGATCTGGAGCAAGAAACCCGTCTCCAACGAGGCGTTGTGCAGCACCAGCGGTAGTACCGCATTGCGCTTGAGCAAGGATGTATGCTCGTATCGTTCTCTTTGGAGTAGCATGTTCTGAAAATGGTGTTGAGCATCGCGGTAGGGCTGTTTTTCGAGGATTTCGGCACCAGTTTCCAATTCTTTTTCGATCATATCTACCGGAGCATCGTGTGCCCGCAGGGCATAGCAAAGTCGGAGTTGCACATCAGCAGGGTCGTTTTGCCACTCCGCATAAGCGAGGTACTGTTTGATTTGTTTGAGCAAAAACGACATCAGGTGGCTGATTTGTACCTCGTCGTAAGGCTTCGTGGGAAACAAGCGCGCCCAAACCCGTTCTTTTTGCAGCGCAGCGGGCTGCTCGGCGTATTTTTCTAAATAGGCAAACAGTTGTTGCACATCTTCCCGGTGGTTAAAAAATGGAGAAGCCAGCCATTTTCTTAGCCTTCGCCGCTCTGGTGGGGTAAGTTGCAAAAAGAGATTTAAGAGTAAACTATCCTGCATATTTTTTAGATAAAATTAATACATTTAATTGAAAACCAACACTTTGAAAACTTATTTTTATCATTTTTTTTGAAAGCAAAGGTATTTTGTTTTTGTGAGAACAAGAAATCGCCTTCACCTTTGTAGCATCAAAGCACCTTAAAACTTTGATAACCAGTATTTATAAAAACTTTGAATCATTAAAAAGATAATTTTCTCATGTCAAAAATATACGCAATACTCCCGTTCTTACTCTGCTCGCTTTGCTTTGTCGCTAATGCGCAGAATGTTAATATTCCCGATGCGAATTTTAAAAACGCGCTGATGAATATCCTTTGTGTGGATACGGATAATAATGGCTCTAATGACGCAGATGCAGATACCAACAATGATGGCGAAATACAGGTGAGTGAAGCGATAGCAGTAACAAATCTCTATATAGATAATCTTTCGATCCAATCTTTAGTCGGAATAGAGGCGTTTAGTGCGTTGGAGTTTTTAGACTGTAATAATAATCAGTTGACGGCCTTGGATGTACAAGGACTATCCAATTTATATAGATTGGAATGCGAAAGTAATCAATTGACGACTTTTAATGCACAGGGATTAACTAATTTGCGCTATCTGCGTTGCGGTCGTAACCCATTGACGACCTTGAATGTCCAAGGGCTAACCAATTTGGAAACGTTGATTTGTTATTTCGGCCAATTAACAGTTTTGAATGTGCAGGGACTGACTCATTTGCAATCCTTTACTTGTGATGAGAATCAGATAACTACTCTTAATGTGCAGGGACTTACCAATTTGCAGACCTTGAGTTGCTCTGGAAATCAATTGACAACTTTGGATGCGCAAGGGCTTGTCAATTTGGGTGACTTGTATTGTTATGAAAATCAACTAACAACATTATATGTGCAAGGGCTTGTCAATTTAGTTAATTTGTTTTGCGATAATAATCAATTAACAACCTTGAATATGCAGGGATTGACGACTTTACAAACGTTGGATTGCAATGATAATCTGATCAACTCCATGAATGTTGAAGGATTGACTAGTTTGAGGGGTTTGTTTTGCTACAATAATCTATTAACAGTCCTTGATGCACAGGAATTGGCAAATTTGCAATTTCTAGAATGTCAAAACAATCAATTATCTGCGCTATATATAAAAAATGGAAGCATAGAAAATACGTTAGATTTTAGCAATAACCCTTTAATCTATATTTGTTGCGATGAAAGCCAATTATCATCTGTACAAAACAAAGCGACAGGATATGGCCTGATCAACTGCGTCATCAATACTGTTTGTCTTCAAAATGGAGCAATTATCGAGGGCGGCATCCATCGTGACGCTAACTTCAACTGCCAATTAGATCCCACAGAAACAGGGCTGGCTAACCGGATTATTAAACTAGAAAAAGAAGGATCTGACCCTTTTTATGCCATCACCAACAGCGCAGGTAATTACGATATAGCAGTAGATACTGGCTTCTATCTCCTTTCGGCTCCGCTACCAAATAACTACTACTACCTTTGTGAAGATTCTATTTGGGTCAATCTGCCCCAACTAGATGATACAATTCACACTGATTTTCTACTTCAACCCGTTGTTTTATGCCCTCTATTAGAAGTCAATATTGCTGCTGATCGTATGCGCCGCTGCTTTGAAAACCAATACATTGTCCAATATTGCAATATGGGTCCAGCATCCGCATCCAATGCCCAAGTGACCGTGACGCTTTCCAATGATGTACAATTTATCAGCAGCTCTATCCCCGGAGTGAACATCGGCGGCCAGGACTGGCAGTTTGCGCTCGGGGAATTAGCACCAGAGGCTTGCGGTTCGTTTACAATCAACTTTTTAGTCCTTTGTGATTCGACAGTGCTTGGACAAAGCATCTGTGCTACGGCGCATATCACCCCCGACAGCATATGCACGCCTCCCAACTCCCCCTGGTCGGGCGCGGAAGTGACGGTAGATGGCTATTGTGAAGGCGATTCGGTGCGCTTTGTCATCCGAAACATCGGTACGGGTAACATGACCGCCACCCAGGATTTTGTGGTCATTGAAGACATCGTGATTTTTCGGCAAGGCACATTCAACCTCACTGCCCAAGATTCATTCACGATCAAAGTGCCCGCCAATGGCAGTACCTATCACCTGCAAGCCGAACAAGAACCTACGTTTCCGTTCCCCTCGCAACCTTCAGTGACGGTGGAAGGCTGCGGATTGAATTTGAGCGGCTTATTTAGTCTGGGTTTTGTGTCCCAATTTAATGAAAATGACGGAAACCCGTTTTATTCAAGGCTTTGTCTTGAAACGATCGGTGCTTACGATCCCAATGACAAATCTGCACAGCCCACAGGCGTGAATGCTGCCCACTACATAGAACCGTTAACACCGATTGATTACCTGATTCGCTTCCAAAATACGGGGACCGATACGGCTTTCACGGTCGTGATTCGAGATACTTTATCGCCGTGGTTGGATGTGGAAACTTTCAAAGCGGGCATTTCCGACCATACCTTCCGATTGGATATTGAAGGGGCAAATATCTTGAAATTCACTTTCGACAACATCCTTTTACCAGATAGCACTGTGAACGAAGCAGCATCTCACGGTTTTGTGCGGTTCCGCCTCACACCCAAAAGCAGTACACCGCTGGGAACAAAAATTGATAACCGAGCCGCTATTTTCTTCGATTTCAATCCACCAGTCATCACCAATTGGGTGTTTCATACCGTAGATACGGGCTTTTTAGAGCGGAAAATCGTATCGGTTTTTTCAGAAACAACATCTGCGCCACAACAAATGTATCCTAACCCGGTTCGCTCAGGGGACTTGCTCTATTTTGAAAACTTGCCCGTTGGTACCAGCAAAATATCCTTGATTGACCCGCTCGGAAAAGTAGTTTTTACCGCTGAACTCGTAGGCAATTCGATGCGCGTCCCGAATGGTTTGGCCAGCGGCATTTATTTTCTGGCGCAGACTGGAGACAGTGGGAAAAAGCGTTGGGGGAAAGTATTGGTAGGGGAATAAATTTTTGAGTGTTTTTCAGTGCTGGATGATTTTTGTGATGAGTTCGGGAATTTCCTGGACACATCAAAAATGAGTCCGACGAAAAGTTCATTGAAATATTGCGTTTTAATGTCTGCCATAGAGCATGCGCCCCTTTTCTCTTTTTTTATGGTTAGATAGTGGGCAACCGTTGAAATTATAATGCCCCAGCCCATATTCGCTATGCACGGATACTGCTGGGGTACTCACGTTCAGATGTCCCACCAAAAGGAGACTTCACTCCTACCAAAAATATAGCATGTTATAAAAAGTTTTCTTGAATGCTTGTGGGTATTAAATTTATTTCCATATATTTGTGGCTTAATATTTTGGTTTGCTGGTTAGTATTTTGGATTGTCGTAAAAAACGGTTATTTTTGCATCTGCAAACAACCAGTTCTTACTTACTTTCACCCAAAACGACTATTTTAGTCAAAAACACATCGAATTATGACCGCATTGGCAGAAAAAAAATTGGAATTTATCCGGGAAGTTTCCGACATCAGTGACGGAAAAACGCTGGCAGCATTGATAGAAGCTTATCGAAAAATTACCGGAGAAGCGAAAGCACCCAGTAAGACGGTAAATCCCATTCGCCAAAAATTCGATGCAGACGCTATTCGTCAACTGCGGGGTCATGTAGGGCATGACAAGGATAAAATTATGCGTCTTATCCGAGAAATGGATGTACAAGAGCCTATTGAACAACTTTTGGCTCAGTTGACGAAATGATTTACCTTTTTGATTCCAATATCGTTCTGCATTACGTCCGCCAGTCCTTTATACATAATAATAATAAAATAGTACAGCAAACAAAGGAGACTTCGCTCCTACCCAAACACATCATTGTGTAAAAAGTCTTCTTGAATGCTTGTGGGTATTAAATTTATTTCCATATATTTGTGGCTTAATGTTTTGGTTTGCTTCTTGGGGTTTGAATTACTTTGGCTACATGAGTTGTTTACATTTTAGGAACAACTATCACAGGTATGTGTACGAATAAGTTGGTTTCCCGCAAATAGCGAAAAGTATATGGGGTGACAATGTGGGCTTTACCGCAACAGAGGGGGTATTGGGAGGTGGTGACGGCAAACCATAATTCCATACAGTAAAACAAAAAATCCCGTTTTTTAGTTGCAGATACATGTAGCGGACAGGCCGCAAAAAAAAACATTAAAAATCAATATTTTAGTACATAAAAAAACTCAAAATACTTAGGAGCAATACAACAAAGTTTATAATTTTAAATACATGAAATGGCTTTTACTACAAAGGATTTTATAGAAAATTTGGAATTTGATTATTTTGAAACTTATTCTTTTCAAAGAAATGGAGAGTTTGAAATTTATGAAAATTTAGGTAACAAATATGCAGACGAAACAATACCGCTAACAAAAGAAGAAGCATCAACTTTTAAAAAACTGAGACAATCAAATATATATAAAAAAGAAAACAATCATATATTTGCAAAAAATGGAGCATTAAACCAGTCCGCAGAATTAATATCAAAGCATACATTTGTTTCTGATTATGGCAATACACTTGTTGAAGTCCTGAAAGTCCCATCTGAGGACTTTTTATCTTTTATGTGTATGCCAATTTACAGAGATGCAATTTTGTTTTATAACTCTAATTCTAAACTTTTGGAAGGTATAAATATATGCTTTGGATGTTCCAGTATAGTTACCCTTAAAAATAAAGAAATTTTCGCCGATATTAAGGTCTATTCTAAATTGAGAGATTTCTTGATTAAATTAGGACATAAAATAAGATAAATTCAAGAAATTGGCAAAACAAGACAATTTAACCGCAGTTTCGGGCGAGCAATAATGAGCTTTCGGCCGAATGGCTTTGGCATTCTGTCAGGAGATACAGGATATTTTGCTGTTCCGATAAATATGCACTTTGGCTATACATTTTAAGTTAAAAAACACTACATCGAATTGAGTAGGGAATGGACTGTTTGATTCACTTTTAGAAAAATAACAAGAATTACGAAATTAGACTTTTTTCAAAGAAATTGTCAAGAAAAAGCCTTGAATAATACCGAATTCAGTTTGTGTGATGACGAAGATGGCTCAAAAGCCTATTTTTTTCACCTAAAACCGCCACTCCACCCCTCCAGTAAAACTCCTACCCGGCATCCGATACCGTTCCAATTCCTCGTATTGCGCATTATTCACATTATTCACCGCAAAATACGCCGAATAACCCTTTGCAAAAGTATAAGCCACTTTGGTATTGACCAGAAAAACAGCATCGGGTTCGCTACCGGGATAGATAAATACTTCCTCAATACGGCTACGGTAACGGGTATTAACGTTCAGCGTAAAGCCCTTTTGGCGTACAGTGGCCGAAGCACCCAAGGTATGGCGTACTTTATAGGCTAAGGCATCGTTGACGCGATTGGCAGAAATATCTCGAGCATCCAAAAAGGTATAAGAAAACTGTAGCGTAACATGTTCTTTGTATTGCTGGCGGTACGATAATTCCACGCCCTGCATCACAGATTCCTTGAGGTTGACTACCTTGTACAGCAGCGGTTCTAGCGGGTTGGACAGTTGCTGGAACGAAATCAGGTTATTGTAGCGGTTGTAGAAAAACGATACATCGAATGTACCACCCGGCAAGGGCTGCAATTTAGCACCGATTTCAGCAGAAAGGATGAGTCGTTCGGGGCGCAAACCGGGATTGGGCAAAAAACGCAAGCCGCCGCCCTGCTCAAATTTGATAAATCGCTCCGCTATCGGTGGATCGCGGAAGGCTTGCGCTAGTAACATTCGTAGCGAAAACTTGGGCTTGGCTTGGTACAATAATGCCAATTTTGGGCTTAAATTGGACTCCTGTACCTGCCCAAAAATAACATAGTGATCGTAACGCAAACCAGCGGTAAGGGTCAGGCGTTTGTTGATCGACACCTCGTCTTGTGCAAATACACCCGTACCCAAGGCGCGGTGTTCGCCATACAGAAAAGTATCAGGCGTGCCCAGTACATAATCACCTTTGATGTCCAATCCCGTAATGAGGTAGTGTTTGCCCAAAAACAGTTCTACCTGCGAGAGCGCACCCAATCGTTGGGTATGTACACTATAGGCTTTTACGATTTGTTTGCCAAAATTGACGTTCGTGCTGTCGTTCCCGGGGTTATCATCGAAAGAAAACAAGGAGGCATTTCGATAGTGATAGAGGCGCGTACTGTATTTTACACGGTCATTCGGGGTAGCAGTATAGTAGAGATCGGCATTAAATTCGCGCCGATCCTGGTAATCATCTTGTTTGAATGCTGCGGCACTGTAGGCTTGCTTTTTGCTGAGCCAAGTGGCGGGCGCATCGCTGTACATACGGTTGGCATTGAGCGAAAACTGGATTTGCCGCCTTGGATTAAGCGCCCAAGTGGCTTTTCCAAAAAAATTATAAAGGTCGAAACCCGTTTTTTCTTTGTGGCCATCATCCGATTTCCAACTGCCATCCAATAGGTAGGAAAATTTACCCAATCGGCGACTGTGGCTCAAATCAATGGCACGAAAATCATTGTACCTGCTGTATCCTGTGGAACGTGGCGCACGACCGTAAGCACCGTAATTGAGGTGGATACGCGTCTGTGGTTTGAGGTCTGGATTGCGGGTAATGACGTTGACTACGCCACCCATTGCGTTAGAACCATATAAAGAGGAATAAGCACCCCGCACTACCTCAATCCGCTCGATCGAACTCACGGGTACTAGGTTCCAAAGTGCGCCACCAGATTCTGGGCTTAGGGCAGGGCGGCCATCGATCAAGAGCAAAACACGGTTGCCAATGCCTCCACCTGCCACCTCCGATGCGCCACGAATGGAAAACGCTTGCACATTCGCACCACTAGAGCGGGTGACGACTACGCCCGGCATCTCATCAAATGCTTGATCGAAAGTGGTTACTTGACGTTCTTGTAGTTGTTTTGCAGTGACGATACCTATGCTGGCAGGAGCGAGTTTAATGGCTTGGGAGCGCAAACTCGCTGTTACGACCACTTCACCAATGATTTGTGGTGTAGGTTGTAATGCGAATGTTGTAAATTGGCGTTGGCCAGCCGAAACAGTGATTTGTTCCAGCGTCATATCTTGATAACCTGTATAAGAAGCCACCAAAGTGTATTGCCCTACGGGTAATTCAGAAAGTAGGAAATGGCCGTTAATATCGGCTGTAACACCTGAAAACGGTGTATTTAATACGCGAATAGCGGCCATAGGCAAGGCTACTCCGCTTTCTGCATCTTTTATTTCGCCTTCAATGATACCCAAACTTTTTGGAGTCTCGGATATATGATTAGGCGCAGCCATGGATACGGCCTGCTGCCCTTGCACAGGTGCGCAACAGAGACAGACAAGCCATATACATGCCAGTTGTCGAAAACCAGTTGACATGGTGGTCAACTGGTTACGATCCATCAACGGTATTAATACCATTTATTTACGAAATCGAAGTCCGCTTTAAAATCAATCTTTTTTTGTTCGCCCTCTGCAATATCAAAAGTGACAGGTGGAGGGAAATTAAAAATAGGAATTACAGCACCGCCTGGGCCAGGAACGTTGATAACGATACCGTGGCTAATTTCTGTGCTTTTGTCCCAATGCACGCCCAATGTAGCCGTTTTTCTGCTAGGATCAGTCACCAAGTTGTGGCGGAATCCGAGTGCCAATGCAGAATAAGTACCTGCTTCTACCTCTATTTCGTAGTCGTAGGTCGTTTTTCCTGGAACATAGGTCAATATGAGCGGATTTTGAGAATTGTAAGGTGCGCCTACAGCGTAAGTGCCGCCCAATACATTAGGCCCGAAGAAATTATTAGGTACTGCCCCCCAGCCTGCGAGCGGATCGAGGCTGAATTTAGGGAACAATGTCAGTTGCACTTCGCCGCTGTCTTTCCAAGTGGACCAAACATTGGCATTATCAATAGTGATGGTGCCATAAACCTTGGTTTTTTCGATGGGGTCTTCTTCATCTTTACATGCAGTGAATGTGCCTGCTACCGCGAGTGCCAAAATGGCAAGAAAATGGAATACTTTTTTTGTGTTTACGATTGACATAATATGTGAGTGTTTTGCGTGGCTGGATAATTGTTTACCCCGATAAGTGGGTTATCCGAAACCGAGCGCAAAAGTAGTACGAAGTAAAATCCCAATATTCACAGAAATGTCATATAATTGAGAAAGGAAAAAGTTTTGAAAAAAGGGAATGATTAGTTTTACATTTCTTAGTGTTTTTTGGTTTTTCTACCATAAAAGTGTTGTTTTTTTTCTACAACAAAAGTCTTTTTTGTTTTTTCCACCACAAAAGAACACAAAGTTCACAAAGTGTAGCGTACACGTTATTTTTATCCTTTAGTAATTAGAGGTAAAAATTTTACGCTACAAAGTAAAGCCAACGCTTTGTGTACTTAAAAAAAAGCGAAGCGCCTACTTTACTTCTTTGTGTACTTTGTGCTCTTTTGTGGTAGAAAAAAGTGTACGCTACAAACTACGGCTCCACCAAATGGCTAATAAACTCCGCGTCATCATCAATAGCAGCACCTTCTTGGCGACGGAAACAAATACCACTGGGTTGTTGAATCCAATACACACTGGGCTGATAAAGATAACCACGGCTGTCCATGTTCAATTCGGCCATTTCCTGATAAATATAAGGGAAATCGCCATAATCGCCATCGTTTTCCATAATCAACTCACCCTCCTTGTCCCAAAGACTGATATTCTCACCCATACGACCAAAAACGGGTTTGGCCACGTATGCTTTTTTATCTTCATAATCCGATTCCTCAAATGAAGCAGACAAAATACTTGGATGCGTGGGGAATAATTTTGCCATAATGGGTAATAATCCCTTGCATTGCAGCAACATCGTAAGGGCGGGGTTAATAACTAAGGCGTGTTTGCCTCGGATAATATTGTCCAAAAGATCCAATAAATCGGGTTCTTCAAAGCAAATAAAATCCCACGGCACCATTTTAAAGAAAAAGTCGAAACGTTGAAATTTATCGCGACCTAACTCGACAAAAATACCTTCATCTTCCGAAAAGACGACTTTTTCCAAATTGACTTGTTGCGCCACTTTGAAACCTGCATGTTGCGCAGCATTGAGCAAAATATTGAGGTTGAGGGTATCTTCTTCGTAACCCATGCCCGAAAACAGGATCGTAGGTTCTAAATCAGGATTTTGTCGCAACAGATTCCTAAATGCGTCCACCAAATGGGGAAAAGTATTGTAAGAGGCCGGTGTTGGCGAAGGTTGCAAATTGGCCGTCATTTGCGGCTGCACTTGTACCGTTTCGGGCAAAAGCGAAAAAGTATCGGCATTAAATTCCAATAATTTAATCGGCAAGCCTTCCATACCACCTGCAAAATCGTAACGACCAATCAGGTGCAAATGCTCTTCTTCGCGGAGTGAATATTCGATGAGCGGAATCGCCTCTTTCGGAATACCGACTTGATCCCAAAGATTATTTTGTGCCACGTGTTTAGCGGCCTCCATTTGCATTTTGTACAGGTCTTTGACGGTTGCATGAAAAGCCTGCATCTCGTCTTGGGTAATAGCGACTACCCGGTTGGCCAGATAGTCGCTATTTTCACCTGTTGCCATCCATTCGATGCCACCCTGTTTGAACCATTTTTGGTCGGGTGCTTGTACAGGTATTAATCTATTATCCACCGAAACCACGAGATGAGCGACCTCCTCCGAAGCCACTGGATGAACGACCTGATGACGGACGAGAAACGCGTGCTGCTGAACGGTTCAGACTAGAACCTGTTGTAGAGTTGACACGGTTATACGCCTGTTGGTTGGTATAGGCAGATGGAGATGGTGGGGTGCGCATAGAGCGTCCCATCATATAACCCAAGAAACCTGCACCTGCGGCAGCCATAATTGGGCCAGCCATACTGCTGTGACCTGTGGAATGGCCTTGTTGTACCAAACGCGCCTCTGCTAGCGTAAATGTGTCGATTTTGCCATTCATATACTTCGCAATAATCAAACTTGCAGAAGTATCAGGAATGGTAGTTTCGTCTTCAATTTTGAACGAATTAGGTTCAACTTCGGCAACCGTAGTAATCAAACCCTCAGTCGGGATCTGTACTTCTTCATCACCGCCACCGCTACTGCAAAGACAGGTACGGAAAAGACTAAAAACAAAAAAAACTGCAATGCCAGTAAATAGCATGCTTTTAATACGAGAAAAATCCATAATTAAGATAGTTTAGTTTTGAACAGATTTAAATCTTATCATATTGGAAATCAATTACTTAAAATTCCGAAAATAAAAAAAGTAGCGCTTTCACTTGCATAAATTAGCCACTCATTTTGAGGTCAGTTTTATAAGGCGTTGTTTTTTAGGAAAATAATATCTAAACAAGTTCTTAGTTCAAGGTGCAAATTTAAGCATCTTTGCGCAGATTTGTAAGTGCTAAATAAAAAAAATATGCTGAAAGTATCCGAAAGGTGGCTGTTATTGATCTCCGTGCTTATTGCGGGTTTGTGTTCTATTGTATATGAATTGGAACTTAGCACCGTTTCTTCTTATTTTTTGGGCGATAGCGTAAAGCAATTTTCCCTGATTATCGGTGTATATATGGCTGCGATGGGTGCGGGTTCTTACTTATCCAAATATGTTCCCGAGCCGCTCATTGTCTATTTTATTGTGGCCGAAATCGTATTGGGGCTTGTTGGAGGTTTTAGTGTACCTATTGCTTATTGGGCATTTGAACGCACGTCTGCGGATACTTTTCAAATCTTGGTGTTGTCCATTACATTTATGATTGGGTGTATGACTGGGCTTGAAATTCCGCTATTAGCCCGCATTTTAAAGGAGTATTATCCATTGCGTGCTAATTTGGCCAATGTGCTTTCGTTGGATTATATCGGTGCTTTGCTGGCGACCCTTTTGTTCCCTTTTTTATTATTGCCCAAAATGGGGTTATTCCGAACGGCTATTGGCGTTGGTTTACTCAATATTTTATTAGGATGGCTTATTTTAGCCTTGTTAAAACCACATATCCCCAAACGCGCTAAAACACAACTACAAACCATCGCCATGATACTAATGGCAGGGCTGGGATATTTGATGTACCAATCGGGTGCTTTATTGGAAACCTGGCAAGACAGCGCCTATAACCATAAGGTGATTTGGGCCAAACAAACGCCTTATCAACACTTGGCAGTGACTCAAAAAGGGACGGATACACGCCTATATATCAACCGCGTGATCCAATTCTCCACCCGCGATGAATACCGCTACCACGAAGTCCTTGGCATTACGCCCATGTTGGCAGCACCACACCGCGCCAAAGTGCTTATTTTAGGAGGCGGAGAAGGGCTTTTAGCACGGGAGGTACTCAAATTTGCGGAGGTAGAATCCATTACTATTGTCGATTTGGATGAAGAAGTTTTTCGTTTGGCCAAAACATTTGGGCCTATCCGAGCCGCCAACAAAGACGCGCTGAACAACCCCAAAGTACACCTCAAAGCAATGGATGCTACGGTTTTTTTGCGCGAAACGAACGAAACTTTTGACGTAATCCTGTCCGACCTGCCCGACCCTTCCAATGAGGCCGTTGCACGTTTATATAGTGTTTGGTTTTATAAAATGGTGCTCAATGTGCTCAATCCCAACGGTGTATTTGCCACGCAAGCCACCAGTACCTTCAATACCAAAAACGCCTATTGGTGTATTGGGAAAACGATACACGCCGCTGGTTTTGCGCAAGTAATCCCTATGCGCGCTTACGTGCCTTCCTTTGGCGAATGGGGCTTTTTTATGGCCTCTAACCGAACGATTTATCCTGAAAAACTGCAAATTAATGTCCCTACCCAATTTTTAGACAGCACAATTTTGCAACATATTTTTTATTTGGAAAAGGACATTCAAGCGCCTAATGATCTAAAAATCAATCAATTAGACCAACCCGCTTTGTTGGAATATTTTTTAAAAGATTGGTCAACATGGAGCCGTGAAAAAACAAATTAACGGCTGTTGCTCTTATACTTTGTTTCTAACTACCTTTGCAGCTAGTTTTATTAGTAATGGCATTAGGATTAGAACAGTTTAACGGATACATATTTGATTTAGATGGTGTTGTTGTGGACACACGACCTTACCATTTGTTGGCGTGGCAGCGATTGGCTACTGAATTGGGGGTGGAAATAGACCAAAATTCCAATGAAATATTGCGCCGTCTCAATAGGATGGAAGGTATTGAAAAAATTATGGAATGGGGCGGCCACTATGCGAGCGAGGCCGAAAAAATGTTTTGGGCTGATCGCAAAAACAATTGGTATATCGAACTGATTGCCCAAATGTCGCCGCATGAGGTATTGCCTGGTGTTTTGGACTTTTTGAAGCTATTAAAAGAGAAAAATCGCTCAGTTGCCTTGGTTTCTTCTTCATCAAACGCTAGAAAAGTGCTTTTATCCACACAATTATCCCCCTATTTTCAATCCGTGATTGATGGTACGATCGCAAAAAAACGAAAACCAGCCCCCGATTGTTTTTTAATGGCAGCACAAGAACTTCAACTTTCACCTGATCAGTGCTTGGTTTTTGAGGATGCCCCAGCAGGCGTTTTGGCAGCAAAAAGAGGCGGATTTGCTACGGTTGCAGTAGGCATGCACCGCGATATTTGCCAAGCCGATTACGCAATTGATGGGTTCAATAGTATAGATTCCATTTTTGATTTAGCAACAAATTTAATACAAATATAAAGTGACAAAGGAAATGAAAATTAATATTTTGCTGGCAGTGCTGGCCTTAGGACTTGGTTATGCTACCTGCAAAACAATCAAAAAGCCCGACGCTGCTGCTGCTGAACAACCCAAATTGATCGTACCCGATGAACATGCTGGTGATCAGGACGCTGCGGTTAACTTTAAAGCAGCACACGTTTTGAGTAGTAATCCGGATACCGCACCGCCAGTTCAAATCCATCGTGCGCCTGCGCGTGTGAACGTGCCGATCTCAGCCCAGCCCGCCCCTACTGCCAGTCGGAAAGCCTACTTATCCACAGGCTGGTGGCATTGCTCCGATGCGATGTGTGGTATTGATTCGCTGATTGCATTGAGTTATAAACCGAAATGGATGAAATTCCGCGAAGACCAAACTTTTGATGTCATGATTAAAGGAAAAGTAATAGAAACGGGTCAATGGGCATTTGATGAGGCAAAAAATCAAATTTTCCTCTCCTGCAAAGATACCTATCTCAACAATAGTTGGCAATTACAGGATAAAGGCTTTGTAATGATTTGGAAAGGCAATACCGATTTGAATGTAACTGGTATTCAAATTCGAGTGATTTGTAGTAAAAAAGAACCTGTTTGGGATTAAACATGCATTGAACATTTAAAATTTAGCGTTTTAAATTTAAAATTTTCTAATATTTATTTTATAATTTTTCAATGTTAAATGTTCAACGCTAAATGTTCAATATTAAATTTGAAACACCCCCGAAAGAACTATACACCATGCGCTGCCTATTATTTATTTTTCTTACGGCAATATCCTTATCGGCTTGTACCCCCCCTAGCCCCCCTAAGCCTGCTGTACAGCCGCCTAAAATGATATTATCCGAACGACCAGAAATGCCCAATTGGGCTAAAAACGCCGTATTATACGAGTTAAATACGCGTCAATTTTCATCTAATGGCAATTTTAACGGCGTTATGCTTCAACTGCCACGCTTAAAAGAACTGGGTGTTGATATTATTTGGCTCATGCCTATCCATCCCATTGGCAAGGAAAAAAGGAAAGGCTTCTTGGGTAGCCCCTATTCTGTTGTCGATTATAAAGCCGTAAATCCCGATTTTGGTACGGAAGATGACTTGCGCCGTTTGGTGCAAAAAGCGCACGAAATTGGTCTTAAAGTGATACTAGATTGGGTACCCAACCATACCGCTTGGGATGCCGTTTGGAAAAGTCAGCACCCCGAATATTATACCAAATACAACGGAGATTTTACAGTTCCAATCAACGAACACGGTGAACCTATCGCAGATTGGAGCGATATATGCGATTTGGACTATGCGCAACCTGCCACCCGTGCAGCCATGATTGATGCCATGCAATATTGGATCAAAAAATGCGATATTGACGGGTTTCGATGCGATATGGCAGGTCTAGTGCCTAATGATTTCTGGAAAGAATTAAGACCAGCCTTAGATACCATCAAACCTATGTTTATGCTGGGCGAATGGCAGGATGAACCGGAGCATTTTAACTCCTGTTTCCACGCCAATTACGGCTGGAAATTCAAAGATGTTACAAAGGATATTTGGAAAGGCAAACAAGACGCACAGTCGCTGGATACCTTGCGCGATTTCCTCAATGATTTTTATCCAAAAGACTATTGTCAACTCTATTTCACCCAAAACCACGACGAAAACTCGTGGTCTGGCACAGAATCCGAACTGTACGGTATATCCAGTGATGTGATGAACGTATTGGCCTGGACTTGGCAGGGTATGCCCATGATTTATTGCGGGCAAGAGGACAACCAAGGCCGTCGGTTAAAGTTTTTTGATCGCGATCCGATTCGCTGGAAAAAATACAGCAGATCGCTATTCTTCCAGCGGTTAAATGCGCTCAAACACGACAACCAAGCAATTTGGAACGGCAAATTCGGAGGTGACCTCATCAAGTTTTCAACGACCGATGACAAAAATATTTATGCTTATGGCCGAGAAAAAAATGGCGATAAGGTGATCGTAATCGCTAATTTGAACAAATTTAGCAAAACCGTTACCATTACGCCATCTTCTAAATTTTCAGGTGCTTATGCCAATGTTTTTGGATCAAATACGATGCAAGTCACCGGCGAAATGCAAATGACGCTGAAACCTTGGGAATATTTAGTTTTGACCAATAAATAACATGAGCTTACAACACGCAGAAATCTATTTTGGCCCATCCGAATTGCATGGTAGGGGCGTATTTGCAGCACGCGATATCGAAGCGGGGGAGATTATTGAAATTTGCCCGGTGTTGGTATTTCCCCTGAGCGAATTACCACATATTCGGCAAACGATGCTCGATGACTACTATTTCGACTGGGGCGAAGATGGCAAATACTATGCAGTTTGCCTTGGTTACGGCTCTTTGTACAACCACGAATACGAGCCCAATGCGGAGTACGGTATGGACTTTGAGGCCGAAACCATCGATTTTTATGCGATTAAACCTATTCCAGCAGGCGTAGAAATAACCGTAAATTATAACGGAGAAGCAGGAAACAGAGATCGTGTTTGGTTTGAAAAAGACGATAAAGAATGAGAATTAAATAAAGGAACAAATTTGGCGGCCTTATTTTGCCCCTCTTTTCGTTATTCATCGGTTATTTAGCACCACTAAACGCCCTCTTCATGCCTTAATAGCGACAAAATCGTCTCCCCAAATCTGTACCTTTATTTAATTCTCATTCCTAACGAAAAATAACACAATGCTTCACCTTATTCAATCAGATTCCAGTCACCCCGATTTTGTGACACTCGTCCAATTCCTCGATGCCGACCTACGCATTCGCGATGGGGAAGACCACGCATTTTATGCCCAATACAACAAAATTGACTTGATTAAACACGTTATTGTCGCCTATTTAGACGAAAAACCTGTCGGCTGCGGGGCTATTAAGGCATATGATGCGCATACGATGGAAGTAAAACGGATGTATGTTTATCCTGAATTGCGCGGACAAGGCATTGCGGGCCAAGTACTCCAAGGACTAGAGGCATGGGCTGCGACATTGGGTTACAAAAAATGTATTTTGGAAACAGGCCAAATGCAACCGGAGGCGATTCGTTTGTACCAAAAAAATGGTTATACTGTAATCCCTAATTATGGCCAATATGTGGGGATTGACAATAGTGTTTGCTTTGAAAAGGTGTTGTAGTGCATTAGAAAAAATACATATTTATTTTTGATAAACCATTTTGAAATTTAGATTAAAGTACAGTTCCCAAGTGTGGCAAGACCGGCCTTAGAAAAATTTATGCTGAGCCTGCCGAAGTATGCAGGTTTTGCTTGTGCTTCGACTAGGCTCAGCATGAAAGTGGAGG
>JAYUKX010000027.1:0-19354 GCA_043764095.1 Chitinophagales bacterium
TATATCTTTTATTTGTTCGTACATCTTGCAAAGTTATGTTTTTTCCATAAGTTTACCCCCGCTTTTTGAGGGGATACCTTTTTTTCGCTAAAAAAAGTAAGAAATAGGCTGTTTGCATAAAATTTCAACTTTTGAAATTTGCAAGTGACCATTACTTTTTTGCTAAAGAAAAAGTGTACGGCTGTAAGACAAATTTTATATTTTTGCAAGTGTGCATGCTTTTTTCTCAAAAGAAAAAGTGTATAGTTGTAAGGTTTTTAAAATAAAAAATTTTTTAAAATCCGTGTGCTATTATATTTTATGCTAAACAGTCATTCGCTTGTTACTCGTGGTGCATCCAAGATTTAAAATATTTACCATCATCAATCCGCAGCGCATTTTCTGTCACCATTAATGGGCGGAAAGTATCGATCATCACCGCCAGTTCCACTGTTTCTTTCAATCCAATACTCCTTTCGTACGCGCCCGGGTGTGGGCCATGCGGAATACCGCCGGGATGTAGCGTAATATGCCCCTGTTCGATATTATTGCGGCTCATAAAATCACCATCCACGTAATACAACATTTCATCAGAATCGATATTGGAGTGGTTATACGGTGCCGGAATAGCACGCGGATGATAATCATACAAACGCGGACAAAATGAACAGATCACAAAGGCTTTGGTCTCAAAGGTTTGGTGTACGGGCGGCGGCTGGTGTACGCGACCTGTAATAGGCTCGAAATTATGGATCGAAAAACCGTATGGATAATTGTAACCATCCCAACCCACCACATCAAACGGGTGTGAAGCGTAGGTAATATGGTGCAATTGACCTTGTTTTTTTACTTTTATCAGAAAATCGCCCTGCTCATCGTGCGTCTCCAAATCGGTGGGTAATTTGTAGTCCCGTTCACAAAATGGCGAGTGCTCCAGCAATTGGCCAAAATGATTCCGGTAACGCTTGGGCGTATAAATAGGATGAAACGACTCGGCGTACAAGAGCCGATTAACCGTTGTATCAAAATCAATTTGATAAATCATCCCTCTTGGAATAATGATATAATCGCCGTATTCAAACCGCAAGTTCCCCACCAATGTCCGCAACGTGCCACTACCTTGATGGATAAAAAGTAATTCGTCGGCATCGGCATTTTTATAGAAATAATCGCGGAGCGAATGGCGCGGTGCCGCCAATCCAATATGAATATCGCTATTGACCAACAATAGTTCGCGGCTATCGAGGAAATCGTCTTGCGGTGCGATTTGAAACCCCTGTAGCAGCCGCGAAGTCATGTTTTTGTCCACCGCGATCTTGGGGCTTACGTCCAGTGTTTCGCCCAAGTCCTTTACCATGGTTGGGCGTTGGTGGTGGTACAATAACGAAGACATGCCATCAAAGCCGATCGTTCCGAATAGTTGCTCGTAGTACAAGCCGCCTTGTGGTTTTTCAAATATGGTGTGGCGTTTTTGGGGTATCTCGCCGAGTTTGTGGTATATGGGCATGGTACAATAAGTAATTTAACGGTAAAGGTACAAATAATCCTAAATTACGCTTTTCTTTGCAGCGATAAAACGTAATAATTTAGCCGCTCCCATTTCGGTCAAAAAAGGTCAAATTTTTACGATAAAACAATGAAACATGGCCAATTCCATCGAAATAACGACCACTCAAAATGTAACCATCGAATACGAACCCGCCAAACTGCGGAATCGGATGATTGCTTTCATTATCGATATCGCTGTCGTAATATTTGGATATTATATCCTATTCTTTTTAATTCTTGCGGTATTTGGTGACCATGGACTGAATCAATGGTGGCAAATATTTTTTATGATTTTAGGGTTTGTGAGTTATTTCTTGTACCATATTATCAGCGAAGTCGTTTTTCAGGGTCAATCGTTGGGCAAGCGCGCCACCAATAGTAAAGTGGTACGGCTCGATGGAAAAGAGCCACAATGGAGCGATGTTGTGCTGCGCGCCATGCTTCAAATCGTAGATATTTTCTTTTCCGTGGGTATTATTGGTATTATTTTGATCAAAACCACACCCAAAGGGCAACGCCTCGGCGATATGGCCGCCAATACAGCCGTGATCAAATTACAAGGTACTTATGGGCGGTTTACATTGGGCGAAATTTTGAATATCGCCTCCATTAGTAATTACCAACCGATTTACCCACAAGTACGTACTTTGAACGAAAATGATATGATTTTAATCAAAAACACCCTCGCTCGGTATCAAAAACACCCCAATGAAGCACATGCTTCGGCCATAGATGCCTTGAGCGATAGACTCATGTCATTACTCGAAATACCACAGATCAGTACCCAAAGAACCGATTTCCTGAAAACCCTCCTCCGCGACTATATTGTGCTTACTCGTTAACATTTTGAAAACCCTATGTAGAAAATACACGGAATCAACTACGGTATTGCTACTTTTGTGCCGCTATGCAGCAAACACTCGAAGAATTTAACGGCGTAATTCAACAATGCCGCTCGCTTTTTGTCGCTAAAACCAAGGATTATGGTACCGCTTGGCGTATCCTGCGTACCCGCAGTATCACCGATCAACTCTATATCAAAGCCTTACGTATCCGAAGTATCGAGGAAAAAGGTGCGCAAAAAGTAGGCGATTCCATTGCCTCCGAATTTATTGGACTGGTCAATTATAGCATCTTAGCACTGATCCAAATGGAACTACCGCCAGATGCACCCATGGAACTATCGGTAACAGACGCAACCCGACGCTACGATACCCATGTAGCCGAAAATATCCGCCTTTTACAAGCCAAAAACCACGACTACGGCGAAGCATGGCGACTTATGCGGGTAAGCAGTATGACCGATCTTATCCTCCAAAAACTGCTCCGTATCAAACAAATTGAAGATAATGACGGCACAACCACCGTATCCGAAGGATTGGAAGCCAATTACAGGGATATTATAAACTATGCCGTTTTTGCCCTTATAAAAGAAGGACACCATTCGTAAATCAAGCATTATATACCATAAATCATACATTAAAATATGACTTCATTGCCATCGTTGCTGACCATTTTTGCTATTATTGGCGGCATTTTAACCTTTCTAACACGTAGCACCTCCAAGAACCTCTTGATGAGTTTCTTACAGTATTTTTGTGGGGTATGGTTTATTTTTTCCGGCTTGGTAAAAGCCGTGGATCCGATTGGAACCGCTTATAAAATGGAGGACTATTTTGTCCAATTTGAAAGCACTTTTGCTGGCCTGCAAAACTTTTTCAGTGGTCTGGCGCCAATGTTTCCCGCGCTCTCCAAACAAAGTACGGGGTTCTCCATATTTATGGTTGCCCTCGAAATTATATTGGGTGTGATGCTAATGGTGGGCTACCGCCGCAAGTTTACAGCCTGGTTGTTTTTCCTGATTGTTGTGTTCTTTACCTTGTTAACGGGCTTTACATACATGACAGGTTACGTGCCATCGGAGGCTAATTTCTTCGATTTTGCCAAATGGGGGCCGTATGTAAAAACACAAATGCGCGTCACCGATTGCGGTTGTTTCGGCGATTTTATCAAACTCGACCCACGTATTTCCTTTTTCAAAGACCTAGGCTTGATGATTCCTGCCCTATTCTTCTTGTTCCGCTCTAAGTGGATGCACCAAATTTTTACAGGCAAACAAGGACTTGTTGTATTATTAGTGACCGTGGCAACGGCCTATTTATGCTACTACAATACCTACCAAAACTTGCCTATTGTGGACTTCCGTCCCTTCAAAATCGGGAATAATATCCGTGAAATGAAGGAAATGGAAGCACAAGCACGCAGCAATATACAAGTAACGGGTTGGGTACTCGAAAACACCAATACTGGCGAAGTAAAAACATTTATGGAACCCGATCCTAAAAAGATCACCTACTATAAAGAGTATTCAAAAGCCGATGGCTGGAAAGTAAAAGACCAGATCAAAACGGAGCCTTATATCGAGAAAGACGGCCAAAAAGTATTTATAAAAGAGACTAAAGTCAGCGATTTTGCCGTTGAAGATGCCCAAAATGGTGAAGTAGGCGAAGACATCCTCAGCGAAAAAGGATACAGCCTAATGATTGTAGCGTACCACCTAGAAGGTAAAGTGGAAAAAGAAACTTATACCGTTCGTGATACCGTTTGGGCTTCTGATACCTTGCGCGTCAGCAAAGATTCGATCACAGTCACCAAGCGTTTTGCCGCTGAAAATAACCGTCAGGAAACCCGCGAGATATTTATACCGGAAACGCATTATGGCGATTTGTTCAAAAATCAAGTCAACCCTGCTGCCGAAGCCGCTCAAAAAGCAGGTTGGAAAGTATATGCGATCACCGCTATTCCAGACGGCGATAATGGTCAGGGCTTACGCACCAAAACAGGCGCAACATACCCATTCTACCGCGCCGATGAAAAACTGCTCAAAACAATTATTCGCGCCAATCCGGGATTTGTCGTCCTTAAAGATGGTGTTGTATTGGATATGTACCACCATAAGCACCTGCCAACGGGCGAGGCTTTGTTGGCGAAGCACAAATAGACCCAAAAACGTATGTTCGAATCACTGCGCAAAAAAAGCGCTATTAATACCCTAAAGTCGCTGCTCAAAACCCAAAAAAGGGCGCGAAAAACTTGGTCATTGGACAATGCCGCTTCCATAGCGGTATTGTTTGATGCCACTTCGGAAAAAACGCGCAAAGAAGCACTCGAATGGGCCGCTGAACTGGGTAAAAACAGCAAAAA
This sequence comes from Chitinophagales bacterium, assembly GCA_043764095.1. Taxonomy (GTDB): domain Bacteria; phylum Bacteroidota; class Bacteroidia; order Chitinophagales; family Saprospiraceae; genus M3007. Next base: position 4,732 of record JAYUKX010000027.1, read on the forward strand.
AGTGAGTTTGCTCGGTTTTTTTAACGATAAAAAACCACCGCTAAGCACGCCCGATTTTGACTTCTTTTTCTTGAAAGAAACCACTTGGAATTACGCCCCAAAAAGCGAAAAAGCCCTCCGCTTTATGAAGGCCAAAACAGACGTGCTGTTGGTACTGAACCCCAACCAACTCATCCCATTGGAATGGGTGGCCGTGCAACATCCGGCGGCTATGAAAATTGGGATGCCTACCGAAAACCCGCATGATTTTGACCTTCAAATAGAAATCCCTGCGGACAAAAGCATTCCCTATTTTGCGCAACAATTGAAATTCTATTTACAAAAAATTAAATAATAACAACCATGACTGACCTAAAACAACGCTTCAGGGGCACTGGTGTTGCCTTAGTAACGCCATTTGAAAAAAGCGGAAATATTGATTGGGCTGATCTCGAAAAACTGATCGAGCACGTGATTGCTGGAGGCGTAGAGTTTTTGGTGAGTCTGGGGACTACTGGCGAATCGGTCACATTGAGCGACGAAGAACACCGCGCAGTATTGGATTTTACCATCAAAATTAACCGCGGTCGGCTTCCGCTCGTGGCAGGTATTTTTGGCGGCAACAATACACCGTTTCTTGTAGAAAAGATTAAAAACTACAATTTTGAGGGTATTGACGCTTTATTGAGTAGCAATCCATCGTACAACCGTCCGGGTCAAGAAGGTTTGTTCTTACATTATATGGCGGTGGCCGAAGTGTCGCCATTGCCCATTATAATTTACAATGTACCCAGCCGTACAGGTGGTAATATCAATGCTGAAACGACATTGAGATTGGCCAATGCCAGTGATAAATTTTTGGGAATCAAAGAAGCGTCCAATGATTTGTATCAAGTGATGAAAATCATCAAGGGTAGCCCCAAAGATTTTTTAGTACTCAGTGGCGACGATTTTATGACACTCCCCATCGTAGCCTCTGGCGGCGATGGCGTTATTTCGGTTATTGCCAATACCTTACCACGGCCATTTACCGAAATGACCCGCGCCGCTTTGCGTATGGATATGGTAGCGGCACAGAAATACAATGCCAAATTACTGGAATTTTATCGTCTTTTGTTCCTCGAGGGCAATCCCGTGGGCGTAAAAGCCGCGCTAGAACTCCAAAACATCTGTAGCCGCGAAGTACGCCTGCCGCTTACCCCCATGAGCGAACAAGGCGTACACTTGATTATGTCGGAATTGGAAAAATTAGACGGGAATTAAGAAAAAGCCCTATATTTGCATAAATATAAATGAATCGACAATTTTACATACTCGCAGCATTAGCTGGGTTACTCATTTTCCTATTTTATGCCATAGGGAAAAGCAACCAAAAACCGCGTTACGATTGGAATGAATCGGGATCGCAGCAATCCGTATATAGCGAAAGCAATACCCAACCCTACGGCAGCAAAGTGTTCCATCAAATACTGGACAACTATTTCCCTAATGAAACACTGACCGATATAAAGGGCAATATAGCCCAAACATTGCCCCAAAAAGAAACCGTCACCAATGGCAATTACGTATTTATAGGAGCGGGCCTGTACCTCGACTCGATGGATACCCAAAGTCTGCTCCACTTCGTCAACAACGGCAATACCGCATTAATCATCAGTAAAACAATTCCTTTCGACCTGATGAACCTCATCTACTACGATGAATGCACCGAATACGAAGGCTGGGACGATTACGAACAATACTTCGATAGTAGTGCCACCATGCGCTTGCTAGCACCAGATAGTATCCAATCCAACCAAGTAAAATTCGCGGTACAAAACCGCACACAGCCTTACCAGTGGTCTTATATTCCATCGTATGTTTTTTGTATGGAGCAGCAACCCTTTCCCGTTGGTTATCTCGAAAAAGATTCGATGGTCAATTTTGCTGTTTTCCCCCACGGTAAAGGCCGTTTTTTACTCCATACCACACCGCTTAACTTCTCCAATATGAACCTATTGCGGGCCGATGCACAGCCATACACGGAGGGCGTATTGTCGTATTTGGAGGAAGGCCCTATTTGGTGGGATGGTTTTAGCAGGGTTTCCGAGCAATTGACAAGGCATCGAAACAACAGGCGTTCGGGTGGCGACGAACTACCAGAAGAGCATTTATTGTCGTTTATATTGCAAAAAGAAGCATTGGCTTGGGCATGGTATATTTTATTGGGTTTGGCACTGTTGTACTTGGTATTCCGCACCTTGCGCAAACAGCGTGCTATTCCGGTATTGCCCAAAAACGAAAACTCTTCGTACGAGTTTATTAAAACCATTAGCAATTTGCATTTCAAATCGGGCAATTTCAAAGGTATCAGCATACAAGCCATGAAGTTATTTTTGGCCAGTATCCGCGAAAAATACGGCCTAGTGGCTTCCATTGATCCTGTGACGCATCAAATTTACCGAATGGATGAAGATTATTACCGAAAATTAGCGCACCGAAGCGGAATAGACGAACAACAAATCCGCGTGATGTTTACGCAATACGAAACGATTTCGAGGTTTGAACCCACGGAGCAACATGCTGTTGATTTTTATATGTCAATGGAAGGGTTTTGGAAGAAAGCGAATGGGCGATGAGGTTTTTTTAGGCGAAAAGGCTCTGGTAAATATACAAATCAAAACCGACATACAAAGATCCCCTAATATAAAAAAAAGCGCAAAAAGTAAAAAAACATAAATAACCCTTAATTTGTGGTTTATTTCAAAAAGAGCAGACTAAGTAAAGATTATGATTTCAAAAAAAATGAAATATGCGCTAAAAGCACTGATCGAAATTGTGAATAATAAGGAAGAACTTATCAGTGCGGGTCATATTGCTGAAAAATCCAATGTTCCTATCAAGTTTTTAGAGCAAATATTAACCGAACTTCGCAAAGGGCATATTATCAGTAGTGTAAAAGGGAGTTTTGGTGGTTATTATCTTTTAAAAGAACCTAAAACGATCACGATTGCTGATATTTACAGACTTATTGATGGGCCTATTGCTTGGGTGCCTTGTGCGTCGCTTAACTTTTATGAGACTTGTAAAGACTGCCCTAACGAGGATACCTGCAATATTCATCACGCTTTAGTTTATCTGCGGAATGAGACCTTAAGAGTACTTCAAAAAATGACGATTGAGGATTTGGCCATAGGTAAATTTAATTTTGAAGAACAAAATTGGTCTATTTAAAAAAATAAAGAAATTTTTATTTCACCTGTTTATTTATCAAAAAGCATTGAATATCAAATACTTACATTTGATTTTCAATGCTTTTTTTATGCAAAATATGGAGGGCGTAATTTTTTAACAATTAATTCATACTAATTCTATGGGAATTATATGAATACGCTATTACCTTTGTGACTCCATTTTAAATAATACTTAATTTAACCACCTTTAAAATTAGGAACACTATGCAATTTTATACAAAAGAAATCACCTCCTTTTTTTTTACTATTCTATTCACTTTGCTTTTGGTGCATACTAAAAGTGCTGCACAAAACCTTATTTCTGGTACAGTACGAGATGCAGATGGCGCATTGATTGGGTCTAATGTAGTCATAAAAGGCACAAATCGGTATGCCATTGTGGATACTTCTGGGCAATTTAGCCTTCAATATGACAAACTACCTTTTACAATATTGGCAAATTTTGTAGGGTACAAACAGCAAGAAGTAACCGTTAATACGCTACCAACTATGGCTTTAACCATATATTTGGTGAGTGATAACCCTTTGAATGAAATTGTTGTGACCTCTCGCCGCCGTAAAGAAGTAGCGCAAGATGTTCCCATTCCAATTACCGTAATAGGTGGTGCTTTGGTGGCTGAAACAGGTGCTTTCAACGTTAATCGTTTAAAGGAATTAATCCCTTCAGTACAATTATATTCTTCAAATCCACGTAACACAGGGCTAAATATTCGCGGTTTGGGCTCAACTTTTGGTTTGACAAATGATGGTATTGACCCAGGTGTTGGGTTTTACGTAGATGGCGTATATTATGCTCGGCCCGCAGCAACTACACTTGATTTTATAGATGTTGAACAAATAGAAGTATTACGTGGGCCACAAGGCACTTTATTTGGCAAAAACACAACCGCTGGAGCGTTTAATGTCACTACCCGTAAACCCAGTTTTACACCAGGTGGTAATTTTGAATTGAGTTATGGCAACTACGGTTACATACAAGCGAAAAGTTCTATCACAGGCCCAATCACAAAAAAAATAGCTGGCCGCGTTTCTTTTTCTGGCACTCAACGAGATGGGTTAATCTATAATGTATCGACTCAAAAACGCGTGAATGATCTCAATAATTTGGGTTTCAGAGGTCAATTATTGTATAAACCCACAGAAAAAATAGGCATTACTTTAATAGCGGATGCTACACGCCAACGCCCAGATGGTTATGCCCAAGTTTATGCGGGAACTGCGCCCACATTGCGCCCTCAATACCGCCAATTTGAGCAAATCATTACCGATCTTAACTATCAATTGCCCAGTAGAAATCCTTTTGATCGGCTGATAGACCACGATACTCCTTGGAAATCGGGTAATGAACTAGGTGGCGTTTCGCTTAATGCGGATATAAAATTGGGTTCAGGTACGCTTACCGCTACGTCTGCGTGGCGTTATTGGAATTGGGATCCTTCCAATGATAGAGATTTTACAGGACTGCAAGCCTTGAAGTTGTCGCAAGCCACATCACGACATCAGCAATGGTCGCAGGAAGTGCGTTGGGCGGGGACATTGACTTCAAAATTGAGTGGTGTTTTGGGCCTATTTGCTTTTAGTCAAGAACTCAATTCTGATCCTTTCCATATAGAAGAATCGGGTAGTAACACATGGCGTTTTTCTCAAAGCACAACAAGCGATCTGTGGAAAACGCCCGGTTTATTTGAAGGATTTGGCATAAAAACAAGTCAGAAAATGAATACGGTGAGTGCTGCTATTTTTGGACAAATTGACTATTCGATTACAAAACGGTTGAGTGTATTGGCTGGTCTTCGTTATAATTACGATGATAAAAAAATAGATTTTGACCGTCAAACTTACGGTGGATTACAAACAACTGATCCCGCTTTGATTGCCTTGAAAAATGCCGTTTATACCAATCAAAAATTTAATGCACAAATTGACGACACCAATCTTTCAGGACAACTAACATTGGCTTATAAAGTATCCAAAAAGGCAAATGCTTTTGTGACTTATTCCACAAGTTACAAACCCGTTGGCCTTAATTTAGGTGGTTTACCTACAACTAATGGGCAACCTTTGTTGGATTTAGCGGTGATTAAACCCGAATCGGTTGGCCATTTTGAATTGGGTTTAAAAACAACACCTTTTGCTAATTCAACGCTTAATATTACCATCCATAACACGGAAATAAAAGATTACCAAACCCTTGTTCAATCGCCCGAAATAGGCGTTAATAGAGGTTATCTTGCCAATGCTGAGGAAGTGCAGGTGCGGGGCTTTGAGTTGGATGCCAATGTTAAGATTAGAAAATATTTATACATTTATGGTGGCTTGGCTTACAATGATGGCAAATATATTACTTTCAACAATGCACCCCTTCCGCTGGAAGAAACAGGTCAGGTAATAGATGGTAAGCAAGTGGCTTTTAAAGATATTTCAGGTAGCGATTTACCGGGAGTTTCCAAATGGACAGGATCTTTAGGGGTAGAATTGAGTAAAAATAGTATTTTTTTAGGGGTAAAAGGTGCTTCATTTATCGCTTTTGATACTTATTACCGCTCTTCGTTTTCATCTAGTCCGTCACCATCTCAGTATTTGGTGGTTGATGGTTATGCTGTGCTCAACGCTCGTCTGGGGTTCAAAACAGCGAGTGGTACATCATTTTCATTATGGGTACGTAATCTTTTGGATCAGAATTATTTTGAGCAATTGTTACCAGCGGCAGGGAATGCAGGTCATTTTGCAGGTGTACTGGGCGACCAAAGAACTTTTGGCGCAACATTGAGGTATTCATTTTAATAGTAACAATCCAGCCGCCGCCAAAATTCCCTATGAGAATTTGTGCGGCGGCTGGATAGTTAGATAGGGACATTATACGATTTTTATGCACAAACGTGGCTGTACGGAACAATCTTTTGATACAGGTATTTTATGAAAAAATCGAACAAATGAATAAAATAAATTTAAAATTTGTAATCATATTTTTTTTCAGTATTAAGTATTCAAATCTCTTTGCGCAAGATCCTCAAACGACAAAGAATGAACTGCGCTTAGATTTGGAGATACGACCTCGTATTGAGTTTAAAAATAATTTTGGATTGACCCCTGCCGATTCAATTAACCCCGAACTTATCAATATTCAGCGCAACAGACTAAGCATTACCTATTTAAGAAATAAGTTTAAGTTTCATACTTCTTGGCAGGAAATTCACTTGTTTGGCAAGCAGAAGCAAACATCTACTATTGGCAGTATTAATGCTTTTGAACTGTATATTGAACCCTCCCTTTCAAAAAAAATAGCCCTAAGAATCGGGCGACAAGGCATCACACTAGATAATGGCCGAATGTTTTCAGATGCCCCTTGGGGACAACAAAGCCGAGCACACGAAGGGCTGCGGCTTATGTACAAAAATAAGAAATTAAATACAGATTTAATAACAACCTTCACTCGAAAGTACGGAATGAACTTTGATGCAGCTTACTCACCTGTGGCTTCTCATCGGTATAAATGGCTTTTTATCCATTATTTAAAGTTTAAATTGAACGAAAATTATACACTTACCACGATTAATGCTACTGATATATTTGAAAGAACAGATCAACCTCGTAATTATTATAACCGATATACAAATGGAGGTAGAATAGAGTATTTCAACAAAAAATTTTATGCGACAATCAACGCCTTTTATCAATATGGCAAAAATACAGCGCAAAAAAAGATCCATGCTTACTATATTCAACCCGAGATAAGCCAAAGTATTGCCCAACTAAAAATAAGATTGGGTGCAGAGATTCAAAGCGGCGATAATACTGCCATTCAAAATACCGTTGACCATAATTTTGTACCTTTATATGGCGTAGCGTGGAAATTTATGGGTAATATGAATTTTTTTACCCGATTTCCTGCCGATGTCGGCAATAGTGGGTTAATTAATCCTTATCTATTTTTTATTTATAAAATATCCAACAAGGTATCCCTGCGGGCCGATGAGCATTTATTTTATTCACAATTTGGTCTTTTAAACAAGCAAAAAAACGCGGTAAATCGCTACTTAGGCTTTGAAAATGACTTTATTTTGAATTATAAACACTCGGAAAGATTAGATATGCACCTAGGTATCTCTTATTGTTTACCAACCGAAAGTATGAATTTGCTCAAAAAAATAGAAAGTCCAAATCAAATACCTGTTTGGACTTATTTAATGATTTCTTATAAACCTAAAACACTGGTCTTTAAAAATAGGAACAAGGCATAATTTAAAAATATGGCAACGAATAACACACCTAAGTACAGCCTTTTTGAATTGACAAAATATTTCTTTTATCTCGGCTATGCGGGCTTCGGAGGCCCTGTAGCCTTAGTTGGTTATATGCACCGTGATCTGGTAGAAAAACGAGGCTGGATTTCAGAGGACGATTATAAGGAAGGTATGGCATTGGCACAACTTTCGCCAGGCCCAATGGCAGCGCAATTGGGTATTTATTTAGGATATGTACATTACGGTATTTTGGGTGCAACTTTGACTGGTTTAGCCTTTGTAATACCTTCTTTTTTTATGGTTTTGATATTAGGAATAGCCTACAAAGCCTACGGTGGCTTGGCCTGGATGCAGGCTGTTTTTTATGGTGTGAGTGCTGCTGTAATAGGTATTATTGCCATGAGTATTTATAAATTGACCGTAAAATCTATCAGTCAATTGGAATGGCAAGCAGTTAAAAAGCACCGCATTTTATGGTTCTTATACGCTATTGGTCTTGTTTTTACACTCCTAACACAACGGGAGGATGTACTTGTTTTTTTAGCAGCGGGGGTAATTTATATGTTTATAAAAGCACCGCCAACATGGATAAAAAATAAAAAAACGGTGGGTATTTTTCTTTTTTTCCCTACCCTGTTTTGGACAACAGATAGCAAAACATTGTGGAATATTGCCGTGTTTTTTATCAAAGCAGGCGCCTTTGTTTTTGGCAGTGGTTTGGCGATTATTCCTTTTTTACACGGTGGTGTGGTACAAGAATTTGGTTGGCTCACGGAAAAAGAATTTGTAGATGCTGTAGCAGTAGCCATGATTACACCAGGCCCTGTTGTGATTACTGTTGGATTTATCGGCTATTTGGTTGGGGGAATATCGGGGGCGTGTGTGGCAGCCTTGGCTACCTTTTTGCCCTGCTATCTTTTAACCGTTTTGCCAGCACCTTACTTTAAAAAAATTGCTAAAAATATGTCGATTAAGGCTTTTGTAGATGGTATAACCGCTGCTGTAGTTGGCGCATTGGTAGGGGCAGTATGCATCATTGCGTACAGGACTTTTGTGGATGCTAATCATCATGTGGATTATATAGCAATTCTTTTAGCCCTTATTTCAGGCGTTATTTTATGGAATTTTAAAAAAATACAAGAACCACATATCATTTTAATGTCTGCTATTATTGGGTTTATTTTAAAAACGTATGTTGTTTAATGCGCTGTATAATTAGCCATATCATACTACTGGACATTTTTATAAAAACACGTTTAATACACTTTTGAAATGGTGGAAAATGACGTTTACGAAACTAAAAAAGTTTCGTAAACGTGATCAGTTCCTTGCGGTTTTTAAAATGTCCAGTAGTATGGGTAAACATTTAAATGTACATTTTATTCCAAATACCCCAAAACACACTTCCCTTTCCTCACCCAATCAGCGAAAAAAAGGGAAGTGTGCCTAAAAAAACGATTATTTACGCTCAATATCCGAAGTACCTTCTACTTTAAAATCGGCGTTAGCGTCCACTCGTATGGAGGCGTTATCGCGGGCGAATGCGCGACCTTTGGAGTTGCCATTGGCCGAAGCCTTTACTTCGCTGGCGCGCCAGTCCATTGCATCGAGGTTGGCATCATCTGAGAGCGTAGCACGTAGTTGGCCGCCCTTTCCCGAAAGTATCATCCGACTTTGATCGGACAACGTCACATCCAAGTAATCACGGGCATCCAAATAGGCTTTGATGACTGATTTGCCTTTGGCCGAAATTGACGCATTACCTTCCTCAAAACCGCGGATCGTGACCAAACCTGTATTATCTGCTGATACCATAGTCAAAACTTGCGTTTCGATGATGATTTTGGTTTTGGTGTTGGGCGTTTTATTATTGGTTGTAATGGTGAGTTTATTCCCCGATGGAATAGATTCGAGCGCCTCGCGGTCGCCTTCGATTCGCATAGAAAAATCATCGCCTTCGCGCATTTCTACGTCAAAATCACCTTCAAAAATAAAGTTTTCGTAGCGTTTGTCGCTGCGGTAATTCGCATCACCAAAGTTAGGACAAGTTGAGCAATTTATGCCGTCTTTGGTCATACGATACACCATACCTGGCGTTCTTGAAATATAATTTTCATCGTTGCCCGGTGCATAATCATCGTAGTCGGCAGCGGCGGCGCGGTAAATTTGATCGTCAAAAACGATACATTTACCCTCTGGCACACCAATATAAATAGTGATTTGGCGCAACCACCATTTTGTGCTTTTATCAAACTGCATTTTGCTTGGCACTTTCAGTTCGTTCCCTTCTAAGTAAGCATTGAACCCCGAAACATTGGCATGTTCCATGGCTTCGGTACTATTTGCACCGCGTGCACGAATATCTTGTCGGCATTCAAATTTTCCAGTTGTGCTCTTGCGGACGAGGATGCGCACAAACTCGCGTAAAACAATTTTATCGTCGTTGACATAAACAGAACCGTCGCTCCAAGGCCAATCCCATCGAATATGGTCTTCTCGGTCGGTATTTTCTCGGTCGGCCCAGCTTACTTTGAGCGTATCGGAGGATACACTCGTCAAGTCCACAGATTTGTTCACTGTGGTACCTGTCCGGAAATTTTTGCCTACAAAGGCACCCAAACCGATCAAAGATAGAAAGCAAAATACCCATAATGCACCCAAGGTATTTTTCAGCCAAGCCGGATTTTGAAACCTAAAAATAGTACGTCCCAGCCACAAGCACAAGGAAACCACGGGCAAACCCAGCACCATAAAGCCGCAAAAAACGCCAAAATAGGTCATTCCATCCGACAAAGGACTAAAATAGGTCATGTATGGCTCGGCTGTAAAAAAAGCAAAAATGCCAGCCACCCAAGCAGAGCCCAAACCAAGAATTAGCGAAACAGAAATAAGGATCATTAAACCAATCCCTAATTTGCCCAACACATAAACACAGCCACCAGTTGCAGCAGCAGTACCACGTGCAAATTTGTTGCCACCGCCATTAGATACCCTATTGGATAAATTTTCGTAGCCTTTTTCAAATTCGCGGGCAATGCTGTCCACATTAATCGGTTCGCCTTTCATTTCCAAACGCTCAGTAGCACTCCGGGCGGGCGGGACAATAATCATCATCAGGATATAAAACGGAATCACTAAACCAAAAGAGCCTAAGGCCAGCAAAACAAAGATCAAACGGATCCAAATAGGGTCGGGAATACCGAAGTAAGCACTAAAACCCGAACAAACGCCGCTAATGATCGAGTCATTTTCGTCGCGGAATAGTTTTTTGCCCGTTTTTAACTGTTGGCCAAATACGGTAGTGCCGCCACTGCTCGAAGACTGGCTTTTTCCTCCTGTACTGGTAGTATCGGCAGATGTGCCCGCAGCGGGTTCGCCGCCAAAATCTTCGGGTTTGCCCATGATTTCTATGGCGGATTCTACGTGTGGTAGCATCACGATGGTGTTGTTACCTTTATATTGGTTGACGAGTTCGCCCAATCGGTCTTCCACATCGCGCATAATTTCGTCGCGGCCATCGCTTTCGGTAAACCGGCGGCGTATATTTTCCAGATATGCTTTCAGGTATTCATAAGCATCGTCGTCGATAGTGACCGGATGCCCGCCTAAATTTATATTAAGTATCTTGTTCATCGTTTAAAATTTATTGAATGATTCGAAGGATCGAACTAATCTTTGAGAAGAGTCATATTGACGGAATGGACCAGTTGGTTCCAACTTTGAGATAAGTCGGAGAGGACTTGCCGGCCTGTTTCAGTGGTTTTGAAATATTTGCGCGGTGGGCCTGAATTACTTTCGCGCCAGCTGTAATCCAGCAGGCTATCGTTTTTCAGCCGCGTGAGCAGCGGGTAGAGGGTACCTTCCACCACGATCAGGTCATTGCTTTTTAACCGTGCAATGATATCGCTAGGATAAACCTCCTCATTGGCTGCAATGGCAAGGATACAGAGTTCCAAAACTCCCTTGCGCATCTGTGCTTTAGCGTTTTCTAAATCCATAATTTTAATATTCGATATTCTATTTGATCGATATTCAAAAACAACCCAAGCGAAGATCGCTATTATTGCTTGTTTGAATAATGTACCGCAAAGGTAAGGGTATTACTTGGTATTATGCAATACAAAGAACTAAAAATATTTTATTACTATCCAATGAAAGGTTCTATGTTTGATATAAGTTTTTGAAAATGAATTAATTATCTTTTTTGAGAAAATTAAAAAAAGTTGTACCTTTGCGTCCAATGCGATTGGGTTTTGTTATTTCCATACTATTATGCTGGGTGTTTTACACCGCTTCAGGGCAATCCGCAGTAGCGGGTAATCCCTTTGAAGTAGCGAGCCGTTTGCCAGCGGTATCGGTGGATAGTGTGGGCGTATCGGCGGAAATGTCCAACCCATTTGATGTAGTGCCACATCGTGTACCGGGTGTTTCAGTAGCCTTAGAGGAGGCTGCTGCCAACAGTAAAACGGAGGGCAGTTCGATTCATTTACCCCACGGCAATACGATACCAAAATCTTTTGTTTTCGGTATCTTAGTACTTTTCCTTACCTTTTTCACGTTAGCAGTTGGGAGCAACAGAAGTATTTTGCTCAAGGCATGGCGTAGTTTTTTGAGTTCAAATGCCTTGAATATTGCCCAGCGGGAAGCCTCTGGTTTTTCGGGTAATTCTCCTTATTTGTTTTTGTACATTAATTTTTTATTAAACGCAGGCGTATTCGCTTTTTTGATTGTTCAGTCGCTGAATAGTGATGGGCAGTTCAATAACTACGCTGTGTTTTTCTTATGCTTATTGGGTACAATAGTTGTCTTTGTTGGCAAACACTTCGCAGTTTTGTTCATGACGTGGTTGTTTCCGGGTATTGCAGCCGACTTGAATAGGTATAATTTTTTGATCATAGCATTTAGTTGTGTATTGGGCTTTTTCCTGATACCCTTCAATTTTGTAATTGCCTTTGCAGGAACTCAAAACTGGCAGTTTTTTGTTACGCTTTGGCTGATAGCATTGGCAGGAATATTTATCATATACGGTGTATTTAGAGCATTTTCCTTGGGTACAAAATATTTATTTGGTTATCCATTGCATTTTTTGCTGTACCTTTGCACCGCAGAAGTAATACCTGTCATGTTGCTCATCAAATTATTGCGCTAGCAATAGCCTTGTAATTGGGTGAACAACAAAACCTTATTCTTTTTATTTAACCTGACAATTTCACAAAACTTTTATCCCGAATGTCTGCTACTACCGCTGCACAATTTCAGGAATCACATCCGATGACGCGCGTTCAAAACATTCTGATCTCGCAGGCCGTACCTGCGCAACGCACCCAGTACGACGACTTGGAAAAGAGGTTCGGCGTAAAAATCGACTTCATTCCATTTGTAACCCTTGAAGGATTGACAGAAAAAGAATATCGTAAAAATCGCGTTTACCCCAACGATTATACGGCAATTATTTTCACTAGCCGTCATTCCATCGATCATTTTTTCCGTCTTTGCGCCGAAATGCGGCTCAAAATGTCGGAAGAAATGAAGTATTTCTGTTCCACAGAAGCCATTGCGAATTACTTGCAGAAGTACATCAATTTCCGCAAGCGCAAGGTGTTTAATGCTACCCGTTCAATCACGGAACTAAAATCTTATATCCTCAAAAATAAAGAGGAAAAGTTTTATCTTCCTTGTAGCGATCAGGGCAATCCGGAGGTCACTAAGTTTTTTAAAGACTTGAATGTGCCACTTCAGGAAGCGATCATGTACCGCAATGTAAACAACGATTTAAGTAATTTGGCCGATGTAAAATACGATATTATTTCGTTTTTTACTGCCTTGGAAATTAAATCTATTTTCGAGCAATTCCCTGATTTTAAACAGGAAGACCGCCGTATTTGCGTATTCGGCACTGCTGCACTTAAAGCAGTGGACGAACGCGGTATGACCGTAAATATTCAGGCAGGAACACCCGAAGCACCGTCTATTGCAGTGGCTTTGGAGAATTATTTGAGAAAATCAAACGCTTAGTTTTTTTGATTGCGTTTTTTGTTTAAAATGAAAAGGGGCTTGGTCGTTGTGATCAAGCCCCTTTTGTCACTTCGGCTTCGCTCAGTGACCGAATCGGTCATTGAGCGAAGTCGAAATGCTATTTTACCTGCAACGCAGTTATCAGGTTGCTTGTCCGTTCTTCATAGAAGCCCACTACTGTTTTGCCATTGGCTGTTACAATTTGTGGGGTAATAAAAAATGGGAATTTATAGGTAATTTCTTCTTCGGTTACGATGTATAATTCCCCAGGCGTATCTCCTGTGGTGGCTTCTGCGGCATTACTGAGGATGCCTGTAACCGTTTTGGCCTCTGCACTCACCCCTATTTCCCCTTCATTCAGCAGGGAGTTTCCAGCAAGTCTTAGGTCTAGTAGCGCATTGGTGATCGTACTGTTGTACTCAAAAGACACGTACTTCCCTACTGCTGCCGATAGGGTTTTCGCATTAACGGATTTTACTTCTTCTACATTTATGCTAAAGTATTCCGTGAATCTTCTTTCGGGAAATTCAATGGTTAGTGTGAAGAACGGATAACCGCTGTCTTCTACATTTTTGAGCAAGCCAAATTCTTTAATTTTTTGGATATTGGCTGTTTCGGTAGCTAAGTTGCTATAAGTACTCGCCGTCCAACTCATCCCGCAACAGGCGAGTAAAACGATCATAAATTTGTGCAATAATGACATGTCTAATTTTGATATTTATATGTTAGTTTTGATTTATTTTTATCATTTTGTAGCAAGGCGCGACAAGGATCTTTTATCGCATTTTTACAAAGAGTACACATTTGTTTTTGGCGAAACATTTTGAAATTTGGATTGAAGTACAGATTCCCAAGTGTGGCAAGACCGGCCTTAGAAAAATGCCGTTTTTGCTCGTACTTCGACTAGGCTCAGCATGAAAGAGGAGGCGGATGAAGCCAAAAAGTGTTTGAGCCAAAGAGAATTGGAGGGACGCAGTCCCCGCTCGACTGTGCGGCGAGTTTTTTTTGGCGCCGCCGGAACGAGAAAGCAACACCTCCATACGTCGGTGACCGACACCGCATTTTTCGTCAGCCGAAGCCTTTTTTGCCTACTTTTTTTGTATGCGGTCAAAAAGTGAGGGTATATTAGTTTCTTTTAGCAATGATTGAGGC
>JAYUKX010000028.1:0-19257 GCA_043764095.1 Chitinophagales bacterium
TCTACTTAAATAGGTAGGCTATTCGCGCAAAAAAACAGAAAATCTGAGACCAAAATCTGAAGCCTGAATTTGTACCTTTATTCCAACACCATTCCTTAATGCGAATGATGGATAATTGTATTTATTTTATTGCCAATGCCTATTCATACGATGGCTCGTAGTTGTCGGGTGAATAAGCATTGGTCATTAAATGTTTAGGGTAATCAACGGTATTAGCGTTCTAAATTAAAAACAGATCAGTAATATTTATTTTATGCAGAAAAATTATAAAAATTGGCTCATTAAGGCTCCGGTAGGATTGGTTTTGGTTGGTTTTGGTGCTTGTCTGATCGTCGAAGCGGGATTCTTAAAGCACTCCGGTGTGGCTACATTCGACTGGGTAGTAGCAGGCACTACAGCACTCGTTGTATTCAACGCTGGGCTTTGTATCTTCGGAGACGCCATTCTCGCTAGGGTGCGCTATGAAATCGAAAAATCGAAGTAAAGTAGTTTAATACAGTAAACTTCATTGTTATTTATTAAAAAATATTAAAAAATGAATCATCCATCCAAAAGCAAAATCTTATGTGCAATTTTATTTGTCCTATTTCAAGCAGTAAGCCTTACTGCTCAAGAAATATCGATAAAGGAAATTAGTATCGCTTCTACCATTTTGAAAAAAAAGGTAAATATCAAGGTGCAAACTCCAGAAGGCTACAGTAAGTCCAAAAAGAAATATGCAGTGCTGTACGTACTCAATGGTGGGGATAAATTGGTGGGCGAAATGGCCGCCACCACCAAAGCCTTGCACCAGGAAAACGACAGCCCCGAAATGATCGTAGTTGGTATGGACAACGATGAAGATAGTGCCAAATTCCTTTCGTGCATGGAGCAGGAATTGATACCTGCTATCACCAAAAAGTACCGCACCACCGGAGCGCGCACCCTCCTCAGCAAAGACGTTTCTGGTTCTTTTGCATTGTATGCGTTACTTACTAAACCGACCTTGTTCACCGGTTATATTTCCGCCACGCACCAGTGGTTAGAAAATGGCAAAGACAAGTACACTGGTTTGGCCGAAAAAGCCTTCAAAACCCCTGCTCAATATGCAGGTAAGAAAATCTTTTTTGCCAAATTAAGAGGGGCTTACGACGATAGCGATCCGAAAAAAGCCGAAAAAGAAATGCAGGAATTCTCTGCGCTGCTCCTCTCCAAATCTGGCAATCGCATTACGAGCCAATACAAGGCTTTTGACGACTGGGGCGAAGCCGTTCACCCTAATTTTAAGGAATGCCTCTTGTTTGTGGCAGCATCAGAAAATTTGAAAAAAACGCCCACTGTGGCACTCGAAAAGCACCAACTTACGAATGGCAAATGGGTCATTAGAGATAGTAAAAAAAAGGTGCTTTACGACATATTCCCTTACGACAATGGCCCCGATTACCCTTCAGAAGGTTTGTTTAGGATTTTAAAAGACGGCAAAATCGGTTATGCCGACGAACAAACCTACGCTATTGTAATCCCCCCGCAATTTGATTGTGCCTATCCTTTTGAAAATGGCAAAGCCAAAGTCAGTAACAATTGTAAAATGGTCAAAGACGGTGAATACAGCATTTGGATGAGCGATAATTGGCAATATGTGGATAAAAAGGGGAAATTGTCAGCAAAAAACTGATACGATAGGATGAAGGCGAAATAGAGTTTTTGCTCACTTATAATTTTTATATTTCCATGTAACGTGTACATTTGCCATCTTTTCAGTAGAAATATGATTTAAATATGCCACTGCTATTCATGTATCAGAACACCACTACTCGCCGCTTATTTCACATCCTCATTTTTGTGTTGCTTAGCTATTCAGCACAAGCGCAAGAAAAAAAAGACAGCACCAAAGCGATTCCACCAGCACAAAGTTTTGTGACCGCTCACCAAGGCACTTTTGGGGGCAAGAGCATCAGTTTTAAAGCGACTGCTAAGGAAATACACTTAAAAAATGATAAAGGCGAACCCGTAGCATCTATGTGGTCGGTTGCTTATACGCAGGAAGGCCTAAAAGACCTGACCAAAAGACCCATCACTTTTATCTTCAATGGTGGCCCTGGATCGGCATCAGTATGGTTGCACATGGGTATGTTTGGGCCGCAAATTGTAAAAACAGATTCGGATGCTCAAAAAGATGATGGTGCTGCGCCTTACCTGCTGCATGAAAACAAATATAACTGCCTTGATCTCACAGATCTTGTCTTTATTGATCCTGTAGGTACTGGTTATAGCCGTGTAATTGGCAAAGGCAAGGGTGAAGATTTTTGGGGATTAAATGAAGATGCCGCTTCCATAGCCCAATTTATGCGGATATGGATGACGGAGAACAAACGTTGGTTGTCGCCCAAATATATTGCCGGTGAGAGTTTTGGTACTACCCGTGCTGTTGCGGTCGCCAATTTGCTAGAAAACGGAGGCCAAAATATGGCTTTAAATGGGTTGATCCTTATTTCTCAGGCATTGGACTACGACGGTTCTACTTCTGTGAACGATAATATTACCTCTTTTCTTACTTATTTACCTTCCATGTCGGCTACTGCGTGGTACCATAAAAAAGCAGGACAAGGGCTGACATTAGAAGCCTTTGTAGAAGAATCGCGGCAATTTGCCTATAATATTTATGCACCGGCATTGTATCGAGGTAATTTGTTGAACAGTAAAGAGCAAAACGACATTGCGCTAAAATTAGCCTATTTTACAGGGCTTGACAAGGATTATATCTTGCGATCCAATCTAATGATATTGGTACCGCGTTTTCAAAAGCAATTATTGGCAGATAAAGGATTGGCTGTTGGCCGATTAGATGGCCGATTTACGGGTGATGAAACGGATGATATTACCCAAGAACCGCATTTGGGTGACCCCTCAAGTTACCAAATAGAGGGTGCTTTTACAGCCGCACTAAATCACTATTATGCCGAAACATTAAAGATCACGATGGATCGACCATACCTTACTTCCAATGATGAGGTGGGCGAAAAATGGCGATGGCGAACAGTGCCAGAAGGCAAATATTGGGAACCTACACCCGTCAATGTTGCTCGGCAACTTGGAACAACTATGCGTCGCAATCCCGCTATGAAAGTACTGGTAGCAAGTGGCTATTATGACCTTATTTGTCCGTTTTTTGATACAGAATATACTTTTTCCCGAAATAGTATTGTACCAGAACGGGTGACTAAAACCTATTACGAAGCTGGCCACATGATGTATTTACATGAACCAGATTTGATAAAATTATCAGGCGATATTCGAAAGTTTTTATCTGAGTAAACGAACTCAACCATGCAACGAAGATCATTTTTGAAAAACACTGCTCTTTCTGCCATTGGAGACAATACTTTTCAAATGCCGGGCGTACAAAAAGAACGGGATTTGAAATATACTTTTACGATCAAACCTACTGGATCGGTACTTTTGACGGTGTCGTCGTTGACTAAAAAAGGAGAAAAAGAATCGAGGGAATGGGTGAAGGCGAAATAGGGGTTTTTGCTCACTTATAATTTTTATATTCCAATGGAATGTGCGTAAAAAACACACATTCCGCTTACTTATAGTTTTTGTTTTCCAGCATAATGTGCGTAAAAAACACACATTACGCTTACTTATAATTTTTATATTCCAGCGGAATGTGTATATTTACACTGTTTTTCGCCCTATGTCGTAAATAAAGAACAAGCCGACGAGTTTCGCCTAAAAACGGCTATTTTCAAATCTTCAACAAAGACAACTAAGCAGGTGTTTTTTACACTTTTGACGACCTTTCCTATTGTACCAAATGAACAAAGCCTGAGTACCGTGGATATTGCTTTGGATATGAATTGTTTGTTTGAGGGTTTTTAGAATAGCAGCCAACCATGATGCCTATTAATAAGCATAATCCCGAGTATTCGTCAATTGTGCCCACCTATCCGATAAAAACTGCCCCTTACCTCCTTTTCACCCAATAAAATACCCCAACACCCAAGCCCAACAATCCCAGCCCCGGCAATGCTTGATCAGGTCTTTCTAGTAAAGTATTCACCGCAAAAGCCGCCGAAATAAGCACAAAAAACGCTGGTACAATAGGATAACCCCAAGCGCGGATCGGACGTTCCAGATCCTTCCTGTTTTTTCGTAACACAAAAACCGCAGCCCCAGCCAAGCCCATAAACGCAATATCCATAAAGGTAACAAATGTGATAATTTGGTCAAAATACCCTTGAAAAAACAACAAAACGGCCATTGCCCATACCACTTGAACAACCATCGCCACCACAGGCGTACCCCAACGTGGATGTACATAAGCCAATTGCTTGAAAAAAATGCCATCCTCAGCCATAGCAAAATAGATCCTCGGTGCCGACATTGTGTAAATACTAATCGTACCAAAAATAGACAACGCAATGGCAACCGCAACAGCCTTGCCACCCCATACCGCAACGACCGACATGGCATCGCCGGCTACCCGCTGTGTATGGGCAATCGCATCCAGCGGAAGCAGGAACATATACGCCAAATTGATCAATAAATACATCAACATCACAATAAGCACGCCCAAAAACATCGCCCTCGGCACAGTACGGGGCGCATCAATGGCCTCTCCCGCCACATACGAAGCATGGTGCCAACCGCCAACGGAGAAAAATACCCCAATCAGCGCCGTCAAAAGCGCGCCCATGAGGTTGTTGGGAACATTATGCGACAGTGAAAAATCCAATTGCACGCGAGCAGGATCAAAATACAGGAAACCCACTACGATAATTACCCCGATGGAAAGCAACTTGAGTGCCGTAAAAAAATTGGCGACACCTTGGCTCACCTTTACTCCAAGTACATTGATACCCGTCAAGATCAACATCGTAAGGGCGGCAATCGCAGTTTTAGTACTTTGCGGCATATCGGGTACAAAAACCTTCATATATTCCGCAAAAGCGACACAAAGCCCCGCCAAAGCACCCGTATTGATCACTAAAAGAATAATCCAGCCGTATAAAAAACCCACCAAATCGCCATAAGCCATCTTTAAATAGACATATACACCACCCGAACGCGGAAACATTCCCCCTAATTCGCTGAAGGTAAGCGCACCCGAAAGCGCAATAATGCTACCCAAAGCCCATACACCCAAAACCAAAGTGGCATTCGGTACGGCACTGACGATTTGGGCAGGTGTGACAAAAATGCCAGAACCAATACAAGAGCCTACCGCAATCATGGTAAGGCCGTAAACGGTGAGTTTTTGTTGAAGTTGGGACATACGGAATAATGAATAGGTGGTTGGTTATCGTAATTAAAGTAGATTTTAATTTTGCGCTAAGGTAGCGCAAGTACTTTACAAAGCTCCAACCCAATATTGCCACACAACCAAATAATTTTTCAACTTGGATTGCATTAGTACACTGTATTAATCCTATAATTTATTTTGAAACCGTTTTCAAAACGTATCATTCACGATCAAATTTACCTTCATAAATAGTACCTTTAAAATTGGCTTTCTCTAAATACAATGCCTCTTCCAAGTTTTTCACTTCATCAAGGATTACACCGCTAAGGTTTGCAGCCAAAAGGATTGCACCGCTAAGGTTTGCACCGCTAAGGTTTGCATGGCTAAGGTCTGCTCCGCAAAGGTCTGCTCCGCAAAGGTCTGCACCGCAAAGGTCTGCATCGATAAGGTATGCATCGCGAAGGCTTGCAAAGCGAAGGTTTGCATCGCGAAGATTTGCACCGATAAGGTATGCATAGCTAAGTTCTGCATGGTTAAGGTCGGTATCTCTAAGGTCTGCATAGTTAAGTTCTGCATGGCTAAGGTCTGCACCACTAAGGTCTGCACCACTAAGGTCTGCACCAAGAAGGGTTGCGGCGCTAAGATGTGCATCGATAAGATTTGCCCCGCGAAGGTCTGCATTGATAAGGTCTGTACCGCTAAGGTATCCAAAGTTAAGGTCTGCACCGCGAAGGTCTGCACCGCGAAGGTTTTCGCAAAGATTTAAACCGCGAAGGTCTTGGTATCGTAGATCCAATCTTCTTGCATCCGTACCTTGTAAAAGCAGGAGCATTAGTATTAGAATATTTTTTTGGCTTTTTTGTATTAGATTTTCTGTTTCAATAGCAGTTTGTAGTGCCTTTTTAAAGTCGTCTTCCATTGGAAGCGGTAAAGAATGTTCCATAATCAAACTGGAGACAAGTGTCCAATAGCCAAAGAAATTACCAGTTATTTTTTCAAAAGGCTGTGTGGTATCCTCTTTTGTATGTTGTTGCAAAAACTGGTGATTCAATAACCCGGGCCATAGGGCTTTAAGCCGCTGCTTTACTTCGGCTTTGGTCGCCATATCTGAATCATTTTGAATAATTTCCTTCAAATAGTCTGCTATTTCTTGAGAAATGATCTTTTTTTCAAATAAAGGCGCAATCAACTCCATTGCTTGGGGCCATTTATTTATCTTATAGTCGCTATATTGGTCTTTTTCCAAAAGCGCATATTTGCAGTCCCCCCAAATCGACTCTGCAGTCAGGTATTCTTGCAAAGATTTATGCAGGAACTCAAAAGCGTAATGCGAGTCATCGGTGGTACTTTTTTTATCGTTACTGCGCGTGGTTTCCTGAAAATAAAAACTCACCAACAAGTCTTTAACTAAGTCTTGTACAGGTAGGTCTTTTAGACCCATCTTTTTTTGAAGGACCTCTACGGCATCTTTTAATACGCTATCCTCTTTTTCAAAATCGCTGCGCTTTACATGTTCATGTTCACTTTGAAAAATGTAAAGTGCCAATCGCTGCAAAAAACGCCGCAAATCTTCGGGTTTGATCGACTTATATTTGTCTAATTGCCCGTCTTCAGGCGACCTTTTTCGCTCAATCATCAAGTCGAACAGGTCTTCATATATTTTGCCGGCATTGAGGGTGTTTTTCAAATCTACGCCCGAAACGGCTACCAAATGCAACAAAATAGGTTGATTAAGCAGTTCTCGGATGGCTTTGTAATGGGTTTCTTTTTCATCGTTAATATCTTTTAGGAGGGTATCACTCAATGCAACTTCATTGTAATGTTTTTTATACCTTTTAAGCCAATCCAATTGCTGATCAAGGTTCAATTCAGCCAAATGCAGTACCAAAAAATGATTGGTTTGTTGGTCTTCCAATTTCAGGTAATGGGTGCGCGATGTAAGGATAACCCTGCAATGTAGATCCTTGTAGGTGGTGCTAAGTTGCCTACTCAGGTTGCGGATCAAATTATTGATCTGGTACATATTCAAGCCTTGGCACATATACAATTCATCCAAACCATCTAAAAGCAAGAGGCTGTTGCGCAGGGCATTAGACAATCCTTTTTGCCCCTCCTTACTGGGTATTTGCAACTCTTCTATGATTATAGGTAAAGGGTTTTCTATTAGTTGAGTAATTCTAGTCATGTTGCGCAGCGGTAACAAATAAAGTTGTTCCACTAAACCCGGCTGTTCGCGCAAGACTTGGTCGGCGGTACGCAAACAAAAAGAGGTTTTGCCCTGTCCTGGTTGACCCAATAAAACCAACAAAGAACTCTTTTCGCTGGGCAGATTCAATATTGTGTTACCTTGTAACCAATCGGCGATATAGTTATGTAAGCCTAAGGGTTTGGTAGGCGTAAAGTAAGGAAACGCTACTTTTTTGTGTTCAACTTGTTTTAAACCATGCTTCTTTTGTTCGGGCAAGCAAGCTCCATGTATCCAGCAATACGGCTCAATATACATTTCTGCCAGCGTTACCTTGGGGTCGTTGAAAGCAGGTTTGGCAAAACGACTTTGTAGGTCGGCGTGTCGCTTGTCGTGTTGCGCCTGTTGTTGCAGCGTTTCAAGGAAGGGGTTTTCTGCAAAATAGGTGAGTACAACGCTATAATCTACCCGATTCCATTCCTCCGCGAGTGCTTGCACAAAGCGGGCAGGGAGCGCAGCCGATAATACTTTGGCTTGTTGTGGGTGCATTTGAAAGATATGGGTCAGAAAATTTTCATAGTCTGCCTGTACGTCTTTTACAATGGGGTGTTGCTTCGGGTTTTGCCAAAAATCAAGATCCAAAAAATAGCCATTTGTGCTGATCTTTTGGCTCATGGTGCGGTAAAAATCTGGTGTAAGCGGACCTGCATCCACCAGTTTTTTTACCAAATCACGCTGCTCCATACGGTCAGTCATCACACCGACACAAGCACGTTGCATAGCATTAAACAGGAGGCTAAATGCTTTGTGTTCGGGGGAATTGGTAGTGGCAAAAGTGGCAACGCCTTTTAGTAGTGCATCTGCCACGCCGCCGAATTCAGTGTTACCAGCACTCACGAGGGCTTGTCGAATATTAGCCCATAAAGCAGGTGGGTCAATTTGCAGTTTAAATCTTTGGTCTTGTAATTCGAGGGTGCCAGGGCGTTGGTATTCGATCATAAAGTATTGGTTTGGTATATATAGAGGAACGTTTGTAATTGTTGTTTTATTTTTGAAGGGAATAGATTGGTGTTAAATACAGTGTAAAATAAGTTTTTTAGGTGTTTATTGTGTAACTGACCCAGAATGGGTCAAATGTTTATAGAGCAATGTGGCTGTATGACATTCGACCCCTACAGGGTCGCACGCGTATTGCAACCTCGATTTTGCTATAAACATTTGACCCATTCTGGGTCGGTCAACTGCTACAAATATGCTGAAAATAGAGGTCTCAGAACCTTATTTTACAGTGTAATGGTACAGTGTAAAATAAGTTTTTTAGGTATTGTGGGAGTAACCGACCCAGAATGGGTCAAATGTTTATAGAGCCGTGTGGCTGTATGACATTCGACCCCTACAGGGTCGCACGCGTATTGAAACGTCGATTTTGCTATAAACATTTGACCCATTCTGGGTCGGTCAACTGCTACAAATGTGCTAAAACTAGAGACCTAAAAACCTAAAAAAACTTATTTTATAGTGTAATGGTACTGTATGGAATAAGTTTTTTATATTTTGCGGGAGTAACCGACCCAGAATGGGTCAAATGTTTATAGAGCAATGTGGCTGTATGACATTCGACCCCGACAGGGTCGCACGCATATTGAAACCACGATTTTGCTATAAACATTTGACCCTTTCTGGGTCATTTTTCGCCATCTATCCATTCAAATAAATACTCGTCTTTAAACTCAATTTCAAATTTTTCTAAAAACTCCAAATACTCTTCTTTAAATGATTTCTTTTTGTGATGTTCCTTCTGATTCAAAACGTATTTAACCACATTATCAAGATTTGAATGACTATATGAAAATGCACCATATCCCTCTTGCCATTGAAATTTGAACTTTGAAAACTTCTTCTCGTTTACAAATTCATTACTTGCCTTTTTAATCTCTCTTACTAAATCCGACAAACAACAAGACGGTTTCATTCCTATAAAAACATGAATGTGATCGGGCATTCCATTGATTGCCAAAATTTTTTGACCTTTATTTTGAACAATACCGGTCATGTATTTATATAATTCTTCTTCCCAAGAAGCATTAATTAAACTCCCTCTGCCTTTTACAGCAAAGACTATTTGAATATAGATTTGTGAAAAGGTACCTGCCATGAAATTTTTTAATATTAATTTTCGTAAAAACTTAGCCAGCGGTTTCGAGCCCCAAAAGCGGCTAGTTTGGTCTAAACTTGAACTTTTTTGACCGAAATAGGAGCCGCTAATTTTTTATTAATGTTGAATAAAAGAGTAAGACCTGTCAATACCTATACTTCCCACCCCACCGCTGCCGCAGTACCTCCAAAATTCTATCTTCTGCAGCATTTTTACCCGGTTCGTACAATATTTTACCTGCAATAGCATCCGGTAAATGCGGTTGCGCCACAAAATTACCGGGATGGTCGTGCGCATATTGGTAACCCGAACCGTAATTCAAGTCTTTCATCAATTTGGTCGGTGCATTCCGCAAATGAAGCGGTACAGGCAAGCCACCCGTTTCGCGCACCAGCGCCAAAGCCTTATCAATCGCTAGGTAACTCGCATTGCTTTTGGCCGAAGTGGCGAGATAAATGGCCGTTTGCGACAAAATAATCCGCGCCTCCGGCATACCAATCATACGAATCGCATCCATTGTGGTGGTGGCTAGTAACAGCGCATTGGGGTTGGCCAGACCAATATCCTCGGAAGCAAGGATCACCATTCGGCGGGCAATAAATTCAATATCCTCTCCCCCATCGAGCATACGGGCGAGCCAATAGACGGCTGCATTGGGGTCGCTACCGCGCATGCTTTTGATAAATGCTGAAATAATATCGTAGTGTTGTTCGCCGGTTTTATCGTAGAGTGCAGCATTTTTTTGGATCAAATCGGCCACCAATTGGTTCGTGATCTTGAACGGCTCACCCGGAGTCCTAAAATTACACACCAATTCCAGCGCATTGAGCAGTCGGCGGGCATCGCCACCGGAATAGAGCATAATGGCATCGTATTCCACCACTTCTATATCGGCACCTCGGAACAATTCATCCACTTGTAAGGCATGATCAATCAGCCCTTTGAGTTCATCTTTGCTCAAATGCTCCAATACATACACCTGACAGCGGGAAAGCAAGGCCGGAATGACTTCAAAAGAAGGATTTTCGGTGGTGGCTCCAATGAGCGTCACGATACCTTTCTCTACCG
The DNA here is from genome assembly GCA_043764095.1 of Chitinophagales bacterium. Taxonomy (GTDB): domain Bacteria; phylum Bacteroidota; class Bacteroidia; order Chitinophagales; family Saprospiraceae; genus M3007. Next base: position 10,636 of record JAYUKX010000028.1, read on the forward strand.
CGCCCAATAATGCGTCTTGTTGGCTTTTGGAAAAACGGTGAATCTCGTCGATAAACAGGATAGCGCCCTTGGACTGGAACAAATTTTGTTTGTCGGCACTGTCAATGGCTTCGCGAATATCCTTTACGCCGGCGTTGATAGCCGAGAGTTGATAAAAGGGTTTTTGGAGCATTTTGGCGATGAGTTGCGCCAAAGTTGTTTTGCCTACCCCCGGCGGGCCCCATAAAATAAAAGAAGGTATTTTACCTCGATCAATGGCTTGGCGTAAGACGGCGCCTTCGCCTATCAAGTGTTTTTGGCCTACATAAGTACTCAAGTCTTGCGGCCGCATGCGCTCAGCGAGTGGTTGTTGCATGGGGCAAAGTTAAGCAAAGTCTAAACTAATTTTAGTCCAAAACGCTCCCGAAGAATCCGGGTGAACCGCTCGGGCTGCTCTAACTCCGGAAAATGCCCCGAAGATTCAAACTCATGTGGTTCAAAATTGGAAAGATACTGGAGCATACTCCATTGGTTTTCTGCCAAATGGCTGCGGTCTTTACTGCCCCAAATAATAAGTGCCGACATTTCGAGCGGCTTGAATACAGGACGGGCCGTATTAAAAAGGGCTTGATTGGCTGTTGCGATCGAATAATTTGCGCCTTTTTTGAGATTATCAAACGCTGTTTTAATAAAACTATCGCGGGCTTGTTCCTCCGGTACTACGCGTTCGTACCACTGCTTTGTAATTTTTGACCGCAATATCCGAGATAAAATTTGTCCTAAAATGGGCGTTTTTATAGGTAATCGTTTATTAATTCTTTCTGCCCATTCTTTTTGCTCGTCCCAACAAAGCGTTTGAATACTCACAATGTTTCCCACCAAATCGGGGCGTATTTCGGCAGTTTTTAACGTAATATAACCACCCAAGCACGACAATGCAAAGATGGTATTTTTAATTTGTAACCGATCCAACAAGTCGATACCTACCTGCGCCATTGTTTCCAAAGAATAGTCATAATTAGCCTTTTTGGGCACAGAGAAACCAAAACCTGGCAATTCAAAAATTAAAACCTGAAAATTTTGAGTGAGTAGTTGCGCCAATTTATCGTAATGTTCAATTGTATTGGGCGCATTTGGGATAAAAACAACGGTTTTGTCGCCTGATCCGCATAATTTGTAGCGAATAAGGTACTTATCGAACTCTGCAAACTGAATATCAGAACCAAATTTCATTTTTCTGAATCGGCCTACGTCGCGGGACAATAAGAAATTATCAATAACACTGGAAAAAGACATCGGTATATAAATTGGAATAAATAGAAAAATTTTGGGTGCGTAAAGACATTAATTGCTCCAACCTAATGAATAAAACAATGTATGAACGATACTTAATGCAAATGAACGACAAATTGTGAATATAGTTGTACTGCATTTGGTTAAAATTGCAATTTCTTGACAAAAAAAATGACGCGAGGTATAAAGTTTTGGTCTTAGGTTTTGGTTACTCAAATTTCATCTCCGTAGGTTTTGTGCATGAAAATCGTATATAGCATTCACAATTCTATGCATAAAACCTAATGACGTTCAGTATAAAAGATTTTTTGCCATTTTTAGAATACCTTTGCGTCAAATATGTCAGCCCAATATACACTTATCTACGAGGACGAACATATCCTCATCGTGAACAAACCTGCGGGTTTGCTTACTATCCCCGACCGGATCAACCCCGACAAGCCCAATCTTGTGGGTGCTTTACAGCGCAAATTTGGTAAAGTAATGGTTGTGCACCGCCTTGATCGCGAAACCAGCGGCATACTTTGTTTTGCAAGAGACGAAGCGTCGCACCGGCATTTGTCCATTCAATTTGAAAAACACACCGTCGATAAATTTTATATGGCCTTGCTGGATGGCGTTTTGCACCATGAAGAAGGAGAAGTAAACAAACCGATTGGCGAGCACCCCACTATTCCCGGCAAAATGGCCATTATCAATAGTGGAAAACCTTCATTGACTTTTTATAGGGCAGTGGAACGTTTTAATCGCTTTACCCTTGCAGAAGTATTAATTAAAACTGGGCGTACCCACCAAATTAGAATACACATGCAAAGTGTAGGCTATCCGTTGGCCATTGATGCGGTGTATGGCAAACGATCTGCTATTTTGCTTTCCGAAATTAAAGGAAAAAAATACCATTCCGGCAAATTTAGTGAAGAAGAACGCCCTATTATGTCCCGCAGTGCGCTCCATTCTTTCCGCTTGCGCATCGACCATCCGCATACGGGCGAACGGGTAGAGTTTACAACGGAATTACCTAAAGATTTTGCGGCTTTACTCAGCCAATTAAGAAAATGGGAACGTAAATCATCAAGTTCTAAAGATTCATTGATATAGTTTGGCGGGGTTTATTTAACTTTGCGCCACATTTATCCATATTCGTAAAATAGTATATCCATTATAATGTTTCAAAGTTTAAGTGAAAGACTAGATTCGGCATTTAAAGTTCTTAAAGGTAATAATAAAATCACGGAACTGAATGTCGCCGAGAGCATCAAAGAAATCCGTAAAGCGTTGGTTTCTGCCGACGTAAACTATAAAATTGCTAAGGAATTTACCGATAAGATCAAGGAAAAAGCGTTGGGTACCGATAACGTACTCAAAAACGTAAATCCAGGTCAGTTGATGGTCAAAATCGTAATGGACGAATTGACCGAACTCATGGGCGGCCAATCCGTAGGTATTAATACGAAAGGTGCGCCTGCTGTTATTTTGGTCGCTGGCCTGCAAGGATCGGGTAAAACTACATTTTCGGGTAAATTAGCCAAATACCTCAAGGAAAAACGCCAATTGAAGCCGCTTTTGGTGGCTTGTGACGTGTATCGCCCCGCCGCTATTGAACAATTGACGGTACTCGGTGATAGTATTGGTGTACCTGTATATAAAGAAGAAGATAATAAAAACCCTATCGCTATTGCGAAAAATGCAGTGGCGTATGCCAAAGTGCACGGACAAAACATCGTTATCTTAGATACTGCTGGCCGCTTGGCCGTAGATGAGGCCATGATGGACGAGGTGGCAGCGATCCACGGCACCGTAAAACCACAAGAAACGCTATTCGTGGTGGATTCTATGACGGGTCAAGATGCCGTAAATACCGCAGAAACCTTTAATAATTACTTGAATTTTGATGGCGTGGTACTCACCAAACTCGACGGTGATACACGCGGTGGTGCAGCATTGACCATCAAATATACCGTTGGAAAACCCATCAAATTTGTTTCCACAGGTGAAAAACTCGACGCTTTAGACGTGTTTTACCCCGACCGTATGGCGCAGCGTATCCTCGGTATGGGCGATATTGTGTCGTTGGTGGAAAAAGCACAAATGGACTTTGATGAGGACGAAGCCAAACGTGTAGAAAAACGCATCAAGCAAAATAAGTTCGATTTCAACGACTTTTTGACGCAAATGCAGCAAATCAAAAAAATGGGTGATTTAAAATCGCTCATGTCTATGATTCCTGGCGTTAGTAAAGCAATGAAGGATGTCGATATCGACGAAAAAGCATTGGTTCGGGTAGAAGCAATCATTCAAAGTATGACACCCGCCGAACGCGCCGATCCAGATTCCCTTAATTTGAGCCGCAAAAAACGCATCGCAAAAGGTTGTGGACAAACCATTGAGCAGATCAATATGTTTGTCAAAAACTTTAATGATATGCGCAAGTTCATGCACCAAATGGCCAATTCTCCAATGGGTAAATTTGGTATGCCAGGTATGGGTGGTGGAATGCCGGGCATGGGCCTGCCAAAAGGCAGAAGATAATCTGCAGAAGATAGTCTATTATTCATCTTTTATTAGTTATATCTTGAAAATCGCCGTTTTCCCAGGTTCGTTCGATCCTATTACTGTCGGCCATGTCGATTTGGTGCGTCGTGCATTACCGCTTTTCGATAAAATTATCGTAGCAGTGGGCGTTAATCCCACCAAAAAATACTTATTTCCATTAGATCAAAGGTTGGATTGGTTACGCGATGTTTTTGCCAAATACCCACAGGTACAAGTGGATCATTTCGAGAACTTAACAGCGGATTTTTGCGACCGAATAGGTGCAAGGTATTTGCTACGTGGCCTGCGTAATGCCTCAGATTTTGATTACGAAAAAACAATTTCGCAGGTCAATCATATCCTTGGTGATGGAATAGAAACTGTTTTCTTGATTTCCCAACCTGAATTTTCACATATTTCCAGTACAATAGTAAGAGAAATTATTATTGGTGGCGCAGATGCACGACCGTTTTTGCCGCCGGAAGTGGTGATTGCTGCCAAATAACTTATTTTGATTTCAATATAAATAATAACATGCCCGACGCAATTTTTACCATACCACCACCTTACAACGAGCCAATTCTTAATTATGCTCCCGGTTCGCCCGAGAAACTGTCCTTAAAAACAGCATTGGCCGACGCTAAAGCGACCCCAAAAGACATCCCGATGTATATTGGAGGCAAACATGTTTTTTCTGATGAAAAAGTATCCATGCACCCTCCGCATGAAAGGGCGCATACTTTGGGGGTGTACTCTAAAGGCAACGCCACACACGTAACCGCCGCTATTGAGGCCGCATTGGCTGCCAAACCCAAATGGGAAGCCATGGCTTGGGAAGAACGTGCCGCTATTTTCTTACGCGCTGCCGACCTGCTCACAGGCCCATATCGCGCGCGCATGAGTGCCGCTACCATGCTTTGCCAAAGCAAAAATGCTTATCAGTCAGAGATAGATTGTATCTGCGAATTAGCAGATTTTTGGCGTTATAATGTGCATTTCATGCAAGAAATATACAAGCAACAGCCTGTAAGTTCGCGCAATACATGGAACCGTACGGATTGGAGGCCATTGGAAGGCTTTATTTTTGCTTTAACGCCTTTCAATTTCACGGCTATTGCAGGTAATTTGCCCACTGCTCCGGCTATGTTGGGCAATGTGGCTGTTTGGAAACCTGCGGAATCGCAAATTTATTCGGCTGCTTTAATCATGGACATTTTGGAAGAAGCCGGATTGCCAGCGGGTGTCATCAATTTGGTTTATGTAGATGGCCCAACTGTTGGCGATATTGTATTAAAACATCCTGAATTTGCGGGGCTACACTTTACAGGTAGCACTGGCGTTTTCCAAAAATTATGGGGTACAATTGGCAATAATATCGCTCATTACAAGTCATATCCTCGTATTGTTGGCGAAACTGGAGGTAAGGATTTTGTAGTAGCGCACAGTACCGCCGATCCAAAAATGGTAGCCGTTGCCCTAGGGCGTGGCGCATTTGAATACCAAGGCCAAAAGTGCTCCGCTGCCTCCCGCGCTTATATCGCAAAAAGTATTTGGCCGGAAGTGGAGCGGTATCTTATAGCGGATCTGAAAGAGATGAAAATGGGCAGCACCGAAGATTTTACCAATTTTATCAATGCTGTGATCGATGAGCGCGCCTTTAATAAAATTAGTGCTTATATTGATGCGGCAAAACAATCGGATAAAGTAAGTATTATTGCTGGAGGCGGACACGACAAGTCAAAAGGTTATTTTATTGAACCGACCGTGCTCGTCACCAACGACCCTACTTATACCACCATGTGCGAGGAAATCTTTGGGCCTGTACTTACCATATACGTCTATGATGACCAAGATTTTGAAGCGACATTGGACTTAGTAGATCGCACCTCCCCGTACGCGCTCACAGGTGCGTTCATCGCGCGCGATCGCGAGGTTATCGCTATGGCAAATGACCGTTTGCGGCATTCCGCAGGTAATTACTATATTAATGATAAACCGACCGGTGCTGTGGTGGGCCAACAACCTTTTGGTGGAGGCCGCGCTTCTGGTACTAATGATAAGGCGGGGTCGATGATTAACCTTTACCGCTGGTTGTCGCCACGGACAATGAAGGAAAATTTGGTACCACCTACTGATTTTAAATATCCGTTTTTAGGGGCGGAGTAATAGGGTTGTTGTGGTATGATAATCAATTAGTTAAATCGCAACATCCCTAATGTTGAAATCAGGGCAAATACTTTTGTGTATTAAATTTATTTAATTCAAAAAAGGTTGTATCATAAGTACAGTTCAAAAATACCAACAAAATAATATTTTGATTGAGCGTAGTACCGGCATAAATTGCAGTCTAATATCGTCATCTTAACGATATACCAACCACGGAGTGGTTAAACTTGAATAGCCCTGAATGAAATTCGGGGTTTGGGAATGCGATGTTTTTCAACAACTACGAAGTAGTTGAACTTCAACGTATTGTGGGCGTTTCATTGCGTTAAACCCCTTCAGGGTTATTAAACACACACCCTTTATACCCGAATTTCATTCAGGGCTACTCATGTTTAACCACTCCGTGGTTGGTATATCTCTTAAGATGACAACATTAACTCTCACAGTCACACCAAAACGCTACCGAGACTTTTCGATATTTTATTTGGCTAATATTAAGTACTTTTAGACCAATTACTGTATTTATGATACAGCCTCTTCAAAATTACCCTCCATTATAAGCCGCCACTAACGCCCTTAAGAACTCAATTAATTCCCTAGATTTGAGTCCTCTAGTATCATCTTTACTCCTTACTACCAGTTGTTTTTTCCATTTACCACCGGTTTCATTCCTGAAAAACACATAATTATTATCTGCGTCAAAAACGTAATTGGCCAGTTGGGTATAAGGTATATAAGTAACGTCCTTTTGGATCTGGCGTGTACGATTAAGCGAAGTAATATCGCCATAAAAGCCATTTGGGGTAAACAACAGATAATCTTTAGCATTAATTTTGAGTACAGCCAATACATCGGCTTCGTTGGTTACCTTGTATTTACTTAACAAATCGCGGTAAAAATCGATACCTGCGGTGCTGGTGCTGCCCGGTTCAAATACTTTATTTCTAAAATCGGCTGCTGATAAAAAGCCGCCATTACAGTAGAGATACGCCAAACCATCCTTACAACCAAGGTTATATTTTTTATTAGATTGGATACACAATTCAGTGATTTTTGTGGACATTGCCTTTCCTTTTTCTGGGCAACCACCCGATGCTGTAGCACCAGCAATGGTTGGGCACTGGTCTATTTCGTCGGGGACACCGTCATTATCTTGATCGACAGATTTGGTAGATTTTTCGCTTTTTAACCACGTTGTGAGGTTAATATCCTTACCCATTGTGAGTCTTGAATATACTTTTTGCGGACTACTTCCCGTGTTTTTAGTCATTATGCGCACCGATTCTTTGAGGTAATTATCCAATTCGGATACGCTTAAAAAGCCATCTTGATCCGCATCGGGGAGGTAGGTATCTTTTCCTTCTTGCACCACTTTATTTTCAAAAGCCCATAACACCGCTTGTGCAAAATAGCCATGTCCGCAGGATTTACACTCCCACGATTTTTGATCGGTACCGCTAGAACCAAAGATCAAATATGGCTTATCGGAACCAGAAAGCGCATCCACAAGATCTTTGGTTGCCTTATCCACTTTGGATCGGTGCGTATCTACCTCAATATCTTTTCCGGGTAAGCCCTTGGCAAAAGAGCCGGAATGGCAGGCATCGAGGAACAGCAAATAACCACACCCCAATGCATCGAGGCTGGTAAGTATTTCTTCTTTGGAAATGGTGGAACGATACAGGTTATTATCGTAATCGTAAGGTACTAAACGGCCTTCAATGCCATGGCCCGAAAATACAAAAACAAAATAATCATCCGAGGTAACCTTTTTTTTGAATCCAGCAATAGCATTTGTAATATCAGTTGTTTTTGCTTGCGCATCGGTCAGTACTTTTACTTCCTTTACATTCCAAAGCGCGGTTTGCTTGCGAAACATGGCTGCAATATCTTTTGCATCATCGGCAGCGTAGTTGAGGTTGAGGGAAGCATCTTTATATTTTTCAATGCCGATGGAAAGGACAAAAAGTTCGGGCTTTTTTTGGGCAAAAAGCACAGGAATAGTGAAAAAAATTATAAAAAATGTATTTATGTGCTTAATTTTAATCATGTATTGGTGGATAAAATAAAAATAGAGTTGAAGTTTTTAGCACCTGGTAAAAAACGAACACAAGGCCCATTTCTTTTGTACTAAAAACATCAACTCTATCTATTATACTTATTTCGTAAGTCGTTGATTATTTGCTTATTATGGCTTAACAACAACCAATTTTTTAGTGGTAATTACCTTTCCTTTTGAATCCGAAAAACTATAAAGATAAGTTCCTTTTCTAAAGGTATCTAAGTCAATACGGAGGTTTTTAGTACCTGTCAAGTGGTAAGTTTTGTCCCAAACAGGATTACCGATCAGGCTAAAAATTTTCAAATTATAATTATCGTCGGGGAGGTTAAAGTAATCAAAACGCACCCAATCAACAGCCGGATTTGGATAAGCAGAAACATTGGGAGAACCAGGAGCGAGACCAAAACTTGGTTCATTAGCAGAAACAACCTCAGCTGTTTTGTAACGAATACCTGTTACCTCCGATTTATCATTGCTCAATGTAAGTACAGCCACTTCTTCTTTTACGTTATTGGCATAAAAGCGGTGTGTAATGGTGGTATCAACGCCGATAAAACCGCCAATTCCGCCGCCACCGCCGCCGCCGCCGC
>JAYUKX010000029.1:0-5169 GCA_043764095.1 Chitinophagales bacterium
TGCTTCGATCGCCAGCAGCCCAATATACTTTGGATGTCAATCGGCACATCTATCGTGTCTTATCAATTGGATAACGACCATAGAATTTGGTACGACCTATCGCAGCAATTACCAAAAAATTGCAAAGCAGAGCAACTCATCGACGACGGGAAAGGAGGTATTTGGATTGATTGTATCTTGGGCGTTGGGTATTTGGATAAAAAAACGAATCGTTTCCTTTTTGCACAGCACGATGACAAAAACCCAAAGCAGTCTTTGGCAAGTGATGATCTAGTGGATATGTCTGTTGCTCCCGATGGTTCAGTTTGGGCGGCCACCACTGGCGGCGTAAGCCATATTTCGGTCTTAGACACTCATTTTGTTTTTCAAAACTATGGCCTAAAGGATATGCCGAACCCCAATATTGTAGCGACCATAGATGCGGGAACGGAAGGTAAAGTTTGGATGGGATGTATGGAAGAAATCATTTTGCTAGATCCAGCCACCGGCCAAATGACGGTATTCAATATCGGCAACCGAGTCCTTAGTGGCATGACATTCCGTAAAGCATTTACCCGTACTCGAAGCGGTATGGTCTTAGTATCGGTAGAAGATGGTTTGGTTAGGTTCGATCCCAATAATGTAAGTTTGGATTATAAAGTACCGCGCGTATTGATTACGCAAATATTGGTCAATAACAAACCACTACAAGGTATAACTACCCGACCCGAATTTGTGGAAAACTTTTCGCTGACTTCGGATAATAATGGCATTATTTTTGAATTTGTAGGTGTCCACACCGAGGCACCATTGTTCAATCAATACGCCTACCAATTGGAGGGCTATGATACCAATTGGATCTACACCAAAGATCTGAGGAGGGCTACCTATACCAATTTACCACCGGGCAATTATCGTTTTAAAGTAAAAGCCGCTAATCCTAATGGCATTTGGAACGATCAGGTGGCGGCGGTCAAGTTCGTCATTATGCCTCCTTATTGGCAGCGGCAATGGTTCCGATTCCTGATGTTGATCGTGTTGTCGGTGGTCGTTTATGCTATTTTTTTTAATCAAGAACAAAAACGAAAATTAGCGCAAGAAAAAGTGTTAGCAGAGCAAAGTGCGCGGTATAAGTCGCAGTTTTTGGCCAATATGAGCCACGAAATCCGCACACCGATGAATGCCGTATTGGGTATGAGCCACCTGCTGGAGGATACTTCATTAGATACCCAACAAACCAAATATGTGGGTTCTATCAAACATTCCGCAGAGGACTTGTTGCGTATTATTAATGATATTTTGGATTATTCCAAAATTGAATCCGGGCAGTTTACATTTCAGCGCAAACCAGTACATCTTAAGGAATTATTGGGGCATGTGGAGCAGAGTTTTGCTTATCGGGCAATGGATAAATCCTTAGCGTTTTCGGTTGTGATCGACCCCGAATTGCCAGAAATGATCTGGACTGATCCCGTTCGGTTATCTCAAATATTATCGAATCTCATTTCCAATGCCATAAAATTCACAGATAAAGGCAGTGTTAAGGTGACTGTTCATGCGCCCAAGCCTCCTGCTACCTTATTTCAAATAACAGTACACGATACAGGTATTGGTATCCCTGCAAAAAATTTGGACTCTATTTTTGAAAGTTTCAACCAAGTAGATGAGGCGTATGCTACATCGTTGGGAGGTACGGGGCTAGGGCTGGCTATTGCACGCCAATTGGCCAACCAGCAGGGCGGCAGTATCCAAGTGGACAGTGCCGTAGGCGTAGGGACTATATTTACGGTGTATTTGCCCTTGATAGAAGTAGAAAAGGCGGCGCAATTAATGGATGCCATGCAACAGGTAGCGCAATCTCCACTTTCGGGCATTAAAATACTGCTGGTGGAGGATGTCTATTTTAATCAATTGCTGGCTACCGAAATGCTCAAAAAACATATCGAAGCCGTTCATATTGATCTGGCTGAAAATGGCCAAATAGCATTGGATATGGTGCAAGCCACCGAATATGATCTTGTGCTGATGGATGTAAAAATGCCCGTGATGGATGGCTACACCGCAGCGCGATTGATCCGCACACTACCGGGAGCGTACTATGCTCAATTGCCGATATTGGCACTCACCGCCAATGCGATACCGGAGCAAGTACAACTTTGTTTGGAGGCTGGCATGAACGATTGTGTGACCAAGCTCCTCGAAATCGAAGTGCTTTTGGATAAAATAAGATTGCTCACGCGAGTAAAGGGTTAGTGCACTCGCGCGATTTTCAATGCTTAGTCATACGATGACTCCAAGTCATCGTATGACTAAGCATTGAAAATCAGCCATTTATGATATTCCGCCCATTATTCGCACTACTTACAAATAAGAATAAATGATTGATCTAGAACATCTTAAAAGGTTAGTGGGTAATGACGAAACTGTCATTGCCAAATTACTCGCTCATTTGCGGACAGAACTCCCGCGTTTGATCAATGAATTAGAATTGCAACTCGATGCTGGTGCGTTTCAAGCGGCTAGTATTACGGCACATACTTTAAAAACGCAATTAAGTTATATCGGTGCCACAGATGCAGCCCATTGGGCAGCACAACTAGAAAGAGAAACAGAGGAAAACAAAGTTGCTGCATTTTCTTTGTTGCAGTTGAAAGCATTCGTAGGACAGGTTGAAATTTGACCCAAAATAAAAAAGGCCACCATCTCTGGTGACCTTTTTATGTGGGAACACACGGATTCGAACCGCGGACCCTCTGCTTGTAAGGCAGATGCTCTAAACCAACTGAGCTATGCTCCCTAAATGCTATGAAATGTTGTCATCTCGTTTAGCGGGTGCAAATGTACGAGCAGTTGCTTCGATTCGCCAAACTTTTTCTAAAGTTTTTTTTATTTTTTTTAAATTCTTTTAAAAAAAATAAAAATCAGGGTAAAAAACGGCTTTTTTACCCTGATTTTTACAACTCACGATACATTATAAATGCATCGACCAGTCCTAATTCGAGGTGTCGGAAAGCATTTGGGGTTACGCCAATAATTGAAAAACCCATTTTTTTCCACACATGCACCGCCGAAGTATTGGTACTTACCACAATATTGTACTGCATACCGAGGTAACCAAGGCGTTTGGCTTCCACTAGTGAGTGCGCGCACATCTCTTGCGCAAGTTGTTTACCCCTGAACTGTGGGTGCACCATATAACCAGCATTACAAATGTGATTGCCAAGACCCGGTTGGTTGGGTTTAATAAAATAGGCTCCCGCCACCAAGCCATCTATTTCGCAAACATAAGTGTGCATATACGGAGCAAGCCAATGCTTATAAAAATCTGCTTTAGACGTATCGGGCTCAAACACAAATGAATCGCCCAATAGGATAACCTCATGGAAAATAGACCAAATGGCTTCGTGATCGGCAAGTTCAACTGGGCGAATATGCATTGTGTTCGTGTTATTTATTAAGCCCCAATACTCCAAGTACTACCTTCTTTTCCGTCCTTTACCATAATACCAGCAGCGTTTAGCGCATCGCGTATTTGATCGCTAGTACCCCAATCTTTATTCGTGCGGGCATTGGCGCGGAGTTGGAGTACTAAATCCATTAAACCGTTAATAGCCTTGTCATCGCCGCCAGAAGCAGTATCGTCGGTAAGACCAAAAACATTGATAATCAGGTCGTTGATGGCTGCTTTGGCACGTTCTAGCACCCAAGGCGATACTTCTGAACCATCCAATTGCTGATTGGCCAATTTGTGGATATAAGTCCCCAAATCATTCACCGATGCAATGGCTATGGCCGTATTAAAATCATCGTCCATGCCATCAAAAGCACTTTCGATACACGCGAGTATAGCGCGGTCGGTATCTGTTTCGGTGCTGGAAGTGACGGCCGTTATCGGCATATTTTGTAGTAATTTGTTGGTCTCCATCACTTTGCGGTAGCCTTTTTCGGCAGCCAACAGCGCATCGTCGGTAATATCAAGTGTAGAGCGGTAATGGGCTTGCAACATAAAGAAGCGCAAGGCCATTGGGGAATAGGATTTGGTCACAAACGGGCTGTCGCCGGTAAACAACTGTTCCGGTGTGATGGTATTGCCATCAGATTTGGACATTTTTTTGCTGTTTAGGAGCAACATATTGGTGTGTAACCAATAATTAGCCGGATGGCAACCGCAAGCACCGTGGTTTTGTGCCACTTCGTTTTCGTGGTGCGGAAACTTCAAATCATTGCCGCCGCCGTGAATATCAAAGTTTTTACCAAGGTATTTGGTACTCATGGCCGAGCATTCCAAGTGCCAGCCTGGGAAACCCGTACTCCAAGGGCTTTCCCAAATCATCAGATCTTCGGGGCGGGCTTTCATCCAGATCGCAAAATCGGCGGGATGCCGCTTTTCATCTTGGCTTTTCAACTCGCGGGTCTCGTTATACAGATCATCGAGGATACGACCGCTCACCGAGCCATATACATCTTTGTATTGCTCCGCAAATTTGGGTACGTTAAAATACACCGAACCATTGCTTTCGTAGCCCAATCCATTGTCGAGGATTTGTTGTACCATCGCAATTTGCTCTGGAATATGGCCCGTTGCAATCGGTTCAATACTGGGTGGTAACGTATTGAAAATGCGCATCATGTCGCGAAAACCGACCGTATAGCGTTGTGCTACTTCCATCGGTTCCAATTGCGCTACTTTAGCACCTTTGGCCATGCGGTCTTCACCATCATCGGTGAGGTGACCCACATCGGTAATATTACGCACATACCGCACTTTATAACCCAAGTGGAGTAAGTAGCGGTAAATAACATCAAAACTGGTAAAAGTGCGGCAATTACCCAAATGCACATCGCTATACACCGTAGGGCCGCAGACGTACATGCCTACGTGTCCGGGTGTTATTGGGGTAAATATTTCTTTTTTGCCGCTAAGGCTATTATAAATTTTTAGAGGACGTGGTTGATTCATCGTACAAAGGTACGGCAGTTTTTGGATATGTAACCAGCGGTAGCTATTTTTGTATTGGTAATATTATCTGTTTTTGTCGTTCCTTATCTCACAGCAGTACACTTTTTCTTTTGAAAAAATTATGTATGCTTCCAAATTTCAAAAAGTTGAAATCTCGTGCAATAATGCTTACTTCTTACTTTTTTTAGCGAAAAAAAGTAAGCAAAAAACGCTTCGGCTGACGAAAAATG
>JAYUKX010000030.1:0-19143 GCA_043764095.1 Chitinophagales bacterium
TTGCTATCCTGTCTTAGTTTTGATCCACATGGGAAATTGCTGACCTTTACAAGAAGACCCTAATAATTTATTCATAATCAATGTTTTACAGGGTCTATGCAAAAATGTGTATAAACCGTAGCCCGTAGGGATGGCATGTTGTTTTGTGCGTTTTTCACATAAAATCCCTAAGGGGATTTGGGCGGATTCCTCTATTTTGGCTATAAACATATATTCCCTACGGGAATTTTTTTGATGCCGCTGAATAGTTACATCAATAGAGATTTGGTGATTTTATTTTTGTATTGTTTTCACGTTCATTATTGCTGAAAGACCACCTTGCCCCCTAAAATAGTTTTTACCACCTTAATATCCCTTAGTACTTCCACGGGAGTTGCCATTATATCGTGGTCTAAAATAATCAAATCTGCCATTTTGCCCACTTTGATCGAACCAATTTGCTGCTCCATCCGCAGTGCTTTGGCCGATTGAATAGTATAAGCATACAGCATATCTAGCCTCGACATACGCTCGTTGGCATTGAGTACCAAATCGGTTAAACCACGCCGTGTTTCCGCTGTATAAATGGCCTCCAAAGGATTGGCTGAAGAAACCGCCCAGTCGCTGGCACCGGCAATAATAGTACCTGCCAATTGCATAGAACGTGCTGGATATTGGTATTCATAGACGTAAGGATGGATGTATGGCTGTACCAAATTGGTATAACTCGTATCGGCAACGGCCCAGATTAATTGCATAGAAGCGATAACATTTAATGCTTCAAATCGCTTAAAATCTTTAGGATCAACGAATTGCAGGTGCGTAATGGAATGTGCCAGGTTAGAGTCTTTATTGGCTTTGCGCGCGGCTTCAATACCGTTCAATGATTCCGTCACCGCACGATCACCTATGGCGTGGACATGGACAATCATACCTGCTTTGTCGGCGGCGATACATAAATTGGCAAAATCCTTGGGATCAAATAAGAGATCACCGCGTTGATCCGAATTGGAATAGGGTAGTGTCATCGCTGCGGTTTGGCCGGGAAATTCGACCACACCATCGGCAAAAATCTTGATACCATCGATGGTTAAATTGGGGACGGAGCGGTATTTTGCCTTTAATTCGGCCACTTTTTGGAGCGTAGCAGCGGTATTGGGTGCTGGATCGACGTGGATGAGTCCCACGACGCGTGCCGTAAGCAAACCTTGGTCGGCGAGTTTTTTATAGGTGCTTAAAGAGCCATTAATGGTTGGGTCCATCCAAGCCGTAAGCCCAAAACCATTGCAATGTTGGATAGCGGCTTTTCCGGCAACCATCATTTTTTCGTCGGAAAAGGGAGGAATGAGCGCGCTTATTTTGGAATAGGCTTCTTCGCGCAAGAGGCCATTAAAGCGTTGTTGACGATCCAAACCATATAAAGATCGTTCAGAAACGGAAAGTTTTTGGATAAAAACTGGGTCAATACCTGCCCTTTTTTGAAGTTCGGTATTGACCCAAGCGGTATGGTAATCTTCGCCCACGAGCATCACAGGGATACCTGCGTAATCGGGGCTATCAAAAATTTGTGACAGGGCAGCCGTGTTGTTCCAATAACCTAAATGAAAACCTGTGATCGTAAAAAAGCCTTCGTTCATGGCTTTCCCATTGGATTTTACCTCGGCTGCAAATGCTTTTAAAAAGTCAAAATCGGGTAATTTACCTGTTATATCTGCCGAAATAAGTGTTTTACCTCCTTTTACGGCGTGAATATGGCTATCAATAAACCCAGGCAACATACTATTGCCTTTTAGATCAATCCATTGCGCGTTTTTGCTAAGTGCCTTTTTTACTTTTTTAGTAGTGCCAACAGCAATAATTTTATCACCTCGAATGGCCACAGCCTCCACAAAAGGTTGAGTGGTTTCGCCAGTAAATATGTTGCCGTTGTAAAATACTTGCTCTTGAGCCATCAGAGCATTGGTGAAAAACAACAAAATAACGAATAAACGCATGGGGATGGAACTGGTATTATTGGATCCTTACAAGCCCCATTCTTAAGCGTGTTTTGCTCAAGAACTTAAAGCGCGTGGTGACAAAAAAGAGTTCGTTGGGGCTAATTTGCCTGCTGTTGGCTGCTACCATAAGCGCATCTGCATCATCTTTGGCATCAAATACTTTTGTCCGGTTCATTTTACCGTTTTCATCAATCGTCACCAACGAAGATACAGCATCGCGGAAACTACTGATGCGTTTTGCTTTTGCTGTAAGCGGTTTTTCGATATTATCTTCATCGTCGTTATACAAAAAATATAGTTTTCCACCAGAATACATATTGGAATAACCGTTGAACATACTGACATCGGTGAAAATCTGTTTTTTAGGAATCATACGCACCCAATCAATAGTACCTGTGGGACTAATACTACTCACAAAAATTTCATTATTGACGAATACCCTGTGCGTCACCCACATATTTCCTTGGCGGGTAGTATAGGTATAAGAATACGCTTCTTCGGCAATGGCATAGATACCGCCGTCTGCTTTTGTGATGATTTGATTGAAATTAAATTCGGAGTCGAGTCCTTCATTTCCGCTGCGGTCTTTTTCGGTATCGAGGTTGCCAAGATCTTTATCGGATATTTCTTTTTTGTTGGCAATTTCAACTGTACCTGTTTCGCCGTTGATACGCGTAAAAAACACACCTTGGATCACGCCTTTGGTATCATCTGCATAGAAACCCGAGCAAATAAGGTCATTTTTAGGGCTGAGTTTGAAAGTAATATCGGTAATAAACTTATCTTGAAGCCCTAGTACATACTCTTTTGGTTTTTTATCGGTTTCGCTATTGAACATAAAAATAACCATTTTGTAAGCGGGCTTTTTCTTGCCATCCTTCTTTTTGGTTTCTTTACTGCGGCGTTCGTCATAGACTTTTGCCAGCAAATATACCTGACCATCATTGGAAACTGTAATAGACCGAACAGTGACTTGCTCTTGGGTATAGGGCAACGAAATACCTTTTGTCCATAGTTTGGTGAGGTTATTGTCCATTACGGTGAGGCTCACTTTTACATTCAGATCGTCGTCATTATCATCGGCAACGGTGGTGAGTACAACCTTGGAGGTATCGTCGGAGGTTTTCCAATTGATGTAATTGGGTTCATCATTTTTTTCTTTGTATTGGATGGTCATCACTTTATCTGGTTTGGACAGTTTGCCAGCCATGTCCATTTTGGTGATGGAGCAAGTGAGTTTTTTGTCGCCTTTATCGAGTAATTGGGTACAAAACAAGAATTTGTCCTTGGCGTACATCATATTTCCGAGTTTTATATCGCTGTCATCCACATTAATTTCTTTGGAAAAGACAAGATTAAATTTTCGGTCGTACTTTTGCACAATAGGTGCAACTTTGCCACTACTAAAAAGACCTGCATTGCTTTCCATCAGCATTACATAATGGCCAGTTGGATTAGAATGTAGGTGTCCCCAGAAACTCACATTTTTGTCAATTTTGATTTCTGGGCCGATTTCGACAGTCGTTTTTTGGCTAAAGGCTACGCAAGCCAATGTCAAAAATACAGATAGCAATGATATTTTTTTCATAAATAATTGATTTTTTAAAAATTATAAAAAGTTTTTATTGGAATTACCCTATTTTACGAGTAAACAAAAATTTAAACATACAACTGAAAAATGCACTACTCAACAAAAAAGACTTTAATGATCGGCATGCTATTTATGTTTTTAGGCATGCATGCTATTTCCGCGCAAAGTACCCGCCGCGATACCATACAGCCACCTAAAAAGCAAGTCGAAGTTATCCGTTTTGGTGATGATGATGGTGGCAGAAGTGGTAAAGGTAAGCATAAAAAGAAATCCAATGGCATAATTAAAACAGCACCTTTGTCCTTTATATTAGGTTATGTACCCGTATTGTACGAATATAAAATCAATGATTGGTTGAGTCTTCAAGGTGGTACTGGCATTACTTTTAAGCCTTCGGTGAGTGGTCTTTATGCTATTATTGATGAAGAATGTGCTGACGGGAACTGTGGTAACAACTTGGATTATTCGTATCGGAAAAGCAAGTTGGGAACCATGCTGGCCTTTGCTCCAAGGTTGTATTTTGGGAGTGACGCACCCGAAGAATCTTATATTGCGCCAGAAATAAGAATGTATTTCCGAAGAACAAATGCGCAAGCCATTGATCCTGCTTCGCAATATGAGATTATAAGACTAAACGATCAATATGACAAAGAAAGTATTCGTTTTACTGATTTTATGGTCAATTATGGAAATCAAACGCTGTATCCAAGTTTGACCATTGACTGGTCTATTGGGGTTGGTTTGCGAAAAATATCGGGTAAAATCCAAGAAACGTATTATAACGAGACGACTGGTTTTTATTTTTCACAATTAGATAAAGCGTCTAACCCGTATGCTTTTCGGTTGGATATTGGTTTGCGTATCGGTTTTCAATTGTAGGTTGTTCTTTAGGAACGATAAAGCAATAAGTTATTGTTTTATCGTTCCTAATAATTGTTCACCTGTCTCGCTATTTAGTATAACTGTTTCGGCTCTTTTTAATGTTATTTCAATGACTTTGCCATTTTTCAAAAACATTTTTCGGATACCACCAGTGGCGGTATGCAGTAAAATTAAATTGGAATGCGCAAACACAAAATCATTCTGCTCGTTATAAACATGGCAGCCGGCTTCTCTTAAAATGCTCCGAAAAAGTTCAGTACCTTGAATGGGCATAGTAGCCATTACGGTTGTATGTGTGGGCATTATTTTACGTGCGATCACCATATTGCGTTGCCCATCAGCCAATGACCCTATGCCTTGTACAGATAAAGTATCGGCGATAGCAGCGGCGGGTTGTAGCCCCTTGTCGATGGAATAATTACCGCAACTGGTTACGATATTGCGTTTTTGATCGTCTGGCAACAAATATAGTTGTATTCCGGTCAGATCCGACACGTTTTTTAGGTCATTATGGATGCCATCGGTATATGCTGGCAGGTAATTCCAGACGATGGTTCTGCCTTCTTTGGCTACTTTTTCATGGATAAATTCTTTTTGCTTTGGTGTCATCATAAAGCAATTTACAAAAACAATGGCTTTGTAATTGGCTAAGTTAACGCGTTCAATATCAAATAAATAGATATGGTCGCCTACTACTCCGGTGCGCATGGCCTCTTCAACGCCTTTATCTGGGATGGCTGTACTGATCGGCGTTTTTTTGTTTTTTAGATAATAAAAATTGTCTTGATCATAGACATAAAGCACATCGGCAACGGAGCGATAAGGCTGGTGAAATTGTTGGTTGAAAAACGCAATGTCTTCCTTAATTCTAGTCATGTATAATGGGCTGTCCCACCATCCTGCATTGCGTTGTGGGCCAAAATCGTAGTACCAAAGTCCGATACCGCGCATCAAAGGCAATGCAGTGCTGCGCCTAAGGACTTGGGCATAATTGGTGTCGAGTAGTTCGTCAGAGCGGACAAAATCACGGGCACGATTGGTTTGCAAGTAACCATTGTCTAGTTCATCCAACCACAATTTACCGTGTAATAAGGTACTTTCTACTATACCCCTTGATATCCCCGATCCGCCTATTCTTCGGCTGCTGTCCCAATAGGATTGTGGTGCGGCCAAGTAATCAATATCGGGGCAACTCAGGATGCGTTCTACCATGATATGTCCGCCGGTGGCTTGTCGGCTAAATGTGGAGTGGAAATAACCATAAAATACGCCAATAATAAGCGGTCTGCCCCAATTTGTTTTGGCTATTTTACAAAAATACTCAATGTCTTCGACGACGACTTCTTGTTGGGCGATAAAATAATCGATCACCCGTTGTTCTTTTTCTGGGTCTCTAAAAATGCCATCTGCGGTAAAGTTACGTTCAGTGGTGTCGGGTACTGTGGCTGTAGATAATTTGTATAGTGTTGATTTCCAAGCAGTTTGGAGCGCATAGTTGGTTTTGTATTTATTGGTTAACCATTGTTGGAAATAACGGGTCATTGCGGGGCTGGTATCAGGGTCATGGTCAATAAATCCCCAATTGTGCCATTCGCCATAGATTCCGCCAGAAATATGTAAGCCGATGACGGATTTACCTTGTTTGGTTTTTGCAAATTTTGCACAAAAGGTTTTGAGTTGCTGGCCTGCTTCGGTGCGCCATTTTTGTGATGCAAGACTTGCGCGGAGTGGTCGGCCAACATCACCATCTTCCATGTTGAAGGGTGGGCCATAGCGTCGGGTATCTAAGGGGCCGTCGGCAAATTCAGCGCATTCTTCGGGGTGTGCTTCATTCCACCAGAAAGGTGCGTTTACGTGTATGCGTACAACAATATTAGCATCGGGGCAAACGTCGAGTACGCCTTGTATTTGTTTTTGGGCTTTTTTTATGTCGAGTTTTTGGGTGTTTTTGTACCATATATCTTCGAGGTAAAGATCGACTTGGTAAAGTCGGATACCTGCTTCGCAGAAATTAGCGAGGTTACGGCTGGGGCGTTCTTCCCACGACCATCTACCACCATATACGTGGGTGAGCGCGTAAAAGTGTGGGCTAATGGGTAGATTATTGACGTAAATGGCTGGTTTTCCTTGGTAGGGGGCTATTTTAGCCGTCTTGGCTGGTTGTGCTGTGGCATTGTGAACCATCAAGCATAAAACAAATAAGATTTTTTTCATTGTTGCAGATTGCTTATTCTTTTCAAAGCGCATGGGGCAAAAGTAGAAATTTGTTGGGTTTTTCTACCACATATTTTTTTCTTTTGTGGTAGAAAAAGTCAACCCTACGCTTATGTGTCCTAAAAAAATAGCAAAGCGACCACTCTCTACTTTTGCCTCCGTTTTTAATAATTAAACTGTCAATCCCAAATTGATGCTGCCATATTCGTAAAAATCCAACACGGCAAACAAAAAAAATAAAACTTGGATATTCACATAACTAACTAAAAATCAACAACTTATTTGTTGTTTGTAAAAAAAAATACAGCAACACACCCTAATACCACAAATTTGGTACGATTTTTTGTATTATAAACAACACGATTCAATTTTAATCAACACACTTAAGCAACCGATCGTAAAAGAGATGAGATCTTATTTAACCCTCGCAATACTTGCGTTTTCACTATTTGCCCAACACCAAGCGGCCGCTCAAAAAAAAGAGTTCCCAAATGCAATCTCTGCCAAAGTTAATTTCCTTGACTACGGCACCTTCTACAACTCAGAGCCCCACCTCAGTCAAGGATTCGAACTGAGTTACCTCCGCAACGTACACAAATACGTCAACATCGGTATCCCTGTCAAAGTAGGACTCTCCAAACTACCACCTTCTTTTGGCAAAAGCATGCGCTCCATAAGCGCTGATGCAATTGTCCAAGTAGCCAACACCGCTACTACTACTAAGTTCTTGCCCTACGCTTTTGCAGGCGCAGGTATTGGAAATGATGAGTTCCTTGGCACCTTCGTACAAGTACCTATCGGTGGTGGCTTACAATACAAGATCGGTCAATACGCCAACCTCGCACTCCAAGTAGAATTTCGTAAGGCATTCGAGGATAACCGCGATAATTTCCAAGTAGGATTAGGATTTGTATATCTACTCCACAAACCAGATCTCCGAACCCTAGATATTGATAAAGATGGCACTCCTGATGCTTTGGACAAATGCCCTACTGTAGCAGGCCCCGCTACCGCACTCGGTTGCCCCGATAGCGATAAGGACGGCGTAGCCAACGCAGAAGATAAATGCCCCGATCTGCCTGGCCCATTGGAAACCATGGGTTGTCCCGATCAAGACGGCGACTCTTACCCCGACGCTATCGACAAATGCCCCGATGTAGCAGGTACTTTGGAAGGTTGCCCCGATACAGACAAAGACGGTTTTGCTGATAATAATGACGAATGCCCAACCGTAGCAGGCCGCTGGAAAGGTTGCCCTGATACAGATTTAGACGGTATTGCGGATAAAGACGACAAATGTCCAACTGAACCAGGTGCTGCCGAAAATGGCGGTTGCCCTGAAAAAAAGGCCATGACCACCGACAATGATGCCGATGGAGTGGACAATGAGGCAGATGCTTGCCCAGATCAGGCAGGTACGATCAATGGTTGCCCTGATAGCGATGGTGATGGCGTAGCCGACAAGGACGACGCTTGCCCTAACGAGAAAGGAATAGCCAAAGGTTGCCCCGATGCAGATAAGGACGGCGTAGCCGACAAAAACGATAAATGTCCCAACGAAGCAGGAAATGCAGACAATAATGGATGCCCTGCCGTAAAAGATGCCGATAAAGACGGCGTAGAAGATGCTAACGATGCTTGTCCAACGGTAGCAGGTACTGCTAAAGGCTGTCCCGATGCCGATAAAGATGGCATTGCTGATAAAGATGATAAATGCCCAAATGAAGCGGGTACAACTGCCAATAGTGGCTGCCCTGAAGTAAAAGACACCGATAAAGACGGCGTAGAAGATGCCAAAGACGCTTGCCCAACGGTAGCGGGTACCGCCAAAGGCTGCCCCGATGCCGATAAAGATGGCGTAGCCGATAAAGACGATAAATGCCCTAATGAAGCGGGTACAACTGCCAATAATGGCTGTCCAGATATAAAAGACTCCGACAAAGACGGTGTAATTGACGAAGATGACGCTTGCCCATTCCTCGCAGGTACAGCCAAAGGTTGCCCAGATGCCGATAAAGACGGTATTGCCGATAAAGACGATAAATGCCCCAATCAGGCAGGTACAGAAGAAAACAAAGGATGCCCCGAAAACAAAGATGCAGATGGTGACGGCTTTGAAGACGATAAGGATGAATGTCCGTTCCAGTCAGGTACCGCCAAGGGCTGCCCCGATACAGATAAGGATGGTGTTGCTGATAAAGACGACAAATGCCCTTATGAAAGAGGTACTTTAAAAGGTTGCCCAGATACAGATAGTGATGGCGTAGCAGACAAAGAAGACCTTTGCCCAACTACACCTGGTAAACTCAAAGGTTGCCCTGATACGGATGAAGATGGCATTGCCGATAAAGATGACCGTTGCCCAACTACCGCTGGTATCGCCGCCAATAACGGTTGCCCAGAAGTAAAAGATGCCGATAAAGACGGTATCGAAGACGCTAATGACCCTTGTCCTAACCAAGCAGGTACCATCAATGGTTGCCCCGATACTGACAAAGATGGTATTGCTGACAAAGATGACAAATGCCCCAACGAAGCAGGTGGATCAGCAACTAAAGGTTGCCCCGACCGCGACAATGACGGTGTGGCCGATAAAGACGACAAATGTCCAGATAAACCAGGTACTTACGAAGGTTGCCCCGATACAGACAAGGATGGTATTGCCGATCACAAAGACAAATGCCCCAACCTTGCCGGTACAAGCACTACTGGTTGTCCTGAAAAACCAGCCGGAGTAACCGCGAAAGACAGCGATAATGATGGCGTGGACGACAGTATTGATCGCTGCCCATTTACGCCAGGTATCGCCGACAACAAAGGCTGCCCAGAGATCCGTCAAGAAACTAAAGAACGATTGGCATTTGCCATGAAATCCGTACAATTTGATAACGGAAAAGCAAGCCTAAAGGCCGTTTCTTTCTCCATTCTCGACGAAATAGTAGAAATTACACGTCAATACCCTGATTATCAATTAGCCATCAGCGGCCATACGGATAATGTAGGCGATAACGATGCTAACTTTAATTTGAGTACTGCCCGTGCAAAAACTTGCTACGATTATATCATTTTCCGCGGTATCAAAGCAGATCGATTGCGTTATGCGGGATTTGGTGAATTAAGGCCACTATACGAAAACAATACGGCTGCGGGTAGGGAATTAAATCGCAGGGTGGAGTTTGAATTGACGCTGGACTAGTAGTATAGTATTGTGACTTCGGCTTCGTGACTTCGGCTGCGCTCAGTCACCGTACTCACTTTAAGCCTATACTTTGGATCTTACTAGTTATCCTAAATGTAATAATTCGGCCTAATAAGATATCCAAGTTATAGAGTCGAAGTGAGCACGGTGACTGAGCGAAGCCGAAGTCACAGCCCTATTTAAGCCGCTCCAAGAGTGACTTGAATAGGGCTTTTTTTATGTAATAATATTCAAATGGATTTTCTTATAGAAATTTTAGGTGCAGCGCACCGTAATATTTGTAGCATATATAGGAGGATCATGGACACGGAAAAATACAGAATAAGTAGTACATTTACACCCTAAAAAGTATATATAACAATGAAAAATACTTTCGATTGCATCGTCGTGGGTGGCGGTTCTATGGGGTCTTCAACGGCTTATCAACTTGCCAAACGAGGCCAAAAAGTGCTTGTATTAGAGCAGTTTGATTTTATTCATGGCTTTGGCGCGCATGGTGGTCAATCGCGTTTGATCCGCAAAGCATACTTCGAACATCCTGATTATGTACCCCTGCTATTACGTGCCTACGAAAATTGGGCTCAATTAGAAAAAGAAACCCAACAACAGGTATATTTCCCTACTGGTATCCTTTATTTTGGTGAAAAAGGCGATGCGCTATTGGAGAGCATCAAAAATTCAGCGCGCATATACGAACTACCGCTGAATGTATTGGATACACCCGAGACCAAGCAAAAATACCCAATGTTTAGTGGAGTACCCGACGATTGGGAGTCTATTTTTGAGCCAGAGGCTGGTTTTTTACTCCCTGAAAAATGCGTACGACTTTACCTTCAAGAAGCCATTAAGCATGGCGCAACGCTCAAAGCAAGAGAAAAAGTAACGGCTTGGCACGAAAAACCAGATGGACAAATAGCTGTAACTACCGAAAAGGCGACTTATTACGCCCAAAAAATAATCTTTACCGCCGGAGCATGGTCGGAACAGTTGATGCACGACCTACAATTGCCACTCAAGGTCACACGCCAGATATTAGGATGGGTGCAACCGCAAAATTGGCCCTCTTTTGTAAATGGGAAGATGCCTTGTTGGGCCATCAGCGATAAAGAAAAAGGCTTGTATTACGGTATGCCCATCCTCCAAGATGAAGACGCTGGCGGGCCTTTGGGCTTCAAATTGGGTTGCCATAAACATGGCGATATTGTACAACCCGATACCGTGGACAGAAATATTTACGAAGCCGATGAAAACACTTTTCGCGATGGCCTCCAGCAATATATGCCCGCTGCCAATGGCGAAACACTGTCTATAAAAACTTGCCTTTATACCAATACACCAGATGAAAATTTTATTATTGACCAACATCCGCACTACAAAAATGTCGTTTTCGCTTGCGGTTTTAGTGGGCATGGCTTCAAATTTGTGTCCGTGGTGGGCGAAATCCTTTCCGATTTAGCATTGGAAGACGAAACGCAGCAGCCGATTGGGTTTCTTAGGTTGAGGTTTAGAGGGCAAGATATACCGCACGAGTAGAAAAAAAACGCTCAAAAGTGAAAAGTCATTGTTTAATCATTCCTAATACTATCTTTGCCCGATATTTTACAGTGTTCTTAATACACGACAAAATCAATTTGTTTATACATTATTTTTTTTGCCATAAATTATGAATAAGGATACGATGAGGAAACGGACACTTCAGTGTGCGTAATGCTTTGTGTTCTTTGTGCACTTTTTGGTAGGAAAAACAATAAGAATATTTAATTTTATTATTGTGTAAATAACACATAACGAGCCAATTAATTTTATAAGATGTCTTCAACTAGCGAATCATGGGGTTCCCGTTTGGGATTAGTATTAGCGATGGCCGGCAATGCCGTCGGATTTGGTAATTTCTTGCGCTTCCCAGTACAAGCGATCCAAAATGGCGGTGGGGCGTTTATTGTCCCGTATTTAGTTTGTTTTTTGCTTTTGGGCATGCCTTTGTTATTTGTAGAATGGTCTATGGGGCGTTATGGCGGTATGCATGGCGATCATGCCACTCCGTTTATTTTCGATAGAATGGGCAAAAAAGCCTTCTGGAAATACGTCGGTGTTTCGGGTATTTTTATCAATATTGGTGTTGCCGCTTATTATTGCTACCTCGAAAGTTGGACACTTGGCTACCTCTGGTACTCCGTTTCAGGCGCATTCAGCGGACAATCTGCTGATGGTGTTAATCTCATATTTGACAATTATGTAGGACTTTCGGGTAATATTCCTTGGATTTGCTGGTTTCTTTGTCTCGGTATCAACACCTGGATATTATCCCGCGGACTGGAAGGCGGTGTAGAAGTTGCTGCCAAAATTGGTATGCCTTTATTGATCCTTTTTGGCGTTTTCTTGGCTATTCGCGCTTTAACGATCACCGCAGGCGTAGATGGTGCCATCAATGATGGTTTAGTAGGAGCCAATTACCTATGGAAACCCGATTTTTCGACCATTTGGACACCCAAAGTTTGGTTAGCAGCGGCGGGGCAGATATTTTTTACACTCTCTGTTGGTTGGGGTATGATACATTCCTATGCGGCTTATATCAAACCCAACGACGATGTTGTCCTCAATTCTTTGTCGGCGGGCTGGACCAACGAATTTGTGGAAGTGGTTTTGGGAGCAAGTATCATCATCCCGATTTCAGTAGGCTATTTGGGCATTGAGCGCGTTGTGGAACTCACCCAAAACGGTGGCTTAGGACTGGGTTTCCGCACCATGCCATTCCTCTTTCAGCAGTGGGGTACCATTTTAGGTATGTTGGCCGGTGTAGCATGGTTCTCTTTGTTGTTCTTTGCAGGAATTACTTCTTCCTTAGCAATGGGTACGCCTTGGATGAGTTTTATGCGCGACGAGTTCAATTGGTCGCGTATGAAAGGAGCGTTGTCGTTTGCGGCAATTGTTTGTGTTTTGGGCTTGCCAACCATACTTTTTTATAATCAGGGTGTGTTCGACGAATTTGACTATTGGGTAGGTACTGTATGCTTGGTACTGGCTGGATTACTAGAAATCATCCTCTTTTCTTGGGTATTTGGTCTTGAAAAAGGCTGGGCGGAAATTACGCGTGGTGCGGATATACATGTTCCAATATTTTTCAAATTTGTACTCAAATATATAACGCCAGTCATTATCATTTTTGTGTTTATCGGGAGTTTGCCAGATATGTTTGATAACTTAGTCCATAAAAAGCTATACGCAAAGATAGCGGCCGCCGCTACACCCGAAGAAATGGCCGCATTACAAACCCAAATGACCTACCTCAATATGTCGCGGGTTTTGCTGCTGAGTGTCCTATTGGGCATTTGTTATCTCATTTATTTGGCCAATAAAAAAAGGATGCTAAAAGCAGCCAATGCTTAATGTAAATACATAAAATTCAATAAATATGGATACTTCAGCACTCATCACAATGGTATTATCAATGGGTATTATCACTGGATTTACGTTTTATTTTTTTGGAAAAATGCTTTCCATGCCCATCAAAAAAACACCTCAGGATGATGATATGAATTATCCTAGGGGGGGATAGTAGGGCATTTTGTACACGTGCACTCCGTCTCTAAAATGAAATTTTTAAAGTGACTTTCCGTACCTTTGAAGAATGAAAAACTTACCAATTGGCATACAGACGTTGACGGAAATCCGTGCAAAAAACTGCGTTTATGTAGATAAGACGCAGTTGGTGTACCAATTAGCGACAACAGGGAAATACTATTTGTTCTCTCGTCCACGTCGTTTTGGTAAATCTTTGTTGATTTCGACGTTAAAAGAACTGTATTTAGGTAATAAAACTCTATTTGATGGGCTTTGGATTGAAAATAATTGGGACTGGTCGAAGAGCAACCCGGTAGTGCATATTTCTTTTGATGAAATGGATTATAAACAATTGGGTTTGGAGATAGCAATTTCTGATCAATTAAAAAAATGGGCAAGGCATTATAAGGTACGTTTAACAAGCATTGGTATTAAATCCCAGTTCAAAGAATTGCTTGAAAAAATATCAAAAACGCATGGGAAAGTCGCAATATTGATTGATGAATATGACAAACCAATCATTGATTTTTTAGAAAAACATGAAATCCAACAAGCCCAATTGAATAGAACTATTTTACGTGAGTTTTATGGCGTTTTGAAAAATTCCGAGAATTTACTGGAAATGGTATTCATTACTGGCATATCTAAGTTTGCGAAAATCTCTCTTTTTTCGCACCTCAATAATTTAGATGATATTACAATAACAGAAAAATATGCCACATTAACGGGTTACACAGAAGCCGAACTAGCCCATTATTTTGCTGATTATTTAGAACCTATTGCCCAAAAATTAAATTTGTCGCAAGAACGGTTGATTGAACAGATGCGCCTATGGTACGATGGTTATAGTTGGGATGGCATCAGCCGATTGTATAACCCCTATGGCACCTTGAAGTTTCTTGCAAATCAACGATTTGAAAATTTCTGGTTTTCTACCGGAAGCCCTCAGTTTTTGATTCAACAAATGAAAAAAATCACCTTTTTTAATGTTGAAAATGCTATTGTTAATAATAGAATACTAGATAAATACGATATCGAAAATATTGAATTAATTCCTTTGCTTTTTCAAACGGGTTATTTAACGATCAAAAGCATAGATGCCATGACAGGTGATATGATTTTGGATTACCCAAACAAAGAAGTGAGAGAAAGTATGTACTCGTTTTTGATTGATGATATTGCCAAAAATCCACAACGGATTCATACAGGATTGACAATCAATGATTTGAATAAAGCCTTTGTGGCAAGAGATTTAGAAAAAGTCAAAACTATCCTCAATTCCCTTTTCGCTGATTTGCCAGTTGAGGTTTTTATAAAACAATCAGAAGGCTTCTATCATGGTTTGATTCACGTGGTTTTTAAGTATTTGGGTGTATTTGTAAACAGCGAAGTTCATTCTTCTCAGGGTCATGCCGATAGTATTGTTCAAACCTTAACCGATGTGTATATTTTTGAATTCAAATTTAATAAAACCGCCCAAAGTGGTCTCGATCAAATAAAAAAGCAAAATTACGCAGATCCTTTTCGCGCTTCCGGTAAGGTAATTACAGGTATTGGTGTTAATTTTAATGCCGATAAAAGAGGCATTGATGATTGGATCGAAGAGGTTTTGTAGAATATGTTAAGTAGTGTATCACAAGGCCTCAAACAGTGCATCCATTGTAAGTTCTCGCTGAATTGTATTGTAAAAATACTCATTTTTTTTCACGCCATAAGAAGTAAGCATTGTGATTAAAAGATTTTTCCGGGTAGCCGTTTTATCTGCAAAAATTCGTTTTTTGTCTTCTAATTCGGCGGCGTATTTTTTGTCAATAACAAATTCAGAAACGGAAAACTTTATCTCTATGAGGTTAATCGTATTGTCCGCACGGTCAAGCAGCAGATCAATTTGTGCGCCTTGTTCCTCGATCCTGCCATCGCTACGCCATACGGATTGCTCGGAGTTCGGCCTCTCTTCCAATAAATTTTTGTACCATGGTTGTGTTTTATCGAGCCAAAAGTAGGTAAAAAAATGTAGTTTTGGCTCGATAAAAAACAAGTTTATTTTAAAAAAAATTACCGTATTTTTTGAATGTAATTATTTTTAATGTAAAATATTCTGATTATCAATTAAATAAATAACAATTAGATAATGGTTTTCCGTTTAAGCGTAGATTTCTTTTTGCTAGAATAAATATTTTTTTATGCAAATAATGGGAGTAAATAATGGATGGTATTTATGCTGAGCCTATCGAATTTATATTGAACCTCACCAGCAAAACTAATCAGCAAAAAGTGGCAAGTTATTACTTTATCGTTTCTTACCTTTGCAGGATAAAAAAACTGATTCATCGATTTTTAAAAATTGAACCTTATCCTTTCTCTAATATATAACCTTTATGCAAATTACTTGGCAAGGCGTATATCCCGCCCTCACCACCAAATTCACCTCGGACGACAAACTTGATTTTGATGCCATTGGCCACAATTACCAAGCACAACTCGATGCTGGCGTAGATGCCTTTATCATTAGTGGTTCACTCGGCGAAGCCAGTACATTGGAAGAAGATGAAAAATTCGATTTACTTCGGTTTGCCCTCGGATTTTCAAATAACCGCGTACCTGTTATCCTCAACATGACGGAAGGCTCAACGCGAAAGGCCGTTTCATTTGTCCAAAAAGCAACCGATTTGGGCGCAGATGGCTTTATGGCACTCCCTCCCATGCGTTACAGTAGCGACAGCCGCGAAACGATCCACTTTTTTAAAGCCGTTGCGGATGCTACCGATCGGCCTATTATGATCTACAACAATCCCGTAGATTATAAAGTGGAAGTCACTATCCCAATGTTTGAGCAATTGCTGGCGGCACACGATAATATTCAAGCAGTAAAAGAATCTACCCGCGATATTTCTAATGTCACTCGATTGCGCAATGCTTTTGGCGACCGCCTAAAAATTCTTTGCGGTGTAGATACCCTCGCCATGGAAGAACTTTTGATGGGCGCCGATGGTTGGGTCGCAGGATTGGTATGCGCTTTTCCTGCCGAAACAGTTGCCATATATCGACTGGTCAAAGCGGGCAAATATGATGAAGCCTTAAAAATTTATCGTTGGTTTTTGCCTCTTTTGGAACTCGATATTCACCCCAAACTCGTTCAGTATATTAAATTGGCAGAACAAATGGCTGGTATCGGCACAGAAGCAGTTCGTGCGCCTCGATTAGTATTAGAAGGCACAGAGCGCGAAAAAGTAGTGCAAATTATAGAAAATGGCTTGAAAATGCGTCCAAAACTTGCCTAATTTATGCCAAGTAAGACCTTTTTTTGTATAGATGCGCATACCTGTGGCAATCCAGTTAGAGTAGTGGCCGGCGGCGGCCCTATCCTTATTGGTGCCAATATGAGCGAAAAACGACAACACTTTTTGGCCGAATACGATTGGATCCGAACCGGTTTGATGTTTGAGCCTCGAGGACACGATATGATGTCGGGTAGTATTTTGTATCCACCACACGATCCTGCTAATGATGTGGCTGTTCTTTTTATTGAAACAAGCGGCTGCTTACCCATGTGTGGCCACGGCACCATTGGTACGGTCACAATTGCTATTGAAGAAGGATTGGTCGTGCCTAAAATTGCGGGTCAATTGCGGTTAGAAACACCAGCGGGTTTGGTACTCGTAACTTACCAGCAAGTAGGCAACAAGGTGAAATCGGTAAAACTGGTGAATGTACCTTCTTTTTTGGCTGCCGAAAACCTCACTGTTGATTGCCCGGATTTGGGTGAATTGACCGTGGATGTGGCTTATGGTGGTAATTTTTACGCCATTGTTGATCCTCAGAAGAACTTTGCTGGTTTGCAACATTTCAAAGCGGAACAATTGGTGGCGTGGGCGCGTGCGATGCGCGTGGACATGAATAAAAAATATACTTTCGTCCATCCACAAAATCCTACGATCAATGGTTTAAGCCATATTTTATGGGCAGGCGAACCCCTAGATAACACTTCTACGGCTCGGAATGCAGTGTTTTATGGCGATAAAGCGATTGATCGGTCGCCTTGTGGTACGGGTACATCGGCGCGATTGGCGCAGTGGTATTTCAAAGGCAGGTTAAAAGAAGGTGAAAATTTTATCCACGAAAGTATTATTGGTTCTAAATTTATTGGGCGTGTGGAAAGCACCACCACCATTGGAGATCAACCTGCTATTGTACCCAGTATAGAAGGGTGGGCGCGGGTTTATGGCTATAATACTATAAAAATTGATCCCGAAGATGACCCTTATGCTTATGGTTTTCAGGTGATATAACAATTAAATAAACAATGGAAGTAGGTATTATAGGAGGCGGAATCAATGGTTTGTTTTCTGCCTATTATCTCCAAAAAATGGGTTATTCCGTCACCATTTTGGAACAAAGTGACTTGTCAGACAGTTGTTCGCACGGCAATGCTGGGATGATTGTTCCCAGTCATATTATTCCATTGGCAGCACCGGGCATGATCGCCAAAGGGCTAAAATGGATGCTTAGTTCGACAAGTCCATTTTATATACGCCCGCGCATGAGCGGCAGTTTGTTGAAATGGGGTTGGTTGTTTTACAAAAGTGCAACGGAGGCCAATGTACAAAAATCTATTCCAATACTTCGCGATATTAGCCTTTTGAGCAAAGCAATGTTTCAGGATTTTCAAAAGGAAAACCATTTTGATTTTGGCTGGCACGAACGGGGTTTGATGATGCTTTACCAAACCCCTTCTATGGCGCACGAAGAAGCAGAGGGCGCAGCCATTGCCAATAAAGCAGGTATTGAAGCGCATGTACTCAGTGCGGAAGAGGTGCAAAAACTAGAACCCAACACAAAAGTCAATGCCATAGGAGGTGTGTTTTACCCGGGTGATGCGCATTTGAACCCTAATCTATTGGTGTCAAATTTAAAAAAGTACCTGACAGATAAAGGTGTGCGATTTTTATACCACACGCCAGTCACTGGTTTTGAAATAAAAAACCATACGGTTACGGGCATATTGACCGCAAATGATAAATATAATTTTGACGAAATAGTAGTCGCAGTGGGTGCGTGGTCGGGCGTTTTAAGCGAAAAACTTGGTGTTTCTGTGCCATTGCAGGGCGGAAAAGGGTATAGTATGCTATTTGACGGATTAGGCCCAAAAGTAAATATTCCGGCCATTATGCTCGAAGCACGGGCTACTGCAACACCCATGGGCAATGCTTTACGCTGTGCGGGTACGATGGAAATTGCGGGTATCGATCTTTCCATCAATATGAATCGGGTACAAGGTATCGTCAACGGCGTGCAACGGTTTTATCCAGAACTCGAAGTTGATTTACCGCAAAAAGAGCAAATTTGGAGTGGTTTGCGCCCGTGCTCACCCGATGGACTACCTTATATCGGGCGGTTAAGTAACCTTAAAAACGTGACTATGGCAACAGGACACGGCATGATGGGGCTAAGTTTGGGGCCTGCTACGGGTCTGTTGGTTTCCGAAATAATTGGGCGAAATAAACTGAGTATGGATATTAATGGGCTTAATCCTAATCGTTACGATGGGTAGGTATGATTGGTTAAATCAGTTTTGTAACCGTACACTTTTGTTTTTGATGATATGTTTTGAGATTAGAAATAAAGTACAGTTCCCCAAGTGTGGCAAGACCGGCCTTAGAAAAATGCAGGTTTTGCTTGAGTGGAGGCGGATGAAGCCAAAAAGTGTTTGAGCCAAACGA
>JAYUKX010000031.1:0-19120 GCA_043764095.1 Chitinophagales bacterium
TAAGTTTTTTTATATTTTGAGGGTGTAACCGACCCAGAATGGGTCAAATGTTTATAGAGCAATGTGGCTGTATGACATTCGACCCCTACAGGGTCGCACACGTATTGAAACCGCGATTTTGCTATAAACATTTGACCCATTCTGGGTCGGTCAATTATCTAGAAAAAAAGAATCAATCTTCATCATTTTTGCATTTCTAACCCAAATAACAAACGCATTTGAGTGCCTTGTCCCATTTCCGACAACACTTCGATCTTTGCTTGGTGCAAACGCAAAATACTTTCCACTAAAGACAGACCAATACCCGAACCCGATACCTTGGTCTGCTGCACTCCTCGGTAAAAAGGTTGAAAAATAAGGGGCAAATCTTCTTTTGGGATACCTGGCCCGTTGTCTTGGATACATAATTCAAGTGTCCCGTTTGGATATGCACTAATTGTCGTTTTTACGGTATGATCCGGTGAAAACTTACAACCATTATCAATCAAGTTGGTCAAAGCCAAGCGCAACAATGCTTCATTTCCTTTAATATCTAATTGCACTTCGGAATCTATATCGCCTGTAAGGTCAAAAAGAATATGATAGGTGGGCTTAGCACGCAGTAGTGAAGCACGTACCTGAAGTAGGAGTTCATCAAGCCGTAATGTGGTAAAACTGATATTCGAATCTTCGGAGTAAACCCGCGCCATTTGCAGCAGTTTTTCGGTAATATCGGCCATACTCTTGCTGTCTTCTAATACCGATTGTAGAATTTCGCGGTATTCTTCGTTTGTTTTTTGCTTTTTTAAACCTACTTCCAATTGGGCAATAATCACTGAAATGGGGTTCTTTAACTCGTGCGAAACATTGGAAATAAACCGCTTTTGCATTTGAAAGGCAAAGTAAATGCGGTCGAGCAGACGGTTAAAAGTCAATACCAAACGACCAATTTCATCGCGATTGGGTGTTTCTTTCAGTCGTGCACTCATATTGGAGGGCAGTATGGTTTCTACTTGATTTACAATTTGAGAAACCGGTGCCAACGCTCTGCCTGCAAAAAACCAACCTGCTAGCGCAACTAGGCTTATGCCTATTAAAAAACTGAATAGAAGGATCTGGAATAGTTTTTTGAGCTCTTCTGATTGAAATACGGACGCTGCTACTACCACGTATTCTGTGCCAGAACTGGATATATGCCGAACACCGAGAGCGGGCATTTCTCCGTAGGTAATTCTGCATTCACCTTGGGCGAGGATACCACTCAGCGTTTGGGCATTGAGGCTACCGCTTTGTAGGTTGAGTGCAAAAACCCTTTTTTGTTGTGTATTGTAAATGGCAATGGCTTCTGTTGCTGGAATGAGACTGGGTGCACCTGGGGTTACGGGGTTGGCTGTTGCTAAATTGGCTTCTTGCCGTAATACCATTTCGGCGGTCATTGTTGCTTTGAAACGTAGGCCACGGTAGAATTCGTCTTCGAGCGATTGCTTGTATCTTGCATATACTCCCGCCAATGTGAGTAGCAGGATGGCTGCTACTGTGATGATGAATTGGATGGTGAGACGTGTGCGGATTTGCATTTGAAACGGATGGGTGTGGTATTGGACGCTCGTTGAGCCGCAGGGCGTTGCCCTGGGCTAGATGTGTCGCCCTTACAGGGCTTTTTTAGTTGCCCATTTCTAATTGGTTGCGGACTAATTGGAAATATGTTCCTCGGCTTTGAGTTAGTTCTTCGTGGGTGCCTTGCTCTATTACTTCTCCTTTTTCTAGTACTATTATATTGTCGGCATGGCGCACTGTACTTAGGCGATGGGCTACCACTACTACTGTTTTGCCGTTGAATACTTTGTTTAGGTTGTCCATTACGACGCGTTCGTTGTTGGCATCCAGGGCGTTGGTGGCTTCGTCGAAAAAGAAAAAATCTGGTGTTTTATAAATGGCTCGTGCAATGAGGATACGCTGCTTTTGTCCTTGACTGATGCCTGTTCCTTCTTGCCCAATTTTGGTATTGTAACCTAATGGCAAACTTTCAATAAAGGATTGAATATTAGACATTTCTGCGGCATGATACAAGCGGCGGCGGTCAATAATTTCATCGCCCAAAGCAATATTTCGCGCTATGGTATCACTAAAAACATAGCCATCTTGCATCACTACCCCACATTGAGAGCGCCAAAGATGGGTGTTGATATTGGACAAATTAATATCGCCCAAACGCACCTGACCCGAAGTTGGTGGATAATAATTGAGCAATAGTTTGAGCAAGGTGGTTTTGCCACTTCCGCTAGAGCCTACTATCGCTGTGGTTTTGCCATAGGGAAATACCAATTTGATATTGCGTAAAACCATTGGATCGTGTTGTCCACCATAACGGAACGATAAATTATCCATCACCAAAGATTTATTTTCCGGCATGAGTGTCACCTTCGATACATCAATGGGTTCTTCTTCGGGACGGTTATGGATCTCATTTAGTCGCTCAAGGCTGATTTTGGCTTCTTGCCAACCGATCATAAACTGCACAATAGATTCCAGCGGGCCATTCATTTGTCCTATAATATATTGTGTAGCCAACATCATCCCAAGGCTCATTTCGTGCTCCATTACAGCGCGAGCAGCAATGAACGAAATAATGATATTTTTGCCTTCATTGATAAAAGATGCACCAGCCCTTTGAAACTGATCGGTGGCGAGGTATTGCACATTGATTCGGAACAGTCGGGCTTGTATGCGTTCCCAATCCCAGCGTTTTTGTTTTTCGGCATTATGGAGTTTGAGTTCCTGCATACCATTGATCAATTGAATCAAATTACTTTGGTTCTCGGCCATTCGTTCAAAACGACGATAATCGAGTGTGCGACGGCGGTTCATAAACAACAACACCCAACCTAAGTACAGCAATGCCGAAAGTGCAAATATGCCACAAATCAAAGGGCTGTAAAACAGCAGCACCATCATAAAAATGAGCAAACTGAATACATTAAACAGGGTATTCAACGAAGAAGAGGTTAAAAAACGCTCTACCCGCTCGTTATCATAGATCCGTTGCAAAAGGTCGCCCGTCATTTTGGCATCAAAAAACGCCATTGGAAGGCGCATCAATTTGATCAAAAAATCAGAAATTAGGCTAATATTGACCCGTGTACCGATATGCAAAAGGATCCAGCCTCGCAGGAATTCTATCGACATTTGCCCGACAAAGAGCATCCCTTGTGCAAATAAAATTAACCAAACAAAATTAAAATCGCGCAATTGAACGCCTTTATCCACCAATGCCTGCATCAAAAACGGGAACACCAATTGGATAATACTTCCAAAAAACAAGCCCAACAGCAATTGAATAATCAAGTCATTATGCTGGGTGATATAGCGCCATAGGAAGGAAAAACCTGAACGAGCCGTCACATGTTGCTCGCCATCGTCCTGCCGGTCAAAATCCGGGGTAGTAGCCAATACCAAGATAATACCCTGTGGTTCGGTGGCACTAATATCCCTATCCCAACCCTTTCGAAAATCCTTGGCCACCATCCGCAATTTGCCAATAGCCGGATCCGCCACCAATACTTTATCCTTATCAAAGCCATATACCACCACAAAATGGTCATCGGCCCAGTGCGCGATACAAGGCAGCGGCACATCTTCTTTTAACTTGGAAAATGGCACTTTAATGCCCAAAGTGCGGAAGCCAATCCGCTCTGCAGCATCGGCAATACCGATCATCTTGGCACCTTGTCGGTCCAAATGCGCCAAATCTCGTAGGCTTTCCAACGAGTAATGCCTGCCGTAGTGCCGCGCGATCATGCGCAAGCAAGTAACGCCACAATCGGCTGCGTCTAATTGTTTATAAAAAGTAAATTTATCACCAAACACGGGGGCGAAGATAGCGTTTTTTGAGAAATTGCGCCAAATAATGCTGGTTTTGAAATCAATGCACCTTAACTTTGTCCAAAACATGCAAAATATGCGCTACTCAACATTTATTATTGCCCTATTATTGGGCATTGGTTGTCAATCTACGCCACCAGCCGAGTCCAAAACGCCGATAGCCGAAACACCAACAGCCTCAGTTGCTACCGAAACAGATACGATTAAAAATACGGCCGCGGAACCCCAAAACACACCTATTTTAGAGAAAAAAGTAGCAACTGCGCCTACCGCAACGCCAAAAAATGAAACAGCACCAATATTAAAAGAAAAAATTGCACCAAAAAGTAGTCCTGTAACTGCCGTTAAAACTGCAAATAACACCAATAAAACAAGTACTAAAAAAGCCGAGGCGATTGATAAAAAAGAATTTAGCAATATTGCAGATCTCGCATCCGATATAAAAATTGATATTCGTTATGCGACGAAGAATAATTTTACCAAAGCACAAATCTATGATTGTCCCAAATGCCTCTTGCGTCCTGCCGCAGCAACGGCCTTAGTAAAAGTGCACGAAGCCCTCAAAAAGCAAGGTTATGGCGGCCTCAAAATGTTCGATTGTTACCGCCCCCGCCCATATCAGCAACGGCTTTGGGACAAAGTACCCAACCCCGATTACGTAACACCACCCACCAAAGGCTCTATGCACTCGCGCGGTGCAGCCGTAGATCTTACCGTTGTGGACAAAAATGGCAAGGAACTCGACATGGGTACGGAATACGATTTTTTTGGCGTAAAAGCCCATTTCGATCACCTCGACTTACCCGAAAAAGTACTCGCCAACCGCCGAATGCTCCGCAGTGCGATGGAAGCAGCAGGTTTTGAAGGGATCCGAACAGAATGGTGGCATTTTTCGTACCGAACTGGAAAGTACGATTTTTCGGATTATTTATGGCCTTGTGAGTAAGGCAAATAAAAAAGAGCGGACACCCCACCATTCACACCAGCGATGGGGCATCCTACTCTACTTGCAGTCTTAGTATCTTGAATTTATTTTTTGCGATGGCGACGGGATTCGAACCCGCGACCTGAGGAGAGACAGTCCACTATTCCACCAACTGAACTACGCCATCGGGTAATTATCGTTTGGTGCAGGTGCTGATCCTATCTCGAACAAAATCTTATATTGTGATTTGCGGTGTAGTGACCGCTATTGCGATCATTAACCCTGTTGTTTGTCCCGAGTAAAAGCACCTGCGCATCGATCTCGGTCGGCTTGGCGCTTACTTCTTTTTGGATGGTTGGATAATGAATACTGAATCATGCTTTTTTGAATGCTTAATTGTGCTTTCTGTAATGCTTAACGGTGGTGGGGTGGGAAAAGTTCCGAGGAGAGGTAATTGTGCCAATTTTTTTGAGTAGGTTCAATCTGTACCTTAATTTAAATCTCGCCCCTAAAGCCTTCAAACAAAAAAAGCATATTTTTCTACGCCCCAACTAAAGATAAACTTTAGCCAAAGCGTAAAAAATATGCTCATGCGTGCTATAATGCTACGACTTAACGAGAAAAATACTTCCTTAGTTTTACTGCCTTGTCAAAACAATACTTCGCGTATCGCCTGTAAACCTAGCCACAGACGCACGCCGATCTCGGTCATTTCTGGAGTTATAAAAATTGACTCCTCTTGGTCCACCGGTAGCGGTATTGGCGGCTATTCGTATTGCCTTTAAATCCCAGTTGTCGTACGTGTCTGTAATACTTTTTGGACTGCCATCATGGCGGATCGTGATACTTGTTATCGTACTTACATCTTCGACATCTTGAAATGTCACAGTACCTGTTACGACCCCATTTTGGCCAAAACTTCCTTTTAATTCTGGATTTCCAGTTAAAGAAACCTCATCAGTTGAAGTTCCATCCGAAAAATTCAGACTAATGAAGGCACTATTACCACCTCGCAGGTCATCGGATCCTGTAGTCAGGGTAATGAAAATTTGGTCAAAATCTTGGGCCTGTACGTGATACGCCACGAAATTAGCCAAGATAAAACAAATTGAAACAAATGATTTTTTCATAAATAAATTTGGTTAAAATATTTTGCGTACTCATATCGCTTTTCGGCATAACGCGCCTTTACCGCACAAGAGCAGTGGGGATTTGTTTGTAATATGAAATTGGTACTAGGAGGATCGGCAATGTCCTTAAGGAACCCACCGTACGCTCACTTCTACTTTAAGCGATCCCATCAAAAAATGGGTAGAGTTATACATGCCTGCTGGATAAGCAATTTCCAATATTTTTACTTTATATTCTAATTTTCCAATTTTTACTGTTTTAGTTGCGCCAATTACATTGTCATAATAGGGAAAGAATACTTTCGATATCGTTCGTGTTCCGGTACCTTCTAAATTATCTGCACCGCTAATTCCGATCTCAAAATTTGGTGCAATACTTGTGCCATCGGGGAGGTTGTAAGCATCGCCATTCCAGTTAAAAAAATAAGCATACCCAAGTGGCATTCCGGCATAATTTGATATTGTAATGGTCTGACCCGTGCAACAGAAATCCCCTATAGTAGAGTTGTTGTTGCTTTGTCCACCTGGAAATTGGTAATACCATACTCCAGATTCTACTTGGATGGAAAGCGTTTTAGTTGTACTCAATCCATTCTTGGTTGCAGTGACTTTAACATTAAACGTACCAAAAGTATTGTAAGTAGTAGTCACCGCACTTGTATTTGCCGTTGGGGTGCTGCTACCTTGTAATAACCACTCAATTTGAGTACCTGCATCACCACTGTATGTGAATGTAATGGACTCGCCAACTATAATATGTGTGGACGAAGGCGTTATGTCAAACATTGGTGGTTCTTTTTTACAAGCTTGCATAGATACTATTGCAAGGAGCAAAACGAAGAGTTTAAATAAATTTTTCATGTTTTTTTTAAGCATTAATGATGATAAATTATTGTGTGTTTGGTTGTTTAATTGAATTATTTCTTATCCCCCGAATTGTCATAAAATGACAAAACAGCCACGATTTTCCATTGCCCATCTTTCAAAATCAGACTGCGGTTTTCACGGGATTTTAATATTTTCCCATCTTTATCTGTGAGTGTTTGATCGTACGTGACAAAAGCCATATCGGTTTGAATGATGTATGTAAAATTTTCATCTTTTAATTTGG
This sequence comes from Chitinophagales bacterium, assembly GCA_043764095.1. GTDB lineage: Bacteria > Bacteroidota > Bacteroidia > Chitinophagales > Saprospiraceae > M3007. The sequence continues at coordinate 7,028 of JAYUKX010000031.1, forward strand.
CATCATCCTTAGTGGCCGCTACTGCGCCCTCTTTAATGACTTTGTAAATATTATCCCAGCCGACTAAACTACCAATTATGCCGTCAGGATTTGTAAAAACAATGGTCTCGTTCTCGTGTTGGGCATGGGCGGCTGCCCACGCATTAAGATCAGCATCAAGCCAGGCTTGGGTTTCGGCTAGACATACTTTTTTGATGGCATCCTCTTTGCTTTGGGAGAAAACCGGGAGTGCTAACAATAGTGCTAGCGCAAATAATAAAGCGTGTTTAATGTGCTTTTTCATGGTAAAAGTTTAGTTTTATGAAATAAAAAAATGAGATTTTTTATAAGAAATAGTATGAAATATTGGCAATTGGGGTAGCATAATGCTTATTGTACCACTATTTTTTCTACCGAATTGCCTAGTGCGGAGCGCACCTCTAACCAATAAATACCTGGTTTCAAATCCGTTGTTGGCAAGCGTTGCGTTGCGGGCAAAATGGCTACCTGCCGACCTGTAATATCCAATAAGCGCAGCGATAATGTAGTCGTGGTTTGATCGCCAAAAGGGTATGTAATGGTACAATCGGTACCTGCCACAACTGGATTGGGATAAATTGATAATTTGCCCAAGCGGCTTTGCATCGTTACAGGCACGATATCGGAAAACGACGCTTTCCCATCAAAGTCAACTTGCTGCAATCGGTAATAATTGATGCCCTGGTGCGGATTTTGATCTAAAAACGAATATTTTTGAATTTCGGAAGTGGATCCAACTCCTGCTACAAAGCCTAATTGACCCCAATTTTGGCCATCTTGGCTGCGTTCGATGTGGAAACCTCGGTTATTCCGTTCGGTAGCCGTATGCCATTTTAGGTAAATATCTTTATCCTCGGGTTGTGCTGTAAAGTCAATCAATTCAACAGGTAATCCTGTACTAAATATCAATTGAACCGATGCCGGATTAGCATAACTAATGCTCCATCCAGCGGGTAAATTGGTCGTGGCAAATGTCCCGGAAATGGTGGTGGCTGTGACAATGGTGAGTATATCTCCTGTATTTCCGGTGTAACCGTTGATCGTATTAACATTAAGTGTGCCGCCAAGTGTGGCAGTTCCTAATACGATAATTTGGTCATACTCGTTACACGGATTAGTGCCACCCAGTTCTATATTAACAGTGCCGGTAGTACTCAAGCCGTTAGAAAAAGTAGGGCATCCAGGAGAATTACCAGGGGCTATGGTTCCGGCCAATGGATTGGAGAATAAACTGTTATTAAAACTACCATTTCCTTTATATACTCCATTATTAGTGTAAAAGCCGGTTTGATCTATTACGCCGTTATTCGTCAGTGCATTATTATTCTGAAGTGCACCGCCATTACTAAATGTTAAATTATTATTTATTGTACCATTGTTGTATAGGTTTGTTCCTCCATAAGTTTCGACGATACTGTTGTTGGTTAAAACACCTCCGTTATTGTTCGTCATATCTCCGAAATTAGTCAATTGGCCGCCGCTATTGTTATTCAATGTACCGGTATTGGTCAAGATGAGGTTATTGGTGAAGAAGCCCCCATTATTGTTATTGAGCGTAGCCCCTGCATTGTTATTGATGGTTCCTAGACTACTTAGTGTACTACTGTTGTTGAGTAATCCATTATTAACCAGCGTTTTACCCGCAGTATTAGAGATTATTCCTCCCGAATTATTGTTAAGGATGCCGCCAGCGTTATTGGTAATTGTACCCTTATTGGTTAGTGTACCGTTATTGGCCAATGTCCCACCGTTGTTATTATTCAGTATCGCTCCTGTATTGTTGGTGAGCGTTGCGCTGCCAATATTAATCAGAGTTCCAGTATTGGTGAGTGTGCCGTTACTGGTTACTGTGCCGTTATTTACTAAACTTCCGCTATTGGTCAGCGTAAAATTATTGGTGATTGTTGCGCCTAAATTATTGGTGAGTGATCCTGTTGGGCTATTATTTAGCGTTGCGCCACTGTTATTATTTAGGGTAGCGTTATTGGTTAATATGCCATTATTGGTCATCGTAACGCCGCTGTTATTATTGGTCAGCACCCCATTATTGATGATTGTTGCTCCGCTATTATTGATAAAAGTGCTGTTACTATTTACATTTCTGCCACTGTTATTGGTCAAAGTAGCCGCATTATTATTGTTAAATGTTCCTCCACTCACATTGGTTAGAATGCCTCCGCTGAGATTAGTGAGCGATGCGTTGTTGGTTAGTGTGCCCAAATTTCTAATTTCAAACAGCGTATAGCTATTTGTCATGGTGCTATTATTGATGAGTGTGCCATTGATAAACATAGATGATCCGCTTAGCAGCGTGCCATTATTGTTCAAAGTTCCCCCATTAGATATTGAAATGGACGAACCAAGACTAGTAGTTAAATTTATTCCATTGGCGATTGTCATAATGCCATCTACCGTAATTCTTTTATTGGCACCAACCGTCATATTCGTCCCCAAACTGAACACACCATTGACACCAATTCGGAGTTCTCCTGTATTCCAATTAAATGTCCCCGCTGGTAATACGGCCGGATTGGTATTTAATCTTAAGTAACCATTTGCCTGAGTCATATTTAGGGTACCTGAATTGTTAAAAGTACCACTATTATCTGTAGCATAATTGTTCATTGTACCAGTATTAGTGATAGTGCCATTTACCTGATTTACGAGAAATCCACCGGTTCCACTGATCGAACCAGTATTATTAAATGTACCCGAATTAGTAATAATCCTAGTATTTACAATCGTATTGGTATTGGTCATTAGGCCGCTATTGGTTATTGAAGCGGCATTTTGTAGTAGATTAAGCGTTCCGTTATTCGTAAAATTACCCCCTGCTAAATTGGCAATGGTTCCCGAGGTATTGAGGTTGTAAACACCGTGGTTGGTTAGTGTGCCAGAATTGTTAAGATTGCCATTGGCAAGTGTTACAGTACCAGATGCATTATTGGTACAAATACCACCTGCATCGACTACAAATTGCCCAGATGTGGGCGCAAACGTGCCATTATTTACAAACAGCCCACCACTATTTATGATAAGTCCTGCACCATTTGCTTTTGTAAGTGTGGCACCTGCTGGCACAGTAACTGTGGTGCCGCTTCCAATAATCAGGCTTGCACCAATTTCTATAGTAGAGCCTGTATTCCAATTTAATGTACCACTGGGCCATTCGAGTGGACTCTTATACAATCTAAGCGTTCCACCTGTATTCAAATTCAATGTACCCAAATTGGTTAAGGTGCAGGCCACATAAAGCGTTGAAGCATTATTCATGTTAAAGATGCCCCCAAGCAAATTTTCAAACGCTCCTGATGAGGCCGTACTCATCGTCTTATAGTTATTGAAAGTGCCACCTGCTTTATTTCTGAAATACCAACCACTGGTTACCGTACCATTATTATTGACTACACCGCCATTCTCATTGCTCACGTATCCGCCAGTTGTTGTACTCAGTGTTCCACCAAGGTTATTTTCAAACGTGCCAAAATTAGATAATTCGCCCAATTCCTGTACAGTAAAAGCCGATCCACTAAAATTAGTGACTGTTTTTCCGGGATTGTTAAGGAAAATGAACGTGGTCAATCTTATTGTTCCATAATTATTAACAGTTCCATTATTCGTAAATATATGATCAAAACCATCATAGGTAAAAAAAAGATCCAAAATTTTACCTGGATTAACGGTCAAGGTTCCACCCATCGTCAGGTCGGCTGTTCGTGTACAATTCGCATCAATGACTATAAAATCACCACTAGGTAGCGGTTGAGGAGGATAATTGCCGCCCGCCCAATTCCCAACGACGTTCCAGTTGCCCGCAGTGGTAAAAGTGTAGGTCGTTTGAGCAAAAATAGGTGCTGCCAAATAACTAAAAATAATTGCAATAAGTGTGATTTTGTAAAATTGGTTCATGATGAATTAGTTTAATGATATGAATGACATGGCAATAGCAAGCCCAGCAGCAAGAAGGACACTAAGCCCTCCCCACTAGATACTCATTTGGTTGCTAACTATAATGTGTGAGTATGAAATTTGAATACAAAAGTAAAGACACTTGACGCGCCCCACAATCCCATAAAATGGGGACAAGATTGTTATTTCCCTTTTAAAAATGCTTTAGCAATTGCCTCGCTGACCGAATGGACCGATAATTTTTCATAAATTCGTTTCACATAAGTGCGCACCGTTTCGATACTAATACCCAATTCCGCTGCCACCATCTTATAACTGAACCCTCGGGAAAGGGTTTGAAGTACCTCCATCTCGCGAGAAGTCAGCTTGTCCAAATCGGCATCACGTGCGGTGGGTTTGCCGGGAAACAGTTGCAGTACTTTCCTTGCAATAACAGGCGACATGGGTGCTCCCCCTTGCGTTACCTCGGTTATTGCTTCTAAAATACGCGCGGGCGGTGTTTTTTTGAGTAAATAACCGCTCGCACCGGCACATATAGCCTCAAACACACGATCATCATCGTCAAACACAGTTAGCATGAGTGCTTCTACTTTGGGGTGGGCTTTTTTCAGCCTTGCTACCCCTTCAATACCACTCATGCCTGGCATATCAATATCCATAAGCACTACATCGGGATGGAGGGCGGCTACTTGTTCCACCACCTCCACACAATGCCCAAAAGCACCAGTCAGTTCGTACCCATCTGTGCCACCAATGAGTGCCGCAAGCGCGCCGCGCAAGTCTGTATTGTCTTCGTATAATAAAGTACGGATGACCATGTTTTTTTAAATGATTTAAGTAAAGTACTTAAGTGAACAAAGGTGCGGAATTAAAATAAGCATATCAATCCCATAAAAAGGGGACAACTCAAGTTTCGTTTATGCGATTTTCATCGTTAATTGCACCATAGTTCCCTTTCCTGGGCTAGTAATGATCTCTAAATTACCCCCCAATGCCGCAGATCGGCTGTTCATATTCCGAAGCCCATTGCCTCCTAAATTACGTTGATCCGTTAACTTACTATCCAATACAAAACCAATACCGTCGTCTTTTATAGACATAATCAATTGATTATGCTCTTTTTTAAACGATACAGTTACTTGCTTTGCTCGGGCATATTTCGCACAATTATGGATAGCCTCTTTGAATAAGAGGTAAAAATTTCTACGTCTTTCCATCGGTAATGACAAAGACGATACGCCTTCTCCTACTTCAAAACGGAGTTCAGTACCCACGTTTTCAAGTATTTCGGACGCATACGCGCTCATACGCGCTAGCGCTTTCTCCATCGAATCATTTTCAGGATTGACCGACCATACAATATCGCTAATGCTATGGAGTGCGCCACGGGCCTTGTCGCCAATATTGCCAAATCGAGCGGCATTCAAATCTTGTTGTAAACCGTTCAAAGCGGATTCAGAGAGGATACTAATCGCGCTAAGGGTACTACCTACTTCATCATGCAGATCACGAGCAATCCGCAACCTAAATTGTTCTTGGCGGAGGCGCTGAATTTCGCGGTAACGAAAAAAGAAATACACCCCACAACTAAATCCGACCCCTAGAAGCCCCCAAAACCATACTGACCGATAATATGGAGGAATCACCCGCAAAGGCAGTACAACAGTATGCTCGCTTTTAGTACCATCCGCACCTATTGCAGAGAGTTCAAACCGATAATAACCTCCTGGCAATCTGTTAAATGTAAAAGATCGCTGAGTCCCTGCTTCTTGCCATGGATCGTCGGGACGAAGCCGATAAATCAGGCGGGTTTGCTCCGGAGCAGTAAATCCAAGTGTGCCAATTTCGATAGTAAATACCTCCTCATCGGGGCTCAACCGCATTTCTGAAAATACCTGTTGATATCCTTGGTGAGCAGGTGGTGCAAGCGGACGAAGACGATCATAAACCTTAAATCCAGTAATTAAAGGCTTTGCAACAGAAGGATATAACTCAATGTCTGCTGGATTGAAACATAGGTCGCTCCCCCGCCATATTTTACCGTCGCTATCGCAATAAAGTGGATAATTAGCAAAAAAAGGAGGGGCAACCCCCTCTTCTTTATCCATTTTTTTTAATGTTTTATGCTGTGGATTATAGCAAAACATCTCTTTTTCATTAAAAAGCCATAACCGATCCTGCCGGTCGGGTACGATTTGAAATACCCATTCCTGTAATCCTTTAACCTGCTCAAATGCACTATCAGGGGGCATATCGGGGGTATAACGGCATAGTCCGCCTTCAGTGCCAATCCATACATTACCTTTAGTGTCAGGGGCAATAGATCTAACAATCTGCCCTCCAAAACTATGGTTATTTCTCGCCGTTTTTTGAAAAAGATTACGCGTTTGTTGCTCGGTATCCCAAATTTCCAAGCCTGTTCCATTTTCTCCTAAAAAAATATTTCCAAAGGGATCACAATAAACATTATTAATAAAATAATTATACTCTATTTGGGACCCATCCATCGCTGGCAAATCTATGGGCTTTAAAAATTGCCCGGTACTCGGTGTATATCGGATAATGCCATTACCAAAAGTCGCAATCCACAGTATGCCATTTTTATCAGCAGCCATTTGTCGCGGCCAAAAATTTGAAGTACCATCACCAGTAGGACTATTCGTGATCGGCTTGTCAAGGATACTGAGGTGTAATGTGGCAGGGTCAAGCCAACCAATACCGCGATTGAGCAATACCCAAATACGACCATCGGGCGCAACAAATATTTGGTGGACAGTAGCGATATCATTCGACTGAAAATGTAACCGTTGTTTGGCTGTCCTCATCTTCCCTGTTCGCTTGTGTAGGGCAAAAACCTCAAAAAAACCAGATCCGTTCCAACATGCAAACAATAACTCTTCATTGGGCGTGTATTCCGTGATGGCTTGTGCATGAAACCCATTGGGGAATGATGGAAATGGTGTAAATTGCTGTCGATACGGATCAATTTTGCATAAGCCTTTGTCTGTCCCAAACCAATCTGTCCCAGCCTGATCGCGGAAAACAGACCAATATCGGGTTGCTTCAGTTTTATTTTCGGTTATATCGCGCGTATTGCCCCACGACCAAGTTTTCTGTTGCGTAGAAAATACCTTTAACCCTTGTTCAGAAGCCAGCCATAGTGTTGAATCATTTTTGTACTGAATGTCGTAAATATAGTTATTGGCGGGGTCTTTTTCCCCTTTTGGGTTGAGGTCGTATAATTGCCAAAGATGGTTTTTTATCGAAAATTGTAATAGCCCCGGACCAAATCCCCCTATCCAAATACACTGCTTTTCTTTATCTAATTTAAAACCCCACATAGCGGCCAAATTCCCCCCACTAAATGTATAATATCCCAATGTATGGGCAACAGGATTAATGTATGCTACAGTTAAAAAGATAGACTCTGTGTGAATAGTTGCCCAAAAATTACCTTGACCATCTTCCAATAAGCAATCAAAACCGATAATTAAATCCTTGGGCATTTGACGATTCGTATAGCCATCTAACCAGTATCTGCTTTCCCACTGTACCATGCTATTCGTCTGTGGATCAAAAAAAAAGAGTCCCTTATCATCTGATCCAGCCCAAATGCGATGATTATGGTCTTCTAATAAACAATTAAAAATATTTGAAGGACAAGGAATGATTGAAAAACGCTCCAAAACTGGATCAAAACACACAAGACCTGTTGCTGTTGCCAACCAAATAAGGCCATTATGCGCCACCAGCATATCTACGATGGAGTTAGTGGGCAAGGAGTTGGGGTCGTCAGGATTATTGAGATACTGCTTAACTTTTACCCCATCAAAACGCAACAGTCCTTTATGCTGGGCAACACACCATAGAAATCCTTGTTGGTCTTGCCGAATAATCTGGATTGGAGCCGTCATACCTTCTTTTTCGCCCAAATATTCAAAAAATGGGCTTTGAATCCATGCTTCGCGCTCTAATGATTGCGCTGCACTACCAATGGGGGCAAAGCCCAGCAGTATAATGAAACAGACTAAAAGCCGAGTGTTCATTTGTTTAATTTTATTGGTTTCTTCATGTCAAGTCTTCATTGTCTCTAATAAACAATGGGTATTTTGGACTATTTAAGTTTGTTATTCTTGGTTAGGCTACAAAGGTAAAATGTAATTATTAATTCTCCAAAAATTTGATAGATCCAACCAATAAATAAAAACCATATTTTTTACCCCAAGCATATCACAACTTCTTCAAAACAGTTTTACCTTTATCCCACCATGACAGCAACAGCAAATACCCAGCATCGTTTTGTCCAAATTCATCCCAACGACAATGTACTCGTTGCACTTGCCGACTTACCCGCAGGCACGTACATCGAACATAATGGACATACCTTTCACTTGCCTGCGCCCATAGCCGCAAAACATAAATTTCCCATTAGGGCATTGGCCGTCAATACCCCTGTACTTATGTATGGTGTACTCGTAGGGCGTACCACGCAACCCGTTGAGGAAGGCGCACTCTTGCACACGCATAACCTGCACAACGACAATACGCCGCCGGTTCTTACGGGTAAACGCCCTAATTGGCAAATACCCGATACCAGTACTTGGCAAAACCGCCATTTTATGGGTTATCACCGCTCCGATGGCAAAGTAGGTACTGCCAATTATTGGGTTGTAATTCCCTTGGTTTTTTGTGAAAATCGCAATTTAGAGTTGATGAAAGAGGCATTATTAGCCGAATTGGGCTACGCAAAGCCGCAACAATATGCCGCCTTGGTGCAGCAACTCAAACAGCAATACCACGCTAATCCAGATACAGATGCCTTAATGGCCGCTGAATTTACAGCACACCTCCAACAAAACCTGAGCGCCTCCGAACGATTATTCCCTCATGTGGATGGCGTAAAATTCCTCGCTCACGACGGCGGCTGTGGCTGCAACCGACAGGATTCTGACGCATTATGTGGTGTTTTGGCGGGTTATATCACGCATCCTAATGTAGCAGGTGCTACTATTTTGAGTTTAGGTTGCCAACATGCGCAATTTGAACTGCTGGAAAAAGAAATTAAAAAACGCAGCCCTAATTTTGACAAACCGCTTTATTTCTTTGAACAACAACGCCTTGGTTTGGGCAAAAACCTGCTCACCGAAGCCATAAAAGCCACTTTTGCTGGTATGGCGAAAGCCAATGATTGCCGACGAACGCCTGCACCCATCAGCCAACTTTGTTCAGGACTGGAATGTGGCGGCAGCGATGGTTTTTCGGGTATCAGTGCCAATCCGGCATTGGGTCATACGTCAGATTTGGTGGTGGCCATGGGCGGTTCGGTTATTTTATCCGAATTTCCTGAATTGCTCGGTGCTGAACAAGACCTCTGTGACCGCTGTACCGACGATGCCACGGCGCAGCGTTTCTTGCAATTGATGCACGATTACAATGCCCGCGCACAAGCCGTTGGATCAGGCTTTGATATGAATCCATCGCCCGGAAACATCCGTGATGGTCTTATCACCGATGCGATAAAAAGCGCAGGAGCGGCAAAAAAAGGAGGGACTTCGCCCGTTACGGATGTATTGGATTACCCCGAAATAGTCACCAAAGCAGGCCTCAATTTACTTTGCACACCCGGCAATGACGTAGAAAGTACTACCGCAGAAGTCGCTTCGGGTGCTAATATCGTGCTATTTACAACCGGCCTTGGCACTCCAACGGGCAATCCCATCGCACCTGTCATAAAAATTGCGACCAACAGCGTCTTGTACCAAAAAATGCCCGATATTATCGATATTGATACGGGTTCGGTGATTGCGGGCACAGAAACTATTGAACAGGCAGGAGCGCGTATCTTGGATTTTACGATTAAAGTGGCTTCAGGAGAACAGATTCCAAAAGCCGTTCTACTTGGCCAAGATGATTTTATTATTTGGAAACGTGGCGTTTCATTGTAAAATAGTAAAAAATAATCTAAAAGGGTACGCTTTTTTTCTATAAAAAGAGTGTTACCTACTTGAAAATTCAGGGTTTTCTTATAAAAGGTGCAGCGCACCGTAATATTTGTAGCAATGGTGAGATATCAGCGTTTTGAAGGTGCAGCGCACCGCAATATTGAATTAATGTTACGGTGCGCTGCACCTTCAACCTTGATTTCGCCAATTTTTGCTACAAATATTACGGTGCGCTGCACCTGAAAAAAAGTGTACTCTTTTTAGAAAAATAACATAAAAAAATGTTTACTTTAGATCAAAAATCAGTGATTATTACCGGTGGCGGTAGCGGAATTGGCAAAGCCATCGCCGAGTTATTTGCGCGCCAGGGTGCATTGGTGCATATCCTTGATCTCAATGAGGATGCGGCCACATCGGTAGCGGATGCGCTGACAAAAGAAGGATACACTGCAAAGGCTTTTACTTGCGATATTGCCAATTTAGACTCGGTACAAGGTGTTTTTAGCCAAATAGGACGTTTGGATATTTTGGTCAACAATGCCGGAGTAGCGCACGTGGGTAATGCAGAAAACACCCAACCCGCCGATTTTGAACGACTTTTTTCGGTCAATGTCCGTGGGGTATATCATTGTATTCATGCAGGTATTCCTATGCTAAAAGCCAATAAAGGAGGCGTTATTCTCAATATGGCTTCTATTGTGGCCTCTGTCGGGATACCTGATCGGTTTGCTTATTCCATGAGCAAAGGAGCCGTTGCTGCGATGACATTATCCGTTGCGCGTGATTTTTTGGCCGATGGTATCCGTTGTAATTCGATTTCCCCTGCTCGTGTACATACGCCGTTTGTGGATGGTTTTTTGGCCAAAAATTACCCCGGACAAGAAGCCGAAATGTTTGAAAAACTCGCCAAATCACAACCGATTGGCCGTATGGGAACAGTAGAAGAAGTGGCATCTTTTGCCTTATTCCTCTGCTCCGACGAAGCGGGGTTTATTACCGGCTGCGATTACCCAATAGATGGTGGATTTCTTTATCTCAGATAATCTAAGTACTTGCACATAATTAAAAAATATGAAATTAATTCGTTTTGGTAAAATAGGCAACGAAAAGCCTGGAATTATGGATGCCGCAGGCAATCGACGTAGTGTTGCGCGTTTTTTTAAGGATTTTGACGAAAAATTCTTTGAAAATGACGGTCTCGAACGCCTAAAAGCCGTATTGGAACAACACCAAGATTTGCCATTGGTGCCACAAAAAACGCGTTGGGGTGCACCAATCGCTCGCCCTTCCAAAATTGTTTGCGCGGGCCTCAACTATGCCGATCATGCCTTAGAAACGGGTGCTGTGATCCCTCCAGAACCTATTTTGTTTCTGAAAAGCACAACAGCAGTCGTTGGGCCTTTCGATCAAGTACTCATTCCACCAGGAAGTATAAAAACCGACTGGGAAGTTGAGGTAGCGGTGGTGATTGGGCGCACGATGCGTTATGTACCAGAGGCCGAAGCGCACGAATATATTGCGGGCTATTGCCTCCACAACGACTTGAGCGAGCGCGAGTACCAATTGGAACGCAGTGGACAATGGGACAAAGGAAAAGGTTGCGATACATTTGCGCCACTAGGGCCTTGGCTGAGTACCACCGACGAAATTCCCGATACCAACCAGATCAAACTGTGGTTATCTGTCAATGGCCAAATGTTCCAGCAGAGTTCCACGGCTCAATTTGTGTTCAAAATTCCGTTTTTAATCAGTTATATCAGTCATTTTATGACACTTTTACCCGGCGATGTAATTTCCACCGGTACTCCGCCTGGAGTTGGGCTGGGGATGAAACCACCTGTTTATTTGAAACGAGGTGATGTGATGGAGTTAGGGGCAGATGGATTAGGTGTTTCTCGACAAGAAGTATTTTGATTACGATTACAGCCGTACACTTTTATTTTTGGTAATTTATTTTGAAACTTGAGATAAAGTACTGTTCCCCAAGTGTGGCAAATCCGGCCTTAGAAAAATGCAGGTTTTGCTTGAGTGGAGGCGGATGAAGCCAAAAAGTGTTTGAGCCAAACGGAATTTGAGAGGCGCAGCCTCCGCTAGATCGTGCGGCGAGTTTTTTTTGGCGCCGCCGGAGCGAGGGAGCAAAAGCACCGCATTTTTCGTCAGCCGAAGCGTTTTTTGCTTACTTTTTTTGTATCCCCTCAAAAAGCGGGGGTAAACTTATGGAAAA
>JAYUKX010000032.1:0-19015 GCA_043764095.1 Chitinophagales bacterium
TTTTTGCGCGAATAGCCTACCTATTTAAGTAGAAAAAGAGGAAATAGGAGGGCAAAAGATGTGCATCAATCTGTACCTTTATTTCGACACCATTCCTTATCTTTGATCCCTAATCATACAGTCCCATATTTAACGGCAAATATACCCACGATGCACAAAACACAAGACGAATTATTTATGCAACGCGCCTTCGACCTCGCAGAACTAGGCGCAGGCAAGGTATCCCCCAATCCATTAGTGGGTGCGGTAATTGTACATGAAGGCATCATTATTGGCGAGGGTTGGCACGATTACTACGGTGGGCCACACGCTGAAGTTAATGCGGTTCAATCGGTCAAAAACAAAACACTCCTACCACATGCTACGCTGTATTGCACTTTAGAACCCTGTTTCCATGTAGGGAAAACACCACCTTGCGTGGAATTGATTTTAGCACACAATATTAAAAAAGTAATAGTGGCAGTACAAGATATTAACCCATTGGTAGCTGGTAAAAGTATCGAAAAACTCAAAGAAATGGGCGTTGAAGTACAAGTAGGCGTACTTGCAGAACAGTTTTTGCCGCAAAACAAGGTATTTGTACATTGGATGACGCATCAAGCACAACAGCCTTATATTATACTCAAATGGGCGCAGAGCCGCGATGGTTTTATAGGAAAGAAAGGCGAACGAGTGGCTATTTCCGATCCTGTTACTCGGCGTTTGGTACATCGGTGGCGCTCAGAATGCGCTGCCATACTGGTGGGTACGCAAACGGCTCTTGCCGATAATCCGCAATTGGACACCCGTTATTATACAGGTAAAAATCCATTGCGTATTGTTATAGATTTTGAAGGTAAAATGCCACTTACCCACGCACTATTGGACGATTCCACTCCAACTTGGATAATTGGGAAAACGAGGTTGGGGAATTGGAAACAAACTATTTTCAAACCATTTTCCAGAGAAAACCTACTCCATGAACTTTCTATAGCACTTGCCCAAGATAAAAAAGCATCCCTTTTGGTAGAAGGGGGCGCTGAACTCATTCAATCTTATATAGACTTAGGCTTATTTCAAGAAATAAGAATGATCGAAAATGAGCAGATATTGGGAATGGGTATCCGTGCACCAAAATTACAACAAGCCCTGCCAGTATTAAAAGAGCAATGGATTGGTAAAGACAAAATCCAGTTTTATAGAAAAGGAAGCATAACAGGATAAGAAACTATACCGCTTTCAAGGTATTTTAAGGTAAATAATCAAGAAACAAATAATTGGCACACGTTTTGTACTAACATATATATCCCCCTAGTGCTCCAATTAATTTGGATGAGACATCTTTTAATCCTTATTTCATAATCAATAATCCCTAATCAGGATTCCGTATATTTAATTTACATTTTATGCTTCGTTTTAATCAGTCATTACATTCAGCCATAGTCAACAGCGGGGAACTTGAACTTTTACCAAATTTTCCTAACCCTTTTGTAGAAATGACTATGCTGCGGTTTAATCTACCCACCCCAGCTCAAGTAATTCTACGCATCTTCAATGCAGATGGTGCAGAAATCAAGCAAAAGCAAGCCGCCTATGCCGAAGGCGAAAACCACATTTTATTACAAAGAAATGATTTGCGCGAGCCTGGTATTTACGAGTACCAATTCGAGACAGCAGGTATCAAAACTGCCCGCCGCAAATTGATGATGTTTTAGTAATCTCACTAAATATGAGATAAAAGTCTTCAAAATAGCCATATTCGTATTATCGGGTATGGCTATTTTATTTTGCTGTGTTAATCTAATGCAAAAGGTGAATAAATATCTTTAGAATAGTCCTAATTTTGCGGCGGTTTAGAAACTAACAAAACATTTAAAGTCATTCAATATTATAAACATGGAAAGGAATAAAAAAATCCAGTACGGCCTTCTTGCATTAGTAGGCGCATTATTAGTAGCTAATTTGGTTGGTGGAGGTTTCTCCAATTGGTTTGGAAAATCTGAAGGTGATATGATGCGAGCGTCTGCAGCTGCATCAGGTATATCTGGTACTCAATCTCCTTCAAAATCGGGTATGCCCGAAGGTAGTGGGAATATCCCAGGTACCAATGTAAACGCAACAACTGCACCTACTGGCCCTGTAACAACCATCCGCTACGAAAGTGAGAAATTTGAGTTTGGCGTAGTTGACGAAGGTGATGTAGTAAAACACATTTTTAAATTTACCAATACTGGTAACGAACCACTTGTTATCAGCAATGCAAAGGGTTCTTGCGGTTGTACCGTTCCTACTTGGCCACACGAGCCTGTACCTCCAGGTGCAACTGGCGAAATCAAAGTGGAATTTAACACGAAAGGCAAGCCAGGAAACCAAAGCAAACGTGTAACTGTAACAGCAAATACAGTACCAACTGATACTTATATTGAGGTAGCGGGTGAAGTACGTGGCAAAGAATCTAAATAAATTGCACTAAAATAAACTTGATTTAGGATAATCCCTAAATTACATCGATCCCTCTTTTGGTCACCAAAGGAGGGATTTTTTTATATTGATTGGACTCGTCCAAAACCTAAAGCAGACTTCGGAGCTGTCCAGCATTTGCAAAACCAATAAACAATCCTAAAATGACTTCGGAGAAGTCCAACATTTGTAGTTTATTTGCACCCCAATTTGGAAATCAATAAACATTCTATCCCATATTTCATTATAATAGGAATATTACACCAACAAATCCATAAATGACTTCGGAACAATCCAACATTTGCAAAACCAATAAACACTACTACAAATGACTTCGGAGCAATCCAACATTTGTAGCACAAAAAAATTTTAACGTTAAATATGGCCATTATACCCATCAATTTAAAAGAAGGCACACTAGAGCAATCTAAAGAAATCATTGTAGGCATTGATTTGGGCACGACAAATAGCCTCGTTGCTTTTATGCAAAACAGTGTAGCGGTTTGTGTGAAAGGCATAGACGGTAAAAGCACATTAGTGCCTTCTGTGGTGCATTTTGCCAGTGACCAGTCCATCATCGTTGGAGATGCGGCAAAAAGCCATTTAATTAGCGATCCCGCCCACACTATTTATTCGGTAAAACGACTTATGGGCAAATCATATAACGATATTAGCAGTAATAGTGCTCAATTAGGTTATTCCGTTTTAGACGACGATACCGATGCCTTAGTTAAAATTCGAGTAAATGATCGCTTTTATACCCCAGTGGAACTGAGTGCCTTAATATTAAAAGAACTAAAAGGCAGAATAGAGCAAGAAATAGGTGCAACTGTCACAAAAGCAGTCATTACTGTTCCTGCCTATTTTAATGATAACCAACGCCAGGCCACCCGCGATGCTGGCAAATTGGCGGGATTAGATGTACTGCGCATTGTAAACGAACCCACTGCGGCGGCATTGGCGTACGGTATCGACCGCACTACCCCACCCGAAGGCGAAACCATTGCGGTCTATGACTTAGGCGGCGGCACTTTTGACATTTCCATTCTGCGAATCCAAGACGGTATTTTCGAGGTACTTTCTACCAACGGCGATACCTATCTTGGTGGCGACGATTTCGACCGCGCTATTATAGAACATTTTTTGATTCAATTAAAAATTGATGAGAAAACATTGGAAAAGGAAAAAGAATATATGCAGGAGTTAAGGCTTTTGTCCGAAACAGCCAAAAAGGCTTTGTCGGTGCAGCCGCTTTTTAGTGGTACGATTCAAGGCAAAACGGTTGCAATAAGTCGCACAGAATTTGAAGCAAAAACTGCACATTTAGTAGAAAAAACCATCCAATGTTGCAAAAACGCGTTAAAAGATGCCGGTTTTACGCCCGACAAAATAGATAAGGTAGTGATGGTGGGCGGTAGTACGCGCATACCAGTTGTTAAGGAAACAGTAGGATCTTTCTTTGGCAAACCTGTTTTTGACCACCTTAATCCCGACGAGGTAGTGGCATTGGGTGCTGCCATACAAGCGGATGTATTGGCGGGTAACCAAGTGGATATTTTATTGCTCGATATTACACCGTTGTCTTTGGGTATTGAGACTGTTGGTGGATTGATGGATGTAATTATACCACGCAATACGAAAGTACCTGGTAAGGCTGGCAGACAATACACCACATCGGTAGATGGCCAAAAAAACCTAAAAATTAGTATATTTCAAGGGGAGCGCGACTTGGTGGAGCACAACCGCAAACTTGGTGAATTTATCCTGCGTGGTATTCCGCCTATGCCCGCTGCATTGCCCAAAATAGATATTCACTTTGTACTCAATGCAGATGGTATCCTGACAGTAAAGGCCAAAGAATTGCGTTCTGGAGTGGCACAACAGATTGAAGTAAAGCCCACTTACGGTATCAGCGAAGACGAAATGGGTATGATGTTGCTCGATAGTATCCAACATGCGCAATCGGATATGAGTATGCGCGGTTTGTTAGAAGCCCGTAACGAGGCCAATAATATTTTGTTGAGCGGACAAAAATTCTTAGTGCAAAACACTTCCATATTGACACAGGAAGAAATAGACACGACCAATACTTTATTGCAAAATTTAAAAAATGCTACGGAGCAATCGGATAAAGATGCTATTCAAACAGCCATTCAAACTTTAAACGAATACACCACTCCCCTAGCCCACCGTGCAATGGATGCCAATATTGGAGCCGCATTAAAAGGACAAACCGTTTAAGAAATATGTTGATCCAGTAATTCCATCGACCAAGCTTGTGCTTTATCCGCAAAAAGCGCCTTTGTTTTTGCCCATGTGGATTGAAATAACTCTGAACTCCGGTAGGAATTCAAAGCCGCTTCTGACTCCCATACACTTAACGTAAAAAGAATATTAGGCGCAGCCGTATCGCGAAGAAGTTCCATGCTTAGGCAACCTGGAAAGGCGCGAATGTTACTTTTACTTGCTTCAAAAACATCTTGGAGAAAGGTTTCTGTTTTTTCTGGCTGGAAGGTCATCTTTACAACGCGTTTGATCATAATTTTTTGTACGGGTTTTGTTTTACCAACATGATTTGCTCGTAAGCCTCTTTAATTTTTTGAAATTTCTCCTTGGCATGCCGCATCGCATCTGCGGAAGCACCCGTTGCCGATACTTTATCGGGATGCCAACGCATGGCCAATGTTCGATATTTTTGCTTAATGGTATCCAAGGAATCACTCGGTTTTGCTTCTAAAATAGCATAATGCGGATCTAGGGGAGAAAGGGGACTTTGTTTAGGCGGTGCTGTATTGTAAAAGCGTTGCTTGATACGATCATACTGTATCCTACTGATTCGAAAGGTATAAGCGGCTCGGAGCAAGAGTTCTTCTTCGCGTGGGTGCAGCCGTCCGTCAGCAGCAGCGATAGAAAAGAGGAGATCCATCATATTATTTACCTGAAACCGTTCTTTGCCAAATACCTCATTAAATGCCGCAGCATACCGTTCAAACGTCTCCGAAGATTCTTTGGCTTGGTTCCATATCCGAATGGCATCTACCCGACCTTTATCATTGAGCCTGAATTGATTACGCATTAATTGATCCACGTGGTCGCGCTCCAGTTTATTGACGGGGCCATCTGCTTTTGCCAGTTTTGCGCCCATAGCCATCACATGGAAAATAAACCGACCTTGTTTTTGGCGGTACTCGCGGTATTCGCTTTCATCGTCATTACGTTCATTGGGAGCATCCAAAAAATAATGGCCAATTAATGCGCCACCAATAAAACCAGTCAGGCCGCCCAGAGGCAGCCCGATCAAATCGCCAATAAATATTCCAGCGATTCCTGTCCATATTTTACCACGCCACTGCATCAGTCAAATAGATTGTCGTATTTATTAGTGGTCTTCACTTCCTCCTTGATTATCTCCGGCCGAGGTTGGTTCAAATCAAGTCCCGGCTCCACTTTGGTTGATCCTCGTACAGGCGGGGAGGATAAGAAAGTACCGCTTTTTTCCCACTCTTCCAATAGCCGCATGCCGTCTTCTTCAAATACACCATTTTGAAGATCAATAGAGGCCATCAAATTACGGCTAGTATCCATAAATCGTTCCATCTCACCAACTTTCATACTTACTTCATCGGCTAAAGCCTCTGTTGCTTGGTCAAAGAGTGCGCGTTTATCTGGATCGCCTTTAAGGATATTCATTGCGGAGCGAATAGCAGAATTACTGGTTTTAATGACTTCGTATTCCTGCACCCTGATCTGCACTTGATCGCGGGTATCCTCAAGCATGATCTCCGAGTTTTCGTACATCCGCGTAAGCATACGGTAGAGTACATCCATTTTTTTAAGGAGCACATCGTATTTTTCATTGGCATCCTGCAACCTGCCTGCTTTACGAGTTGCGAGGGTAACATTCTTCTCATCGCTGCTCTTTTGCGCATGAGCAGCCAATTGCATTTGCTTCTTTATTTCCTGATCATTTGCATTATAAGTACCTTGAAGGGTACGGATTTGGCCACGCAATGCACCAATTTGCTTACTCATTTGGCGCAAGTTTTTCTCCAAATCTTCTATATAGGATTTAAGGATAGCAATAGGATCAATCTCTACAAAAACACCTGTTATCCAGCGCATCACAGATTTATACGCGTACCAAATCAGGTTACGCATCTTAGGATCCATGGCGACATAAAGGATACCGGCCAATACCGCAATACCCGTTGCAAGCCCCACGGTAGAACTGACTATTTTATTTAAAACTGGAAGTACCTTATCTGCCAGCAATATACCACCAATTACGATACCTCCTAATGCGAGCGCGCCTGTAACACCTTCGGGGCGTTGCCAAAAACTTTTATTCGCCATTATAAATATTTATGAATTTGCTCAATATCCTTATCAATAAGGGTTAAGAGGGAAGCGTGTGTACGCTCGAAATTGGTATGCGCTTTATCAATTTTTTCTTGTTCGCCCTTCACGGCACTTTCGGATTGCTCAATTTGAACGCGATAATTGGCTATTTCCTCTTGTAATCGCACGATTTCTGTTTTATGTCGTTCAATTTGATCATTTAAACGTTTGATCTCTTCGTTGCGATCAGTAATTTTACCTTTGGTTTGACTTTGGAGGGCTTGGTCAAATTTGTCCTTTTCTTTGGTAAGCAAATTGCGGTAATATCCAGCAGTTTCTATGAGTTTATCTTTGGTAAGGCCAATTACGGCTGCTGTGGCAAAAGCACTTTTATGGGCATTAGCCTCTTCTATTCCCATACCAAGGAGGGTAGTTACGGCTCTTTTGTACTCAAAATAGTCAAAACCAGGCAAATTATTTTGCTCAATGGCATTAACAAGAAATTCGAGGCTACGGTCGTCGGCACCTTCTGTTGCAAATAGTGACTTAGTTGTGGTCATAAATTTATAATTTTGTGCAAATTTCGAGTATTTTATGTTACCTTGCAGAAATAAGCGACAAAGAACCGAAAATAAACGATTGATTAGGTCGTTTTCCCAATCAAAAATCTACAGTTAATGCATAAACATATTTTTGTCCTTTTAGTTTGCTTTGTCAATGGCCTATCAGCCCAAGAACCATTCCAGTCGAAACTGCCCATTTTGCTCGTGAATACCAATGGATGGCTCATTTTCGACGAGCCTAAAATACCTGCTACACTTACTGTCATCGATAACGGCAATGGTGCCCTCAATTCCAGTCTGGATACACATGCGGTATATTCTGGCAATATGGGCATCGAATTACGGGGTAAAACCTCTCAATTAATGTCAGAAAAGAAGCCTTATGCCTTTGAATTGCGCAATAAATTGGAGAAGAAGCAGTCTTTGCCGTTACTGGGCATGCCAACAGAGCATGATTGGGTGTTATTGGCGCCTTATGCAGACAAATCTTTGATTCGGGATATTTTTGGATTTAGTTTGGCCAGTCGTTTCTCCGCTTTGGGCTATGTGCCACGTATGCGTTTTGTTGAATTGGTCATCAATGATGAATACCGAGGCGTATATGTATTAGGCGAAAAAATAAAACAGGATGAGTATCGCCTCGCCATCGCTGATTTTAGTAAAGATACTGCTATTAATAGTTTTATCATAAAATTGGATAAAGAATCTGGGTTTCTTGCTAATGAATTTTTCAATTCTAAAGTACCACCAAGGAATGCACAGGACAAACAGGTAATCCGCTTTTTATTTCATCATCCTAAACCGGAGAATATTACCAAAAAACAGACAGCCTATATCAAGAATTGGATGCGTGTTTTTGAAGACTCGCTCCAAAGCCCTGATTTTGCAAACCCCAATGGTGGCTATCGTAAAGTATTAGATATCAATTCTTTTATTGATTTTTTCTTGATGAATGAACTTTGCAGGAATGTAGATGGTTTGCGCATTAGTACTTTTTTTCATAAAAACGATGATCATATTGACCCACGCCTGCACGCAGGCCCCGTTTGGGACTATAACCTTGCTTTTGGCAATGCCGATTATTGTAATGGATATATGAACGAGGGCTGGGCGTTCGATTTTAATAAGGTGTGCAGTAAGGATTATTGGATGGTGCCATTTTGGTGGGAACGATTACGCGAAGATCCTGCATTTAGGGCGCAAACGGCAGAACGGTGGGCTACATTAAGGAAAACATCCCTTTCTGATGAAGCAATTGGTCAGTTGGTAGCCGATATTTCATCCCAATTAAAGAATGGAGCGGTAGAGCGTAATTTTAAACAATGGGATATTATGGGAAAAAAAATATGGCCAAATTATTATGTAGGTAAGACATGGGAAGAAGAAGTAGAACAATTACGAAAATGGACGGTGACACGTGCCGCTTGGATTGACTCCAATATAACCAAGTAATGTTGCTCCAATATTTGAATTATTACAACCCTCTCATTAAAAATGTTTTAATTCCGCTTCAATTTGACGTTGAACCCCCATTACAGCGCGGTCCAAAGATCGGTATTTCTCCCTTGTTCTATAGTATAATTCAGATTGTACATCCATCGCTGTTAGCACTGTTGTATCACTGATAATACTTTGGTAATCAATGCTATTTAGCATTCTTGTAATGGGGTTTTTAATGAAATATTTTACACGAACGGGTGCTACATAATTGATAAAATTGAGGTTATCCATATCATCAGATTTTTTCTGATAATCGTAGGTAACATCATAGAGTTCGGTGATCTTTAGCCTTAAGGAATCGTTTGAGATAAGATCGAGTCCTCTGGATTTAAGGGTTTCGTATGCGGCTGTGTTCGCTAAATGAAATGTATAGGCAAAGGTATGTGGAATAAAATATCGCAAAGAGTCGAATGGCGGCACTTCCTTTTTAAGAAATTGTCGTACCCTGGTGACCGCATAAATATCAATTTCCACCCCTTCTAAGGTTTCTTTAATGTCTTTATGATCGGAATTCAAAGCCGAATACAACTCTTTTAGCGATTTTTCTTCCAAATTTCGGCGTTTCAATCCTTCATCGCAACGGTTGATCCACAAAGCAATAAGGATGCCTGCTACTGTAAAACCAATTTTTTCAGTTGCACTTTTGTAATCATAGGATAGCAATTTTACGATAACTTGATAGTTCATGCTGTTGCTTCAATAAATAAAGGTAAAGGCACACCCATTGTTTTATTTAATCTATATCCTGATCCATTTCATTCGTTGGAATTGGTCTTGGTTTCGGTCTTGGTTTCCTTCTTTTGGGTCTTTTAGCCTTATTTGGATCAGTATTATTTGTTGCTTGCATCTTTGGATCTGGCTGGGGCAATCGGCTTTGCAAGCGTTCTGGTGGACTAGGTTGAGCGGTGGGGCGATCTGGTTGGTTGGGACGAGCATTCGTCCGTTGAGGTTGACCAGGTCTAGATGCGCGGTTATCCGCGGCAGGCTGCCTAACCGATTTTTCAGCAGGTCTTCTATTATCCCTTACTGGATCGTTTTTCATGGCTTCCACATGGGGCGGCAAAGGCAAGCGTGGCACTTCCTTACCAATTAGCTGCTCAATTTTTTTAAAACTGCGCAAATCCGCAGGAGAAACCAAAGTCAATGCCGCTCCTTTACGTTGTGCACGGGCAGTACGACCAATCCTGTGGACATAATCTTCGGCATCGCGTGGAATATCGTAGTTGATTACCATATCAATGCCATCAATATCAATACCTCGACTCAATACGTCTGTGGCAACAATAATATCCACCTGACTATTTCGAAACGCCAGCATAACAGACTCCCTTTTTTCTTGATCGAGATCACTACTCACCGATTCTACATTTAGTCTTTTGGCTTTTAACTGCTGAAATAGTGTATTTACGCCTTGCTTTGTAGAACTAAATATGATAATCCGTTGCCCTTGTATATCCTTTAGAATATCGAGTATCAGTGGTAATTTTTGACGATCATTTACCATATAAACACCTTGAGATACACCCTCTGCCGGTTTAGACAAGGCGATACTGATACTCACTGCGTCTTTTGTAAGTGACTTGGCCAATTTCAGTACATCTTTAGGCATTGTTGCAGAAAAAAGCAACGTTTGGCGCACGGGGTTTACAATATCAATAATACGTAGCAAATCGGGTTTAAAACCCATATCGAGCATACGATCGGCCTCGTCTAAGACCAAAAAATTGATTTTGGAAAAATCGACATACCCCATTTTGATATGAGCAATCAAACGACCCGGCGTGGCAATGATAATATCGGCACCGCTAGTCAAAGCGCTTTTTTCTTGGATAAACACCTTTCCATCACCACCTCCGTACACCGCCATCGACGAAATATTGGAGAAATAGGAGTAGGCAGAAATTGCCTGATCTATTTGCATGGCTAATTCACGGGTGGGCACAATAATCAACGCCTGTGTGACATTGTAGGTTTCCGATTCCATGATCGCGTTGAGGATAGGTAATACAAAAGCCGCTGTTTTTCCTGTGCCTGTTTGCGCTACACCTATCACATCCTTCCCTTGCATGACTAAGGGGATAGCCTGCTCCTGAATCGGAGTGGCCTGTGTAAAATTTAAGGCATCAATACCATCGAGTAAATCGGGGTGTAAGCCTAGTTCTGTAAAGTCCATTTTTAAGTTTGGTAGTTAGATTGTTTATGAAATGAGTTAAACAACTTGGCTAAATTGAGATAAAAAACGTACGTCGTTTTCAAATAAGAAACGAATATCCGGTATATTGAACAAGCGCAATGCTTGTCGCTCAATACCCATTCCAAACGCAAATCCCGAATATTTTTCACTATCGATACCGCAGTTTTCCAATACTTGTGGATCTACCATACCGCAGCCTAAAATCTCCAACCAACCTGTATTTTTAGTCAAACGACGGGCTTCTTCAGTTTCCATTCCCAACCAGACATCCATCTCGGCACTGGGCTCGGTGAAAGGGAAAAAGGAGGGACGCAAGCGTATTTTTGTAGCACCAAACATTTCTTGAGCAAAAAAATATAGCGTTTGTTTCATATCGGCGAAAGATACACCTTCATCAATATATAAACCCTCCAACTGGTGGAATTGGGCATGCGAACGTGCCGAAATAGTTTCGTTACGAAATACCCTACCAGGAGCAATAATCCGTATAGGTGGTTTTCTGCCAGTCATCACCCTTGCCTGCACATTACTGGTGTGGGTGCGCAAGAGCATACCGGGCGCATCTACCACATAAAACGTATCCTGCATATCACGTGCTGGGTGATCTTCGGGAGTATTCATGGCGGTAAAATTGTACCAATCGTGTTCCATTTCAGGACCATCAGCCACTACAAAACCAATTTTTTCAAAAATTCGAATAATCCGGTTCATGGTAATACTCACCGGATGACGCGCGCCCAAAGGTAAAGGTTCTGGAGTACGAGAAAGATCAATAATTCCCGCTGATACCGATTCGGCTTGGGCATCAAAAGCAGATTTTAAAGTTTGAAATTTTTCTTCGGCTGCTTGTTTTAGGCTATTGATCAATTGGCCAAAAGCCTTTTTTTGATCGTTTGGAACTTCACGCATACCTTCCATCAACGTTTTGATGATGTTTTTGCTACCGAGGTACCGAATACGGAAGTTTTCTAGTTCTTGTGTGTTGGCTGGTTGTTCTTGATTTACCTGAGTAATCGTCTGCTGAACCTGCTCAAAAATGTCTGACATGAATTTGGAATAAAAATTTAAAACGCAAATTTCGGTATTTTATACCATAAAAATAACTGTTTTAAAAAGATTTTGGAAAAAACACAAAAAAACACGAAAAATACACCAATTTTGCAGCCGTTTTTATGACAGCAGAGCGATTAATTAGACTAATACAGCACCCCGATCAATTGGATTTGATTCCGTATGAGGAATTGAAGACTTTGGTATTGGCCTACCCCTATTCGCATCATTTACGACAAATTTTGCTACTCAAATCTCAACAAATTCAACACCATGAATTAGAACGAAATTTGAGCGCGGCCGCTGCGCATAGCCTTGATCGCGGTTTGTTGTTCAAACGGGTAGTACCCAACCCAATGCGCCAGCAGGTAGAAGTATTGGAACTCAAGCCCATCGAAACGGTTTTGCGTAACCTTGAAGCTATTGCACCAGTCGAACGTATCACCGCAGCACCAGAAGAATTAGTGGCTCCAATACCCGAACCTCCAAATCAAGTAATTGATAATGAACCTGTTATAGAGCAAGTTACAGCACCCGTTACTTTGGTGGAACCCGTGGTTGCAACGATGATTTTCCAAGCGCCAAAACCCACTTTTGGTCAATGGGTAGGACAATTTAACTTACCCGTCATACGCTCCGAACAACCCGAAGAAGAGGAAGAAGCACAAATTCCATTGCGCAAATCACCTACTCCAACCACCAAGGAAAAAGGAATAGCACAGCAACTAGCAGAGAAAAGTGTGTCGGAAAACCAAGGTGTTGCATCGGAAACTTTGGCCAAAATTTTGGTCAAACAAGGCTATAAAGAAAAGGCAATTTCAATGTATGAAAGATTAATAGTTGCAAATCCGGAAAAAAGTACGATCTTTGCGGCCGCAATTGAAGAACTTAAAAAATAAAAGATTCTATAATGTTATCATTACTAACTGTTTTAGTTACTGTTGTATGTCTATTATTGATGGCAGCAGTATTGATCCAAAACCCAAAAGGTGGCGGAATTGACCAAACTTTCGGCGGCCAAGCACAACAATTATTTGGTGCTGCCCGCTCTACGGACTTTGTTGAAAAAGCAACTTGGGTGCTTGCAGGCTCCTTGATTTTCCTTTGCATTGTTGCTGTATTTATCGTAGGAACAGGCGGCAGCGTCTCTCCATCTGATCTAGCACCATTGCAGTCTGAAGGGTAATTATTGTTACTACGCGCCAAATTTAATTTTATATTATTAGGTTAGCGTTTTATACAATTCTTTACCATGTTTGGTTTTTAAAAAGAGCCGTTTCTTTATTGAGACGGCTCTTTTTGTTTTTAATGGTTTAAAAAACGCTTGTCTGTTAGTGCATTTAAAAATGCTTCAAGGTCTTCCTTCTCTGTTTCGGTCAACTGTAAAGGCCGCTGAAGCAGGGTATCCCTTCCTATGCTATTCAATCCAAAGTGATCGGGTCTATCATAGTAATCAATCACTTCTTTTAATGTTTTGAATTGACCATTATGCATATAAGGCGCAGTTAGCGCGGTGTTTCTAAGCCCTGGCACCTTAAATTTGCCCTTGTCTTCCTCCTTTTTTGTTTGGTTAAACCTACCCAAATCATTCAAATCCTTGCCATTATATAAGCCAATATTCCTAAATTCATCGCCCGTAAAATCGGGGCCAAAATGGCAATCAAAACACTTCCCTTTATTCAAAAAAACGGTTCTTCCACGCACCGCAGAGGTACTTATTGCGTTTTTATTACCCTGTGTCCAATCATCAAATGGTGCATCTCCTGTTTCCAATGTACGTACAAAAGCGGCTAATGCAATCGCCAAATTCGTGCTATCTGGTTTTTTCCCAAAAACAGCCTGAAAATACCTTCCATATCGAGCATCTGTTCTTAGTCGCTCTAATGCTACAGGCAACGGCAAATTCATTTCCTGCTGGTTCTCGATAGGGCCAAGCACCTGCTCTTCTAATGATTTGGCGCGACCATCCCAGAAAAAAAACGGGCGTGCGTCCATATTTGTAATGCCTGGGGTATTGCGTGTCCCCAAACCATCCACGCCTTTACTAAAGGCTACCGTATCCGAAAAAGCAAATCGGGGAATATGGCAAGAAGCACAATGTACAGATTGATCGGAGGATAAAATGGGATCATTAAACAACATTTCACCCAACGACGCAGCATCGGTAGGATCGGTGTAGCGGGTAAACGAAAAAAGACCCGCTAAAAACAATAGAATGGTTATTTTTTTCATGTGATATATAGAATGCTGTTTAATTTTCTTCATACACTACTTTACGCAAAAACCTAAAGCCTAATGACAATTCCAAGGCAACATTGCGTATTCTGCGTGCACTAATATTGGTCGTTTGGCCTGGGTTAAATGGATCATTAATAATTACATTAGGGATCGGCGGTTGGTTGTACTGAAGGGTAAAATCAGGATGAATAGATAGTTTGAGTTCTGCACCTATTAAATCTGAAAGAGGTAATTGAATTCCAGCACCAGCCGATACACCACCAGTAACTCTTCGTACAAACTCTGGAAATGGGTAAATGAGTGCAGCGTATTGATTCCCCAAACCAGCATTGCGCTCTGCCAATGTCCCCAAATTGGTACTCACCGTATAATCGCCACGAATACCACCGAAATAGAAATATTTTGATGTTCCCGATCCCAACGGAAACTTCTGCTTTGCACCTAAAATCAAGGAAATATTATTAAACTTAAACCTGTCCACGGTTTGAAAATATCCTGTGCCACCTGAGTTAAAAAACTGAAAACGAATAGCACTACCTTTTACATGATATCCTAATTGAGCATAAATAGAAGCCTTATCGTCTTCATTATTGACAGATTCCGCAGCAATAGTTGCATGCCATTGAAACAGTGGCTGGCGATCAAAGGAGTTATCCCAGCGTTGAGTACCGATCGTAGAACCTCCGCTCAGTGTAAAGGCCGTCGATTGTGCATTAGTCAGTATTGGAATAACCCAAAAGCAAAACAGCGAAAACAGTAATTTTTTATGCATACTTTATTATATTTATTAGAATATGGAGCAAAAATACGTTGAGTTGTCGAACTTTTCTAAGATGCTTGGGTTTGTTCTCTAATTCAGCGTTTATTTCCACTCACAAAAATATAATTATACATGAACTTCAAACACAGAATACGGCTGACTGGCTTGGTGTACGAACAAGAGAGCGTACTTTTAGTACAACATATTAACCCTCGAACGGGCATTAAGCGATGGTCAACGCCTGGCGGAGGCTTGGAACTGAGTGACCGAGATATTTTCAGAGGAGTAGAGCGCGAAATACTCGAAGAAACGGGTTTGCTTGTTGCCGCAGGCAAAATACAATTTATGAATGAGTTTTTCGATGTCTATAATAATACGCTTATAATCGATATTTGGATACTATGCCACCCATTAACAGGTGATAGGTTTGGGCCGATCAACATGGACAATATCAGAGAAGACGATTACATTATTGACGTAAAATGGTGGAACAAAACGGATTTTTTGTCGGCCAATCACTATGCAAATGCGCCTTTGCTTAAAGAAGATTTTTGGGATAACCTAGGTGCGTATAAGGGCGATATTGTTCATTTAGGAAGATGGGAAGAATAAAATGTCTGCTAATAAAATCTTCAATAATGTGCTGTGTTCCACTAAAATAATACCTAAGAATAGTTAATTTGGCAAAAAAAATATGGATTAATAGTTCACAAATAAAAAATACAAATACCTGATATACAACTACTTAATCAATAAAAAAACAAGAAAAAAAATTCACTTCTTTAAAAAAATGTATTTGGCTAACATCGGATACCATCGCACATTTGTATCATTAAACAACAAGGATGGCTGATTCAAAAGAGAATTAGTTGGTTGTTTGGATATGTTCATGGGATTATTCCTAAATTTTAGCATTGAATTGGTGAAGTAAAGTATTTTACCAATTCAATGTTAAAAAAAAGGCCAGTCTTTGCGAGACTGGCCGGATCCGTTTAACTGGATGTGCATGGGATTATAACGGGTTGCCTAATGGATTAAAATTTGTGCGGCAATATACTTAAATAACTTAATGTAAAGTTCGGGTCAAAGGTACGAAAGACCATGAAATAAAAAAGTAAAATTCATTTTTTTGTAAAAATATTTATTTCACATTTAAAGATCTATTACTTATGCGTTCAACTATTACAATTAGCATTCAAAACGGAACGGTTCAAGTTAAAAATAACTAAAACCGTTTTGCCCAATTAATTTTGACCATAAAAAGTAAACAAACCTCTTTATTCCTATCTGAAATATCCATTCGAAAAATGTTCATGGGACTATATTTAATAAGAGCCTTGTCAAATGTGACAGGGCTTTTCTCATTTAGAAACAGCAGCACTGAGACTCGCTAACTTGTTAAGTACTTGGACAGGTTATTGTTTACTCGTTCCTTATACGTAATTTTGTGCCCATTTTTTTTAAGACTATACGCTTTCACTATGAAGAAACTATTTTTTGCCGTATTTGCTACATTGACACTAGCAGTGCCACTTTTATCGCAGGTAACTACGCCGCAGGATACCACTATTTATGATGCCCCCGAAGCACTCCCCTACCCTTTGCTTAAATCTTGCGCATTGGATATTCATCCGGGCTGGACATCAGATAGTGCTCGTACCTGTGGAGAGTTCAACCTGATGCGCTTGATGTCACAAAACATCGTGTATCCTTACGAAGCACGCGACCAAAACTTACAGGGTACGATTGTGGCCCAACTCATTATTGAGCCTACTGGCCGTATGAGCCAAATCAAAATCATAAAAGATATTGGTGGTGGTTGTGGCAATGAAGCCTTACGCGTACTTAAATTACTGGATACTTTGGGCTTGCGCTGGCAACCGGGTATGAATGCAGGTAAACCTATCCGTGCGCGCAAAGCATTACCGTTCCGGTTTCGCCTCACCGAAGCATTACCTTATATTATTAGCCAGCAGGGCGATACAATTTATAATAATGTAGATACCCAACCAGCATTTAAATTTGGAAACGACTCGCTTTATTCGTTCATTATCAATAATTTAGACTATCCTGAAAATTTTGAAGATAGTTGTAAATCAGGGATTATCGAGTATTCGCTTATCGTACACCCTAATGGCCGCGTTAAAGTGGAAAATCAAATCGACTTTAATAATTTAGGATCTGATTTTCAGTTTAATGGTATCCGATTAGCCAATAGAACTACCGGAATGTGGCAGCCAGCAACGTATAAGGACAAACCTGTCCCGAGTACATTACCATTTAGGGTTGTTTTCCACTCTGATGCAGATGGGTGTAAATCTGCAAATGATAAATTTGACCAAGCGATGCGTATTGCTGATGAGGGAGTGGCATTAAACGAAGCGCTACAAACAAAAGAGGCTATTCAAAAATTCACCGAAGCACTATTGCTTGATCCTATAAATACTGAAATATTGTATTATCGCGGTACGCTATTGCTCAACGAAAAGCAAAACGAAGCAGCCTGTATAGATTATAACCAAATCCGGGCTCTTTTAGGTTATACATGGTTCGAGCAAATTAGGCGTTTAGTATGTGGCTATAAAGAGTAAGATGCTTAAGTCATTTATTATCAATAATTTAAACTCAGATTTACATCGTTTGCTGCTTACTGCACAACGCTATCCGGATATTGATATGCCTTACGCAGTGTCTCAAATTGAGGCATTGCGTAAGGTTAAAGACAAAATCCCATCTTGGTTCAATCCAGCACTCCAATTTCCTCCTAGTTTGTCTTTGGAGCAGTCATCCTCCGAAGCAGCCGCAGCTTATAAGTCTGTCTTGTTTTCTGGCCAAATCATGGCTGATCTCACTGGCGGAATGGGCATTGATAGTTTTTTTTGGTCAAAATCGTTTCAAACGGTGCATTATGTTGAGCAATCCGAGCAACTCTGTCGGGTGGCGCAACATAATTTTGAAGTATTGTCGGCAAATGGAATCACAGTACATCATTCCGATGCCGCGGCTTTTCTTGCTCAAAACACTTCCCGTTTCGACCTTGTTTACCTCGATCCAGCGCGGCGAGACCAACAAAAGAATAAAGTGTTTTTACTAAGTGATTGCACGCCCAATATCGTCGAATTGATGGATGAAATATTCAAACATACCGATCAAATTCTGCTCAAAACTGCCCCAATGCTCGATATTGCATTAGCAGTAAAAGACCTGAAAAAAGTAAGTAAAATATGGGTTTGTGCGTTAAACAATGAGTGCAAGGAAGTATTATATCTAATTGATAACAAATCAGTTAGATCAGAAAATGAGGTTAAAATACAAACCGTTAATCTCCTTTCCGGAATGGTCAACTTTCAATTTACCAAAGCCGAAGAACTCAATGCGCCAACGCATTTAGGCGCACCTCAAAACTATTTATATGAACCAGATACGGCCTTATTAAAAGCGGGCGCATTCAAAAGTTTTGCCTCGAGATATGGTTTAAATAAACTGCATACCCATACGCATCTTTATACATCGGATCAATATATCCCAGATATACCCGCAAGAAGTTTTAAAATTATTGATGTAGTCAAATATAGTGCGGATGCCGTTAAAACTGTTATCAAGGACAGCAAGGCCAATATTGCAGTCCGAAATTTTCCGGATACGGTGCAAGAAATGCGGAAGAAATTAAAATTGGCAGATGGTGGCCATTTTTATTTATTTGGAGCGACTATTTTGGAGGAGAAAAAGGTGATTTTGGTATGCGAAAAGGCTTTTTAGTGGCAAAACACACCATATAAATCCACAACAATCAATTGTCCTACGCCTGATTTGTTTTTTTCGGTTAAAAATGCCCAATCACACTACTAGACATTTTTGAAAAGATGCGGAAAAAGTTAGATTTTTGTGTTTTCTCACGACATAATTATCTATGCTCTCTCCGCATTTGCGCAA
>JAYUKX010000033.1:0-1534 GCA_043764095.1 Chitinophagales bacterium
GGTCAAATACAACCTGAGGAACAGGATTGTTGCCGCTGCCCCCAAACGAAAGCGCACTCGATGGCAAGCCGCCCCGTTGAAGAAAACCAGTGTAAGACAAACCCGCACTTATTTGTGGCAAACCACCAGCGGTATTTTCTTTGATTTGCCATTCGGCGTCCCGTATCTGGAGTTTGGCCGCTTTGATGTTGCTATTGTTTTCTGTGGCAAACTGGATACAATCATTGAGGCTCATGGCCTTACTTTGTGCGGATGCCCCATAAGCCATCAAACCCAAAAGGCCGATGAGCATCCATTTAATAGTGTTGTAAAGGTACATATTTAGGTTAATTTTGCTTTTATAATTGAGCGGCCTTTGTCACTGACAATGCCATGTAAATAGTGTGTCAAATATTCTTTAAACAGCGTTTCGCGTTTGTACTGGCCTTGTGGAAAAATCTTTTCGTCAAATAAGGCAAATGATTGTGCTATATGCAACTTGGACGTAATATCTACATCTATATCGGCTCTATACAATCCTTCTCCCATACCGCGTTCCAAATTGCTTCGCACCACCGAATACAGAAATCCCATCTGAAAATGCTCCATTTTCTCCCAAGCCTCCCGATGGTATTTCTGCATATCATACACGATATTGGCTTTCATTTGTGACATCTGTTGTGCATTGGTTTCTATTACCAAAAACATTTCTTCAATGGCATTGGCCAAGTTGGGAAACTGGGTGGCGCAAATATTTTTTTCAACCTCGATATGACGTTCTACCACCTTATTCACCAGATCGTCTTTACTTTCCACAAACTGATACAACGTTTTTTTGGATATACCAAGTTCCCGCGCCACGTCGTCCATTGTGATGCTTTTAATCCCATAACGTAGAAACAAGCCCTCCGTACGTTTTATCCATTTTTCTTGCTGTTCATCAAACATAATGCAAAGGTAACAATGGAAACGTTTTTTGGTTTTAAAGTTTCCATTGTTTCTTGATTAATTTCGACGAACGTTCATTTTGAAGGGATTTGTGGAAAATGTGTGGGTTTAAAATTCGCTTCTTTTTCTTCTTTAAATAGGGAACCTTGGTGAACCATTTTAGCGGCTACTGTTCAGTCCAGTATAGTTCCTTAAATAAAATTCACATAAAATAATCAAAAAAACCTATATTATTCACATTATTTAGTAGAACTTTGCACCATTGTTTACACTAAAAACAAACAAAACAATGTTAGCAATCCTTAGTATTATTATTGGTATCGTTTTCGTATTACTGCTGTTCAGTATGCTCACCTCGGCAGTGGTGGAGGTATATCATGCCTTTTTTAAGAGCAGAGGCAGGCACCTGCGAGACACGTTAACCGTCATGTTGGGCGAAGAAACGGTAGCGAAATTTATGAGCCATGCATATTTCCAACAACTATCTTCAGCCACCTCCAAATCTAATAGTGCTAACAACCTGCCTATTTGGATTGACAAAAGCACATTTAGTTCTATTTTGGCAGATATTTTGACTAAAAAGAACAGCACCGAAACCATACAGCAA
>JAYUKX010000034.1:0-5070 GCA_043764095.1 Chitinophagales bacterium
TTTTTTTAGCGAAAAAAAGTAAGCAAAAAACGCTTCGGCTGACGAAAAATGCGGTGCTTTTGCTCCCTCGCTCCGGCGGCGCCAAAAAAAACTCGCCGCATTATCGAGCGGAGGCTTCGCCTCGTAAATTCCGTTTGGCTCAAACACTTTTTGGCTTCATCCGCCTCCACTCAA
This sequence comes from Chitinophagales bacterium, assembly GCA_043764095.1. Lineage (GTDB taxonomy): Bacteria > Bacteroidota > Bacteroidia > Chitinophagales > Saprospiraceae > M3007. Next base: position 175 of record JAYUKX010000034.1, read on the forward strand.
GCAAAACCTGCATTTTTCTAAGGCCGGTCTTGCCACACTTGGGGGACTGTACTTTGTTTCAAATCTCAATGTAAATTACCAAAAATAAAAGTGTATGGTTATAAAAATTCAGCAATAATCTCTTGCAAAAATACAGTTTTTTCTCGTATTTTTTGATCATCCCAATCGAAAAAAACCAATCGCCCATGCTGCCTTAAATTCGGTTTTAGCAGTGGAATAGCAGCCATTATTGCTTCGTCGGTAGGCGTATCCAAGCGGATGATATCACCCTCCCGAAGATAATCCGATTTATTCACCACCGTGTCAATTTTGACTTGATACAGATGGCGGGCTACCTGCTTATAGACTAATGTATCGGAAAGTGCATATTCATTCCATCCGCCCAATAACCCTTTGAAATCGCCGCTCCTAAACCATGCGCCCCAACTGAATACAGGCAAGGCAATATCTAAATGCAATGGATATTTAGCATCTTTTTTTACATAATTTGATATGATTTCATAATCGAAAACTGCATTTTCCGTAGCAGTATCCCTTGGCGGTGCCACATTATAGCACATCAGGATACCGTGATCTACAGGAGGAATACCTGTCGATATCGGATCTTTGAATTGATGCAAGCGGATGGTACAGGACATTTTGCGGCCTTTGGGCAGATAATAGGCTCGATATTGATATAAAAACTCGAAATACGCTTCGCGGCAGTTGCTATTCCAATCACAGTCGAATTGTATTTCGGGGATAAAATGTGTTTTCCAAGCCTCAAAATTTAGCCTTGTATGGTGTGGTGTACTTTTACTGTATGCGAAGTACAAATCTTCTAACTGGGCATTTATTTTGCGCGAAATATTCTTGGCTAAAGTATCCATCTCATTGTTGTACAATTGCCTAAAAGTGCTTGTTGTGAGGAATACTACTGGGATAAATGATCTATTGTCCATACCCACCAGCGTCATTTCGCCTACTGGCACGGGAGTACCCCGCAAGTCATCGTAATCGACATCAAAAAAGCGGATATACAATGGATCTGCACCAAATTGATCCAATTTCGCCGCTCCGTTTGCGTCGATATTCAATTCCGTTTTCCAATAATAAAAGGTAGCAATTACTGGTTTGGACTTTTGGCAAGCAGCAAAAACCAATATTGGGAACAATAAGTAGATTAGGTTTTTTAGCATAAAAATGGGTATTTTATCACAATAACGTAGAAATCCCGCCAGTTTTGTTAAACGTAGCGGGATTTCCAATAAGTGTATGAAAATTCTATTATTTTACTACCGACAACTTCACGACATGTGCGAGTCCAGTTTCGCGGTTTTCCAAACGGACAAAATACATACCAGCAGGGGTACTATTCACATCCAAAAAGAAGAGATTATCCCCTACTTGTACCTGTACATTACCTGCATACGCCACCTGTCCGCCCATACCATGCATGGATAAACGCGCTGGGAATGCCTGCTCCGATTGGAACGTTACCTCAGAGGAGAAACGAGCAGGATTGGGGAATACCTCCAAAGGCTGCTTGTGGAAACCTGGATCCACCGACAAAACTGCTCCACCATAATAACAGGCTGGATCTGTTATAAAATTATTATTGATGAGCGGTATTTTCATATAATTATCAAACAGCGTTTCTTCCAATACGTAATCATTAGCACCCAACCAATCTTGTAAGAGCGTGGTGAATACCTGCCGATAATCGTGTTGCATGCCTTGTAATTGGTTATCGTTGGTTAGGTTGGACAGGTTTACATTGGTACCAGAAACACCGCCTTTTACACCTTTACCCATCACGATCATAGGAGCAAGTGTGCCGTGGTCAGTACCTGTAGAACCGTTACCTTTGGCGCAACGACCAAACTCGGAAAAAGTACAAGACACCACCTGATCGGCAATGCCCATAGCCGCTAAGTCATCATAAAATGCTTTTACTGCCTGTGAGAATACAAACATCAGATCTGCGTGGTCGCCATCTAGTGCAGTTGTACCTACTTGACCTTGGTGGGTGTCAAAACCACCTAATTGGCACAAGAAAATTTTGGTTTTGCTGCCCCCACGGATCAAACGCGCTACCGTTTTTAATTGGCTGGCCAACGGATTGATATTGGATGCCGGGTACGTAACAGCATTGGTACCTGCTGCAAATACCTGACTGATACGCTGTGCATATAAATTAACACTTTGCTCAACAGACATGATATACTCAATCTCATCGCCTTGCTCAAATTCGGGAATAGTAGCCGGAGGAAGACCACCAATTGTCTGTATCAAAGAATAGAATCCCGATACATCTTGTCCACTCAAATTGATGACATTTTGGTGCTCGGTTTCGGTATGAAAACCCAGAGAAGGGGTAGAATCACCGATTTGGATACCTAAAGGATCGAGCATAGTAGCCGTAGGGCCACCATATACATCGGGGAATAAGGCCTGCATCGAGCGCCCCATCCAACCACTTGGGATACTAAAATTATCGGATGTGCCATCGCCGCCCGACAGCCATAAGTCGGTACTTTTGAAATGCGATTGGTTGGGTTGTTGGTAGCCTACACCTTGCACGATATTGACCCAGCCTTTATCATATAATTCTTTGATGCCCGTTAAGTGCGGGTGTAAACCTACTTGTTTATCTCCTTTTAAGGTAGTATCAAGGGGGATATAAGCATCAGCACCGGTTTCGGGGATGGCAATATCTGGACGAAGTTCAACGTATTTATCGTATTGGGCAATGGGAATAATGGTATTTAAGCCATCATTACCGCCTTTTAATTGGATGAGTACAATGGTTCTACCTTCTACCTCTTCGCAATTGCCGATTAGGCGCGCCATACTGGTATTGGCAAAAGGACGCATCGTATGGCCGTTCACCACAAATGGAGTTACAGTGGCTGCCGAGGGTAATATTTTTAAGAAATTACGACGTTTCATATTATTAATGTTTAAAAATGAGAAAAATAGCGTTCAACGGATTTTAGACAGTTTGGTATTCTTGCGAATACATAATGGCATTAATCAAGCGTTCCAAGGCAATTTTAACCTCGGTAGCATTGTTGGTCGCTACATAATTGTCCCATTCATAAGTCCAGTCGTAAGGTGGCAAATTATTAAGGAATACGGTATTATAAAAATATTCAAAACGTGCTGCATCTACTTGTTTGGGGAGCATATATTCGAGTAATCGCTCTACCAAATGTTGTGGATCGGAGGGATCGATAAAGAAACCAGAGTTTTTGACCCACGGGGCGATGTCCAATTTGATCCCCAAACTACCATTTGTGTTGGACCCGATGGTAAACTTACCGCTCAATAGCATAGCCGACAATTTGTACCGTGCAATAATAGAACTACTATTGAACCATAGATGCGAAAAATCTGGGGATTGATAAAAAGCAGAGTAGCCTGCTACATCGGAGGGTTGGAGTACATTCATTCCGGCCTGCCCAAGCATACGCGTCGATACGCCTTGGGTAAAAAAGCGGTAACGGCCTTGGGGGTTGGTGGCTGCATCAGGAATAGCTATTCCAAACATACTGATGGATTGGTAAGCCAAATCCAATGGTGTACGGATCATACCTCCTAAAATATTTTCAACGCTGGAGGTATTGTCTTCGCCAAAGAAGTGTTTGCTTTTGAGTAATTGTTCTAGTACGGGTTTGACCTCAAAATTGCCGTTTTTAAAGGTAGTGGCTAAGGGAACGATAATATCCGTTTCAATTTCGTCTGTAATTTTTTCATTGACGAAATAGCGGTACAAACGTCGGCAAAAATTCTTTGCAGTTTCAGGTTGGTCAAATACGCGATTAACAAAAAGATTGATTTCTTCATCCATTTTCGCAACTGTTTTTTGGGCAGCAACGGTAACAGGTGGAATGGTCAAATCCTGAAAATGTGTACTAAATTTTTTTTCTGTCCAGTTGTGTACACTGGCTTGGAAATACCCTTTAGGAAGACCAGTTTCTGCGTCCACAATGGAGCGGTCGGTTTTAGTACGGCAGCCTGTAAATACTTTTGCGGCTTGTGCTATATCATCCTCGGTATAGTTGGTATAATCACCTGGGCCTATTTGCGGGCCTTTACCAATGGTGAACAGCTCTAAAAACTCGCGGGCGAAGTTTTCTTGGGGATTGGCGGCTGTATTGGTGTTATTATTGAGGTAAATCAACATTGTATTGTCGAGGATCATTTTAGTGACCATCTTTCTCCAGTTGCCCAAAGCCCCCCAACGAAGCAGGGACAGGTAGTCAAAATAATTGGTGGTTCTTGATGTAGTTAAAGTTGTCACATTATATTGGTGCATGAAAAACATCATTTTGTGCAATGCACTGGTATCTTCATAGGCTTCGCTCAGCCACCAACTTAATAGCCATGGGCGGAGTTTAAAATCCTCGGTGGTTAATACACCTGTGGGATAAGGTAGCCCTACTGGATTGATCCAAGCGGTTGCCTCAATTGTTGGCGTTGCGCTATCGTCGTAGAGCGGTTGCGGTTGTAATAGCGGTGGTGGGTTAAGGAGTGCCGCGACTGCATTAGCAGCAGTCATGCCGGCCAATAGATCTACGCGTTGTTTGGTGAACCTAAAACTGGTTCTACGCAGTAAGTGGGCAGCGCGGCGTGTACCGAGGGTGCCCGAAAGTGGAGCAAGTGAAGACATGGCAAGTATTAAGTAAAATTATGACAAATAATGCAAATTTGAGGTAATTCGGGGTGTTTGACTGGAGTTAGGCTGAGAAGTTTAAAATCTGATCTTGCAGCCGTACACTTTTTCTTTTGAGAAAAAAATAATGCAAACTTGCAGATCTCAAAAATATAAAAATTAGTGCAATAAAACCTACTTCCTACTTTTTTTCGCCAAAAAAAGGTATGCGGTCAAAAAGTGAGGGTATATTAGTTTCT
>JAYUKX010000035.1:0-64896 GCA_043764095.1 Chitinophagales bacterium
TTAAGGCAGATAGCGGTACTATCTAACGAAAAAATGGGGATGTATAGGCGGAAAAGACCAAGTTCAAAATGCAATTAATTGTGTCCAAATACTTAAGTACCAATTTAAAAAACTAGTACCTGTAATATTCCGGTTTAAACGGCCCTTGTACAGCCACACCGATATAATCTGCTTGATCTTTGGTTAACTCCTCCAATTCAACACCGATTTTGGCCAAGTGCAAACGCGCTACTTTCTCGTCAAGGTGCTTAGGCAGCATATAAACGCGGTTTTCGTATTTGCCTACGTTTTCCCATAGTTCTAACTGCGCCAATACTTGATTGGTAAACGAATTGGACATCACAAACGAAGGGTGACCAGTGCCACAACCCAAGTTCACCAAACGGCCTTCTGCCAATACAATGACATCTTTGCCATCAATATCGTAGATGTCCACTTGTGGTTTTACCTCGATTTTGGTATTGCCGTAAGTTTGGTTCAACCAAGCCATATCGATTTCATTGTCGAAGTGACCGATATTACAAACGATGGTTTTGTCATTCATCATACGGAAATGCTTTTCACCTACGATATTGCAGTTGCCAGTAGCCGTTACTACGATATTGGCACGTGGAATAGCATTAGCAAGGCGTTTTACCTCAAAACCGTCCATGGCAGCCTGTAAAGCACAGATTGGGTCTATTTCAGAAACAATCACGCGGCAACCAGCACCAGCCAAAGAAGCGGCAGAACCTTTACCTACGTCACCATAACCCGCTACAACGGCTACTTTACCTGCCAACATCACATCGGTAGCGCGACGGATCGCATCTACCAAAGATTCTTTACAACCATATTTGTTGTCGAATTTAGATTTGGTAACTGAGTCGTTGATATTGATCGCAGGCAATGGTAGTGTGCCTTTCGCTGTGCGCTCGTACAGGCGGTGTACGCCAGTGGTAGTTTCCTCGGAGATACCGCGGATGCCAGCCACCAATTCAGGGTACAAATCGAGTACCATATTGGTTAAGTCGCCACCATCGTCGAGGATCATATTCAAAGGCTGGTTATCGCTGAATGCAAACAATGTTTGCTCGATACACCAGTCAAATTCTTCGGCATTCATACCTTTCCAAGCATAAACAGGGATACCCACAGCAGCAATTGCAGCAGCAGCATGATCCTGAGTGGAGAAGATATTACAAGAAGACCAAGATACTTCCGCACCTAGTTCGATCAATGTCTCGATCAGAACGGCAGTTTGGATGGTCATGTGAAGGCAACCCGCTACACGTGCACCTTTCAATGGTTTGGTTGCGCCAAATTCTTCGCGCAAAGCCATTAAACCGGGCATTTCAGCCTCAGCAAGGCGGATTTCCTTGCGGCCCCAAGCTGCAAGGTTGATATCTTTTACTTTGTATTGGGGACGCGTTGTTGTTTCTACGGCCATTATGGACAAAAATAAATAGTGAATAATAAAAAAGCATAACAGCCAAAATTTAGTTTTGTTTTGGCAGGCTTTTTTGCGGCGCAAAGATATATAGTTTTGCGGGATTAGAAGTTAAAAAATTGCAAATAATGTTCCAATAGTCCTGCTTTAGCACCGCAAAATGAGTATTAAACAATTGTTTTATTGTTGCTTTGGCGTAGCATACACTTTTCCTACCACAAAAGGACACAAAGTTCACAAAGACGTAGCGTGGGCGCTTCGCTTTTTTTTAGAACACAAAGCGTTGACTTTATCTTTAACGTATGAGAACAAACAAGGACACAAATACTAGGCATTCGCATTTGTGTAATCTACGCTTTGTGAACTTTGTATCCTTTTGTGGTAGAAAAAAACAATAAATGCGGTTTTATTTAAAATATTTACAATCCCAATTCCTTTTGCCGTACTTCCCGTGTAAATGCGATGCGGTTAGCCTTCGAGAGGACCGCGCCATGCGAGGGCACCATTTGTTTCAACATACTTTTCCATTCTGCACTTTGCATTTCGGTTTTAAAGCACTTTTTTAATACATCAATCATGGCAGTCACTGCGGTAGAAGCACCGGGCGAAGCACCCAACAAAGCCGCCAAACTCCCATCAGCAGCAGCGACCAATTCGGTACCAAATTCCAAGACGCCAATTTCTTCGTCATCTTTTTTAATCACCTGCACACGCTGACCTGCGTAAGCCAAATCCCAGTCGTCCATTTGTGCATCTGGGAGATAATCGCGGAGGGCCGTCAGCCTGTCTTCGGGGGATTGGGTCACTTGCTGAATGAGGTATTTGGTTAAAGATAAATTATGCCAACCTGCGGCCAACATCGGGAATATATTGGCCCACTCAATAGAGGCTGGAAGATCCCAAAATGATCCGTTTTTGAGGAATTTAGTTGAAAAACCCGCAAATGGCCCGAATAACAACGCCTGTTTTCCGTCAATGATACGAGTATCTAAATGTGGCACCGACATGGGCGGAGCACCTACCGAGGCTTTGCCATATACCTTTGCATGGTGTTGTTGAATAATTTCGGGTTTATTGCAAACCAGCCATTGTCCGCTAATTGGGAACCCGCCATAGCCTTCCGCTTCTTCAATATCTGATTTTTCCAAGAGCGGTAATGCGCCACCTCCAGAACCGATAAATACAAAATCGGCGTTAAAGTGGCCTTTTTTACCTGTTTTAAGGTCTTGCGTAGTGATATGCCAGCCTTTTTGATCAAATCGCTCCAGATCGCGTACTTCGGTATTAGGGTGTATAGTTACGCCATCCAAACTTTCCAAATAAGTAAAAATAGAACGGGTAAGGTTGCCAAAATTCACATCGGTACCGATGGCCATACGGGTTGCGGCCACTTGCTCGCTGCGGTTGCGATCGTGCATCACCAACGGCATCCATTCCACAAGTGTATCCCAATCTTCCGTGTATTCCATCTCCTCAAACAGGGGATGCAAGCGCATGGCTTCATATCGTTTGCGGAGGTATGTTACGTTATCGTTGCCCCAAACAAAACTGATATGCGGTACGCGGTGGATAAATGCTTCGGGATGTTGTATGTTTTTTTCCCTAATCAAATACGCCCAAAACTCCTTAGAAACCTCAAATGAAGAAGCAATTTTGATGGCTTTGCTTATATCAATACTGCCATCTTCCTTTTGGGGCGTATAGTTGAGTTCACAGAAAGCAGAGTGACCCGTGCCAGCATTGTTCATGGCATCGGTACTTTCCCCGGCAATCATATCCAACCGTTCAAAAATGGTGATATTCGCGTCCGGTTGTAGTTTTTTGAGTAATGCGCCAAGGGTGGCACTCATGATGCCTGCGCCAATAAGTACAATGTGCATAGATTATAGTGTATATTTGGTGCTGCAAAACTACAAAGCAATTGAATAAACTTATGAAAAACCTTTTTCAATATTAGTACCTTTACAAAACTTAAAAATTTACATCACTCGTATGAAACAAACAACACTAATTAGTTGCCTTTTTATTCTTTTGAATTCATGTCTATTTGGGCAAACCGACGAATGGCATATTACAGCCAAAAACATTGACCCTTCCAAGTATTTTGGCATTACGGTGGCCAATGGTATGATCGGACTGGTTTCCTCTCCTGAACCGATGAAGGTAAAAGACGTTGTCCTCAATGGCGCTTACGATAATTACCTCCGCGGACGAGTCAGCAATATCCTTAAAGGTTTTAATTTTATCAATATGAACCTCGATGTGGATGGCCGAAGGATTGGTCGTGCAGATATCAGCGATTATACCCAGTCTTTGGATATGCGCAATGCCGAATTACTGACGACTTATAATGTGGGCGATAAAATTTCGGTGAGCCATACCTTGCTTGCATTGCGTCATTTGCCGTATTGCGCTTTAAGTATGGTGGAAATAAAGGCCAAAAAAGATGTCACAATAACACCGATGGCCGTCATTGAAGCACCAGAAATGCTACAAGATGTCCGCAATTATTTCTCCGAAATAGACCGACCACATGTGCTCATTCCGCTGTTGACCTCTGTGGGTAAAAGCCCTACAGGCAAATACACTGTGGCTGCATCCAGTAGTTTTATTTTTGAAGAGCCGCATGGTTCCGAACCTGATTTGATACACGAGGATTGGGACTACAATATGCACTTGGCTAAGTTTTATAAAAAACTCAAAGCGGGTGAAACGTATCTTTTTGCCATTGTAGGAACGCTTATCTCTACGGCACATACCGTTGATGCACACAATGAATCCGAGCGATTGACCATTTTTGCTGCGTTGGAGCGTACAGATCGTTTGCTCAAACGCCACCGTCAGGCATGGGATCAACTTTGGTCATCGGATATTACCATTGAGGGCGACGTGGATGCTACCCGCGATGTGCACTCTGCGATGTATCACCTGTATTCCTTCGCTCGCGAGGGTACGGCATTGAGCCTTTCTCCGATGGGTTTGAGCGGATTGGGTTATAATGGCCACGTTTTTTGGGATACTGAATTGTGGATGTACCCGCCATTGCTGCTATTGCACCCCGAAATGGCCAAATCTTTGTTAGAATTCAGGTATCAATTGCTTAATGAAGCCAAACAAAATGCTTTTTCGCATGGCTATAAAGGCGCGATGTACCCTTGGGAAAGTACCACTACTGGCCAAGAGGAAACACCTGTATGGGCATTGACAGGGCCTTTTCAGCACCATATTACAGGTTGTGTCGGTTGGTCGGCTTGGCAATATTATTTGGTGACCAAGGACAAGGTTTGGCTGCGCGATCGTGGTTGGCCCATGATTAAAGAGGTTGCAGATTTTTGGACATCTCGGGTAGAACGAGATGGGCCGGGCAAATACAATATCAATAATGTGATCGGTGCCAACGAATGGCAGGAAAATATCGACAATAATGCCTTTACCAATGGTATGGCCATTACGGTTTTGGGCTACGCAACCGAGGCGGCTACGGCATTGGGATTGCCTGTTGATCCCGATTGGGCACACGTAGCGGCCAATATTCCAATCTTGAAATTTGCAGACGGGACAACAAAGGAAAACGCCACGTACAACGGCGAAATTATCAAACAAGTGGATGTAAATCTCTTGTCGTATCCCTTGAAAATCGTAACAGATCCGATCCAAATTAAAAAAGACCTCGACTATTACGAACCCAAAATGGCACCCGATGGACCTGCTATGGGTAGCGCTATTCTTACGGTATCGGCAGCACGGGCAGGTGATGCCGAACGCGCTTATGGCCTTTGGGTGAAAAGTTATAAACCAAATGAAGTACCGCCGTTTGGGGTATTATCGGAAGCTGCAGGTGGTAGTAATCCTTATTTTGCAACAGGTGCGGGCGGTTTTTTACAAGCAACAATGATGGGATTTGGTGGTTTGGAAATTACCCCGAATGGTATTGTTCAATTAAAAACAAAATTGCCAAAACGTTGGAAATCAATCACCTATAAAGGAATTGGTGTGGATAAAAAAACGTTTATTGTAAAATAGTATATTTATAAACATGGTGTAATTTAGTGTTAGCATGATGACAAGTTTAATGTCGCCAGATTAGTGAAGTGATTATACTTCGCGTCATTAGGTTTTGTGCAAATATTAAACTATCTCCAAGTGATCCAATAACGAAATTGGCCTATTGTCGGGGCTGGGGGTAGTTGCCCCGACAATAGGCACATTTCGTTATTGGATCACTTGGTTTAGAAAAGATAATTTTAGGATTCTAAATCAAACTAATGGCTTACTAAATCACAACAGATTTAGTAAGCCATTTAAATTTTTATCTAAAATAGTAATAAGTAAAATAAAATTAAAATATAACCATTAGTACTTTACAACCTTTTTAATTGTTTTTTCTCCATTAAACTCAATCAACGCAATATAAAAACCAGCAGGTAGGTCGGGTTTAGTAACGGTTATATACCATTTGCCCTTATCTTCAATATACTGTGTATCATCGTGAACAATATTTCCGCCCAAGTCGGTAAGTCTAATACTCATTTTTCCAGATGATCCCGTTTCTACCATAACGTTAAATGATTCTTTAAATATTGTAGGGTTAATTGTGACTATTAAATTAGATACGATGTCTTCTCCTTCAATTCGATCAATTAATTCCGGGTCATCTTTAAGAGGTGTAAAAGGGTCATATTTTTGTACACAGAAATTTTTTATCTCCGCAGCAGTTTGTACTGGTACTACTTGCATGCTAGAATATGCTCCACTGATACCTTGATAAAATTTTGGATTAAAATTAGGTGGTGGGTTGTACAATCCAAAATCCAAACTTGTTCCATCCATGAAAGGTTGTAATGCACTTGGTGTATTAGTCGAAATAAATACTTGATCTGACTAAAAGTTGGTATTTTCACTAGGCAAAAGATTGGCACCGTCTATTATTGTTATCGAGTTCCAAGCTACATATTGAGTATTATTTGCAGGGTCACGAATCTCCAAATTTTCGACTATGCCCAAATAAGGGTTTGCTGGAAAGTCTGAACCAAGTGAACTAGGCACTATTTCAGTAAAATATCTGGCTGCAAACATGGTTTCTTCAGGTTTATTAAAATTGAATACGTTGACAAATTCTAACGTGATCTTCCCACTAAAAATAACTTTATTTGTGGGTGTTCCATACGCACTACCACCATATACATGTTTTATTCTGATCGTATAATCATCTAATGCTCCTAGTGGCATAAATGGTGTCCTCCAAACAGTTGGCGTAACTTGAATCAAATCATCAGATATTGGCCCTGATGCCCCATCAAAGAATAAAGCTACTCGAATATCTTCGGATTTAAGTGTTAATCCAGAATTACTATTAAATGCATATTTGATAGGCGCTGCTATATATTTTGTTTCAGCAGTTACCTGATAGCCATATCCACCAGATAGTACATTAATAATGGATTGACTTTTTTTTATTTTAGGTGTTTCTAAAATATTTATTACGCCCAAAATATTATCATACGTCGGTTTGTTTGATGGCGGTAATCCTGGGATATTTTGAATAGAACCTGGAGTGTAAACTAAAACTGGGCCATTTACGGCATTATAAGATGCTTGCCCTGTTCCTGAAAACGAATACGACGAATGAAAGGTAAGCGGTTTTACTGCGTTGGGATCAGGTTTGCCTTTTGCTGCAAAATATTCAATTATGCCCGCCGCAAAACCAATATAACCGGGAGCTTGTTTAAGAAAACTTGGAAACATAAACGGTGGTTTTGTGGGAGGAGTAGGAGTACCCGGAACTCCCGGTGCAGGCGTAGGCGCTCCAATCATACCTATTGCTTTGATAAATTTTTCAATACCACTTACGTATTTATTAATATCATTATACCCTTTATACCCTTGCTTGAATGATCCAGTAATATCACCCCAACTAGCCAAAAAGCCATTATCAGAAGCGGTCATCGTACTACTCGGTGTAATAATTTGATTGGTTACGCCAGTGCCTGTCAGCGTTAAATCAAGAGTAATATTACCCAATAATTGAGGCGTAATTTCAATCGCCGTGGAATGCAAGCACGTACAGGGATCGAATGCTGCACCAAATTCAAAAAATAACCACGTGCCATTTTGTGTTGTATATACATTTGAAGTACTTATTTTGACTCCTTTGTTAAATTTATCCAGTGCATTCATAGGAGTATTAACATGTTCGAGCACAGATGAGTTTTTTTGAAACCCCAAAGTTTTTTGATTTACAGTAATCGTTGCATTTTGAAAAACATTTGTTGTATTTGCCCAAATAAAAATCCTAACCTTACTATCATAACGGTTATATAATGCAAATGAGGGGTTAAAAACGGGTACTTGCTGGGTACCGAAGTTTTTGTAAAGTAACTCCCACCCTTCACTGGGCTCATAGTCATTGTTCTCATTTGGGTGAAACGCCAAATGAAACGTATTGGGCTGGATAGAATAACTCAATGAGTGAAATGGAGATACTTCGGATAATTGGAGGTAACTGCTATTGGATGGAGGCGCCAGTTTTAAATAAAAATCGTAAAGCGTTCCTCTCCAATCCCAAGTGTTGACTGTTGAACCTAAAGGTGTTTTTATTACTTCAAAACATTCTTGAGCCACCGCAGGGGTTAGCATAAACAATAAACCAGCAAAAATTGATAATAAATGTGAATAGATTTTTTTCATAAAAGGTACTTTTAAAAAAGTGAAAAATATGTTAGTGAGTAAAATTTTGATTCATTATTGGCAAAACATTGGCTGTTATCCAACGAACAGGTTGAACAAGAAAATAATTCTTATACTGTATTGATAAATTATATTATTATTATGAGTAGAAATCAGTCTTTTCTTATTAAAATTAAACAACAATATGCTTGTTTTTACTATTGCTTCACCCCAATAAATTTTTTACTAACTCGCTCTTTGGTACTAAGGTTGGTGGTATAAGAAAAATCAACACTAAGCGTTTTGTTGTCATTATTTAGCCTTCCAACTCCTTTTACTTCAAGACAATTAATATTCTGGTCGGTTACTACAAAATACTTGTAGCCATAACTCATAGGCGAAGGAACCGTACTGTTACAATCATTAGGCAAACCATAAACCCCCTCCTTTGCCCATTCAGGGTACGGGGATTCTACTGTTATCGTGTACTCTTGATTCGGGGTATCTATATTGTGGCCTTTATATTTACCAAATATTGGTGTATTCTGTGAAGGAATAACAAGTACGAATTTCTTATAAAACGTATCTCTTCCATCATCATTTAGATAACATGTTTTATCAGGCTTTCTAGTCGTTATTAATCTCACAGGTATTTCTCCCGCAACATCAAAATATAGTAAAAACTCTTTTTGATTAAATACTTTTGAATCTGTCCCTATTTGCCACTCATAGGAGTCGCAATCATGGGTAGCCTTAAACCATAAATCTCTATATGTCCAAATCGTATCAAACTCAAAGCCCTGATTCATATCTTTAAATGGGCTAAAAAATTCTAAAGAATCAATAATTTTAAATTCCGCAAATGAAGCGGGGTAGGTCAGACACGGATCATAATTCGGGCAATCTACATTGAGCGGATCGGTGCATTCTTTATCGTTATCACAGCTAACAAGCCAAAAAATACCAAAAAATACCAAGAAAAATCTTACAAAAGGATAGTTAAATTGCATAAGAACAGATGTTTTTAAAAACGTTTGTACAAATGTATAATTTATTTTATCTTTGCACAATAGTTTCGAGCAAATTCTTCATTAATAATATTAATAAAACCATTAACGCTATGTATATAGGGCATAATCTCCGTCGAGAACGCGAAATCAAGGGTTGGTCACAAGAGGCACTTGGTATGGCTATTGGCTTATCACAAGGTACTATTAGCCTGCACGAATCCAACCACCACGAGGTAAGTTGGGTGCAAATTCAAAATTATGCAAAAGCCTTAAATATTACGCCGGAGGCATTATACCAACCTCAAAACGGTGCTGTCATACACATTGAATCACAACAGGGGACACACGTCAATACTGGTCATAATTATATTTCAACTAATGATACAGAAGTAAAAACCTTACAGGAACATATCCAATCTTTAAAAGAGGAAAATGCTTTCCTTCGTAAATTGGTGGAATCTAAGTTTAGTATTGAAAAATAAACAAGAGCCATTCAGAATCCTAGTAAATTTACCAATATTCGGGAAGGCTCTTATTCTTTTATGGCGCCAAACGCGCCAAATGCCACAATCCATCCTCCAATTGATACCTTAATCTATCGTGCAAACGGCTCTCTCTACCTTGCCAAAATTCAAAATAATCGGGCATCAAAATATATCCACCCCAGTTGGGAGGCAACGGCAACTGTTCCGCTTGGCTATATTGTTCTTCTAGTGCTTTTTGGCGGATTTCCAATACATTGCGGTTATCAATTACGGTACTTTGCGGGCTTGTCCATGCGCCGATTTGGCTGCTTTTCGGGCGGCTCACAAAATATTGTTCAGAGGCTTCCCGACTGATCTTCTCTATCCGACCTTCTATCCGGATTTGCCGTTCCAAATCGAGCCAGCAAAACAGGAGTGCCGCCATTGGGTTTTCGGTCATTTCAGCACCTTTTCGGCTTTCGTAATTGGTAAAAAAAACAAAACCCGCCTCATCAAAACCTTTGAGCAACACGATACGCGCCGAGGGCCTTCCCTCCAGCGTAGATGTAGCCAAGGTCATGGCATTGGGTTCGCTGACTTGTGCCGAAACGGCTTCTTCAAACCACTGCTTAAACTGCGTAAAAGGGTTATGTGATACCTCTGATTCATCCAGAGATTGTAAAGCATAAGAACGACGTAATGATGATATATCCATGTTTTTATTGAGTAATCTTGAGTTGTTTTTTATAAGGCCGAATAATTATTGGATCAATTTTACTTCAAACATATCGGTTCTTCGGTCTTTTAAATTCCGAACACTACCAAACTGGTGTAATTCCTTGAGTAAATCTAAATCTACATCGGCTACGAGAATCATTTCGGTATTTGGAGTGGCTTCGGCCTTGATACCGTTGGTGGGGAATGCAAAATCGCAGGGGGTAAATACCACAGATTGGGCAAATTGGATATCCATATTGTGCACATTGGGCAAATTGCCCACGCAACCTGCTAAGGCTACATAACACTCATTCTCAATGGCGCGTGCTTGTGCGCAATGCCGAACGCGGGAGTAACCATTTTGGGTATCGGTGAGGAACGGTACAAAAAGGATGGACATACCTTCATCAGCCAAAATTCGGCCTAATTCGGGAAATTCCACATCATAGCAGATCAAAATACCAATTTTCCCACAATCCGTATTATACGATTGGATAAAATCGCCGCCTTTCATACCCCATACACGGGCCTCATCGGGTGTAACATGCACTTTGATAAAACGATCCACCGTACCATCCCGGTGACAGAGATAACCCACATTGTACAAAGTGCCCTCGACTACTTCGGGCATACTTCCTGTAATGATATTGATATTGTATGAAATGGCCAATTTGGCAAATTCATCGCGGATCACTGCTGTATATTCTGCCAGTTTTCGAATGGCATCGGGTTCCGAAAGATGGTTGTACTCGGCCATGAGCGGGGCATTGAAAAACTCTGGAAACAGTACAAAATCGCAGCGGTAACCGGATACCGCATCTACAAAATATTCGGCCTGCTCCATCAGATCTTCCAGCCGTTTGTAGGGGCGCATTTGCCATTGAACCAAGCCAAGGCGGATGACAATTTTGTCGGTATGAAGTTTCTTCTTGGGTTTTTCGTAGTAAATATTGATCCATTCCAGCAGTGCAGCGTATTCCATAGAGGCTTTATCGCCTTTAAGATAGCCTTTGATGATTTTGCGCACGTGGAAATCATTGGACAATTGGAAATTGAGTACGGGGTCGTGAATTTCCTTTTCACGTACTTTTTGGATATAATCTTTGGGGCCAAGTTCCTCGGCAAATTTGTGGTAATTAGGCAATCGTCCTCCAAACAGAATACCTTTCAAATTGAGTTTTTCACACAATTCCTTCCGGTAATCGTATAATCGCCGCCCCAAGCGCAAGCCACGGAACTCCGATTTGATAAATATATCGATACCATACAGATAATCGCCTTTTGAATTATGGGTATCAAAGGTATAATTACCTGTTATTTCTTTGTACGAATGGTCATCATCGAATTCACCGTAATTTACAATGATCGACAGTGCACAACCTGCCAACGCCCCGTCGACCCGAATCACTGCTTGTCCATCGGGAAAAAGGTCGATCATTTTTTTGATATGTCGTTCGCGCCAATAAGCATCAGACATATTGCTATAAGCGTCAATCATCAACGTTTTGAGTTCGTCATAATCGTCGATCGACAAATAATCTAGTTCTATTTTATCTATGTTTGCCATGTATTTAGTTAGGAATAGTGAGATCTATGCAAAGAAAACACCTCGGTTTTTATTATTTTCTTCCAAAATCTGCAGGAATTTCGCCCCATTCATCCGTTTTCCATTTAATAATTGGATTGGTAACTTTGTTTGCGGCGAGCCATTGTTCGGCGCGGTGGATAAGGGTAAATATTTCGTCATTTCGCCCAGAACGCTCCAATTTAGTCTTACATGCCTTGGCCTTAATCCATCCTTGTGCAATTTTAGAATCGGAATAAATGGGGATATTAGGGCTATTGCGTTGTTTGAGCCAAGCCAAGCCATGTACGAGCGCCAAAAATTCACCTATATTATTGGTACCATCGGGAAACGGGCCTAATTGGAAAATTTGCTCGCCTGTCCGCACGTGTACGCCACGGTATTCCATATCTCCTGGGTTACCACTGCAAGCGGCATCTACGGCAAGGCTATCCAGCCGAACGCCTACTTTTTCGAGTTCGGGAAGCGATTTTTTAATCGTTTTGGTATCTTTTCCGGCTACTGACCAAAATGAGCCTTTGAAGGCTTGCGTGGCTTCGGCTTTGCTGGCAAATGATTTATACTTAGCACCTGTAAAACCCTGCACCTGTAAACTGGCTTCTGGCCAGTTATCATAAATACCAGGCTGAACGCCCTCCCACACCACATAATATTTTTGTTTTGCCATAAATGCCTTTTAAAAATGCACTTGTTTACCATGCCGAATACATATTGGCGGCAATGATTGGGCAAAGGTACACTTTGGCGGAATTAGGACGGCTTATTATTTTAGCAAAACCGCAAAATTTGGTTTGGAGGAAGTTATTTCAACACCATTCCGTAGTACAATGTAGTTAGCCTCCGGTTTGGAAGAACTTTAATACACGTGCCATTAATTGGGCTAAATCCAATTGTTCCAGCGCATGTTTTCCACCAGTAATTGCTTCGTATTGTCCATGAGGAAGCCATGCTGCTGCTTGTTGGCTTTCTTCTGTGCTAACAGTGGTATCTAATTCACCGCGCAGCACAAGCACAGGGCAGTTAATAGATTGGAATGCTTCCTGAGGCAAGCCATGACCTGCTCCTAATGACTGCACAAAATCGGCGGAATATTGTGCCACTTTGCG
Source organism: Chitinophagales bacterium (assembly GCA_043764095.1). GTDB lineage: Bacteria > Bacteroidota > Bacteroidia > Chitinophagales > Saprospiraceae > M3007. The sequence continues at coordinate 12,978 of JAYUKX010000035.1, forward strand.
CCAGTCGTCGTGCGTTTGGGCGAGGGCTTCGGCGAGTTGTGGCACTTTGGATACAATTTTTTCGGGATCGAACATATTACTCATACGCGCAGCCGATTCTGGTGTCCAGTCGAGTTTGGTGTTAAGGGTTACTATCCGGCGTATACGGTCTGGGTGTTTCCATGCCAGCCAAAGAGCGAGGTAGCCCCCCATACTATAGCCAAATATATCTGTTTGGGTAATTTTTGCTTGATCCATTTGATCCAAAACAGCCGCTGCGAAGTAAGGAAGGCTATACGCATGATCTAAGGCCGCGTTGCCGTGTCCGGGCAAAGTAGGGACTTTGATGGGTAAGTTTTCAGGGAAATATGGGCGAACTGGGTCAAATTGAGCGGCAGTACCAAGGGCACCATGAAGGCAGAATATCATAAGAGCGTAATGTGTATAATTTTAATTAGATAAACCGAGAAAATGTACTTTCCTTTTTCAAATATTTTAAAAGCCCTACTCCACCACCATCCTCATCGTATTTACCCAGCCATGAACGGAGGTAAAGCGCACAAAGTACGCCCCACTAGGTATATTTTCCTCAATCTGAAATCGAGATACTCCATTAGGAATATTTCGCTCAAAAACAGACCTGCCCGCTAGGTCAAAGCACGATAATCGCCCTCCCGAAAAATCGGGGAGTACCAGTTCGAACCTGCCTTGGTTGGGATTGGGGAACACCGCCGCCACCGGGCGTTCGTGTGGTAGTAATGGTTCTGTAGAAGAGACCGAATCGCAATTATATTGCTGCTCAAAAACCCGAAAAGAAGGTTGATTATTGATGCCCGTATAGTTCCAATTGGGTAAATATACATTGTGCTGCCTAAAATCGCACAGCGTACCCGGGCAGTTGGGTCTTTGGATGGAACTGATCCAATGGTGGCTATTAGCAGGCGGGATATAGATCTTCCCGTCTGGTGCTAACTTACACAAAGATCCACCTCCAGTACCTGGGCCTATATTGAAATCAATTTCTCCTACCAATATCTTGCTGGCTAGCACATTGGGCGCATCGGTATCAAATTGATATAGTTTTGTGTCTGCCATGGCGTACAAAAAACGAGAATTGGCTGAAAATGCAACGCCATGAAAATAATTGTAATCGGTTTGGTACGGTAGTTCCTCTGCTGTAGAAAAAGTGGCCGTAGCGGTATCAAACCTCATACACACCAATTGGTTCTTAGATTCTATGCGTGCATATTTTGTTTTATCGGGCGAAAAAACGGCTTGACCACCACTATCATCTGAGCCATCATAGGCCGACCCGATACATTGTAACCAAGGTATGCCTACACCATCCGAAGTAACAGGTACTATATAATAACAATTGGTGTTAAATTGTGGTACAACCACCCATGCCTTTTGTAGGTCGTCAGATACCAATGCCGTAAGGGAGCCACGGGCGAGGTAATCAGCCACAGCAATTTGTTTTTTCTCCACCACTGCACCCAAACTACCGTCTTTTGTCATATCCACGATATGATAATATAAATGCTTGGGCTGTAAATAACCATCTGGGAGTAAAGCATCTTCTAGGGTAAGGTTAAATACGATATACTTGGAAGTATCACCGGGATATGGCAGGGTAATATTGCTCTGATAAGCATAAAAAGAACCAGCCACATGGCAAGGACTGGGGTACATACCGTCCGCATTAGTACTATCCCCATTTATCATAATCCGGTGTAGTTTATTGGCAATAAAACAACCACTCGTATAGAATAAAAGGTTGCCATTCCGATCGCAGGTTGATGAGGTAGTAGGCCCTGGCCCTAAATGAACAGGAGGTGTAACAGAACTAAAAACAACGCTGGTGTCCGTAAAACTCATCAGGCTATATTCATCAAATAGCCATTTTTGGTCGTATCTTTTTTGTGCGATTGTATCTGTGGATAAAAAGAGGCATAGCACTACGGTAAATATTTTGAACTGTTGCATGAAGTAGTTTTATGATTACCCGCGGTCCTGCACTTGTTACAAAAAGCAAGTGCAGGACCGCGGGTCAATAATTATTTTACAATGATAATCTTTTTAGTGGTAGTATCTCCATTTTCTAGGATAAACTTTGCAAAATACAAGCCTTCTTGGAGGCCAATCCATCGCCTACATACAACCATTTGATATCTTCTTGCTCAAATACCCTATAACCAATGTCGGATGCCCCTAGAGTATTTGACGATTCTTTTTTATTCTTTTTCATGCGCAAAGTTATTTACTTTAGTTTTATCTTTGACATACTTTTTAGAATATTCACAACAATCAACAAGCATATTCATATCACATTACAGTTTTAAAAACAAACAGGCATTACCCCACAAATCGAGATAACGCCTGTCTATGCATCCGTGATGTACAAATATTTACGCCCGTGGCATCACTATAATTGCTTTTGATACCTGTTTGCCGCCTTGAGCGATAGTTAAGGTATATGTTCCGGCAGCAGTATTGATCTCTGTTTGTTCGTTAAAAGCACCGTTAAATTTCAATAGATCGCGGACATATACTACCCGACCATTGATATCAGAAATGGTCACTTTAGTAGGTAATGCTTCCGCCTCAAACTGAATATTGAGCGGGCCAAAAGTTGGATTAGGGAATACGCTTAAACGCGTTAGCGACAAGGTATTATTTTTTTCAGTTGCCGGGTTTTCCGTCCTGATGGCCACTACTTCCTCTTTTTTAGTAGGTTGTTGGGTGGCATCACAATTCCTGAATTGGGAATTTACGGTGAATGTTGATCCGTTGCGCAGGACAGTCAGCGTAAATGGATCGCCGGGTTGATGCGTATTTCGCTGCGCCAATAATTCTGTATGTGAATTGATGGCAATTCCGTCCATTTCCAGCACTACATCTCCTGGTTGCAGTTGACTATCTTTGGCTGGAGTATCGTCAATAATACTCGAAATTCGGCTGCCACGCTCGCCATTTTCTACAGTAGAAGAATTGATACCGATAAATACCGCACATGGGTCATGGTCGGCACTATGATTTACATAACGGTCGTTGCTTAAAATGAGTTGGGTTTGCTTGGTTTGGCCGTCACGGGAGTAACGTACTGTGACCTGATCGCCTTCTTTTTTGGTTTTTATTGCCTTTTGGAGCGTATAGGAGCCCGTTACTTTTTGGCCATCTACTTCTACTACAATATCGCCTTTTTGGAGACCTGCGGCGGCGGCACCTTTTCCAGCGATCACCGAACCGACAGGCAAACCATCAACATTGACGGCATCGTCTTCGTAAACACCGAGAATAGCTCGTTCTCTGCCACTTTGCCATTCTTTGCTGTTTTCGGCCCATTTTTCAAGGCGAAATTCCCTTTTTTGTTGCTCTGCTATACGAAAGGCTTCTTTCTCTGCTTCGGTACAAGATTTGAATCGGGCATTAATAAGGCGTTCTTTTCCATCTTGTAGTACGGTAAGGGTAAAAGCATCACCGGGCTGGTGGGTATCGCGTTGGCGAATGAGTTCATCCTGTGTTGTTACGGTAATACCATCAATTTTCAGGATAATATCGCCTTTTTTGATGTCATTTTGAGTAGCAGGTGTGTTTTCAACAGTATAATCTACGACCAAACCATCGGGGCTACTATCGGTACCAACACCAATAAATACTTTACATGGGTTGCGGCCATCAGTATAATTGGCAGGGCTTTCGGTTGTACGCAAACGCTGCAATTCCGAGAATGGGACAAGCAGAGGTTTTTGTGCAGATAAACTGATTTGTGCGCCTCCAAGCAAGATACAAAGGAGGTATTGCGCCAAGGTAAAAAGGTAATCTTTTTTCATAGTTAAAAAATTATTGAATGTTAATATGGGGTAGAGACTGGTATTCATAGAAGATGTTGCATCGCGATTGAATTATTCGAGAGTGTTCTAAAAAGTATGTCAAAAAAAACAAAAAAAATCACCCAAATTAAAAAACAATTTGTATTTTTGTATCTCAAACTTTCAACACTTAATTTAATATCATGACCTATCATCATCTTGCTCAACTGGAGCACCTTTTAATGCACGAAGCATCATTTGAAAAAACGTATAGTTATTTTATGGATCACTTTGGTGAAAATCCTGCTTTTATAGACGTGGGACAAAAAACATCCGTGCCAAATATCACTACTATGCTGGGCGAAATAACGCACCAATTTTTCCAAAAAGAAGTCATTGTTATGACCGATTTATTGGTGATAAAAGTAGATCAGTTTAATTTGTTACACGGCTTTGCCCATGTAGAAGGCCATTTGATGATCTTTTTTTACTGCAAAAAGGTTAACCGTGGCATGGCCTGTCTTCAAAATATGCTTAGCCTAACCTCAAAAACGCATTATTTCCGAATCACACCACAGTCGGCAGATGGGAAACCATTGCCAAGTGAGTTGTTTGAGGATATTTTTGCGGGGACGGAGAATTGAGGACAGGTTTACCCAAATACTTATTTTTGGGACGGTTAGGAATTGATGTATGCTTTAAATTCAACCCAAATACAGAAAAAAAAGGGGGCTGGGGGTAGTTTTATTTGTATAGTAAACTCATCCTCCTTTTTCCACTTCAATGGCAATTGGAGCTTTTATCTCTGCTAGTTCCAATAAAGCACTACCCTCTTTTTTTTGCATCATTTGCGTCAATTGACAACAATGCTCAAAAAAGGTTTTTGCCTGCGCGGCATCTAATACAGTACGCGGTTTGTAGGCGATCAAATAAAAATTGTTCCCTTCTATATTTGCTGGTGGGCGTTCTGATAAAAACGCTTGGATTTCGGGGTTAAATTGTTCCCGAATCATGGATTCAATACCGCCAGTTAGCCAAAATTTGTCGGAAAAATCTGGGTTTTCGGGGAAATTAATATCATTGGCCATCCCTATTTTTTGCATTACTTTGCGCCACCAGTTCTCGGGTTTTAGGCTAAAATGTGGAAGCGACCACTTGCTATTATTCGCAAAAAATACCGTTTGTCGAATTTCTTGTGCCGATTTTCCGTTGGAAATAATATAGGTATAATCAAAAAGATATACTTGCGCATCGCCGACCTGACCGCTCATTACATTCGTGACGTTGCCACCCCTGCCCCATTTCCTTCGCTCGCGCTTAAACAGGTCAAAACCTTGTAGCAATTTACCAAATCCACTGGTATCTGCTGCTGCAAAAGAAAGGTTCATTTGCTGCGATAATTGCTCCATCAGCGTGGTTCGAATAGCACGTTTTTTGCGTTTTAACATAACCATGCCCGTCACAAAAGCGAGCATACAAGCCCCAAATATTATGGGAAAAAATATGGGAGAAATGAGTAGCATGATGCTATTTTTTTGCAAATATAGGGATTTGGGTAAATAAAAAGTAAAATAACTATGCTTTAGGCCTAAATAGCCATTTTAATATCGTTGATTTCTATAAAAAGATATTGCTTTGTAGGTGGTTGTGCTATATTTGCGGGTGGGTTACGAACAATAAAACAATATATATTACCCATACAATGTAAAAATCACCATTTTTGGTGTTTTCCCCTGACTTTGCTCCTAATATGTTACAAAACAACCAATCATCCCTCTTTTTCGGGATAAGAATTAATGATATAACATGACAGAACTTGAAAAGTATATACATACGTATTTTGGGGTGAGCCAGGATGATTTAGGTAAAATCATCTCGTTTTTCAAGTTAACAACCTTGAAAAAAGGCGATTATTACCTCAAAACTGGAAGACACTCGGATCGACTAGGGTTTGTACAAAGCGGGATCATCAGAGAATTTGTTGTTATGGACGACAAGGAAGTCACCAAATGGATTTCTACCAAAGGCTATTTTGCCGTAGATCTATCGAGTTTTATTTTTCAGCAACCAGCGCGATGGAATATCCAGGCGTTGACAGATTGCGAATTGTATGTAATTGGCAACAAAGATTACCAACAAATTGGGCAAGTGATTCCCCGTTGGACAACATTAGAAAAACTATTTATCGCTAAATGTTTTACGGTCTTAGAAGATAGGATTCTTACACACCTTTCTATGACTGCCGAAGAAAGATACCTCCAATTATTTAATTTTAACCCCGAATTGTTTAACATCGTACCATTGCAATACTTGGCTTCGATGCTTGGAATGACACCAGAAACATTAAGCAGGTTAAGAAAAAAAGCGGTTAGGAACGATAAAAGAATAAGTTAGAACTTTTGGGTAGATTAGTTTTTACTAAGACAAGTATCTTTTAGTGCGCATAGTGGGGCTATTTAAACTAAAAGATGTGCGGTATGAGCGAAAAGGAATCAGCCAAAAGTTCTAACTTATTCTTTTATCGTTCCTTAAACGTACTTCTTGATTTTTGTCAAGAGCACGCCTTGGTTTTGGCTAGACCTTTGCATTGTCAATTAAAAACAACGACAATGTTTACAAAACTAAGTTTATTAACCGCATTTAGCCTGACTATTCAAGTAATGGCGTTTGCACAAAACAATTTAACAATGAGAAGTATCAATAACGATGCACCCGTAAAGTGCAGCAAAAGTATTACCATTAATGCTAGTCGTGAAAAAGTATGGGCTGTATTGACCAATATCGACAATTGGGCGAACTGGCAAACGGATATTAGTAAACCCAAACTAAATGGTGTATTAGCCCCGAATACTACATTTGACTGGAAAACTGGTGGTGCAAAAATCCATTCTACACTGCATACCGTAGCACCTTATAAAGATTTTGGATGGACGGGTAAAACTTTTGGATTATTAGCCATTCATAACTGGACGCTCAGCGAAATAAACGGAAAAATTGAAGTGTCCGTTGCGGAAAGTATGGAAGGCTTTTTAACTAAAATCTTTAAAAAAACCTTCCAAAAGAACTTGGAAAAAGGTATGCAAAACTGGCTTGATTTGCTGAAAGCGACTTGCGAACAGGCGTAAATAATGACTATACCATTGGGCAGTACTAAAACTAGCGTAATTCGGTTTTAGTACTGCTTAATGGTAACTATCCAGCCGCCCCAAAAAAAATCCCGTAAGGAATATATGTTTATAGGCCGAAAAAAAAACAGAAAAAATATTTGTACGTACAACTAATTAAGCATTACCTTTGCACAATAATTCAGCACATGAGATTAGAAGACGAATTAAATCAAACCAAGCCGTTTAAAAGTGAGTTTCAAAAATTGATCCTCAATATCTCGGTGACCAGCAGTTGGCTGAATAATATATTTATGGAAAAATTAAAGCCTTTTGATATAACGCCGCACCAATACAACGTGCTGTGTATCCTCAAAGGCAGGTTTCCAGAATGTTATTGTAATCAAGAAATTACACGTAGAATGATCGATAAATCCTCTAATGCTACCAGAATAGTGGATAAACTAGTAGATAAAATGTTGGTTATTCGGACTGAAAATGAAATAGACCGGAGGCATGTGGACATTCGTATAACGGCTGCGGGTATTGCGCTGTTGAATAGGATCGATACGACTTCATTTACTGAAGACGGAAAACCTAGAGTGATTAATGAAGAAAAAGCCAGGCTGATGAATGAGTGGTTGGATGAATTGAGGAGTTAAGTACTTGGACACAATTAATTACCATTTTGAACTTGGTCTTTTCCGCCTATACTACTTCGACAGGCTCAGCATGAATTCGCCATTTTTTCGTTAGATAGTACCGCTATCTGCCTTAAAAATGGCTCATCTAGCCGAAAAATACCTGCGTTCATTTCTACCAATTAATTATGCCCAAGTACTTAAAAAAAATTTGCCCAAATAGTTGTACGTACAATAGAGGTACATACACTTAATGTCGCAACAAAAAAACACAAGTAATATTTATTCACAATTTTAAATCAATAATTATGCAAACGAAGTTAAATTTCCAACAGTCCTTAGTAGCAGCACTTAAAGCAGCAGGTGTTGCCACAGTAGTCAATGCCATTTTGTTTTTTGTTTTTCGCGCTGCTGGTGTTTTGACCGATGATATTTTCATTCAACCAGGTCAAACATTAACATTAGTCCCTGTAATCATATCTAGTATTGTCCCAACACTGATTGCAGGTATCGTGTTTTTCTTATTTGAAAAATATACCAACAATGGATTCCGCATATTTAGTATTGTGGCTATCGTACTCGGCTTATTATCCTTAACAAGTCCTTTTATGCAGATCAAAGACGTTACTATAGGCTTTGGTGTGGTGCTTGATATCATGCACGTAGTTGTAGTAGCCGCATTATTGTATTTTTTGAAAGCAGCGGTGGATTCGGTAAGAAGATAGGCTACTACTTTTCACTGCTTTAATTTAGCGCGAACCGATTTTTTTAATTGTGTTCGCGCTAAGGAACAGTGTTGGAATAAAGGTACAAATTCAGGCTTCAGATTTTCTGTTTTTTGCGCGAATACCCTTCTTTGAGCGGAAAAAACAGAAAATTTGAGGGCAAAAGATGTGCATCAATTGTACCTTTATTTCGACACCGTTCCTAAATTTGTACTGTCACAATACCGTTTTGGTATCATAATTTTAGGCAAGAGAAAACAGTCCCATTCGTGCATTTCATTTAAATATTACGGGCTTCCAATAAAAAAAGTGCTAACCAGCAACTTTTCTACCCTTAAAATACGTCTTATAAACAATAAGGATTTGATTTGACGGTTATTCAACCAAATTCCTATTACAGTACTCATTATACTGTAAACTAACGATTGAGAAAAGTTTTATATTTACAGCAATGTTCAACATAAAAAACCATTTTATTCTGGGCTTATTTTTTGTTTTCTTTCATGCACACCTAACTCATGCACAAACCGTACAGCCACAAAATTCGGCTATTGGGCTTTGTTTGAGCGGTGGTGGCGCGCGTGGATTAGCCCATATTGCCCTGCTCAAGGCAATTGATTCATTAGGGATTAAAATTGATTATATTGCAGGTACTAGTATGGGCGGTATCATGGGGGGCTTGTACGCCATTGGATATTCCGGGAAACAATTGGATAGCATGGCGCGTAATACCGATTGGACAAGACTGTTTGAGGTAAAAACGCCATACGATGAAGTACACCCCGATGAACAAGATGAATATGGCCATTATGTACTGGAAATGCCCTGGAGAGCGGAAAAATTAGAATTACCCTCGGGATTAATTGAAGGTGAGGCGTTACTCAACAAACTGGAAGCATTAACTGCTCATGTGCAGCATCTCGAAAACTTCAACCAATTTCCTATACCATTTCGGTGTACTGCTGCTAATATTTCTGACGGACAATTACTGGTACTGGATCGGGGCAATTTGGCTATGGCCTTACGTACTACGATGTCCATTCCTGGTTTTTTTGCGCCTATTTTGATGGGTGATTCTAAGATTCTCGTAGATGGTGGCGTATTCAAAACATTCCCTGTGGATGTCCTGTGCGATATGGGAGCCGATATTGTTATTGGTGGATATACCAGTACCTCACTTATACCAGGCAATGAGTTGCATTCAATGGCCAAAATTATGGTGCAAAGCACTAGTTTTAGCCGTATTGCCGAAAGCGATATGCAGAAATTGAGTTGTAGTATTTATACTGATTTTGCTCAAGAACTCAATACTTTAAAATTATCAGCAAGTGATTTTAAATTTGTGAAAGAAATACTTGCCGCAGGAGATTTGGCTGTGCAAAAGATTATGCCTCAATTGGTAGAATTGGCGCGCCAGCAAAAAGAGTTGGCTAAAGAAAAGCCTATTCAAGGAATGTCTTCATTGATAAAACCAGCGGATATAGACCTAAATCCATTACCCCCTATGGATATTTATAGTAGCAATAATGCCCCCATTGCGTTTAAGGCAGGATTGCACTACGACAATGAAATGGATGCAGGATTGATCGGAAACCTTACTTTGCGCAATATCTTTGGGACAAAATCGCGCACTATACTATCTACGGAAATCGCCAAAAACTATAAAGTACGTGCCGAACATCGCAGTGCCATTCGGAATAGTAAATTTGATTTTGTTACAAGGGCCTATTTTGAACGCGTAACATCTCCTGTTTATTTCTACAACCTCAAATACGAGCCTTTTAAGCGGAGATACTTCAAATTCCAAACAGGTATTCAGCGTAATTTGAGCAAAAATACCATAACAGGAACATACTTGTCTTACGAGCAAATTGGGTATAAACCAGATATCCGAGTAAGTCGTCGCGCACAGCCCTTTCCCGACAGGGATACTATTACAGGAGTTGTTAAATCGGTCGCACAAATACCTGGTATCGATTTTATATTACTACACCAAACGCTAGACCAACCTATGTTGCCCACATCTGGTGGTCGATTTTCTATTCAAGCGCGCTTCAGTGCTGCCACCCGTGTTCGGTATGTCAACGAAACCGTAAATGATGGAAATATCATCAACCTCGATGATACGCGCCATATTGTAAAACCTTATACTAAAATCTTGATTCGGTGGGAACGCATTTATCCGATTTCGCCCCGCGTGGCTTTGTATCCGCATGTTTTTACGGGTTTTAGGCTTACTAATATACAACAAGAAGGACAATTAGATGTGCTGGATAGGTTCAATATTGGTGGCGCAGATTGGCGCAATGATTGGTCTTTTGTACCGTTCGCAGGTAATCGGGAAGGTTTTTCGTTACATGCTGCTTTTGTCACTATGCAATTGGCGGTGCCATTCAATATAAAGAAAAAATATTTTATGATACCTCAATATGCTATTATTTCAGGTACAGGATTGAATAGCGGCAATGCGACCCCACTTTTAGAAGTAAATAATGAATTACAACAAAGCATTGGCGTAACTTTGGGTTTGCAAACCATCCTAGGGCCTATTTGGCTCAATATTGCCAAAGCCGATAACGATCCGGCTGTCCGCTTATATGGTAGCATTGGTTTGCGGTTTTAATATGAAAGCCATTATTATAGAAGATATGCCACAGGCCATTGCTGCGTTACAGGCAGATTTGGCCACCTATTGCCCCGATGTATCGGTTATAGGTACAGCATTTTCGGTGGTAAGTGCCGCAAAACTACTCCGACAGGTAAAGCCCGATATTATTTTTCTCGATATTTTACTGGGTGACGGAACGGGTTTCGATCTGTTGGAAATATTTTCTGCATTAGAGGCGCGTATTATTTTCTGTACCGCTTCCGAAGAATTTGCCTTGCGTGCATTTCGGTACGCCGCAGTGGATTATTTGTTAAAACCCATCGAACCAGAGCATCTTCAAGTGGCTGTTCAACGTGCAAAAGTACAGATCGGAAGCAACCGCGAGAGCCTAAACGTCCTGCGCGAAGCCATTAGTCAGCCAGAAATACTACCCACCCGCTTGTCCCTCCATACCCACGAGCGGATTATTGTAACCGAAATAGATCAAATTGTACGGTGCGAGGCAGATGGCAATAATACCCGTTTTGTATTGGCTGCTGGCGAAAAAATATTTGTCACCAAAACACTCAAGCAATTTGACCAATTGCTGGAACGCCACCAATTTGTGCGGGTACACCAAACGCACTTGGTCAATTTTCGCCACGTTAAAGGTTTTGAAAAAAAAGATGGCGGGTATTTATTGTTAAAAAATGGAGATATGATACCCGTATCGGTGCGAAAAAAGGTGGAAGTGATGGAAATGCTGGAAAAATAATGATCTCCCTAAAATAGCAATGGAGCATGTAATTTAATACACGCTCCATTACTGAATATACCAAGTAACAATACATCAAAACTTATAAACCACAGCGCACAAGAAACTGAATGCGCTCTTAGTCCCTGCACCTTCTTTATCAAAAAACAATTCTTGATCTGCTGTTTCGTAGCGAATTTCTGGAATAAGCGTTAAATGATCTTTTGTTAAATTCAACGAAAGTGTATTGGCTAAAACCCCGCCACCGCTTGGTGCTATTGCAAATACATTCAATTGCTTTTTATCGCTAAAATACTCGCTGCGCAAGGTAAGACCCAACCAAGAGGACGGGTTTACATTGATGTATAACGCAGAACCCCACCAGTGATCGGCGGCGCCAAAACCATCAGATTCAGCGGTTTTTTGCTGAATATTGGCCATAGTGCTGTTCATTCCTAGCGAAAACTTATCCGAAATAGCATAAGTTGCTACCAAATCCACTTGTGAATATTGCGTAGAATCTGAGGGTTTGCCCGCCTGAAAGTTCAAATATGCTTTTAGTTTTCCATCTTTATCTGACGCACTTACTTGTCCAATCAAGTATTTATTACTAAAATTAGCAGATTTTAAATCCGTTGGATTGCTAATACCCAACATAGTACCAATACGTCCGAATGTTTTTTCAACCTTGACCCCAGTATGAAAAAAAGGCCCATAAGAAAACATATACGACATACTGTAATTGCGATTAGCATAAGCATCCACCAACTCGTAACCTACGTGTGTAGCCCAAGAGCCAGCGGTTACTTTTACATCGTGCTTGAAATTATAACTCAAGAACAACTGTTTGATAATAAATCGAGTATTAGCATCAGCATAAGAGAACTCCTCTGCGCGGCGGCCAAAACCTAAATCGGCGGTCATAGCAGCCCGACCAAAACTTTGGTCAACTTTAGCAGAAATCATACCCAATTCAAATGAATTATGCGAATTGGTAAAACTCGTCCTATTGTTAAAGGGCGTTTTGGCCGCATCATAGCGGTAATAAGAGTCCGCAAAACCAGAAATAACTGTCGTAGGCTTAGGATCTGCCACGAGTTTTGAGGTGGAATCAATGGCGACTGTGGTCGCTGTTTGTTGGGCCATGCCCAGTTGCAGGCAAAAAAAAGTTATGCCCGTCACAAGAATTCTTTGTAACATTGCAGTTCGTTTTATTGATAGTGAAATGAACTGGTACGACCAAAGCACTTTTGCCGAAGTGCTTGTTATGGTTGTACCTTTTTTTATTTAAGGAACGTGTAAATGATAACTTGTCATTGTTTACACGTTCCTTTGGTAGTGATTAGTCGTTATTGACCTCTTTTAAGCGGCCATCTTTTTGTGATACCAATAGTGTACCTTGTACGTATTTTTCATCGTGTTGAGAAGCATCCAAACCAAGTTCTTCGTCTTCAGAACTTACACGCATTGGCTCAATAAAATTGATCAATTTGAAAATAGCATAAGACATAACAGAGCTATAAGTCACCGCAACCAATAAGCCTTTTACTTGCGTGAAGAAAAACGCAAAATTGCCCAACCACAAACCGTCTGCGCCTGCTCCATTTACGGCTTTAGTGGCAAAAATACCGGTGAGCAACATACCCACCATACCACCAATACCATGACAAGGGAATACATCAAGGGTATCATCTAAGGAAGATTTAGACTTGTAGTAAACGGCAACATTGGAAATGACAGCCGAAATTGTTCCGATAAAAATACTTTGCGGAATGCCTACAAAACCTGCACCTGGCGTAATCGCTACTAAACCAACAACAGCACCAATACAAAAACCGAGTACCGATGGCTTTTTCCCTTTTAATACATCAAAAAACATCCAAGACAAACCGGCAGCTGCAGCCGCTGTATTTGTAGTGGCAAAAGCAGAAACCGCAAGTGCATTGGCCCCCAAAGCAGAACCTGCATTAAAACCAAACCAGCCAAACCATAAAAGACCTGTACCGATCAATACATAAGGAATATTAGCAGGTGGAATTTCTTTGTGCTCCATGTGTGCAATACGGCGCTTGAGTACCAATGCGCCCATGAGTGCAGCACAACCAGCTGAAATATGTACAACAGTACCGCCAGCAAAGTCAAGTACACCCATTTTGAACAAAAAACCATCAGGGTGCCATGTCCAGTGCGCTAAAGGCGCATAAACCAAAAGACTAAAGAGTGCGATAAAGAGGGTGTAGGAAGTAAACCTGATCCGCTCGGCTACAGCACCTACTACCAATCCTGGCGTAATGATCGCAAACATCAATTGGAAAAGTGCAAAAAGTGCTAACGGAATCGTGGGTGCCAAACTCCAAGGCGCACCAGAACCTACATTATTAAAGAAAAAGAACGTCATTGGGTTACCAATAAACCCTCCTATACTTTCGCCAAATGCTAAACTAAAGCCTACTACAACCCATAGCACACTCACTACTCCAGTAGCCACTACGCTTTTGATCATTGTTGAAATGACATTCTTACGGTGCACCATGCCACCATAAAAAAACGCCAAACCGGGTGTCATTAAGAAGACAAATGCCGTAGCAACCAATATCCAAGTAATGTCGGCGGCACTATAAGCACCAGTACTATCTACAAAATTAGGTAAAGTAGGCAGAAATGCCGCTGCCAAAGATACCAATGCCAACGTGGCAAACGGTATTGTTCGTTTGAGTGATAAATTCATCATAAGCCAATCTTATTTTGTTTGTTTAATCAATACATGACTTTACACATGTATCCAGAAAAATAAAAAATTAATTACTACGCAATGCCGGTGGTGACGGTAAAAAATGGAACAGGAAAGGGCTGTATAATAAAAAAATAAGCGAACAATAATATGGTATTTCCGAGTACAAAGTTACCGGTCATTGGAACGAACCAACAAATATTTGGTAGGTTATTTTAAACCCAAACAGTCTTCAATTGATTATTCTGTGTTTTCGCCAAACACCAATTTTGGAAATTGTTTTTATTAAAAGTAAAGAATATTATTTTATTTTAAGGAAAAGAATAAATCCTCATTGCAGCGCAAACTAGTAGCATTTATAGGTTTTTTAAGTTTTACAACTTTTAAAGTCAGCGAAAAACCACTATAAATCTATTTTTTTTGCGAAAAAGGCAAAAATGGCCAACATCTATTATTAGCAGTTGTTAAAAACGACACCTTAATATATATATAGCAAGGTATCGTTTTACGCAACGAGGCCACCCATATCCTTTATGAGTAGCCTCGTTGTGTAATACTAAAATTTCTATTGAAAATCGATCCATTTAAACCGACAATTCCAACCAACGCATTTCCTTCAACTCTAGTGCGGCTTGCAGTGTACCTAATTCCGTAGATAGTTTTGCTATTTCATCAGGACTAATATGCTCGGCGTTAAAACGCTCCATAATTTCTTTTTTACGTGCCTCTCCCTGCATAATTTCCCTTTCTAATTTTTTGAGTTCGTTGCGTTCGGTACCTGAAAGTCCAGGTTTTGGTGCTTCAGGCTCTTTGGTCGTTGCAGCTACTTGTTTTTGATCCGAACTAGCTTTCTTGCGTTGTTCTTCCTCGTGCTTTTTCACCATCCGATATTCGACGTGTGTACCCAAGAAATCACGGATATGCCCATTGCCTTCAAATACAAAAAGGTGTTCGACCAATTTATCCATAAAATAGCGGTCGTGCGTTACCACCAAAAGACAGCCGGGAAAATCTTCTAAAAAATCTTCCAAGACCTGAAGCGTCATCACATCCAAATCGTTGGTCGGCTCATCGAGGATCAGGAAATTAGGGTTTTTCATCAAAACCGTAATAAGGTAAAGTCTGCGCCGCTCACCACCCGACAATTGCGATACATAGACCTGTTGTTGAGAGCGATTGAACAAAAAACGCTCCAGCAATTGCGCCGCCGTAAGTTCCTTTCCTTTTTCCAATGGAATGACTTCGGCAATATCGCGCACAACATCAATTACACGTTTGTCTTCCAGTAATTGGATACCTTCTTGGCGGTAATGGCCAAAAACAATAGTATCGCCTACTACCACTTTGCCGGTGTCGGGTGCGAGGACTTGGGTAATAAGTTGTAAAAATGTGGATTTCCCTGCACCATTGGGGCCTACGATACCTACGCGCTCCTTGCGTTTGAATTTGTACGTAAATGCATTGACCACCGTCTTAGGGCCATAAGCCTTGGACACGTTATGACATTCCACTATCTTGCTTCCCATCCTGTTTTCTTTGATTTGGATGCTCATCTCTTCCTTTTGATGCTTGAGTCCTTCATTCGCCTCTTTGCGTTCGTAGTAAGAGTCCACGCGTGCTTTTGATTTTGAGGTACGCGCCGCTGGGCTTTTTCGTACCCAATCCAGTTCGCGTTTGAGCATTTTTTTGCGGCGATCATAAGTAACCGAATCCACTTCTTCTTTCATGGATTTTTTCTCCAAATAATCGGAATAAGAACCCGAATAGCGCCACAATTGTCCATCTTCCAATTCAATAATACTATCGCAAACGTTTTCAAGGAAATAGCGATCGTGCGTTACCATAAACAATGTAATATTGGGTGCACTCAAGTATTCTTCGAGCCATTCGATCATTTCGATATCCAAATGGTTCGTCGGCTCATCGAGGATCAGGAAATCGGGTTCTTCGATGAGTATTTTGACCAAAGCGAGTCGCTTTTTTTGTCCACCCGAAAGCGATTTTACTTTATGATCGAGTTGGTCCATCTTAAATTGATAGAGCAATTCTTTTACTTTGGACTCAAAAGACCACGCATCCAATTCGTCCATGAGTTCCATAGCATCTTGGAGGTCAGTTTCGTTTTCGGGATGGAGTAGTGCTTTTTCGTACATTTTTACGGCACGTACTTTTGGATTTTTATCGTCTAATACAGCACTCAATACGTCCATTTCCGGGTGGAAATCGGGTTCTTGATCGAGCCATCCGATTCGAATATCCTTGCGGATAATAATTTTAGAGTTTTCGCCTTCGGAGCCTTCCTTTCCTGCAATGACGCGCATGAGGGTTGATTTTCCGGTGCCATTTTTGGCAATCAGACCTATTTTGTGCCCCTTATCAATATGGAGGTTAATGCCCTTGAAGAGTACTTTTTCGCCGTACGAGCGGGTAACATTTTCGAGTGTTAAAAAATTCATGTGGGTGCAAAGGAACGAAAAAAAGGGGGAATAAAAAAGCCCGGCTTCTACGTTTAGAAACCGGGCGAATCTCGCCTATAAAAGCATAAGACATCTGAACCAAAAGAAAAAGGGTAGATTTAATAACCTTTATTGGGTCAAAAAAGACTAACCTGATATATCATTCAAAATAACGCTACATATTAGCGCATTTTATTTACCAATAATTTTTAAAACGGAAACCATTCAATAAAAGTATTGAATGGTGGGGGATTAATTTTTGTACTAAAAGTATAAACTAAAACGGTCGATGAAGATCAAAATAACACGTAAAATCTTCAAAATAGAAAAACGCTACACAAAAACGACACAAAGATACGTCGTTCAATTAGATTTGTCAAGGTTTTGTCGAAAAAAAATTATGTACAGGGTGTTTTTATCAATAGTCGGGCAGTCTCGCAGACCAAGATTCGCTAAATTGGCTCCAATAAGTGAGTACTTTAGACCGATTTGGGAACTCCGAGTAAATATCTCCTTGTTTGATATTGGTGAGTACGTGCTTTGTTGCCTTGGAGATATTTTCAGGGAGGTCATCTATGGGCAACCAAACGACATCCCGGAATTTTTTGCGTTCTAATGGTTCGGGTACGCCTTCAAACTGCTTCGCTTTGAAGTATAGCACGAGCGACTGCTCATTTTTCTTCAATTTATGCCGATGCAGCACATGTATTAAGTCCAAATCATGTGGAAGGATACTAATACCCGCCTCTTCCTTTGCTTCCCGAGCCAAGGCTTCACGCGCAAATTCGCGGTCTTCCACATTACCCCCTACCAAGGAAAACCCACCACCATTTTGCTTAGTTTGGTGCAAAAAAAGCAATTTACCATCTTTTTCGATGATTAAACGAACTGCAAAAATAAGCATAGCGGTTGTGCTGTATAAAGATTAAAGAGCTGTAATGCAATGGTTATTCGATATAAATATCTAGCAAAGCCTGATCTATTTCGGCTTTTGACAAACCTTTACCCGCCATTTGTTTCCGCTTTTTTGCTTTTTCTGTACGCAATTCGGCTTGTGTTTTTTGGTAAATAGCCAATTGTTCTTTCCCAACTAACAAGCGCCTAATGCTACCCAATGTACCGGATTGAATATTTTTCAACTTTTGAAAATACTTGGCATTGTCGGTTGTTTTCAACGATTCGATTTGTGCTAGATTGGTCAATTTACGCACTTGAATGGTCATCATGCGCTTAGATTGATCTTCGTTGAGATTGTATTTTTTTGACAAAAGATCGGTGCTGGCGCGTGCCGCAGTTTCCACTACGCCGTTCTGTGCAGTGGTAGTTGTTTGCGCAAAAATATTAACGCAAAAGGATAAAACAAAACTTGTGATAAACAATATTGATTTCATTGTTGCAGATCAATTACAAAAAGTAAGCCTCAAAAGTAGAGAGAGTTCTTTATTTTTTTTGTTAAAAAAGTGATTAATCTATTTTTTTGACAAAATATTAATATTATTTTCCCATTTCTACTGCTTTTTACGGCAAAATACCTAAAAAGATCATTATTCAGGAAAAATAGATATACCGCCAATCAATCTAACGCTTTACCTTTGGCCGTCTTTTTAAACGAGACTTGAACTATTGCTTATGAAACGAGTCGTTGTTACAGGCCTTGGCGCCCTTACCCCAATCGGCAATACATTGGCCGCTTATACAGAAGGATTGAAAAATGGCGTAAGTGGTGCCGATAAAATCACGCTATTTGATGCGTCACTTTTTAAAACGCAGTTTGCCTGCGAGGTAAAAGGTTTCCAGCCAGAGGACTTCATGGAAAAGCGCGAAGTACGGCGTGTTGACCGCTTTACTCAATTCGCATTAGCCTCTACTGCGGAAGCACTAGCCCATTCGGGGCTCGATTTGGATCAAATTGATAAAACCCGCGTGGGTGTCGTTTGGGCATCTGGTATCGGCGGCCTTGCTACTTTGGAAAAAGAAGTGGAAGATTTTGCTTTGGGTAATGGAATCCCAAAACACAATCCGTTCCTCATCCCAAAAATGATATCTGATATTGCGGCAGGCATGATCTCTATGCAGTATGGATTTATGGGAGTCAACTATGCCACTGTTTCGGCTTGCGCCTCTTCGTCGCACGCTATAATGAACGCATTTGACCATATTCGTATTGGTCGCGCTGATATTATTGTAACTGGCGGTTCGGAGGCAACGGTGACAAAAACGGCTGTTGGTGGTTTTAATTCCATGAAAGCCCTGAGCGAGCGCAACGATGATCCCAAAACAGCATCGCGTCCTTTTGATTACGAACGCGATGGCTTTGTGCTGGGAGAAGGTGCAGGCGCATTGATTCTTGAAGAATATGAACATGCCGTTAGGCGGGGTGCTACGATATACGCAGAAGTGGTCGGTGCCGCTGCTACCGCCGATGCGCACCATATTACAGCGCCACACCCCGAAGGGATTGGGGTGATCAATGTGATGAACATTGCGCTTTCCGATGCCGGAATGAACCCAGAGGATATTGATTATGTGAACGTGCATGGTACTTCTACGCCTTTAGGCGATGTAGCGGAACTAAAAGCCATTCGCCATGTTTTTGGAGATCATGCTTATAACCTCAATATTTCGTCCACCAAAAGTATGACTGGACACTTGTTGGGTGCCGCTGGTGCCGTAGAAGCAATTGCCAGCATTATGGCAATGCAAGACGATTTTATTCCGCCCACTATCAACCATTTCACAGACGATCCCAATATTGACCCACGACTTAACCTAACGTTCAATGAGGCGCAACACCGTAAAGTACGTGCAGTCATCAGTAATACCTTTGGATTTGGTGGCCATAATGCATCCGTTATTTTAAAGAAAATTTAATCACACTTGTTGTACGAGATATACGATTTTGAGAGTCATTAGAAGATTATATAATTACTACCTTCACAAGGACCGCGAACTTGCGCGTCGCCTTAAATCCTTGCTGGGCTTTACTCCCGTATATCTTCAACTGTTTAAACTGGCTTTTTACCATAAAAGCACGTTTAGCAATGGCGATTATGCTATTTCCAACAACGAACGCTTGGAATTTTTGGGCGATGCTGTACTCAGCACAATTGTAGGGGAATATCTTTTTAAGAAATACCCTAATAGCGACGAGGGTTTTCTGACCAAAATGCGCTCTAAAATTGTTAAACGAAATTCGTTGGACGAAATTGGGGATAAAATGGGCTTGGATATGTACCTGTCTTCTTATAACCAAACCAAATTGTCCAAATCTATGCTGGGCAATTCGTTGGAAGCTTTGGTGGGAGCAATTTATATTGAACTGGGCTACGAAAAAACCCGCAAGTATGTTATCAACCGGATTTTACGTAAGTACCTGAATATCCATGATCTGGAAATGTACGATGATAATTTCAAAAGCCAACTCTTGGAATGGTGCCAGAAAAGTGGACACCAAATCGACTACAAAGTACTCACAAAATACAAAAGCGATAAACGCGACAAGTTTAAGGTGGCTGTTTATGTCGATAATAAAAAAGTAGGTACTGCCGACGATTTTAACAAGAAAAGCGCGGAGCAAATGGCCAGCGAACGCGCTATGATTGCTTTAGGTATCTTAGGGGGAAATAGCGCTACAATTAAATTAGGAGACACAGAGGAGGAACCCGATGAGGATTTTCCAGAAATAATACCTGCTTAGGGCCTAAGTACAGTGTAAAATAATTTTTTTAGGATTTGAGGATGTAACCGACCCAAAATGGGTCAAATGTTTATAGAGCAATTTGGATGTATGACATTCGACCCCGACAGGGTCGCACGCGTATTGAAACCACGCTTTTGCTACAAACATTTGACCCATTCTGGGTCGATCATATCCTCAACTTATTTTACACACACTGTTCGTAACCATAAGCCGTCCGATATGATTTATTTTTCATTCTTTTTGCCAAACACTTCCAACTGATTCAAGGCCATCATCTGGTTCAAGGTCTTTTGCATACCATCAACTGATCCGTCCAAGAAAATAACATTCCCTTTTCCGTTTTCTGTAAAATTTTTGATGGCTTCGGTCCACATCGAGAACAAGATAACCGAAGTATCCATATTGGCATCGCGCATTTCACGTGCTGCTTGGCTCATACCCTTGGCTACTTCTTCCCTGAATAGTGCCACTGCTTGCCCACGCATACGTGCTGCTTCGCGTTCAGCTTCGGCAGAGATACGGATGGCGTTGCCTTCTGCTTCCGCGGCTTTTGTTTTGGTAATCAAGAGTGCTTGCCCTTCGTTTTCGGCAGCCGCCCGGAGGTTATTGGAAGCCACTACCTTGCTCATGGAACGGAGCACTTCTTCGTCAAAAGTAATATCGTTAATTTGCAAATCGAGGAGGTGAAAGCCCCAATCTTCTAACATATGATCCACATTGGCTTTTACGGCCTCAGTAATTTCGTGGCGTAAAGAAAGGATCTCTGCCTGTTTCTTAATGGCCACAAAAGCACGGATACTCCCTTCTACGGTACGTGTTAGCGAGGTCATAAAATCCTTTTCGCTCATAAAGCGAAAAGCAACCTTTTGGATAGTCGCTTCAGAGTTTTCCATCACTGCAAAAAGCAATAGTGACGTGAAATGCACGTTTGCTTGGTCGATAGTCACTGCCTGAAAGGACATTTCTACCGCTCTGTTTTGAATGGAGATACGCTTAAATACCTGTTCAATCAGCGGTATTTTAAAGTTTAGTCCCGGATAAAGCGTTCTACTATATTTTCCAAAAATAGTAGTAACCGCCACTGTTCCCTGCTGCACCGTTACAATAGCGGTAGCCGCCGCAGCGACCAGCAATAGAATAATAATACTTGAAACTTCCATATTTCTAAATGTTTAAGATGCTGTGTGTCCCACCAAGGGCAATTGAATATTTTTAAAAAAATTATTTTTTTTTGTAGAGCACACAGCACCTAAGATTACAGTTGCCCGCAATCAGCAATGATAACTTTTTGTGAAGTTGCGCCACTTCGACTACCGACCGCTTCCATTTTTACCACTACATCGTAGCCGTCAATAACCTGGCCAAATACAACGTGGTTGCCATTGAGCCAATCTGTTGGTATAGTGCAGATAAAAAACTGAGAACCATTGGTGTTTCTTCCGGCATTGGCCATGGAAAGTATGCCTGAGCCAGCGTGGTTACCTGCTTTGCCTGCAAATGATTCATCGGCGAATTTCATACCATAAATAGACTCGCCGCCAGTACCATTGCCGGCTGTGAAATCGCCGCCTTGGCACATAAACTGCTGGATAATACGGTGAAAACCGCTGCCCTTAAAGTGTAATGGCTTACCCGAATTGCCAATACCTTTCTCGCCTGTGCACAGTGCGCGAAAGTTCTCAGCAGTAAGTGGAACAGCATCGGCAAATAGTTCAAAAGTAATACGGCCTGCTGGTGCATCACCGATTTGGATATCAAAAAAAACCGTTGGATTGGCTGGATTAGGTGTTACTGGAGTGGTGTAATTAGACATTTTTGTGCTTATAATAAATGAAATGAAGTGTTTAGGGCAAAATAGTAGTCATGCACTAAATCAACGCAAAGAAACTGCTTTTTGGCAACTTAGTGGTGTTTTTTTGAATTTGGTTACTTAAAACTTAGATAGCACACAGATTACACGGATTTACTTGCTTTCACATCATAAAAAGCCGCTTTTCAAAGAAACCCTTTAAAAGCCGTGTGCCGCCTAAGTAAGTATAAAGTGTTTTTTTTAACCAATAATTTTTTTGTACGCGCTGTCCTGCCCTTTGGCGGCCCGTTTTTGAGCATAATGCGCCTGATTTGCGATATAAATTGTCTTGCTAAATTGTACGGCTACTTTCCCCGCCTCATCAAAATACTCCAAAGGCAGCACCAAATCCATTTCGTTTTGTTGGGCAACCGTGGCACGGATATGTACAAGTTGCTCGTCGGTAACCAAACATTGTGCAATAAGTCGTTTGCGCGCTGGGCGGACAAACCGAATAGTGGCCGCTTTGTCCCATACCACGTAATCTTTACCCAAGATTTGTTGTATCTGCAACATAAAGATCGGGTCGATACTGCTATAAATACTGCCACCAAAGATGGTATTGAGGATATTGCGGGTAAGGATATTGCGGGTAAGCAAAATATGTGCTTCCTGAAAATCGGCACTTAAAAACTTTACCCTTGCACCCGTAGCCTTGTACATGGGATAAATATTGAACAAATAACGGTACCAAAAAGAGCGACTGCTCTCGGTTCTGTGGGTAGTAAATAGTGTCATACTAGCTCAACATCTGAATTTTAAAATGGTTGTAAAAACTTTTTGTTTTAAAATAAGTTTTTTATTTCAACCTTTACTTACTACTTTTGCCCCCGAAATATTATACTTATGCTCAAAAGGCTGCATATCCGCAATTACGCACTGATCGACGAACTCGATATCATTTGTTCCGAACACCTCACCATCATCACGGGTGAAACTGGTGCAGGTAAATCTATTTTATTAGGTGCGCTGGGACTGATTATGGGCGAACGCGCCGATAGTAAGATATTTTATAATGACCAAGAAAAATGCGTGGTAGAAGGTTTTTTTGAAGTAAAAGGCTACGATTTGCGCGCATTTTTCAATGACCATGAATTGGATTACGATGATGAAGTAGTTATTCGCAGAGAATTATCCCCTGCCGGGAAAAGCCGTGCGTTTATTAACGATACGCCTGTAAATAACCAGGTTTTACAACGACTCACCGAGAATTTGGTGGATTTACACCAACAGTTTGATACACTGGATATCCACAATGTCAATTTTCAGTTGCGGATGATCGATGCTTTAGCCGATAATTCAGAGCCGCTGAAAGTATATCGGGAAGGCTATAAAAAATATGCCGCCGACCGCCGTAAACTGACTGATATGATAGAACGCAGCCAAAATGGAGCCAAGGAAATGGAATTCCTCAAGTTTCAATTGGAAGAACTCCGACAGGCAGATCTCGTACTCGGCGAACAAGAAAAACTCGAAAAGGAGCAATCTCGGCTTGCTAATGCCGAAGATATAAAGCGAACTTATGGCGCAGCGTACAATAGCATGGCCGAAGCGGAGGTGAATATGGTGGGGCAAGTGCAGGAAATAGCGCGTTCGTTGCAGGCTACTCGGAAAATTTCGGGCGAATTGAACGAAATTAGCGAGCGTTTAGAGGGGATTTTGGCCGAAATGCAGGAACTCGCCAAGGATTGTGAGCGTATTGCAGAACGGACTGAATTTGACCCGCAGCGCATTGCAGAAGTAGAGGATCGGCTTAATGTCCTGTTCAAACTCCAAAAAAAGCACAATGTGGGCGATACCGCAGCATTATTGCAATTGCAGGATGAATTGGAGCAACAAACAGGTGGTTTTACTGATCTCGGTGCTGCGATAGCGGCCTTGGAAAAGCAAATTGCCCAACAAGAAACCCAATTACGCAAAGCCGCCGCCGAAATGGGAAAACGCCGCCGTGGTGTAGTGGCGGGTTTTGAAAGCAAAGTGCAATCGATGCTCGCTATGTTGTCTATGCCGCATGCGCGCTTGAAAGTAGCCGTTGAAAGTACCGAAAATCTTACGCCTACTGGTACCGATGATGTCCAATTTTTATTTGCTACCAACGTGGGTAGTAAGTTTTTACCGATAAAAGATGTGGCTTCGGGCGGTGAATTATCCCGCCTCAACCTGTGTACCAAAAGCATTGTGGCAGATGCTATTCCATTGCCAACGCTTATTTTTGATGAGATTGATGCAGGGGTAAGTGGCGATGTTTCGATGAAAATGGGCTTGATCCTCAAAGAATTAGCGGGAAGGCACCAAGTGATTTGTATCACCCATACGCCCCAAGTAGCGGCCCGCGCCGATGCACATTATTTTGTGTATAAAAAAATACAGGGCGACCGTACACTCACCAATGTTCGACTGCTCAATGAGGACGAACGGGTGCGCTCTATCGCTGTGATGATGAGTGGTAATCCGCCGAGCGATGCTGCGCTGGTGACAGCTAAGGAGTTGATTGGATAATGGATGTCTAAAGCGTAAGTGAAAATAGCACTAAAAAAGTATTTTTCATTATATTATAGTTTTATTTTTGCAACCGCCAATTGTTTTATTAGAAAGTATTGGTGGTATTCTTACTCACCCCATTTCCCCACTACCTCAACCCCGCATTAATATCCGCCAATGCCTTTGAACCGGGACACAAATCTGCCTCCGTCAATGTATTTAGTGGTGTATCCACCGTTTCTAATATTTCGTGTAATTCGGGTGCTTCTTGTTTAATATAGAGCAACCCTGTCAGCACTTCGTTGTTTACTTTGCCTTGATAAATCCGCAGCATAGCCGCTTGGCGGTCTTCGGGATCCCAGTCTTTGGCCAGTTTGTGGAGTTGAATATACGAACCATCGTGCAAACGAACAGATTTTGTACTGCCCTCTTCGTATTGCGTGGTAATTTCCTTCATATACGGCACAAAATCTACTTGCGCAGTGGCCTGTACATGCTCGCGGGTATAATCGTAGGATTTGGTGCTGCCCACGTTGTTATTGAATGTTACGCAAGGCGAAATCACATCAATAAAAGCAAAACCCGGATGCGACATAGCCGCTTTGATCAAAGGTATCAATTGCGTTTTATCGCCCGAAAAACTACGTGCTACAAAAGTAGCGCCCAATTCCAACGCCAAACCTGCCATATCAATAGGGCCATAAGGGTTTTCTTCCCCCGATTTGCCTTTGGAACCCCGGTCGGCGGTGGCTGAATCTTGGCCTTTAGTCAAACCATAACAGCCATTGTTCATAATAATATAGGTAATGTTCAAGTTACGGCGGATAGCATGCACAAATTGCCCCATTCCGATAGAAGCGGAATCACCATCGCCCGAAACGCCGAGGTACATCAATTCTTTATTGGCCAAATTGGCACCTGTTGCCACCGAGGGCATACGGCCATGCACCGAATTGAATCCGTGCGCATTGCTCAGAAAATAGGTCGGTGTTTTGGACGAACAACCGATACCCGATAGTTTGGCCACACGGTGCGGTTCCACGGCTAATTCAAAACAAGATTGAATAATAGCAGCACTCACCGAATCATGTCCGCAGCCTGCACAAAGCGTAGAAAGTGCGCCTTCGTAATCTTTAATCGTAAAGCCAACTGCATTTTTGGGCAGATCGGGATGCGTAAAAATAGGTCTTACAAAACTCATATCGTTAGGTTGTATTAAATTTGACTGGATGATTTGTTTAAATCGAACAAATCAGTTTTAAATAATTTGTTCACAAATCGTGGCTGCTGTTATCGGCGCGCCATCGTAGTTTAAAATAGATTTTAGTTTCTCTGGCGATGCGCCCATTTCGGCCATCATCAAAGTGCGTAATTGTGCATCGCGGTTTTGCTCAATGACATACACCACATCATGCGCGGCCACAAAAGCCTCCACTTCGGCTGAAAAAGGGAACGAACGCAAGCGCAAAGCATCATACACTTCGCCTTTTTCGGCCAAAATATCCAGTGCTTCCCGCGTAGAATGCGCCGAAGTACCAAAAAATAGCAGTCCTTTTTTGCTCTTGTTGGCTGCCTGCAACAATTCAGGTTTAGGTACAACGGTCTTGGTAGTTTCCCATTTCCTCTGCAAACGCTGCATATTCCGCACATATACATCCCCTTCTTCGGTATATTTGGCATACTCATCGCGCGAAGTACCACGGGTGAAATACGCGCCTTTTTCAGGGTGTGTCCCCGGTAATGTTCGGTAACAAATGCCGTCGCCATCCACATCGAGGTAACGGCCCCATTTGGCGGCACTTTCCAAGCCCTCGGCATCGAGTACTTTACCGCGATCGTAGGTGCGTGTATCGTCCCATTCCAGCGGTGGCGACATGTTTTCATTCATACCCAAATCAAGATCGGTCATTACAATAACGGGTGTTTGCAGGCGTTCGGCCAAATCAAAAGCATCCGACATCATATCAAAGCACTCTTTGGGATCAGAGGGGAATAGCAATACATGTTTGGTGTCGCCATGAGAGGCATAAGCCGCCAAGAGTATATCCGACTGTTGGGTACGCGTGGGCATACCCGTGGAAGGGCCGCCGCGCTGCACATCTACCAATACGGTGGGTATTTCGGCAAAATAGGCCAATCCTAAAAACTCATTCATCAGCGAAACACCTGGGCCGCTGGTTGCAGTAAATGCCCGTGCACCATTCCAAGATGCGCCAATTACCACCCCAATGGCCGCCAGTTCATCTTCCATTTGCACTACGGCAAATTTCTTTTTACCGGTTACTGGATCTATCCGCAATTGTTCCGCGTATTCTTCATAAGAATTGACCAATGAAGTAGAAGGTGTAATCGGATACCATGCTGCCACTGTTGCGCCCGCATATACCGCACCCAATCCGCAGGCGGCGTTGCCATCCATCAAAATAGCATCACCTACTTTATCGCGGCGTTCGAGCCGAAGCCCAAGCGGGTATTGGTAATGGTCTTTTACATATTGGATACCCATTTCCAAGGCTTTGAAATTGGGTTGAATAATCTTTTCTTTGCCGTTGAATTGCTCAGAAATAACTGCTTTTACCGTTTCTACCTCCATATCCAGCAACGCCGTAAGCGCGCCTACATAAATGGTATTTTTCAACAGCTGTCGTTGCCTCGGATCGGTAAAATGCTCCAAACACATTTCCATCATTGGGATTCCGATATAATGGATATCATCGCGGACAAACACCTGGTGTAGTATTTTGGTGCTGTCGTAGATAAAATAGCCGTTGGGTTTTACGCTTGCCACGTCTTTTTGCATCGACTGTGGGTTGAGGCAAACCATAATATCGATACCTGCACGGCGACCAAGATAGCCTTTTTCGCTGATGCGGACTTCGTACCAAGTGGGCAAGCCCTGAATATTGGACGGAAATATATTTTTAGGAGAAACGGGAATCCCCATCCGGAAAATAGACTTGGTAAAAACCAAATTCGCAGAAGCCGAACCTGTGCCATTCACATTGGCAAATCGGACCACAAAGTCATTTAAGGCACTCAATTGATGCATATTATATGAGTTGATAGGCGCATTTTAAAAATGAGAAGAACAAGATTTTGCCGTATTGTACAAGTATTTTTGCATGTCCCAAGCGGCAGTTGGACACCTTTCGGCGCATAACCCGCAATGGAGGCATACATTTTCATCCTTGATCATGACGCGACCTGTTTTTAGGTCACTGGACACGTATAGGTCTTGGCTCAGCAGGTTTGCTGGTGCCAGTAGTCTTGTACGGAGGTCTTCTTCTTCACCATTTTCGGTAAAGGTGATACACGAGGTAGGGCAAATATCCATACATGCATCGCATTCGATACAGCGGCTGGTATTAAATACGGTTTGCACATCGCAATTCAGGCAACGTTGTGCTTCTTTGAAGGCCAATTGTTCATCAAAACCGAGTTCCACTTCTACTTTACGGTCGGCCAAGGTTTTGCGTTTTTCGGCGTGTGGCACAGCAAAGCGATGATCGGCAGCAACACCACTATCGTACATCCATTCGTGGATGCCCATTTTTTGGGAAATAAGATTGGTAAATGGCGCAGGCCGCTTCAGCGTATCTTCGCCTTGGCAATATAGATCAATAGAAATAGCGGCTTGGTGGCCATGCGCTACCGCTGTGATGACATTTTTAGGGCCAAAAGCCGCATCTCCGCCAAAAAACACATTGGGCAATGTGGAAGCAAAAGTCACTTTGTCCACTACCGGAACATTCCACTTATCAAATTCCATTCCGAGGTCGCGCTCGATCCAAGGGAATACATTTTCTTGGCCTACGGCAATAATAACATCATCGGCTTCCACAAATACGTGTGGTTCGCCGGTGGGCTGCATACTGCGTTTGCTATTGGCATCGGAAACAGGGTGCACTTTTTCAAAAGTCATCCCAACCAAACGGCCTTCTTTGATTTCAAAACTCAGTGGCACGTGGTTGTTCATAAATGGAATATCTTCGTGTTGTGCGTCTTCAATTTCCCAAGGAGAAGCCTTCATCTCCGAGAACGGGCTGCGCACAATTACTTTTACTTCATCGCCACCCAAGCGGCGGGACGTACGGCAGCAATCCATCGCAGTATTTCCACCACCGAGGACAATCACTTTTTTACCAATTTTGGAAGTATGCTCAAAAGCCACGCTTGCCAGCCATTCGATACCTATATGAATATTGTCGGCACCTTCTTTTCGACCCGGTAAATCGGGCAAATCACGGCCTCTTGGTGCGCCAGTACCCACAAAAATGGCATCATAGCCTTTTGTCATCAGGTCGCGCATACTAGAAACATAGTGATTGAAATGCGTTTGAATACCCATATTAAGGATATAGCCCACTTCTTCATCCAGCACGGATTCCGGCAATCGAAACGAAGGAATTTGGCTGCGCATCATACCGCCACCTTTGCTTAGGTTATCGTACAGGTCAATTTCGTAACCCAATGGCGCAAGATCCCGTGCTACGGTTAAGGAAGCAGGGCCAGCACCGATCAAAGCGATTTTTTTACCATTTTTAATAGCGGGAGCGGTCGGCATCAAATCCTGTACTTCGCCTTTATAATCGGCAGCCGTACGTTTCAATCTACAAATGGCTACGGGTGCTTCTTCCACGCGTACGCGCCTACAGGCAGGTTCGCAGGGGCGGTCGCAAGTACGACCTAAAACACCGGGGAACACATTAGATTCCCAATTGACCATATAAGCCTCCGTGTAACGACCGGCTGCAATGAGTCGGATATATTCAGGTACGGGCGTGTGGGCAGGGCATGCGTATTGGCAATCCACTACTTTGTGGAAGTATTCTGGATCCTCAATATTGGTTGGCTGCATAGATGATGAATCTGTTAGTCGTTAGTCTGAAATATAACGGCAGCGGATGGAGTGCTGCCGAAAATAAGATTCCGTGATTTTCGATTTAAAAACGGAGGCTCAAATGTAATCGTTTTTACAATTCAAACTACGGCAGATTAATATTTTTTAATTTTTTTTATTGGGGAAAATAAAAAGGGGGGACACACTTTGGCGAAAGGATAATTGTTTGTTTCGATTTTCGATTGAAAATCAATGCTTTAGAAAAGCGGTACACTGTGAATTAATTTTTTTAGAATTTCAAGCCCCTGCTTTTAGCATACTTGTATCGGTTGACCGACCCAGAATGGGTCAAATGTTTATAGCAAAATCGCGGTTTCAATACGCGTGCGACCCTGTCGGGGTCGAATGCCATACAGCCACATTGCTCTATAAACATTTGACCCATTCTGGGTCGGCCACATCCTCAAAATATAAAAAAACTTATTTTACAGTGCGTTATAATCTTACTAGGTTTCCATATAAAAGGTGCAGCGCACCGAAATATTTGTAGTAGCAATGATCGGTTTCCCATGTTTTTAAGGTGCAGCGCACCGAAATATTTGTAGCAATGATCGGTTTCCCGCGTTTTGAAGGTGCAGCGCACCGAAATATTTAATTTAATATCGCGGTGCGCTTTCCTCTTTGTTACCAATATTACGGTGCGCTGCACCTTCAAATTTGATTTTGCTTATTTGCTACAAATATTGCGGTGCGCTGCACCTGAAATTTTTATATGAAAACCCTGTATGTTTATACTGATGCTTTATCTCCACTTGCAAAATCAAAATATAAAAAAACTTATTTTACAGTACAATCAACGCACCACCTTCCACTCTTTTGCAAAAGATTTTTGGGCAAACAAGCGCGATACACCTTCCATAAAATACTGGTAACTCACTTTCCAATACCCATATTGACGGAAACGGCGCGGCGAGTGGTGCACCTCAAGATCTGACAAATAGGCCACTTTTCCTTCTTTTTGTAGGCGAAAGAACAAATTGCAATCTTCGCCCGCCACAAGTTGCTCATTATAACCGCCAATCTGTTCAAAGCTGGAGCGCAACATAATTTGTGATTCGCCCTTAGCAATACTGCATCGGAGCGGGATGGAGGCGCGTATGGTCGTATTCATCAACCAATGATATACCCGATCGGTAATGGTAGCTTCTTCTGGGTAGATACGGATAGGCGTGGTGGCTGCCACCCATTTGGGCTGGGCAAAAAAACGAATTAAAGACTTAAAAAACAGATCTGGCTGCGGTATTCGAACATCTGCATCGGTATGAAAGAGGACAAAACCAGTGGCAATACCTGCACCAGCATTGCGCCCAATGGCAATATTTTGCTTACCTTGGGGCTGTACCAATTTAATTCGACTACCATGTTTTTGAAGCCAATATTCCACCTCCTGCACCGTAGCATCTGTACTATTAGCATCGGAGATGATAATTTCCAAATTATACTTTACAAGAAATGGCTCATACTGAGCAATAGTAGCACTTATTGTTTTCTCTTCGTTGCGGGTGGGGATAATAATAGAGACAAAAGGGTAGTTCGTCATAATTAATGATGGTACGTATATATGAAGGTAATACGTATGTAGCAACACCCTTGTTAAGTCAATATTATTTATGACGCACCTCGTAATAATTTACGTTGGCTTAATACTCATTCCTTACTTAACCCACTTTCAAAAATATATTTTTTCTATAAAACAAATAGACCACCAACCAACACAGCCCTGTATAAGCCAAAGCGTACATAAAGGATGCAAACTCCGTGCGCCCCAACCAAGAGGCAAAAAGAGCATTATAAGATGCTTCGTGGCCATCGGTAGTACCCGTTGCTGTTTTTACCCTGTAAAATGTACTCATACCAATTACTAATAATTCCGAAACCATATAGGCTAGGATGGCATTTGTACCAAATACAATAAACGGTTTGCCCCAGTTTTTTACACCCGCAATATCCACCAAATAATAGCAGGTATTGAATAGAATCATGGATAATCCACCTGCGAATAAGACATAACTACTCGTCCACAATTTTTTATTGATTGGGAATGCAAAATGCCAAACAACACCGGAAATGACCAGTAACGCCCCGCAAATGGCAAGATGATTGAATACTTTTTGCCTGTCGGTATTCAAACCAATATACTGTCCGGTAAGGTAACCAATCAGGAAAGTGCCTAAAGAAGGTATGGTACTCAGCAAGCCTTCGGGATCGAATGCCACTCCCTCGCCGTGGTATAAATGGTTTTCGCCCAGTAGCCAAAGGTCGAGTTTTAATACGGCATTGCCGGCTAAAGTTAGATCACCAAAGCCCAACATTATACCCCAGTAGCCGAGTAATAACGCAGCGCACAAACCAATGATTTGTGTTTTACTCAGATACAGACATAACGTGGAGCCAATGCCGTAACACAAAGCAATCCGTTGCAAAACACCGGGAATACGCCAGTTGGCAGGCGACGAAGTATAAAAAGGAAAAGCATAAAGCCCTACGCCCATTAAAAAAATAATTAGCGTACGTTTCCAAATCTTCTTCAATAAGTCTGCTGAGGGGGTATGCCCGTTTCGTTTAAAAGAAAACCAAGCCGACACACCTGTTATATATACAAAGGAGGGGAAAACTAGATCAGTAGGCGTAAAACCGTGCCATTTAGCGTGTTCCAAAACATCGTAAGCCATCGACCAATCGCCTGGCGTATTTACGATAATCATAAATGCAATAGTGAGACCCCTGAATATATCAAGGGATTGGAGGCGTTCGTTCATAATTACAAGTTGGCTAAAATGATTAGAAGTCGCAAATATATGCGAATTGCAATAATAGTAGGGCTGTTGGAACAAAAATGTAGCAAGGATTTATGTTGAGCCTGTCGGCATATCGAGCAGCAAGGAGTAGCAGAAAGGAGTAGCAAGTAATTATTCCCAAATTTTCTTTATTGCAAAAACAAAACGATAACCCTACTCAGGAGAAGGGTATTTGCTGAGGAAGGTTAGTCTATAAGAAAAGTGAAGATGAGGCTGAATCACGAGTGATCAATGATCTACTTATGAGGCAGCCTCATCAAATTTACCAATTAAGCAGCGAGTTCGATCGCCAATTTGGAAATTTCACGGATTCTTTCTACATTTAGAGAATAGAAAATAAATTTTCCATCTCTTTCGGTAGTTACTACACCAGCCCTGCGCAAAATAGCGAGGTGTTGGCTTGCAACACTTTGCTCCATACGCAATTTGATATAGATTTCAGAAACAGTCAATCTTCCGCCTTGATCGATCAGATCAAGCATTTTTTGACGTAATTTGTGGTTGAGCGCACGCAATACTAATACTGCTTTGCGTAACTCTGTGTAATCGACGTAACGAGCTGTTGAATTTTCTGGAACAGCGGAGGCCGGAGCCACTTCGTTTTTAGACTTTGCCATAATAAAATTTTAAAATAAGGTACGTTAAATTCTTCGAAGAAAATTAAAAAAGTCATTGATCGCCTGTAAAAGGATGTTTACAAAAAATCAATATTAAATATACGTTAATTTCATGAAATAGATACACTAACCGAGGGCAAAACTTACAAATTGATTAAATATTAACAAATATTACTTTTAAAAGTTTAGTTATACCTGCATTTTTGGTAAAATATTAATCAAAATGTACCAATTTGCATCCGGGTAACTAATGATTTACTTTTGTCATTTCTATTTTAGGATACGATAAACGAAGAGAAAATTTAAATTGATTAAATTTGGGTAAATTTAGGTTGTTGTGCAATGGTAATATTTGGCGGTTTTTGGTAAACGGGACTATAAAAAGCAATGTCTTCAGTAAGATGAGCATTTAGTCTTTCAACGGCAAAAGAACCCAAAAATTGCGCCGAGTTCTTTTTAATGGCGCAAACATACGCGTTCTTTGATATGTTTTTATCTTTTATTTTAAAAACACCGTTACCAGACAAAATAAATTTAGTATCTGCTCCAAATTGATCCAAATACTGCTCTAATTCATCATTATCCAAAATCAAAGGCTGTGCCGTTCCTAAGGGATTGCAGTTATGGTCAAAGGCATTGAGCCAAACTTCATTTCTGCGCGCGTCCAGCATTGGAATATGTATAACAAATTCATCCACTGTTTGTTGCGCGCCCCACGCCAAAGCCTGTAATGTATCAACTGCAATCAACGGTATATCCAAAGCAAAACAAAGCCCTTTCGCTACCGATGCACCTGTCCTCAAGGATGTGTAAGAGCCAGGCCCTCCACTAATTGCCACTGCATCCAGTGCTGAATAATCCATTCCGATCGACTTCAAACAATCCTCCACCATTAGCGTAACCACAGCAATATGACTTTTGCAGTCCAAATCTTCTCTTAATGCAGCAATGCCGCCGTTAGAGTATAGCGCAACGCTGCAAACCTCCGTGGCGGTCTCTAAAAGTAATATGTTTGGCATACCGAGCGCAAAGGTAATTTTTTTCTATATATTTTTATATGCTTTTAAAAAAAAATCAATAATAAATCAAAAAAATTATGAAAAAATCAGGATTCAGGGTAAAAAGAACCGAAATTAGGGCAAAAAGAACCATTTTTGATTTGTAAAACTGACAATTAAATTACAATATAGAAAGTGCTTTTGACATTTTCGGACATTTTATTTTGTACTCAGCCTCCATGCCTATTTTAAAAAGCCTCTTTTTTGATAAAACAATTTGCAAACTAGCCCTACCTTCGCACCATGATGCAACAACTGATTGAATGCGTACCGAATTTTTCGGAAGGCCGCGATATGGCCATTATTAAGCAAATTACGGATGCCATAGAAGCGGTGGATGGTGTACATCTCTTGGATGTTGATCCGGGCAAAGCGACGAATCGTACTGTAGTCACTTTTGTAGGCGCGCCTGCAGCTGTCATTGAGGCGGCTTTTCAAGCCATAAAAAAAGCCTGCGAGGTGATTGACATGAGTCGCCACTCGGGCGAACACCCGCGTATGGGCGCAACAGATGTGTGCCCGCTCATCCCTGTTGCAGGTATTTCGATGGAAGAAACTGCGCAATGGGCCGCTCAATTGGGCGAACGCGTAGGGCGCGAAATACAACTCCCTGTATATCTTTACGAAGCCGCCGCCACCCGACCCGAACGCAAGAATCTAGCAACGATCCGTGCTGGAGAGTATGAGGGGTTACCCGAAAAAATAGTACAACCCGACTGGCTTCCCGATTTTGGCCCAGCGCAATTCAATGCCAAAAGCGGCGCAACCGTGATTGGTGCACGCGATTTTTTGGTCGCTTATAATGTCAACCTCAATACAACTTCGGTGCGGCGTGCCAATTCCGTTGCATTTGATATTCGGGAAAAAGGGCGCGTCCTTACCGACCCTAAAACAGGCAAACCCATGAAAGATGCACAAGGCGAACCCATCCGGCAGGAAGGTTGGCTCAAAGGTGTAAAAGCGATTGGATGGTTTATTGAAGAATACGGCATTGCACAAATTTCGATGAATATCACTGATACTAAACTGACGGCATTACACGAGGCATTTGAGGCGTGTTGTAAAAGTGCCGACCAACGGGGTATGCGGGTAACAGGTTCGGAATTGGTAGGTTTGGTGCCTTTAAAAGTAATGCTGGATGCAGGCAAATACTTTTTGCACAAACAAGAGCGTAGCGCGGGTGTAAGCGAAGGGGAATTGATTAAAATTGCGATAAAAAGCATGGGTTTGGACGAAATTTCGGCGTTTGATCCTAAACAAAAAATTATTGAGTACAATATTGCCAATAAAAATGCGGGTGTCAATAAACGCCTGATAGATAAAGACCTGCGCGCATTTGCGGATGAAACCGCCTCCGAAAGCCCAGCGCCTGGTGGTGGTTCTATCAGTGCTTATGTTGGTGCAGTGGGTGCTGCACTGGCCACTATGGTTGCCAACCTAAGTAGCCATAAACGTGGGTGGGACGAACGCTGGGCCGAATTTGGCACAGCCGCTGAAACCGGACAACACCTTAAAGATGCGCTTCTCCGGGCTGTGGACGATGATACCAATGCCTTTAACGCCATTATGTCGGCTTTTGCACTGCCGAATGCTACACCAGAAGAAAAAGCAGCCCGTAAAAAAGCGATTCAAGCCGCTACTAAATTGGCCATTGAAGTGCCTGCACAAGTCATGCGTTTGGCGTTTGATACTTTTGCATTGGTGCAACAAATGGCCGAAACAGGCAATCCAAATTCTGTTACTGACGCTGGAGTAGGTGCTTTGTGCGCCCGAGCAGCTGTGCATGGCGCATTTCTGAATGTAAAAATTAATGCATCGGGCTTAGATGACCGCGATTATGCAGAAAAAGTACTGGCCGAAGGATATGATTTGATTGCTAAAGCAGATGCCTTGGAAAAGACCATTTTGGATATTGTAAACTCGAAAATTTAGTCTATATTCAGTAAGTATTTGGACATAATTAATTGTGTCCAAATACTTAAACATGGCGTACACTTTATTATATCACAAAAGAGCGCAAAGTTTACAAAGACATAGATTGGGCGCTTCGCTTGTTTTTTAGAACACAAAGCGTAGCGTACGCTTAATCTTTGTACCCTTAATACTAAGGAGTTCCAAATTACCCAATTGTCCGGTTTATTTCCGATCTTTGCGGGTCGAAAATAAAAAAAAATGCAAAAATACTTCGCTGCTTTCAAGAACCTTGCTCGTTTTTTCCGTAGAAATCCGGAAGATGACCGCAAATGGACGGAGAAACTGCGCGATAAATATCGCTTGGTTGTCATGAATGATGAGACATTTGAAGAGGTGTCGTCGTTCAAACTTACCCCTTTAAATGTTTATACCATACTCAGCTCGCTGATTGTAGGTACTGCAATATTAGTAACCTTATTAATTATTTATACCCCACTCAAACGTTATATTCCCGGATATGGCGACATGACACGCGATGCAGAAGTTTCCGCTCTTTTATCCAAATCCACTGAATTAGAAAAAGAGATAGAGGCTACAAGATTGTACAGTGAGAACATGCGCAAGCTGTTGAACAACGATATGACGGGCATCACTAAGGCCGATGTTGAAAAACAAGGTGTAAATGCTGCCCAAAAAGACACAAATAGCTTAGGTGAGGGTCTCGGGGTACGTATCCCCGAAGACGATGCTTTGCGCAGTGCTGTATCTTCTGGTTCTATAACTGGGGTAAGACCCTCCGCGGAGGCCAATGTAGCCGGTGGTATTATTTTGCGCGATATTCCATTGGAGCAATTGTTTTTTATGCCCCCTGTTTCGGGCGAGACAACGGCTAAATTTGACCCATTTAAAGATCATTTTGGCATAGATATAGCATCGCCCCGCAATACTGCCATCAAAGCCGCAGCCGATGGCATGGTCGTTTTTGCTGGTTATACCGTCGAAACTGGCTACAGTATTGCTATACAACACCCTAATAATGTCGTAACTTTATATAAACACAATTCCTTATTGCTCAAAAAAGCAGGTAGTGGCGTGAAAGCAGGCGAGGCTATTGCTATTATCGGAAATACAGGCGAATCCTCTTCAGGTCCGCAC
The DNA here is from genome assembly GCA_043764095.1 of Chitinophagales bacterium. GTDB lineage: Bacteria > Bacteroidota > Bacteroidia > Chitinophagales > Saprospiraceae > M3007. The sequence goes on from JAYUKX010000035.1 coordinate 50,239, forward strand.
TTACACTTTGAATTGTGGTACAAGGGTCGCCCGGTGAATCCTAGTGACTATATTATTTTCAAATAACAGGGAACGAGTATGTACTCATTATTATGGAATCGCTCCTAAGTGACAAACTCATTACACTCCTGCGCACTTTTGGTAAAATAGAACTCAATCGGTTGCGCAAATTTGTCGAATCTCCGTACCTCAACGACGAACCTGACGTACTGCGGTTGTTTGATATTTGTCACGCAATTTTGAAAAAAAATCCAAGCGATTTAGCGCATTTAACCAAGGGAAAAGTTTGGAAAAAACTGTTTGCCCCAAAACCCTACAATGACCTCTACTTGCGGAGAATGGCTTCCGATCTTACCCAATTGGCCATCCGATTCCGTGCTATGGAACAACGCAACGAAATACCTACGGATCAATGGCTGAATGAGCAAAAAGCATTGGAAGCGGCTGGACTCGACAAGCACTTGGCGGGTGTAGAACGGCAAATTACTCGGCATATTGAAGACACTTCTGTATTGGATACGGAATTTTACCTCTTTACTTTTCAATATTATTGGAATATTTTTAATCGCTCTTACCGTGTGGTGGCGGCTACCGATTATATGGCCAAACTATTGCCCGCCGATCATGCGCTGGAATCGTTTTACATCACCCAAAAACTAAAAATGTACGTCGCGTGGCTTTCTTATCGGCAGTTTAGAAATACCGACCGATCGCTACCGCTACCACCAGGATTTTGGGAACATATTGAAAACACCTCTTTTGACCTTATTCCGATGGTTGGGGTATATAAATTAGTGGTTAATATACTGCAAAACCCCGCTGAAGAGTCGCTATTTGTGGAATTACTCCAAAAACTGGAAGATATTGGAAATTCACTATCCGTAGCAGATTACCGCGAGTGCTGTTTTATTGCACAAAATTATTGCGCGCTAAAGATCAATGAAGGTAAATCGGAGTATTACAACCGCGCCAACGAAATTTTTAAAATAATGGTCAAGCGTGGTGCCCTGATCGAAGATGGGCAATTGGCCGAAGGCATTTATAAAAATATTATCACTACGGGCTTGCGAGCAGGCGAACACAAATGGGTCGAACAATTTATTGAAGAGTACTCTTGGTACCTACCACCGGCTATTCGCGAAAATGCCTATGCCTATAATTTGGCCAATTTATACTCTCACCTCAAAGATTATAACCGTGCGATGGAGGTACTACGCAGCGTTGAGTACACAGATGTCACCTATGCCTTAGGTGCTAAAACAATTCTATTGCGGATCTATTACGAACAAGGCGAATATATGGCGCTTGATTCTTTGATTGATAGCTTTAAGATTTACTTGCGCCGCAACAAACAGATTTCTAAAAATTTGCAAAAAGAGTACAATAATTTCTTAAATTTAGTAAAAAAACTAACCACTATTAGGCCCGGAGATAAAAAAGCCTTGGCGGAGTTCAAGGAGCGTGTGTTAGCGTCATCTTATAATACGCCCAAAAAATGGTTAAAAGATAAAATTGCGGAATTGGAGTAATAGAGATTATCTTTGCACCTATCAATGGCACAAATGAACTGGGTCTATCTCGATAACGCCGGCAAGAGCCACCGCGTTGGAATGTACCACGGCAACAAAACCGGGCACGTTCTTATTTATTGTGACTTGAAGGTCGTTCAAGTCGATTTTTCAGTAAAAGAAACCACCTATTATTCTTTTTTTATCGAAGAGGAACTCTGCGAAGTGCATTTAGTACGCGAGAAAGGTGGGTGGTTTGGTTACGAGTTTAAGATCAATAAAGACGTTGATACGCCCCTCAATCAACGGCGCAAAAGCGTGCTGCGTATGGAACGTAAGCAGTTTGCAGTGGGTATTGGTATCATGTTGCTTTTTCTGGCGGTTCTATTAGTCTTCAACCGATACCAAAAGCAAAAAAGGATCACAGCAGCAACCTCTGAAAGGAGTATCCTCGGCTTGCTCAATCCAAACCAGGTGCTTCAACTACAACAAAGAGGCTTGCCTTGTGCCGTTACTTTTATCACCTTGGAAGAAAATGGCCGACCTATTGCCTATTACAAAATTAAAGCCGCTGATAGTACCATTCTTAACGGAAAAGTAGAAAATCCCGATGGTGGAAAAATATACCTCCCCAGCGGTTTTGCGTTGGCTGATCAACATACTTTTAAGGGGCAATACCTTCCGGATAACCCGATAGTGCATCGGGTCAATTTTTATGCACCAGATACCACAACGATCAAAGGATATATGCAAGAGGCCATTCAAATTGACCAATTATTGCATCCCGAAAAAAACGCCGAATATAGCCGTTGTCTGGCCGAAGCTATTATATTGAACCGAAACTGGCAATCACTTGTCACGATGATTCATCAAAATGATAACCCTGATGCAAAAAACAGTTACCTTCGGCTCGTTCGTGATCCCGATATAGCACGCATGATTAAAATAAATTGTGGTTTGGAATAAGCATTTGCGGTATCATAACACACACATTAAAACATATAAAACAATGAATTATAATAGTTTAAATCATTTTTTGCGCCTTCTTTTACTGCTGGTATTATGCTGTACTATTGGTTTGACTGCTTGTGAAGACGATCTTGCTGTACCGAAGCCGCATGCATATCCTCGCGTGGTATATCCAACCAAGGCCTATAAGCCTTTTGGTGCCAACTATTGCGGTTTTACATTTGATCAGCCTGTTTATTCAATTGTAGAGAAAGACTCTACATTTTTTGACCAAAAAGCAGGGAGCGATTGTTGGTTCAATCTTACCGTGCCGTCTTTGAATGCCACGATACATTGTAGCTATTTTCCGATCAATAGCAAAACACATTTTGATGGATTAGTCAAAGATGCCTTTGAAATGGTGAACAAGCACAACGTAAAGGCCAGTTTTATCGAAGAAATACAATTCCAAAAAACAGACCATAAAGTATATGGAATGATCTACAATATAGAAGGCCCTGCCGCTTCCCCGTATCAGTTTTATGCCACCGATTCTGTGCGTCATTTTTTAAGGGGATCACTCTATTTCCGTACACAATCTCGCCCTGATTCATTGGCTCCAGTTATTGCTTTTATGAAAAAAGACATTAATCGGCTGGTGGAAACACTGCAGTGGACAAAATAAAGGACACACGCCCTAAAGTTTCAATAGATTCTCTGGGTATTTCAAACCAATTTTATCCGCGACAGTCGCTAATGTCTCGGCCAATTCCAACGTAAAGGACAAAGGCAACACATCGCTTTCAGTTTTGCCAGCATCTAGGCAATCCATGACATGCGCTGCCTCAAAATGGTATCCCCATCCTTCATAGGGGAAATGATGCACTTCTGGCTCTGGGCCATTTTCGTACCGAAATACCGACACTTGTTGCGCGTGGTGGAATCTGGAATGGATATGAATTTTGCCTTTTGTTCCAAAAATGATCGCCTCAATAGGCGTATCCGCTGCAATGGTACTATGCCCAAAGGCGAGTCGGTTATCGGGGTATTTAAACGTAAAAACACAGGATTCGTCCACACCATCGCGGGTAAATACTGCAGTTGCCTGTATGTTTTCTGCGCTGGGTTTACCAAAAAGACGCTGAAAAAAAAGTATTGGATAAATACCAATATCCAGTAGCGAGCCGCCACCCAGTTGAGGGTCAAACAACCGTGATGCTTTATCATATGGTGCAAAAAATCCAAAATCGGCTTTAGCAGAATGAATATCACCCACCACACCAGATGCCGCAATGGCCACCGCTGCTTCCATTGAGGGCATAAAGAGCGTCCAAAGTGCTTCCATTAAAAACACCTTTTTAGCACGTGCTAGATCCACCATAGCCTTTGTTTGTGCCATACTCATAGAAAAAGGCTTTTCACACACTACTTTAATACCGTGGTTCAGGCAAAGCATGGTATGCTCGTAGTGCTTCACATGTGGTGTAGCGATATAAACAATATCCAGATCGGGACAATCCATGAGTGCTTGGTAACTGCCAAAAGCATTGGGACACTGGTAATTTGCTGCAAATACTTGCGCGCGTTCGAGTACAGTAGATGCCACAGCGTGCAATCGTGCATTGGGCAACAGTTGCAACCCATCTGCAAATTTTCGGGCTATTTTCCCTGGGCCAATGATGCCCCAATTATAGATTTTTTGTGCCATAAAAAAAGTAACGCTTTGGCAGGCTCAGCATAAATTTTTCTAAGACCGATCTTGCCTCACTTGGGTACTGTACTTTATGTAAAATCTCAAAGTATAGTACCAAAAATAAAAGTGTACCTTAACAAGTCATACTTCCTCCCAGTTTTTCCGCCCGTAGCGCTGCTATAGGCAATAAAATTGGGGGAAGTATGACAAAAAGGTTTGGCAAAAATAGGAATAAATTTGATTTACAGCGTATTAAAGTTATCCCATACCGCAAGCAGGGCAATCAAAACCAGGTGTGGTTGTTTTTCCGGTAGGAATATTACACTTTTCCTTTATTTCGGTCTTCTTTTCTTGGTAGTTTTCTTCAATTTTTGTGCAAGAACTACCTGCTACGCTTACAGAAACAGCTACTGCAATAACTTGGAGCAATGATTTTGATAATTTCATAGTACTGAATGGTTATGATGTGAAAAATAGTGATTCATAGTAGTTAACGTAGTTTTCAGACGGATGGTTGGCTGTTCTTATGAAAACTTTTTGTGTTTTTGTAAGAACTTTTTGTGTTAATTTTAAAAAAATACTTTACCTTTACACCCAATGAAGAAACGTTGATCAAAAATCAAAAAAAGAGCAGGGTGTTTACAATTATTGATGTAGAAACTACAGGTGGTTCAGCACAATTCGAGCGCATCACCGAGATTGCGATCGTACGCCACGATGGGGAACGTGTCGTGGATACTTTTAGTACCCTGCTCAATCCCGAACGCCCCATTCCTTGGAATATTACACAGCTTACGGGTATCACTAATGATATGGTATCTCATGCGCCCAAATTTTATGAAGTGGCCAAAAAGATTGTCGAAATGACAGAGGATGCCGTGTTTGTAGCACATAATGCCACATTTGACTATAATTTTATTAAAGAAGAATTTGCTCGATTGGGTTATCCTTTTTCACGGAAACTACTTTGTACCGTGCGTATGTCGCGGAAAGCTTTTCCAGGATTAAATAGTTATAGCCTTAGTAATTTAAAACGCCATTTCGGGATTCATGCCGACAAAAGCCACCGCGCATTGGATGATACCTTGGCTACGGTAGAAATTTTTGAAAAGATAATGGCCGAACAAAACGGCGAGCGATTAAAATCCTTTATTAATCAAGGTATCCAAGCCACCAAGTTGCCGCAGTCTATTACGATGGAGCGATTGAATGAGGCACCTGATGCCTGTGGTGTTTATTACCTTTATGACGAAGATAAGAATGTAATTTATGTCGGCAAAAGCCTCAACATTAGGAAACGATTAATGGAACACTTTGCCGATCAAACACCCAAAGGCGAAAAAATGCGGATAGGTGTTGCTGATTTTAGTTTTGAAATTACGGGTAGCGAGTTGGTAGCACTTTTGCTTGAAAGTAGCGAAATCAAGCGTATTCAGCCGCGTATCAACCGTGCACAACGCATTAAAAACTATACAGGCGCGATTTATACTTATACCGACCAACGCGGATACAGATGTTTGGCGGTGGGCAAACGTGCAGCGACCAAAAACAAAGAACTAGAACTGGTAGCGGATTATCCAAAATTAGACCATGCCAAAAATCATTTGGAAAGTATTCGCCGGCAATTCGAACTGTGTAGTAGGTTGTGTAACCTAGATTTTGGAGAGCAAGCCTGTTTTTATTATAATATTAAACAATGTAGAGGTGCTTGTATAAAAGAGGAAGCAGTAGAGGAGTACAATGAGCGGGTTGATCTGGCACTTACCCAAGCGCGACGAAGACTTACTGGGACATATATCATTATGGAGAAAGGACGTACACTAGGAGAAAAAGCGATCGTTGTGGTGGAAAACGGACAGTATCGCGGGTATGCTTTTATCTCAGATGATATCACTATGATGACAACCGAAGACATACTTGAATCACCTGTGACTACTACAGGACATGATCCTGAGGCGCCGCGCATTATCCATGGTTATATGGAAAGCAGTACGCGTATAAAACCAAAAATAATGCGGTTATCTTGAGTATAAGGCTTTACCGCTACTGGTTTTACGGTGAATACGGTTTTATATAAAAACGTTTAGCACCAAACAATTCTAACCCTATCACTAACAATACCAACAAGTACTCTGCAGCAATCCAGCCCCATTGCTCGGCTCTTCCGCCGCCAATATAATGACTATAAGAAAAAAACGCCGTGTAAGTCCACACAAGAGGAAACCAATATCCCGTGCCAATACTGCACACAAAAGGCACCAAAATATACCACGGATGTACGGTAGTTGCATTGAATAAATAAATAGTCGAGATAAATAGTAAGGATTTTTGCAGGTCAACCGGTTGTTTGATAGGGTTTTTCCACAATTTCCAAGCAAAATAAAAAGCAGCCACTACCGTATAAAAAGCCAGTGCTGGACTAATATTCCTCCCCTCATACCAACCTGTAAACCAAGGTGAAATATGCGCAAGTACGTAATAAACAGACGCATTAAATTCAAATTTCTGAAAATACAATTGTAGGCTACCACCCATATTTCGCAATACTTCCCAATCGGCCAAAGGCGCAAACATTACCACAAGCGATACACCAAATACAACTAAAAACAGCATCCCTCGTCGTATGCCTAACCAGCCTACCGCAACGGGAACCAGCAGCAATGGCAACAACTTTACGGCTACACCTGCCGCCCAAGACATACCTGAAAAAATTGTTTTTCCCTGCCACAAGTAATACATACCCAACATTACAAAACCCATCATCATTCCTTCAAAATGACAATTCCCTATGGTTTCCAACAGCAATAATGGGTTAAATGCATAGAGAGCAAGTCCAAAATTGCATTTTTGGGCAGCCGTTTTTTGTAACCATCGGTATAAAATCCATAAACTGAGTACTTCACCGAGCAATAGAAACACCTTTAAACAAAAAACGCCCACTGGCAAATTGCCCTGAGCTGTCCAAGCGGCTATCCTAAAAAAGAACTGACCAATGGGTGGATAAATCGTATGATAATCCGGCGAATTGAGCAAGGATAGCCATTTTGCATCTATTCCAGGCACTTGAAAATGCGCCATAATATACCTCGGCGTATGCGCAAATGGGTGAATACCGTGGTTCCATAAGTGCCCATCCCAAAGAAACCTAAAACAATCGTCGGACAAACGGGGTAATCCAAACAATAAAGCAATGCGGATGGTAATACCTGCAATAAGAATAGATTGTGGCGAAAAAACGGATGACTGCACCGTGCGCAAGATACCCAAATAGAGGACAAAAAGCAGGCTATAACCCGCTAATAATGTACCAAATGCATTCCGATCCAATAGCCCATTAAACGCAACTATGCCTACGAAAAAGAGGAAAAACAATAAATAACCTACATAGGGCTTTGCATGCATAACTTAGTCTTCTTGCGCTTCCAATAGTGTAAATACTGTACTCGCCGCGCCCGCGCCCAAAAATGTCGCTACTAAATACAACCAAACATCACCCCAAGCAATTTTGCCCGAAATAGCCATACCCACCGCGACAGCAGGATTAAACACCGCACCGGATACTTCTCCGAACATAACAGACAGGGCTGTTACCATGAGGCCAATAGCTGCTCCATAGTACATATTACCTACCGCTTTTGCGGGTAATGTAACATTCAGAAAAACATACGCCAATGCAAAAGCACCCACAAACTCTGCCACCAAAGCCGCCATAGTATGATTAGTACGCATACTAATATCCATACCGGCTACGGCAGTCAATAAAAACCCGCTAATCGCAGCGGCTAATACCGCACCTACTACCTGCGCCACCACATACAACGGAAATTCGTCGCGGGTGATCTTGTTTTGTAGCAGCATTATAAAAGTAATGGCGGGATTGTAGTGTGCACCTGAAATACGCATACCACTATACGTTAATGCCATCAATAAAAAACCAACAGCGAGTGGTGACAATACACCACTCGCCATTAAAATAGACAACATTAGAAAAAAGGTACAAATACCCTCTGTAATAATTTTTTTCATGTAATTTTTTAATATCGCACCGTCTTCCCTGTAGCAACGGTTGCTCCGGCAATCAAACGCCAACTATACGAACCCCGAGTGGTCGTGCTTAAGTCAACATTAAATACTTGATAACCAGCCTGGAAAGAACGACTTTCTTCATATATTGCCCGTCCTGCGGCATCAAACACTTGTAAACGAACTGTTTCATCTTTATCTAACAGCAGTGGCCACGCCAATTGCCCACTAAATGGATTCGGATAAGGCTGATATATAGTTGCCGTATTTCCTTCCTGTGCTACTGGTACAAATTGGAAAGCCACTGGCCGCACTTGTACCGCACTTGTAATGGCCTCAACTGGTGCATTGGGATCGCTTTCCAATAATTGTGACAGCCATCCTGCTTGTTGTGCTTTAACAGTGATTTGAGCAATGTGCTCACCCGCATGATACGCACGCATGACACCTGGATTATCGTCCATCCAAAGCATACGCACGCCTCCGTCGGGCTGTAGCGCATACGCCTCCTCTGGCAGTCCTTCTACCCCAGTAATAGTGGCCGAGTTCCGGGGCTGAATGGCCAATTGCCAAGCGGTAAGATCGACCGATTCAGAAAGAGCAATGGGTACTGTTACTTGCTCGCCTGCTTTTACCCAGCGATCTTTGGTTGTCATCAAAAGTGTCGGGCCATTGCGTTCTTCCAATATTTCGCCTGTAAGCGATGCTGTTCGGTCAATGTCAGCGGATTTAATACCGATCCAGTTGAAACCACTTCTGGTCACCACGCCGCTTAAGTTGTTTAATGATACCATAAATGTATCTTTCACCGCTGCAAAATTGACCAACTGGGAAGGATCTGCAACAGGGCGTATAAATTGCCAAGCGGGCACAGCGGGGAAAGTATCTTTTGTACCCAAAATTGTTTTACGGATCTCCACAATGTCAAAAGTAGTCACTGTTTGCGAACGGTTCACATCAGCGGCCAGTACTTGATATATTGTAGTCATCGGCTCCAAATTAAGGATATGCCGACTAATTAGCACCAAGTCGTAAGCCGTTACGCCATTGGTCATCATGTCTGTCCGTGCTGCTCTAAGACGAACAGTACCATTGAGACCTGCGGGAAGCCCTGAAATGGGCATGGTAAAGCAGGAATCCAGCGAAGTAACAACTTCCTGTTTATTGACATTGGCAACACCAGTACCCGATCCTTGAACTAAGGCATGTACTCGGTAAGTATTTAATTTAGTATTGGTAGAAGTGCGTGCGCAACCTTTAATCGTCAAATCCGTAGTCTGTATGCACGGGCAAAAATTGGAATTATCCTGCACCAACACATAATTGGCGCATTGATTGATATTGCCAACAGCATCTTTTATCCACATTTCCACAATATTGGTGCCATTATCGCAAAGATGATAACTAATAGTATCGTGTGGAGGGAACCCGGTACCTGTCCCTGCTTTGCGAAGTCCATACACCAATTGGTTTGAAGGCGTACAATTATCCGTAGCAGTAAGTACAAACTGTTGTGCGCTTACAATCATGGAGCAATTGTTGTCCAAACTTTGGGTAATACCATTGCGGCAAATCAGATTAGGTGCCTGACAATCTTTTACGGAGATGACCTGGTTGCAAGTGGCTACATGGCCACAGTTGGAGGTAGCCCGCCAAGAAATTCGACTTAGCCCAATCGGGAAGTTTTGGGTAACGGTATCGCCCATATCTTGTATCTCAAAAGTGCCATCATTCCCAAAATCTACTTTATAGGTAAAATTGACATTTTGGTTAAAACAAGTGGTACTCGCATCCAACCAAATAGAGGCCGTAGCGGATGTACAACTGTTAAATGGCATACAAACTGGAAATTCAGTACAGTTGTTGATGGTGATGCCTTGTGCTTTTATACCAATAGTAATTAAGCAAAAAATCCCTACAATAAGTATGTGAAAGTGTTTCATATTAAAATCGGAAAAAATTATTTATTAGATTGGATTAAACTAAAAACCCATCGTGCAAGGATGTAACCTGCTATAGCGGTTAAGATACCCAAGATTACATCAATGACATAATGATGCCTCAAATATACAGCAGAAAACCATATTCCAAGCGATAAAAATATAAAAAGTACCGTTGGCCACCGTTGTGGCACTTGTCTAGCATAGAACAATGTAATGAGTGGATAAGCCGAGTGCAGAGAGGGGATAGCGGCAAATACATTGGAATTGCGTTGATACATATTGTGGAAAAAGGGTTTTCCAATCAATTGATCAAAATGTTCCAAACCTGCCGCATTCCGCGCGGTATCGGGATTAAATACAAACCCATTGAGTTCTACATACCACGGTGGAGCAGCGGGATACAGGTAGTAGAGCACGAATCCTATCAAATTAGTACATAAAAAACCATACATAAACTGGCGAAATAAAATCTTATCCCTGAATATCAGCCATGTGCCAAATATGATCGGGACAGGTAGCCACGACAAGTAAAACAGTGCTGTTGTAATATCTAATACCGTATTGGTACGTGCGGCAAAAAACTCATTTAAGGTTTGTCGCCCTGCCTCTGTTGTAATACCAAACCACTGTTTATCAAAGAGATATGGTTCGGAAATATGAACTGGATTAATCTTGTAATTGGGGCAAATCCTCAAAGAATCATACACAACCCAGTACATAATTAGTCCTGCAAAATTATACACCCAAATACGGGTTTTGTCTGTCGCCAAATAGGCACTTACCACAGCGATATACATCACATAATGCTCTGGCCGCATCCCTACCAAGTACACACACCACAAAAAGTAGGGAATACTCACTAGCAATACATGAAGTAGCCGTTTTTGTTGTGCTTGATCCATAATTCAATATTAAACGAATAAGGTAAAAGAGGAAGACTATCGGCCATTCAGGGCTCTTTTTGAATCTCGCATCCTTTGCATCGCGGTCATATTGGTCAATATAGCCATAATAAAGATGGGAAATGTAAAAACGCTGATACTTTCAATAAGAGGAAATGCCCAACCTTCGGGTGTATAATGGTAAGGGGCTAAATAATTGCGCAAAATAGCACAGAAAATAGCAGAAATACCAATCGTCAATACACGTTCGGGGCGTTGCATTAAACCTCCTTTGCACTCAACACCCAATCCCTCGGCGCGGGCGCGCACGTACGAAACCATAATAGAACCAATCATGGCGATAAAGGCAAATAATGCACTGATTGGATAGTGCTCATAGACCAAATAGTAGCAAATACCCAAAAACATAACCAATTCACTATACCGATCAATGACGGAATCAAACAACGCTCCATATTTACTCTCTTGGCCACTTACACGTGCCAGCCGTCCATCAATCATATCAAAAAGACCAGCAAAAAGGATCATTGCACCGCCCCAGCCCACTACGCGTAGGTCTCTTGGCAATGTGATAGCTCCCCAAATAAATATCGTAGCCGCTACAATATTTAAAAAAAAGCCAATCATTGTAATAGCGTTCGGGGTAATGCCCATACGTGTCAAAAGCCAAATCAACGGCTGTATGACGCGATAGACCAAGGGTTGTCCGAAATCTTTTAGAAAGTTAGCCATAGTTGATTTATTCGATTATTTCGATTGCGTTCGGCTACCCGATTGCACTTTTATATATTAGACTTGTTTCGGCGAAAGACTGTCTGGTCAAAAATTGATCTTTTTCGCCTGTTTTTCGGCTATTTTGTAATCCGTAACGCTGCTACGAACTACAAAATGAGTCTCAATCAGTCAAAAAATCTCTAATTTTATGCCTCAGACGCTCCCGCCGCAACAAGTCTATGGATGGATACACCTTTCCCCTAATGTCCCATGAGATTTTACGAAAATTGAACATCTTATTTAGGAACGCGTAAACACAATTTTTCGATTGAACCAATAACCCAATAACCACGCTCCAATAGCTGATGCAATACGCGCGGGCCAGGCCGACCATGCAAAAAAATAATGGAGCATGGAGACCAAAATCATATTGGTTATCGTAATCATCACTACACCGGCTATAAATTTACCGATCTGTTGACTTGTTTGCTGCCCTGATGCCCCTTTGAAAACCCAAAGCCGCAACATTGAATACGAAATAACCGCCCCCATCGCATTTCCCAAAAATGTGGATACTACCACCTCTACACCAAATCGATCCACCAAAAAATGATACGTGGTAAAATCCATAGCGGTGGCCGCCAACGAATTTAGCGCGTATTTTAAGACGATTGCATACGCTTTGATCTTGAGTTGAACTCCCTTAAGCATGGATAATCAAAATAACGACTTGTAAAACAAGATTAGCATAGACACCCGCCAGCACATCATCGAGCATAATACCCCAGCCTCCTTTGATGGCTTCTAATTGACGAATGCCCAATGGCTTGGCAATATCAAAAAAACGAAACAGTACAAAACCGCCTAATAACCAAGGCCAAGTGAGTGGCATACCCAAAATTGCAATCCACACACCAATCATCTCATCTATCACAGTCTGCTTTGGATCATCGCCCCATTCGGCTTCTACCAAATTGGATCCTTTTACGCCTATCCATAAAAAGATCAAAATCAACACCGTCAAAATAGGTGTAATCCATATTGTTGGTAAGGCTACTAATGGCCAAACCATCAGGATGCCTACCGCTGCGCCCCATGTTCCGGGTGCTAATGGTAGCCATCCTGAACCAAATCCACTAAGTAGGATTTTCCATGTTTTTATCGAATTGCTCATTGAATTCTTCGTAGTAGTCCTGCCCCAAGTGCGTAATTAAATCTTCACCCATGAGGTAGCGGAGCGTATTCTCCAACTTGCTCAATTGTTTGAATATATCATGCTCTGCCGGCAGGCCAGGCATTGTTTGTGGTGCTTTGTAATAAAAGGACAACCATTCCTGAATTCCGTACAGACCAGCGCGTTGGGACAAATCCATTAACAAAGCCAAGTCCAATACAATAGGCGCGGCAAGGATACTATCGCGGCACAAGAAATTGATCTTGATCTGCATGTGGTAGCCTAACCAACCAAAAATATCAATATTGTCCCAACTTTCTTTATTATCGCCATGTGGCGGATAATAGTTGATCCTGATCTTATGGTAGAGTTCGCCATAGAGTTCGGGCTGTAATTCGGCGTTAAAAATACCGTCCAACACATTGCCTTTAGAGACCTCTTTAGTCCTGAAATTTTCGGGAGCATCCAGTACTTCGCCATCGCGGTTGCCCAAGATATTGGTACTGAACCAGCCACGTACGCCCAATGCGCGTGCATTAAGACCCGGTGCTACAACGGTTTTCATCAGGGTTTGACCCGTTTTGAAATCCTTACCGCTAATGGCTACTTTGGTTTTTTGCGATAATTCTACTATAGCGGGTATGTCGCAAGTAAGGTTAGGAGCACCATTAGCAAATGGCACACCACATTTGAGTGCTGCGTAAGCGTAGATTTGCGATGGTGCAATTTCTTGTGCACTATCGCGCAAACCCTGCTCAAAAGTCGCCAAAGTAGCGTGTACTGCGCTCGATTCAATATAGGCTTCCGTGGAAGCACACCATACGATGACTAAGCGTTCGCAATCATTTTTGGTTTTAAAATCCTGGATATCGGCCATTAGTTGCTCTGCCAAATCCATTTTAGAGGCTCCTTTTTTAATATTTGGGCCAGTGATATTGCGGATATAACTGCTATCAAATACGGCCGACATGGGCTTAATTTGCTCCAACTCCGGCTTGAGTGCATCCAGCAACTGCTGGTCCAACACCTTGGCATGGGAAGCGGCTTGATATACGTTATCCTCAAAAATATCCCAACCACCAAAAACCACCTGATCTAGCGCGTAAAGCGGTACAAATTCCTTAATTAATGGCTGACGGTATTCGGTGCGTTTACCCACACGGATACGCCCCATTTGGGTAAGGGATCCAATAGGTTGCCCTAGCCCATTTCGGGAGGCAATAACACCTGCAATAAATGTGGTGGCAACGGCGCCCAAACCGGGTGTCAAAATACCAAGTTTCCCAGTTGCGGGAGCGATTTGCTTGAGTTTTTCCATGAAATTATATAATATACGTAAAATTACGTTAGGGTAATAAAAGATTATGAACAATAATTCACAATTCTTCCGTTATAATAAAAGAAGATCAGACGCATTCGTTTGAGCGGCGCAAAATTCCGAAAAAATATTGGGACTTTCGCCAAAATTTACATTTATCTAAATGTTGTATCGCTCAATCAAAAAAAAGTTGAAATATTAGCGGTAATAAGTCTTGGTGGGTTCTGAAAAACACAGAGATTTGGGAATGCTTTTTTACAGCCTTACACTTTTTCTTTTGAGAAAAAAACATGTACACTTGCAAATCTCAAAAACCTAAAAATTTGTGCAATAATATCTACTTCTTACTTTTTTTCGCCAAAAAAAGGTATCCCCTCAAAAAGCGGGGGTAAACTTATGGAAAAAACATAACTTTGCAAGATGTACGAACAAATA
>JAYUKX010000036.1:0-18671 GCA_043764095.1 Chitinophagales bacterium
CCCAAAAATGCTATCAATTTGTATGTTTTTTAAAATATGTTTTCAATGCCTTAACTGTAAAAAATCATGCACTTTTCAAAAATGTCCAGTAGTATGGTAGAATATCAATTACCGATGGGAAAGATGATATAGGTATTGATGTAAAGGTATTTGATGTTAATGATAAAAAAATACAATATCAACTCACAACCCAAAAATCCGAAACTAAGTCAGAAAAAAATCAACTCGAAAAAAAAATCAGGGAAGATTTAAAAAAATCTAGTAAAAACAACCTTGACTATGGCTATTCAAATTCTTTATTCTTTTTTTATTCTAAAAAAATGACTAATAAAGTCATTCGAGAATATGAAAAAGAAGCACTTTCGCTTGGAATTAGTTTAACATTGATTGATGCAAATAGAATTGCCGATGAATCGGAAGATTATCTTAATTTACAAAAGTCCATACTGGAAACTGATGATATAAATCTCACAGTTGATAGGGATTCAGTTTTTCACGAAAATGATAAAAATCTAATTTTTGATCTTATTGCATTCGGAAAATCTTCTGATTTCAAAATACAAATTATTGAATCGCATATATTACAATGCCTTTTCAAAACAGATAAATTATCTCTCGAAGAAATCATCAATATCAGTACTGAGAAATTTAGAAACAAAGAAAATTCTGTGTTCTATGAAAAATTGATGAATGGCCTCCAAACAAGTCGAAAAGTTGTAAAAACACATGATAGACTTTACTATAAACTAACTACTGATGAGAATGATAAAATTAATAAACTGAAAGAGCAATTTGAAATTGATGAAAATATATTTATAGTAGGAATAAGCAGTATACTCGAGAAGTATGAACTATCAAGCCATACAGAAAAATTTATAAATGAATTAAAAAAATTATACATAGAGAATTTTAGCAATGATATAAATAATGTTATTGAGAACTTTACTTCTTCTGATTTAGCATCTTTGTCTCGTGACTTTTTGCTTTTTATTTGCAATAAAAAAGGAAATGATTTTGACGAAAAAGAAATTGCGGTAGATCTCTTAACTTTTTGCAAGCAAGATAAATTTATACAAAAATTTAGTGCAAGTAAAGTATTACAGAAAAAACAAATTTATCAAAAATTGAAAACTATATTAATACAAAAAAGAAAGTGTTTCTGGATACACAAATTGCACTTCATGGATTATGTTATTATTACAATCCTAAAAACGAATATCAAAATTATTTTTATAAGACTGTTAAAAACCTTATAGAATTTTCAAGGAAAAACAAAATAAGTCTCTTTTTGCCAGATAGGTATCTATGGGAAACTAAGAATCATTTCATAGAAGCGCATAATTTACTTCCTTTCACAACGCTACCGAATTTTAAGAGATTAGGAAAATCTAGAAATGCTTTCTATAACTTTTTTCTTTATGTAAGTGACATACAGGATGATTTGACTTTTTCTGATTTTTTAGAAAAATTTAATTTTAGTATTAAAGACAATAATGAGACGCACATTAGAATAATTGCTGATCACTTAAAAAATATTGGAATAAAAATTGAAAAAACGCAAGTAGGGAAAAATTATAATATAGAGGAAATTCGTGATAAATTTGAATGGGAAGCGGATAAATCAAATCGTTTTAGGTCAAAGTTTATTTTAGATAATGATTCAATAATATTTGAATTTTTATCTGATAACAATGTTGATATTCACCCCTTACAACCAATATTCTTGACATGGGATAAAATATTCAGTATCATTCAACCAGAATATTTCAGAACTCATCCTTCATCTCAACGATGGTACTTGTTGAATCCAAGTAAATATATTGATCAATATTCGATTTTACAATTTAATATTGATTCTGAGGTTATGACAAATGAATTAATTTCGATGCTCTCGGATGACATAGTTAAAAAAACACATTCATTTTTAGATGACATGGCAATCATATTAAATCTGAATGATGAAATTGGATTAGAATACACCCAAAAATTAGCAGATATTAGAGATAAAGAGATGCATAGAGGATTTGAAGAGACTAATCTTAATAAAGATGATTTGGACGGAGATCTTGTAATAGATGATATATTCTACAAATTAACAAAATATTACTCGGATAAAGACGAGGCTCTTGTTGGATTTAAAAAGGTGTTTACGATAAAAGAATTAGTTGATACCGTAATAAATATTATAGAAGAAACGATAAAAGAAATTTATAAAAATAATAAATTTGAAAGCGAAGTACTTTATAATAAATTTAACAGATTGATAGAAACCGCATCAAAATAGAATATTGAGAACTTTGTATGGCCTCACATGGCGGCTAAACAGCCAAAGTGCAAAACCAACCGCGCAGCCGCCACGTAGTCCATCCCCAGTTAGCAAAAATCAATCAAAACCAACCCACCCAAACCCCCTTTTAAAAAAACAAATCCACCCAAAGTAAAATTTTAAATTGAATAAAAAAGCGATATAACTCCCAAGCAACACCCCAATACCCCTACAATCCCACCTTTTCATAATCCTCCATACTATATAAATCCCCCTCATAAATAAAACTCAAATGCATAGAGCGCACGGTTGTGCCATCCGGAAACAAGGCATCACTGACCACCAATTCGTGCTTATCAGTATAGTTTTTGCGCCAAGTTGTGGTGGTACTTACAACATTAGTAACCGTAGGTTTGCCTAAAATTGCAGTTAATTCCTCCGGTGTCATATCGTATTTTACGCCAAAAGGAATGGTATCGGTGCGTTTTTTTGTAAATTCGATGGTCGTAAATTGGGCAATATAACCACCTGCCCAGGAAGTTGGCACAGGTTTCATATAACGGCTGTTACCACCGCGACCAAAATACAAACGGATACAGTGTTTTTCTATTTTATCTTTGAGGTTTGGGTTGTCGGCAGTACAAAATACCTTTTTGGGATACGTCACGTTCCAATCCACCAGCAAGGCTTTAATTTCCTCGCTTTCAATGCTTTTGCCCAATAAAGGGATTAATTTGTCGTACATGTTTTTAATGTATAAATAACTGTAAAATGAAAAACAATAAGTAGCCAGCCGGTCCAAACATAAATGCTAGGAATAGACAAGGGATTTGTAACCAATGGCTCATCCCGATTTCGTTGGCTTGCGTTTTGATATACAAACCAACCATCAGATCGAAGGCTAAATAATGCACCCAACCGCCAAGTACGGATTTGGGATTTTTGAATAAATTGATCACACCTTCCAAGTCCTTAAAACTACCTATGGGATATACTTCCCCTGCAATATTTTTATGAAAAAACAAGATATAGATATAAAAAACGGATAAAATGACTACAATTCCGTTTTTTATGATAACATCTGACCATTGCCAAGTGGGTAATAACAGGAGTATCGCCCATCCCATCATGGCCATGATGGTGGTAAATTTGAATAATTTGGATAAGGTCTGCATGTGTGTTGGGTTAGCCTTTGGCGGCCAATAAGTACAGCACGGCCATACGCACCGCAACGCCATTTTCTACTTGTTGCAAAATGATACTTTGTTTGCTGTCGGCTACATCGGAACTCATTTCCACACCGCGGTTGATCGGCCCTGGGTGCATGACGACTATTTCTTTGTCTAAGGATTCGAGCATTGATTTGGTGACGCCGAAATATTGGTGGTATTCGCGGAGGCTTGGGAATAGTTTAATATCTTGTCGCTCGAGTTGGATACGGAGCACATTGGCGACATCGCACCAACGGAGTGTGTCCATTATATTGTGGCTGATTTCTACCCCTAGATCCCCATAATATTTTGGAATTAAGGTAGGCGGGCCGCAAACACGCACTTTTGCGCCTAATTTTAAAAGGCAAAAAACATTGCTCAAGGCCACGCGGCTGTGCAAAATATCTCCAATAATCGCGATTTTTTTACCTGCTACACTACCCAATTGTTCGCGAATCGAAAAAGCATCCAACAGCGCTTGGGTGGGGTGTTCGTGTGTGCCATCGCCGGCATTGATCACATTGGCTGGAATCCGTTCGGAAAGATAGACGCATGCGCCGGGTGCGGGGTGGCGCATCACGACCATATCTACTTTCATGGCCAGTATATTATTGACGGTGTCGAGGAGGGTTTCTCCTTTACTTACGCTGGAGGAGGAGGCCGCAAAATTGACGGTATCTGCGCTCAACCGTTTTTCGGCCAATTCAAAGGAAACACGGGTCCGGGTACTGCTTTCAAAAAAAATATTGGCCACCGTAATATCGCGGAGAGAAGGCACTTTTTTAATCGGACGGTTAATGACTTCTTTGAAATTATCGGCTGTTTCAAAGATGAGGTTGATATCGTCCTCGGTGATATTTTTGATGCCGATTAAGTGGCGGGTTGAAAGGCTGGACATGTATTAGTTTTTCTTGTCAAATAGCAATATTTCATCGGTGCCGTGTACTTCTTTCCAACGTACTTTTACATAAGCATCATCCACTGCATCGACGGTAATACCAATATAATCGGCTTGTATCGGCAAATGTCGGTTAAATCGGCGGTCCACCAAGGCAATCAGTTCTACTGCTTTGGGTCGGCCATAGTGTTGCAAAGCGGAAAGAGCGGCTTGAATGGTACGGCCGGTATAAAGCACATCGTCGATCAGTAACACGTTTTTATCGGCTACTGTAAAATTCATTTCGTTGGGGTGCGGTGCCAATTGTTTGTTGTTCAGGCGAAAATCGTCGCGGTAAAAGGTAATATCCATTTTACCGTACTCGATTTTGGGGTTGCCTGACAAAATTTTAAGCCGCTCCACCAATCGGTTGCCCAAAGGCACGCCACCCAATTGAATACCGACAAAACAGACATCAGAAAAATCGCCCCAGTCCTCGATGAGTTGGTGGCATAAGCGTTCAATCGTCAGTTCGAAACGCTGGGGCGATAATAGTATTTTTCCGTTTTGCATCGTTATTACACGCTCATCGGATCTAATTTGTCCGATACAATACCGTATTTTTTAATAAAATCTTGGACGGCTTTGTCGCTAATTTTTCCTTGTTTTTGTAGCGATCTTACGGTAGCAAAAGCCACGTATTTAGCCGAAATTTCAAAATAATCGCGCAGTATTTCACGACCTTCGGAGAGGCCAAAGCCATCGGTGCCTAAAGAAGTGAAGTGCTCGGGCATCCAAGGTGCCAATTGGCCGTGGGTGAGTTTGATCCAATCGCTTACTGCCACAAAAGCACCTTCTTCGCCTTTGAGGGCTTGTTGGATATAAGGCACTTTTTCTGGTTTACCTGGATTTAGCAAGTTGATACGATCGCACGCAATCGCATCGCGGTACAATTCGCCCCAAGAGGTTACACTCCAAATATCGGTGCTAATGCCTTCACTTTCAAGCAGTTCTGCGGCTTTAAGGGCTTGATCCATAATCACACCAGAGGCCAATAAATGTGCTTTTAAGCCATTTTTAGGTGTTTTTCCGGCGGATGCTTGGAAACGGTAGATGCCTTTTTTGATACCTTCTTCTACGCCTTTGGGCATTTCGGGCATCAGCAAGTTTTCGTTATAGACCGTTATATAATAGAGTTTATTTTCATTGTTGACATACATACGTTGCAGGCCATCGTGTACAATAACGGCGAGTTCGTAGGCAAACGCAGGGTCGTAACTGATGACGCTTGGCATGGTTTGCGCCAGCAATAACGAGTGTCCGTCTTGGTGTTGCAAGCCTTCGCCATTCAAGGTAGTACGGCCAGCGGTGGCGCCCAATAAGAAGCCTTTGCACATCATATCCGCAGCAGCCCATACCATATCACCTACCCGTTGGAAACCAAACATGGAGTAATAGATATAAAACGGCACTGTTGGAATACCATGTAGGGCATAAGCAGTCCCGGCGGCAGTAAAGGAAGCGGTAGCACCATCTTCATTGATACCTTCCTGTAACACCTGACCCGTTTTGGATTCTTTGTATTTGATAACGGAGATACCGATCTCTAAAGGCGTATATAATTGGCCTTTTTGGTTCCAAATTTGCGCTGAGTTGAACAGTGGTTCCATACCAAAGGTTTGCGCTTCATCGGGAACAATCGGTACGATATATTTACCCACTTCTGGGTTGCGGATCAGTACTCCCATTACATCCACCACTGCAGCAGTAGTGGAGAATGTTTTACCAGCATTAGCAGCACTGCCTTTGAGTTGCTTTTCGAACAGTTCGAGCGGTGGCAATTTGAATTCATCGTATTTGTCACTGCGCTCGGGTAAGTAACCGCCCAATGCTTTACGCCTTTCGTGCAGGTACTTTGTGGCAGCGTCATCTGGCCCTGGGAACCAAAATTGTGCTTTGCGCGCTTCGTCATCCGTGAGTGGAATATTATAGCGGTTTTTGGTTTCAACGCGGCTGTCCAAACTCAAATCTTTGGTTTGGTGCGCTTTATTTTTGCCTTCTGCGGCTTTACCCATACCGTATCCTTTTACCGTTTTTACGATAATGGCTACTGGTTTATTGGATTGTAGGGCTTTGCTATAGGCTGCATAAACTTTCTTAGCATCATGGCCACCACGGCGCAATGCTTTGAGTTGCTCATCGGTATAATTGGCCAATAACGCTACAATACGCGGATCGTCATTCGACAACATTTTGCGTACCAATGCGCCGTCGTTGGTAGAAGCGAGTTCTTGGAAATCGCCATCTACTAAACTTTCTAAACGGGCCAAAAGCGCACCATCGGTATCTTTTTCCAGCAATTCGTCCCATTCTCCGGCCCAAATCACCTTAATCACTTCCCAAGAAGCACCGAGGAAATGGCGTTCAACTTCTTGTATCACCTTACCATTGCCACGTACAGGACCATCCAAACGCTGGAGGTTGCAGTGGATGACAAAAATCACATTATCGAGATTTTCGCGGCTAGCCAATCCAATCGTACCATAAATTTCGGGTTCGTCGATTTCGCCATCACCGATAAAGTGCCATACTTTACCACCGTTTTGCGGTTTTAAACTACGGTTTTCGAGGTATTTCATAAACCGCGCTTGGTACAACGCCGTCATTGGGCCAAGACCCATACTAACGGTAGGTGCTTGCCAAAACTTAGGCATACGTCGCGGGTGCGGGTAGCTACTGACACCGCCAAGTGTTTCCTGGCGGAAATCCCCAATGGCTTGCAGACTCAAACGGCCTTCAAATGCTGCGCGGGAATAGATACCCGGAGAAGCATGGCCTTGAATCATGATGAGGTCACCACCGTAATCTGCGGAGCGTTTGCGCAAGAAATGATTGAAAAGGACTTCAATCATGGTAGCAGCGGCGGCAAAAGTGGCAATATGCCCTCCTAATGCTAGATTTTTATCTTGTGCTTGAAGTACCATCGCTTGAGCATTCCAGCGAATGATATTTTCAATACGTTGTTCGATCGCCAAATCGCCTGGATAGGCAGGTTCGTCATCCGGACTTATGGTGTTTATATATGGTGTATTTAAGGCTGATCCGCCATTAGCGACTCCTTTACGTGCCAATAAATACCTCAAGCGCTGAAATAATTCTTCTGCGCGGCCTTTCCCTTCGGATTCTAAGACTTCTTCGAGTGCTTCGAGCCATTCATTTTGCTCTAATTTCCAATCGTCGAGTGGTATGGATTCTCCCATTATGATGTGGTGGTGGTGTTTATTTTGCCAAAAGCATACCCAAAAACTCCTCTAATAACGCCAAGTGCGTATCTGATTCATCTTTGGCTGCGGTGGCAAAAGAAAAACTTTCAAAATGATTAAGTATTTCGACTTTGCGTGCTGCAAAGTTTTGTTTTTCGCTGGCATCTTTTGTTTCGGATGCTAAGTTGATGTTTTCACGAATGGCTGCGAGTAAATCGGATTCATATTGAGCGATCTTTCCTGTTTCTTTAGCGTCAATAGCTTTATACAAACGCTCTAGGCGACCTTGGAAATACTGAGCCTTGGTGAGCGGACTTGGAGTGCGTTCAGAAACGGCTTGTTGTGCGTTGGAGGCAACGGTTCCAAGTAGAACAAAAAGAAGGGCGAATACTAGGGTGATTTTATGCATAATTAGGGCGGTTTGTGTTTAGGAATGATACTGGAATAAAGTAAATATTTCAGGTTCAAGATTTTGTGGTCAAACAAGTGTTTTTTAAGGAGAATAGTGGGGCTATTTAACGCAAAAAACGTGTGGTTTGAACGCAAAAGATGAGCATCAAATGTTTGTTTTATTCCAGTATCATTCCTTTCCCCTGCAAAAGTCCGTCTTTTTTGGGAGAGCAAAAAACTTTTTACCAACTTTTCACGTATGTAAAGTAGATTAGGACTGAGGTTGCGATTCAATTCAATTGGCTAATTGCCCTATTCAGACCTAAATATAGGCTGTTGGTACAAAAATATAGTACTAATATAGGGTAATGCCTTTAAATTTGTATTCAATAAAGAAATTTATAGGTGAAAGAAGATAGGATATTAAGGCCCGTTCTGCTGTAAAGTCGAGGGGCTTTTTTTATTTTTTAAAACGGTATTTATTACTGTACCACCAGTTTTCCACTACGCACCGGACCGTCGTCAAACTGCACTGCAAAAAAGTAGCCGCCAGCAGGCAAACCTGCGAGGGACAACTGTACTGATCGTTCATATTTTTGCCAATTCCCACTAGAAATTGTCATTCCAGCAAAATTATAAAGTACCCATTGTCCATTTGCCATAGGTATATCGGGTAATATGATATAGGTTTCGTTACTGGCAGGATTAGGTACGATGCTTAATTTGCCTGTTGGTGCGTCCTGCTGCGGATCGTCGGTGCTGGAAATACAACTTGTCCAGTCAATACATCCTTCCGAGTTCATTTTCACGACCCAAGGATAAGAGCGAATACCGCCAGGGCCTTGTTTGTCGATATAACCCGCTGAAATGACACTCCCTGATGGTAAAACACCTATTCCCCCAATATCGAATAACTGCGATTCGTTCGCTGCTAAGTCCCAATTTGGGATAAAATAACGCTGCCAAATGCTATCGCCGGTGGCGGATAATTTATAGATATAATCAGACTGATACCACGATGCTGGGTCATCTGCTGGTATGCCCTTAACCAATGCCCTGCCACTGACGAACCAAGATCCATCTGGTCCTCGATCTAAATCAATGGTTCCGTTATAATAATGAGGTATTGGACTTACTTGCCGTTTCCACTTGATATGGTAAGCAGAATCGCGGCATACAATATAATTAACTAGGTCATATAATTCATCTGTGTCATAAAGAACCTCTCTAGTCAAATACACCAAATCGGCATTTTCTATCCTGTTAAAAGAAAATGCACCACCATCCTCTAAGGTATCTGATTTCCATATGTCACCCACAAGTCCTAATTTATTAATAGTAAAGAAAGAAGAAAATACCAATGGTTCAATATCAAAACTAGGTGTCTTGGTAACGATGGGCATGCTCACGAGTGCTGAAGTGGCATTTATTGGTACTACACGGTGAATACCCTGATTATTAGTGACATCTCCATATTCTAACTCCCAAACAGAAGTGCCTTCAGATCCTATGCTCTTAATAAATCCAAGGTTTATATCATTGGACTTTGTTTTTGAGCCACTGATAAAATACCCGCCGCTTGGCTTTAGTACAATATTTGAAAACGAAACAAACTCAAACCCCGGATTATTGTATTCCTTGATTCCTGTGCAAAATAAATCATGGTCAAATGAAATAAAAAAAGTGGACTGTACTGCGTCTAAGAATCCACCAACGGCCACAAAGCCATCATTGCCGTCCTTGATAATATCGTAGTTTAGGTTGGAGGCCATGTGTCGGCCATTAGGGTCGTAGTAGGCTCCTTCCTGTACAATATTGCCCATGGTATCCATGCGGGCTAGCCAAACTCCTTGTTGGAAGGGGGACACTGTATTGTAGGTTACTCCGTAAAGAATAAAACTGGAATCGGTATCTACTAACACATTGTAGAAGGATGTACCTCCAGGATTAGGATTATATACAGTATTGAATCCCTGCTGCGCGTATAGGTTTTGAATTGAAATAAATAGAGAGAATATGAATAGTGCCTTTTGCATGGTGTAGAAACGGTTGTATTGCTGGGTCGACAATAGGCATAGAGCATAAAGCCGACCCAACAATAATAAGGTTAGTGTTGAACAATAATTTTTCCTTGTGAAATAGTTCCATCGGAAAGCGTTAATGCCCAAAAGTATATTCCAGCAGGTAAATTACTGTTATAAAAATTCTCAAATATAGTGAATTTTCACGTCTTCACCACTCGAACAATACCTTTCTTCTGCCCCTCCACAGAAATATCCAAGGCATATACCCCCTCTGGTAGTTCGGCCATATTGACCTGTCCTGTCCCGCCACGCCACGCAGTACGGCCTGCTACCCGCCCCAGTTGGTCATAGATTACGGCATCCACCCGTTGCCAGTCGGATATGCCTTGTACTTGTAGTTAGAGGAACTGGTGGACTGGATTTGGGAATGCAGCGATGGGATGTAAACGTTCCGACTGATCTGTGCTACCCACTGTTTCACCCACCTGTATGGTAAAACATGAGGTATCGGAACTATTGATATTACTCACTACCAAACACACGGTATATAGCCCGGCAGCAGGAAAACTATGAAACACTTCACCAGATGCGGTAGTGTCATATACAACCCCGTCGCCAAACAACCACCGCCAATGGTCTGGTTCATAAGCCGATAGATCAGTAAATGTAACCCGCAAGGGCGTGATTGTATCCTCAAAATCCCAACGAAAACGCGAAAGCGGGTGATTATTGAGGCCAAGTGTATCGCAAGCAGAGTCATGGATTGGGCCTAGACGGTAATTGGGGAAAGTGGGAATATCATAGTATTTGAAAGTTGGTGTATATAGATCCCATTGTATAAACTGGCAGTCTGATCCTTTTCTATCGGGATACCTTATTCTATGGATACAAAAACTACCATTGGATGTACCAACATATACCCGTCCATCTGGTGCAGTCTGTGCCAAATAAAAATCAAGCGGCCATACATAGTAGTAATTATCTTCAAATACGCTCACTATTTTTTCTGAATCAAAGATATTGGGCGATGTAAGGTCGTATTGATAACAGATACGGTCGAAGGTTATATAAAGGAAGCGCGAATTTGGAGAAACGGCAACACCTGGGACAAAATAATCAGGATGATTCAAAATATGTCGTCTTCTATTTGATAGATTTCCGGTACATCGATCAAAATCGAAAATATCAATATAGCCAGGTGAGTTATTATTAGTATGCGTTGATAGTATATACTTCGAGCCATCTGGACTAAAAGTTGCTGCACCGCCATATCTAATGTTTGCTCCTTCGATAATTTGGCTAAATGTATCTATCCCATTTGGTGTTAGCCTTATAATATATGTTTTTTTACCACTAAAACGGTTTAAAACAACCCACCAATCCCTACCGTTCGAGTGCTTTGTTGCTGCTAATCTTCCCCAATCTAACGAATCTTGAACAATTTTTTTCCTTTTTTCAACCACCTGACCTAATCCATTATTTAAATTCATGTCTATAATATGATAGTACAATGCCTTTCCAATGGCAAGGCTTTCATGATTTTGAACAGTGAATAAAAAATACTGATTGGGATGATCAGGAAAAGGGACTCCAATAGCACCTTGGGGCAAACGATAGCCCCATTCACTTCCTCCTGTCCCAATTGAACTGCCAAAAGCCATGATCTCATGTTCTTTTGTATAAACATTGACACCATTGGTATAAAACAAGAGATTTCCCTTCGTATCACAAATACTGGTATTAGTCCCCGTGAAATTTGTATTTATTATTTGGTCGTTGATAATCTCAGGCCCATTGGGTGAATTAAAATTTAGGATCGTAATACCGGAAGAATCATTGGGGCCGGATTGCGTGCCGCCGCCTGCTCCTGTGAGCCAGTAGTAGTCGTGTTTTTGGGCAACTAACTGCAAATATATAATAATAATAAATAAAGTATGAATAATTCGCATTTTATTTAGATTTTTATGCTCTAATTTGATAACTTTTTTTAGGAACCGACCGACCCATCATTGCCTCTTTGTCCCCGCATTACAGGATAGTGTAGTCAATACTTTTGTCGGCTGGCAGCAGTTTGGAGGATTAGAAGATGTATTGGCAATACAAGTCATAAAGATAGTATTCTTTTTTGGAATACAAGCAAATTTAATGTATTTATTTTTTAGGCGTATTTAAAACAAGATTACACAAGAACCTAAAAAGACAAACCCCGTACCTAAAGCGTTTACTTCAAATACGGGGCTGTCAAATAAAATATTAATTTATACTAATGTTCTCCTATGTCAATTACCGCTGTACAGCAAGTCTTCGCACCGATGATACATGATTTGTCCTCATCTGAATGAAGTAAATACCTTCGGGTAGTTGGCTACAATCCAAATCTGCTTTTAGGCTGCCTTCGGAAATGCTGGTCATCAATACGCGTCCAGAAGCGTCCAATACTTGGATATGGATCGTTTCATCGGGTAATTGACCAAATACGATTCTTGCAAAACCAGTCGTTGGATTTGGACGAATAGAAACGCCACTTAACCATGCTGGTTCAAAAGCACTCACCACATTTGTTACGGTTATGGTACTTGTAGATTTGCAACCATTTGCATCTAAAATGCTTACGGTATAGGTGCCAGCAAGCAGACCAGTAAGATCTTGCGTTGTTGCGCCATTGCTCCATAAATAGGTATAAGGGGATAATCCGCCAGTTACAGTAAGGTCAATAGTACCATTGGCATTATTGTTGGTTGCTGCTGTGCTAACAAATTGGAGTACTGCTGCGCTATTAATGATGACATCAAAAGAGCATAAACCCGTATTGCCTCCTAAATCAGTAAAGCTATACGTTTGTGTCGTTACCGCACCTACTGGGAAAACGGCATTGCTGGGCAAACCCTCTACCAAGTTCCAGGTACCACCTGCAAGACAGTTATCAGAGGCAAATGGTGCCGGATATTCCACTGTATTGTCATTGCTACAACGCGTAATGGATGCAGGACAGGTCAAAACTGGTGCAATATTGTCTATAATATTTACCGTTACAACTGTCGTTGCCGTGTTTCCAGCGGCATCAGTTGCCGTTGCTGTAACCAAGTGTTCGCCCAATGCTGTACAAGCAAAAGTGGTATTGGGTATGGTTACAGTGACACTTCCGCAGTTGTCTGCTGCCTGAATATTCAGCATAGCAGGTGTAAGGGTAATCATCCCATCTGCATTAAGTGCAAGGGTGGTACTGGTAGATGCGATAGATGGTGCTTGTGTATCGCTATTGGTTACGGTGGCTGCTACCGTTTGGTTACAACCATTTGCATCGGTAACCAATAAGGAATAATTGCCAGCAGGAACACCTACCAAATCTTCGGAAGTAGCGCCATTGTTCCAGTTGTACATATAACCAGATGTACCGCCTGCTGTGGTAATTTGGATCGCCCCAACAGGATCATTCGGACAAATGGTATTGGTTACTCCATTGATATTAACCTCCAAAGCAGTTGGTTGGGTTACCTCAATGCTGGATTGAGTTTGGCAGCCATTGTCGTCGGTCACCTGAACATCATAAGTACCCGCAGTTAGCCCGGTAATAGTGGCTGTGGTGCCACCATTGTTCCAGAGGTAAGTAAATGGCGCTGTTCCTCCAGCAAGTGTTACCGTTGCATTTCCAGAGTTTTGACCAAAACAGTTGACATTTACACTAGAAAACTGCGTTGAAATAGCACAATCGAAGGAATTTACGGTAACGGAGCGTGTGCTTTGGCAACCATTTTGATCGCCTACTGTAACGGTGTAAGTACCAGGTGCTAGGCCAACAATGGCTGCTGTAGTTGCGCCATTGCTCCATGTGTAAGTATAAGTACCTGTGCCTCCAACGGGTGCTGCACTTGCTGTGCCATCATTAGCACCACTGGCTGTTTCATTGGTGGTGGTTGTGTTGGGTTGCAATGCTGTTGGTTCCGTTATCTCTAGGTTTAATTGTGCAGGGCAATTGTTACCATCCATGATAGATACGGTATAATTACCTGCCGCAAGGTTGCCGACAGCAGATGTATTGGCACCATTACTCCAATTATAAGCAACAGGTTCGTTTGCGCCTAAGAGATTAACACTCGCAGTACCGTTATTGCTGCCAAAACAAGTAGCATTTGCGGATGTGATGGTTGCCGCTAATGCGCAATTGAACGCATTGACGGTTACGATTTGAACGGCGGTACAATTGTTGGCATCTGTTACGGTAACGGTATAGGTACCTGGTGCAAGACTAGTGATGCTTGGAGCGGTCGCAGCATTATTCCATAAGTAAGCATAAGATGAAGTACCACCGCTTGGATTAGCAGTTGCTGTACCATCATTTACGCCATTTGCAGATTGTGATGTAGATATAGCATTGGCACTTAATGGAGCAGGTTGTGTTATTTCTACCGTTGTAGTTGATGTACAACCTTCGCCATCTGTTACGACCAATGCGTATTGGCCTGCTGAAAGATTGGCGACGCTTGCGGTACTTGCGCCATTGCTCCAAAGGTAATTGTAAGTACCAGAACCACCCGTAGAACTGGCGGATACTGATCCATTATTACTGCCGTTACAAACTACACTTGTGGCTGTAGCAGCGGCAATAACGGGTGTACTTTGAACCACAGTTACAGCGGTCGTGCTTGTGCAGCCATTTTGAGTATTAGAAACTTCCAAATTATAAGTTCCTGCGGCACTTACTAATGGGGTTAATGTATTATTTCCAGATGCAATTGCACCATTTGCTGTTGTCCAGTTATAATTAATGCCATTGCCTTGGGATGAAGCGGTAGCATTTAGTTGAACTTGAGCATTATTACAATTTAAATTACTTGCGCTTGCGATGCTTGCAGTGGGCAAAGTATTGTTCAATGCAATATTAGTCGTTGCTGATGAGGTACATCCATTCGCAGGATTAGTAACGACTAATAAATAATCACCACTTACTGTTACATTGGCCATAGCCGTTGATGCTGTAAATCCAGACGGGCCAGTCCATGTGAAATTGGTATTACTGGTAGGAGAACCACCCATCAGGGTAACGCTTGAATTAGTACAAGTAATGGCACCACCTGCGGCTGTAGCGCCAGGTGTAGTGTTATTGGCTGCAACCGATGCCATCGCTGTTCCACTACAACCAGTTGGATTAGAAACCTGGACACTGTAATTACCCAAAGTGGATACCACAGGGCTTTGTAGTGCAGAAGTAAAGCCATTTGGGCCAGTCCAAGCATAAGTGGCGTTGGACGAACTGCTCGTAACACCAAGCGCCACACTAGTAGATGTACAAGTGATTGTACCTCCAGAAGCAGTTGCCACTAAAGAGGTATTGTTACCTGTAACGGTTGTTGTTGCCGTTTTGGTACAGCCATTGTCCGAATTAGTTACTCGGAGCGTATAAGTACCGGATGCATTCACCGTAGGTGTTAAAGTACCAGCACCGGAGACGATATTGCCGCCATTGGAAGCCGTCCAGAGGTAAGTAAATCCAGATCCTGTTGAACCAGATCCTTGTAGTATGGCAGTAGTTTGGGTACAATTAATACTTGTAGCCGGTCCTGCTGATGCAGTTGGAGGTGTCGTATTGGTACTTACAGAGGTCACTCCGAATACATTACAGCTAGTTTGCGAATTAAAAATTTGTAAGGTGTAATTACCTGCTGCATTTACAACAGGGTTTAAGGTGTTACCACCGGATACGATATTACCGCCATTTGTTGCAAACCAAGTATATGAAATATTATTACCTTGCGACGAATTAGAAGCATCAATAGTAATATTAGGTTGTCCACATGTAATCGGTGTTGTTGCAACAATAGAAGCGACCATAGGAGGTGCAGGCGTAAGTGCAAAAGATTGAGTTTTTGTACAGCCTTCATCATCAGTTACAGTTACGGTGTAGTTACCAGCGGACACATTAATGAGTTCGTTGGATTGCTGGCCATTGTTCCATACATAATTATAGCCACCTGGCCATCCGCCACCAGCTTCTATCAACATAGAACCGGGAACACCATTACACCCAGGAGCAACGGACTCTACCAGGGCTACACTTATCGCACTAGGTGGACCTTCCACCTGAATACCACTAATAGTACCCGTACTTCCTTGCGTAGGTGTTACGGTGCAGGCATAAGTACCGGCTGGAATATTATTTAATATAGGCGTTGTTGTGTTAGCACCATTTGACCAATGGTAGGAATAAGGTCCTACCGCTCCTGTTGCTGGAGTCAGCGTGATTTTACCAGTACTTAAGCCATAACAAACGACATTTTGAACACTTGCAAGCGTAACACTTGCCACTAGGGTACAATACTGACTTCTTCTAGCCCAAAGACCCGTTTTATTGAGTTGGCCTGTTTCATATACTTTTTTTGTGCCTGGGCATACCATATAAATGGTAGGATAATACCCTACAGCGTACGCACCTCTTACTCCGGCATCATCAGCGATCGGGTAGGGCGTATCTAGTGTCCAGTTGCCTTGGGTAGTATTGTTACAACCGGACGGTCCATAAATACAAGGTACGTTGGTAGCAGGGTCACCTTCAATAGCGATTACATAAGCTTCATCGGTACCACTGGGGCCATATTGATCCCAAATATCACGTAAAGCATGTGTGTTGTGATAGTTCCAACATGGTCCGCACCATGTAGCAAAAAAATCGAGATAAACAGTTTTCCCTTCATCGAGCAACTGATAAAGGTTGTGTGATACGCCGTCGATATCAGTGACGGTAAAATCGGGAGCAATAGATCCAGGGGGCAATTGAGCATGACTAATTGTACAGATGAATACCCCAAATAGAAGGAGAAATAGAAGTCTTTTCATGAAATAAATAAAAATGTGTGAGAGTTTGGTGAAATTTGCGGGTAAATTTAGAAATAACTATTTTGACTGTACGTTTTTTATTTGAATTTAAATTTTAAAATCAAAATAAAGTTGTCAAATACAGTGAACCAGAAGCGTTTAATTTCGTTGTTTGTTTCTGTAATTAAATCAAAATCAATGACTTATTCATGTTAATCAATAACAATTATAACGGTATAAAAATTGCTGCTATTTTTGGCTTTTTTGGTGTAATGATTGGAGCAATGGGCGCGCATGCACTTAAACCGCACCTTTCTGAGTACCAAATGTATATTTTTGAAAAAGGCGTACACTACCAATTTTATCATACCTTAGCCATATTTGGAGTTGGATTGTTTCAGTTGGTGCATAAAAAGCCAAATGCCCTAAACTGGGTATTGTGGTTGTTCGTTGCGGGGATATTTTGTTTTTCGGGCTCGTTATATCTGTTGGCTTGTCGCGACTTAATCCCATTTCCAGTAGGTTGGGCGGGACCAGTTACGCCTATAGGTGGTCTATTTTTTATGGGTGCTTGGGGAGGTCTTTTTTGGCATGCGCATCAAAGTTCAAAACAGTAAAAAAACAAAACGATAGATATTTATCATTTATGGAGCAAAATAATATACGTACCGATGTAAATAGTCTCGGGGAGTTTGGGTTGATTGATCACCTGACTAATTTTTTTGAAATAAAGCAACCGTCCACCATCAAAGGTATAGGTGACGATGCCGCTGTGCTGGAGTATGGTTCCATGTGTACGGTGGTGAGTACGGATCTATTGGTCGAAGGCATTCATTTTGATTTGGCTTACGTGCCGCTTCGGCACCTTGGGTATAAATCTGTGGTAGTAAATGTATCGGATATTTATGCCATGAACGCTATTCCAAAGCATATTACGGTTTCAATTGCTATTTCTAACCGTTATTCGGTGGAATCTTTGGAAGAATTATACGCTGGAATTCATGCTGCCTGTGCCGAATACAATGTTGATTTAATAGGCGGCGACACGACCTCCTGTCCCAAAGGCATGACCATCAGTATTACTGCTATTGGTCAAGCAGAAAAAAATCAAATTGTGTATAGAAACGGCGCAAAACCAGGTGATTTAATCTGTATTAGTGGCGATTTAGGGGCTGCTTATCTTGGTTTGCAAATTTTAGAACGCGAGAAGAGAATTTGGGCAGAACACCCGGGGGTACAACCGGACTTAGAAGGCCAAAAGTATATCATTGGTCGCCAACTCAAGCCTGAAGCCCGGAAAGATGTGATTGAAACTTTTCGTCGGATACAACTCCAGCCAACGAGTATGATTGATATTTCGGATGGTTTGGCGTCCGAACTTTTCCATATCTGCAAGCAAAGTAATGTGGGGGCTTTGTTAGAAGAGGATGGCGTTCCGATCCACCCAGAGGCTCAAATGATGGCGTTACAATTCAAATTGGACCCTATTACCTGTGCGTTGAGTGGTGGCGAGGATTACGAATTGTTATTTACAATTGATCCATCGGATATTGAAAAGATTAAGTATTTGCCAGAGATTTATATTGCTGGTGAAATTATTGAAAAAGAAAATGGTATAAAACTGCATACCAAAGGTGGCAATTTACACGATATAAAAGCGCAGGGGTGGCAACATTTTTAAGTATTTGGACACAATTAATTAGCATTTTGAACTTGGTCTTTTCCGCCCATACTTCCCCATTTTTTCGTTAGATAGTACCGCTATCCGCCTTAAAAATGGCTCGTCTAGCCGAAAAATACCTGCGTTCATTTCTGCAATTAATTATGTCC
>JAYUKX010000037.1:0-1505 GCA_043764095.1 Chitinophagales bacterium
ACCAATTTTTACACTGCCTGGGTGGCCATCTATTCTGGTATATTCAGATGCAACACTGTGCTCGAGTCAATTGATCCCATCGCAATGGATGCCACCTTAAAGAATCGAATAAAAGGAGAAGCCCTGTTTATACGGGCGTTGAGCTACTTTAACTTAGTGCGGCTATGGGGTGCAGTGCCAATCATAACCACTACCGTAGACCCTACTAGTGCTTCTAATTCAAAACGAGATGCCGTGGCTGATGTGTATGTGCAAATTGAAAAAGATTTGACCACTGCCGCTGCCAATCTAGCTGCTACCTACACAGGTGCCGACTTAGGCAGGGCAACAAAAGGTGCTGCTCTAGGATTGCTCGGAAAAGTGTACCTATACCAAAAGAAATTTGCCAGTGCCAAAGCTACCTTAGACGAGGTGGTCAACTCGAAAGTTTATTCTTTGTTGCCAACCATAGCAGACGTATTTAACCCCGCTACCAAATACCATGCAGAAATACTTTTTGCTGTTCGCTTTGCCAAAGGGATAACCGGGCAGGATCATGGCTATTGGTATGCAAATACCCAAGTAATTGGTTTAGATCAGACACTTTTCGATGCGTATTCTGCCACCGATGCCAGACGAGCCCAAATTGTCTTTGCAAAGCCCACCGGCAATGGAAACTTTATGCCAACTAAGTTTATTGATGCACCTGTTAACAACAATGCCGGAAACGATTTCCCAGTGTTGCGTTATGCTGATGTGCTATTGATGCAAGCCGAGGCGATAAACGAAAATGGTTACAGTAACTCCACAGCGGCAGGCACAGCGTTTTCTTTTCTCAACGCAGTGGTAAAACGTGCGGGTTTGGTCGAGTTTACCGCGGCCAATTTACCCGATCAAGCTTCTTTTAGAAAAGAAATTTACAAGCAGAGAAGATTGGAACTTCCTTTTGAAGGCGACCGCTGGTTTGATATGGTGCGCACGGGCACTGCCATTGAAGCCGTTGCCGCCTCTAAAAAAAATATTACCATAGCTTCTTTTAGGCTTGTGTATCCCATTCCGCAGCAACAAATTGACATTATTAACAATAGTGCTACCTACCCGCAAAATCCTGGGTATTGATATAGGCGGTTGTAAGCCGTTACTATCACATGAAATCCAAAGGGTGTTGTTGTATAACACTCTTTGGTTTTTTAACCAATAATTACCGATGAGGGTCTCCATTTTTATAGCCATAGTCCTACAACTTTCCGTTTCTGCGGTTGCACAAATAAATAACACTAAAGCCACGCTGCCCGATTGGGAAGAAGGATATTTAGACATTCACTTTATTAACACAGGTGGGGGCGATATGAGTTTCCTAGTACTGCCTGATGGCACCACCTTGCTTATTGATGCGGGTAAGCTAGATAAATCATCTTTTGAGAAAAAATTTGCTCCCCTCCAGGTGATAGACAGGGTGCCAAATGCTTCTGTTTCGACAGCCGAGTGGGCACAGGGCTATATTCAAAAGGCAATGCCCAAGAATA
>JAYUKX010000038.1:0-18093 GCA_043764095.1 Chitinophagales bacterium
ATTAGAGATTTTTGGGCTGATTGAGGCTTATTTTGTAGTTCGTAGCAGCGCTACGGACTACAAAATAGCCGAAAAGCAGTCAAAAAAGATCAATTTTTGACCGGGCAGTCTCCCACCGCAACAAGTCTGATATCCATTTTTTATACTTTCCACGATGCGCATACCATATTTACTACTTTTGCTTTCGTTGTGCACCATTACACATGCACAGGTCAGTTCCGACCAATTTTCAATGCTCAAATACCGTTGTATTGGCCCTAATCGCGGTGGCCGAACCGTAGGTGCCGTGGGTGTACCACAACAACCGGGCGTATTTTATATCGGTGTCAACAATGGTGGTGTTTGGAAAACCGATGATTATGGCCGCACTTGGAATCCTATTTTCGATGACCAACCCACGGGAAGTATCGGCGATATAGCCGTTGCTCCATCCGATCCAAAAATTATTTATGTGGCCAGTGGCGAAGGTATCCAACGCCCCGATTTGAGCGTCGGCGATGGTGTGTATAAATCTTCGGA
The DNA here is from genome assembly GCA_043764095.1 of Chitinophagales bacterium. Taxonomy (GTDB): domain Bacteria; phylum Bacteroidota; class Bacteroidia; order Chitinophagales; family Saprospiraceae; genus M3007. Next base: position 520 of record JAYUKX010000038.1, read on the forward strand.
TGGCGGCAAAACTTGGGTAAATACAGGTTTGAAAGACGGCCAACAAATCGGCGGTTTAGCAATTGATCCCAAAAATCCCGATATTGTTTTTGCCGCAGTTTTGGGGCACCCTTATGGCCCCAATGCCGAACGTGGCGTATTTCGCACCACTAATGGGGGTAAAACCTGGGAAAAAGTAAAGTATATCAACGAAAATGCAGGGGCTATCCAAGTCTCCATTGATCCCAATAATTCACAAATCATCTATGCCGATTTTTTTGAAAGTCGATTGTTCCCCTGGGAAAATGGCAAGGCGATGGGCGATAATTCCGGCCTTTGGAAAAGTACCGATGGCGGTAATACTTGGCGCACTATCAACAAAGGATTACCTACCCCCAAAGATGGCTTAGGTCGTATCGGTTTTTGTATCGCACCCAGTAATAGTAACCGATTATACGCCACTGTAGATTGCGGAGAATACACGCCCACGGAGAAAAATGGTGGCATTTTTCGCTCCGATGATGCAGGCGAATCATGGTATCGCACCAATGCCGATACAAGACTTTGGGGACGCGGCGACGATTTTGGTGAAATTAAATGCGACCCTAAAAACGCCGATATTGTCTATTCCGCTGATGTTGCTACTTGGAAAAGTGTGGACGGCGGCAAAACATTCCTCTGCTGGCGCGGCGCACCGGGCGGCGACGATTACCACCGCATCTGGATACATCCTACTGATCCTAATCTTATTCTTTTGGCGAGCGACCAAGGTGCCATTATTACCGTCAATGGTGGGCGTACTTTTAGCAGTTGGTACAACCAGCCCACTGCGCAGTTTTACCACGTGAGTACCGATAATGCCTTTCCGTATAACGTCTATGGTGGTCAACAAGAAAGTGGATCGGCTTGTGTAACTAGCCGTGGAAACGATGGCCTAATCAGTTACCGCGAATGGCGGCCTATTGGCGCGGAAGAATGGGGCTATGTGGCCGCAGATCCACTAGACCCTACTATTATTTATGGAGGAAAATTGACTCGTTTTGACAAAAAAACAGGCCAAAATAAAAATATTATGCCCGAAGCCATTCGTTCGGGTAAATACCGATTTATCCGAACGGCACCGGTTTTGTTTTCACCGATTGATCCCAAAGTTTTGTATTTTGCTGGAAATGTGTTGTTCCGCACGCGCAATGGCGGTCATTCGTGGGAGGAGATTTCACCAGATTTGAGCCGCGGCAGTAAGGAAATACCCGAATCCGTAGGTATTTATAAGGCTGCAGCGGAACAAAACAAACCCGGGCAACGCGGTGTCATTTATACCGTTGCGCCTTCGCCATTGGATTCTAATTTAATTTGGTGCGGCACTGATGATGGCAAAATTCAAGTAACTAAAGATGGTGGTAAAACTTGGTTGGGCAATTTAACGCCCGCTGGTATTCAAGAATGGCAAAAAGTGTCGTTGATGGAAGCCGGCCATTTTAATGCTAAGGAAGCCTTTGCTGCGGTGAATGCTATTCGTAAAGACGACCTTCGTCCGCATATTTGGCACACCACCAATAGCGGCGAAACTTGGACTGAAATCACCAAAGGATTACCCGAAAACGAACCCATTAATGCCATCCGCGAAGATCCTAAGCAACCGGGATTGCTGTTTGCTGGCTCGGAGCATTCGGTGCATGTATCTTTTGATAATGGTGCGCATTGGCAATCTTTGCGACTAAATATGCCCGCAACGAGTATCCGTGATTTGGTCATCAAAGACGATGATTTAGTGCTGGGTACGCATGGGCGTTCTTTCTGGATTTTGGACAATATCAATCCGCTACGCGCCATCGCCAAGTCTATTGTGGTGTATCAAAAAGCACCAGTGGAGGGCTTGTTTCCTATCCCCGATGCTTACCGCGTGCGTTGGAGCATGTACACCGATACCCCGATACCGCAGGAAGAGCCTGTTGGCCAAAACCCGCCCGATGGTGCTATTTTGGACTATTATTTGGCACAGACTGCGCAATCAGTCCTGTTAGAAATTTTGGATACAAAAGGCAATATTATTCGTACCATTACCCAAAATGAAACCGCAACGGATGTGAGTAAAGTGAATTTTCCGTTGTACTGGATTCGCCCGTTTCAAGCATTGTCTGGCAAAAAAGGAGCACATCGTTTCTGCTGGGATTTACGAGAAGGCAATGCCCCAAAAACAGCACCATCGTTCCCTATTTCAGCAGTGTATGGCCAAACTACGCCAAACAGTATCCAACCTTGGGTGCTACCGGGCAACTATACCATACGACTGACCATAGATGGTAAAAAATACGAGCAACCGCTGCGTGTTAACATGGATCCAAGGGTAAAAACAAGTAGTGCTAACTTACAAAAACTGCACGATTTAAACCTGAAATGCGTCCAAACTATGCAATTGGCGCATGAAATACAAGCCAATTTGGCTGCTACGCAAAATATGTTAACTCAAATTGCAACCCTGGATGCAGCCACTAAAAAAGGACTTACAGATATAAATCAAAATTTTGACCAACTGAAACAACGCTGTAATGCAATCGCAGAAACGGCGGAAACACTCGCGCAATTGTTACAAGAGACCGATGAAACGCCAACAATGCAGACCACAACATCGGTGGAGATGTTGGAAACGGCGATGAAAGTGCTCCGTAACGATTATTCAACTTTACTTGAAACACACAAAAAAGTATTGGACAAAAACAAGGCTTTGGTATCAAAAACACAAGAAAAATCACAAAAAGCCGCGCTAATTTATACCAATTCGCATCCACAGCAATCGGAAATAGATGCCTTTTTTACACCGTTGTACAGTGCTGACCTGTCTAATACCATTGCCCCAAAAGGTATTTGGAGTGTAACGCCCGCTGGAGAACTTACGGCTACCGAAGACCAGTGTATTTGGAGTAAAGAAAAATACAATGATTTTGTGCTTGACCTCGAATTTAAAACTGCCGAGGGTACCAATTCAGGTGTCATTTTCCACTGTTCCGATACCGATAATTGGATCCCTAATGCCTTGGAGGTTCAAATTGCAGACGACTATGCCAAACAATGGGCCGAAGCAGATCCGACTTGGCAATGCGGTGCTGTTTTTGGGCATTTAGCGGCCAGTAAGCGCACCGTAAAACGTCCAGGCGAATGGAACCACTATACCATTAGTGCAAAAGGTCGCGAAATATGGGTGGTATTAAATGGCGAATTGATCAACCACATGGACATGAGTCAATGGTTATCGGGTAGTACCAACCCCGATGGTTCGGCAATACCGTCTTGGATGTGGAAACCATTCGCGGTATTACCGTTGGAGGGCCATATTGGTTTTCAGGGGAAGCATGCTGGCGCGCCTATTTGGTTCAGAAACATAAAGGTAAAAAAACTGTAACAACCTTTTTTACCGCAAAGACTTGGCGTACATATTTATCCACCACAAAAGGGCGCAAAGTTTACAAAGACGTAGATTGGACGCTTCGCTTTTTTTAGAATACAAAGCGTTGACTTTAACGTACGGATGCAAAAGAGGGCTAAAGGAGTAGGGTGGTCGCACCCCTCCTTTAGCCCTCTTTTCTTGCGGGTTCTGTTCGTAGGAGTTGCTGGAGTATCAATGAGAAACCCATTACCAAACCACAACCTAGCGGATTATACCATAAATACGCATCCTTATTTACATAGAAAAAGAGATAGGCGACAATAGATTGAGAAATAATGGCGGCAATAAATACGGCATTGCCCTTTACCCTTTTTAAGAAAAAAGCAGTAAAGAAAATACCTAAAATGGTACCGTAAAAAATAGAACCGACCATATTTACGGCTTGTATCAGGTTATCGAACAAATCTGCATACGTGGCAAAAATGGTGATAAATACGCCCCAAATAACTGTAGTAAGTTTTGCCACCCAAACATAATGCGACTCGTCTTTTCCAGGTACTAGCGAACGCCTGTAAATGTCTGAAACACTGGTTGCAGTAAGCGCGTTTAACTCCGATGCCGTGGTGCTCCAAGAGGCGCAAAAAATCATGGCAATAATAAGGCCTACCAAACCTTTGGGTATATGACTCAACACAAAATTGATAAAAACATAGTCCTTGTCTTTGGTATCTGTCTTTGCATTGTTTTGTTTGAAAATAGTTTCTGCTGCCTTGCGTAAGTCCATTCGTTCGTTTTCGAGCCTTGCCAATATGGCTATGTCTGCCTCAGAATTAGAAAACCCATGCGCCACTACGGCTTGCTTTAAACGAAATAAACTATCCGCTTTTGCTTCTAATGCCTTGTAGGGTGCTTCATAAATAGTCCCCTGCAAGGCTTTGATATTGTTGTCATTAAAATGCAATGGCTGGCTGTTAAATTGATAAAAAACAAACATCATTACACCAACCGATAGTACTAAAAATTGCATCGGGATTTTGACAAAACCATTAAAAAGCAATCCAAATCGGCTTTCTTGCAAAGATTTTCCCGATAAATATCGACCCACCTGGCTTTGGTCTGTTCCAAAATAAGATAAAAATAAAAAGGTAGAACCCAACAAACCCGACCATATATTATAGCGGTCTTCCCATTTGAACGTCCAGTCGATGACTTGCGTTTTGCCTGTCGCTCCAGCTATTTGCCACGCCTCACTCACGCCAACGCCTTCGGGAAGGCTATTTAAAATGACTAAAAAAGCAACTACTAAGCCAGATAGCATGATCGTCATTTGGAGTTCTTGTGTTTTGCTCACCGCATTGCTACCGCCAGAGGTCGTATAAAGCACCACAAAAAATGCCATAGCCGCATTGGTAACAGCGAGGTTCCAGCCAAAAACAGCACAAAGAATAATACTCGGCGCATAGATACTAATGGCCGCCGCAATACCGCGTTGTATGAGAAAAAGTATCGCAGTAAGCGACCGCATCCGAACATCAAAGCGTTGCTCGAGGAATTCATACGCCGTCGTGATATTTAATTTGTAATAAACAGGCAACACAAAAATACACAGGATAATCATCGCAATAGGCATTCCGAAATAGAACTGCACAAACTGCATTCCATCCGAAAACCCTTGCCCAGGTGTACTCAAAAAGGTAATTGCACTGGCTTGGGTGGCCATAATACTTAGGCCAATCGTCCACCATTTTAAATTACGATCGCCCGCTAAAAAACTATGGCTTTCGCCTGTCGATTTTCTACTCGACCACAGTCCATAAAGGACGATAAAACCAAGTGTACCTATAAGTACAATCCAATCTATTATATGCATTTACAAATCATTGTCTTAAAATCACCCTCAAAGGTTGCAAACTCTTAACAATTTCCTTAGTTTATGGTTAATTTTTTACAATTTATGCAATAATGATGCAATCTTTGTGCCTAAATCTGGTTTGTGTATCCGATTTTTTATACACTTTCATACTATGCGAATAACCCTTTCACTCGTACTCGTATTTTTTACGGCCTCCCTTTTTGCACAACAAATTTCATCTCGCTTTACAGCCCGCGACCGCGGCTGGGTCACCTTTGGTATCGATGGAGGATGGGCTTACCAGTCCTCCGATGTACGTACTACTTTTGATGGCTGGGGTGCTGGACTTACCTTGGGCAAAAATGTTTTTTATCGCCCCGGCGGCTTACTCTCCTTTGACATACGTGGCCGGATGCTATTCACCCGCTCTTATGGTTGCGACTGGAGACCAACCTACGATATTGCACAAAATGATGCCGTAAATGGTAATTACCACTCGGGTATCAACTACTTAATCGACAAATCATCCCCCTTTGATTCGTCTTTTATTTTTGCTAACCACAGGACTGGTATGGGCGAAATAGACGCGGAAGGTGTTATTACCTTTAACCGTTTGCGCGAACGCACTGGCATCGTACTCAACCTCTTTGGGGGCATAGGGGGTAATGCGTACCGTGTTCGTACCGATCAAGGCAATAACAATAATAATGCGTATAATTATTTGTCCATTAATACCAGTAATGGACAACAAAATACTTTAGATCAATTGGCTAACCTCCGCGATGGTGTATATGAATCCCGTGCAGAAGGTAGTACAAGTACAGGATTGCGCGTGGGTATTATGCCTGATGCGGGCATTGAATTGGGCTACCAACTGACGCGTAATTTTGTGTTTGGAGTAGGTCATAAAACAACATTTAGTCGCACCGATATTTTGGATGGTCAACGTTCTTCGACCAGTGCCCCGTCCAACGACTGGGCGCATTATACCAATATTTTTCTGCGGTGGGATTTGGCGCGTACGAAAGATAGGGTGCGCAAACCAGAAATTGATATCACCAACCCCGAAAACAACCCGTATATCTCCCAAAGTTCTAGCGTTTTTGTCAAAGCAAATATCAAAAACATAAATTCCCCTGCTGATGTGCGCTGTTACGTCAATGGCGAATCGCGTGGATTCGAGTTCCGTAATGGACGTTTTGGTAGTAATGTGCGACTGCGCCCGGGCCGCAACGAAATGGTGATAGAAGCCTCTAACTTGGCAGGAAGTGACGAGGAAATATTGGTCATCGTGTGGGAGGAAGTCCGCGACAATCGTACCCCCCAACCCCCTCCTACACCCACTGGCCAACAACCAGTTGTACGAATTACAACCCCCTCTTATTCACCTTATAAATCCGACAAACCGGATATTTATCTCCGTGCCGAAGTGCAAAATATCCGCGACAAACGCGACCTACGCCTTTTGGTGAACGGTACTGAAGAAACACGTTTTACCTTAGCCGAAGGATTAGAAGCCAGCCTGCGCTTACGCGAAGGAAGGAATGTGGTGCGTGTTGAAGCAAATACACCAGCGGGTCGTGCCTCGGATGAAGTGGTCATAGAAGTGACCTCCCCCCAGCCCCCTCCTCCACCATCAAGTGGTAGAAGACCCAATGTAAATATCACAAAACCATCTTCGGCTACGAGTACAACATCTGAAAAAAACTACGATTTCAGGGCAACCGTGACGAATGTAACCAGCCGCGACGAAATCACGCTTTTGGTCAATAACCGCGAAGTGCGCGATTTTACTTATACGCCAAAAGATGGTAGTTTATCTGCTAATCTTGATCTGCAACCCAATGATAATGAAGTAATCGTACGCGCTAAAAACAGTGCAGGCACAGCAGAAGACAAAGCAACAATCAGTAGAAATGGAGGTATTATCAACCCGCCCCCCGCACGTAAACCAAGCGTTTCCATTGCACAACCGACCAATAATGCATCATTTGATCGCAAGGACATTGATTTTAGGGCTACTACCACACAGGTGAATGCCAAAAGTGAAGTTATAGTGGTATTGAACAGTGCCAATGTTTCTATTTTCGATTTTGATAAAAATACACAAACCGTAAGCGGCAAATTGAATCTCCGTGACGGCGAAAATACATTGACCATAAAAGTAGTCACTACTGGTGGAAATGCCGAGTCAACGGTACGTTTTAAATATGAAGCAATGGTTATTAAGCCAACCGTTGATATTGTAAGCCCTGCCAACGGCAGCGAAGTGCGCATTGCGGAAACAGAACTCCGTGCAACCGTGAGAAATGTAACCAGTAAAAGCGATATCCAAGTATATGCCAATGGTAAATCTGTCGCAGCATTTGAATACAATAGCCGCTCTGGACAAGTATCGGCCAATATTCCTTTGGATAAAGGCGAGAATACGATTCGCGTAGCTGCCAGCAATAACGGCGGCACAGCAGAAGGTACTGTTCGCCTGAAATACACCCCTTCAACGCCAAAACCTATTGTGGATATAGATAGTCCCACCAATGGTAGCGAAATACGTACAGCAGACACAGAGTTGCGTGCCAATGTTCAAAATGTATCCACCAAAAACGACATCCTGATTTATGTCAACGGCAAAACCGTACCCGTTTTTGATTACGATAATAAAACAGGGCGTGTAACTGCTAGAATACAGCTGGGCGAAGGCGAAAATACAGTGCGTGTATCGGCCAGCAATAGTGGAGGCGCCGGCGAGCAAAGCCATAAAGTACGCTACACCCCACAACGCAAGCCTACCGTAACCATCTCTTCGCCAGCAGACCGCTCACGCGTGGACAATCCGGCAGTTACATTAACGGCAAAAGTCACCAACGTATTTAGCGATAAAAATGTAGTATTGAAACTAAATGGCACCGAAATTACTGGTTTTACCATTGGGCGCGGTGGCTCTATTAGCTTGCCCTTAACCCTGCGCGAAGGAGACAATACCATTTCCATTACCGTCACCACACCTGATGGCACAGATAATGCCAGTGTAACCGTGGTATATGCCGCCAAAGTAGAAAAACCAACCATTGTATTTATCAATCCGGGACTTATTAAAACTAGAAATGGTGCGAATATTAAGGCTAATTTTGAAGTAAAGGCAAAGGTAACGGGTATTTCAGGCGTTTCGGATCTAAAGGTATTCCACAATAACCTACCTATACGCAAACTCGACTTTAATGCACGAACAAAAGAGGTGACCTATACTGTCGTATTAAAAGACGGCAAAAACACGTTCAAGATTATTGCTGAAAACACAGCAGGCAGCGCACAGGCAGAAGCAGATATCATGTACAAAGCCAACACTGGCCCTGTTCCAACAGTAGATATAACATCTACATCAGAGCCAACAACGGATCCGTTCAATCCGAATACGTCAAAAACGAGCGTAATCGCAACCTTGAAAAACGTAACGGACAAAGCGCAGGTTACATGTACAGTGAACGGTACAGCAATCACTAATTTTGAGTTTACGCCTTCTACGGGTGTATTTAAGGCTATTGCGCCCCTAAAAAAAGGCGATAATGTGATTGTGGTAAAAGCCGTAACAAATGCAGGAGAAGCACAGGACTCAGTGACCGTAAAGTATTAAGAAATCGTCTTGGTCTGATAAGTAACACCCGAGCATCTTTCTGTTTTAAGAAAGGTGTTCGGGTGTTTTGTTTTAGGCTTCTTATGCCTCTTCGCCTATTTCGCCTTTCATGCGTTCTGCGTTGTCGGCAATCATGAGTGCTTCTATTAATCCTACAATATCGCCTTCAACTACTTTATCTAGGTTAAAATTCTTGTTTTCTCCTTCGAGGCGGTGATCGGTCACCCTATTTTGTGGCCAGTTATACGTGCGAATTTTTTCTGAGCGGTCACCGGAACCCAACAAGCTACGACGTTGAGAAGAAATAGCGTTTTCGGTTTGTTTTTGTTGGTTATCGCGGATTTGCTGGATCAAACGGCCCATTGCAATATCGCGGTTTTTATGTTGTGAGCGGCTTTCTGTGCTTTCCGCCACCACACCTGTGGGTAAGTGGGTAAAACGCACACCCGATTCTGTTTTGTTTACGTGCTGACCACCTGCACCACTGGCACGGAATACATCAGTACGAATATCTTCTTTGCGAATATCAATATCTTCCGGCTCGAACTTCGGCAGCACTGCTACAGTAGCGGCGGAAGTATGCACACGGCCTTTGGCTTCGGTATCTGGTACACGCTGAACGCGGTGTGCACCAGACTCGAATTTGAGCCGACCATATACGTTTTCGCCAGTTACGTCTAATACTATTTTTACAAAACCGCCCACAGAGCCAGGGCTTTCGTCCACTACTTCTACTTGCCAGCCCATGGTAGAAAAATAGCGTTGGTACATACGGTACAAGTCACCTGCAAAAAGCGCAGCCTCATCGCCACCAGTACCGGATCGGATTTCAAAAATCACATCTTTTTCGTCTTCAGGGTCTTTGGGCGTGAGCAATACTTTGAGGTGCTCTTTAATTTCCTCTTCGCGGACTTGTAGCGAACCAATTTCTTCTTTGGCCATTTCGCGCATTTCAGGATCTGTTTCGGTTTCCAGTAGCGTGCGCGCGCTCGCCAGCTCATTCACAGCGCGTTCGTACTTTGTAAACGCCTCAATAATGGGCTCTAAACTCTTGTATTCCTTATTAACCTTGCGCATTTTATCCTGATCGGCAGCAGTAGCTGGATCGGAGAGTTGCTCTTCGAGGTAATAGTATTTCTCCTTAATGACTTTGAGTTTCTCTAACATAAAACAATGACCTTAACTTGCGTATGCAGGTAATTTAACGGGTTACCTCGCAAACGGGGCGCAAAGGTACGGATATTTTAATCAAAAAAATAGCGTTTATGAACAACATGTGTCCATAAACGCTATCGCTTCGGCTTTGCTGTCTGGTCACTTCGGCTTCGCTCAGTGACCAGACAGCAAAGCCGAAGCCAGTCACTGAGCGAAGCCGAAGCGGTTGCCGAGCGAAGCCGAGATTGGTTGCCGAGCGAAGCCGAGGCATCACTCTTTGTCGAACCTCAACTCCTTAATTGCAACACTACCACCGTCTGTTTTCAAATAAATGTAAACACGGTAATTGCCACTTGATGCCGTTAAATTACCGATACAGTATTGATCGGAATTGCCTTTGCTGGAACCATTGTGGACAGGCGTAAATGTTTTAGGTTTATTGTTGTTAAAAAAGTTTTTCACAACCTCTGTTGCCTTTGCCTTGGTATAGGTATTCTCTTCGTCCAAGATAGATACTTCAAGATTTTCATCAAAGTATTTTGCTAATGCGTCCACATCACCACTACTAATGGCTTTATTGATCGCATCAAGACCAGGATTGGTTTGGAGGGTTGGAAAAGCAAAAAGCGCAGCAGGTGCGAAAAAAAGAAGAAAAAGCAGATTCTTCATCGTGTGTATTTAATTTTAGTGCTAAGTACTTGTTTGAATTCTTAACGCAATTATTACGCCAAAAATATACAATAGTAACCTTAATTGCAGATCAATTAGTGTAAACGTGAAGTTAATGCTTATTTAACAAAAAAAATTACCTTAAAAGAGTTAAATTTTTAACACTTTAACACTTGTTGATTGTTGGCCATTGGTAATTCGAGCAAAATAGATACCTGCACTTTGCTGACTCATAGGAATATTGATCTGTTGCTGACCACTACCTAAGTCAATACTATTACTCCAAACGACTACCCCATTCCAATTTAATAACTGGATATGGTACTGCCCCGCAGCAAGAAGATCCAATTGGATATTTGCATTGTTGCGCACTGGGTTGGGAAATACACGCATGTCATTACGCAACAAATTTTGTTCATTCGATGAAGATGCGCTAGATTCATTCAATACCAATGTAGTAAATGCCGCACCATCGCCGCCCGTACCATTGTTGCCATTCACAGCATTGGCAGAAGCATATACCGTAATCGTACCTGTTCCTGCTACGGGTGATTTCCAGCGAACATTAAAAGTGTCTTTTGGCGATGTATTGGAATGTTCGGCATAAGTACGGCCGTTTTGGATCGTCGCAATTTTGTAATTATTGGCAGTTGCTCCGCCAAAATCGCTCATGCCTTTTACATCAGTATTGTTGCTGTTTTTTAAAGGGATCATTTGAAAACCATATCCCTGAATGGTCGTGCCTGTTCCATTTACCTTTACACGAAGTATATAATCGGTATTAGGCACATAAGACGTTACTGTATCGCCATCAGTTTCCAGTAGGGTTACACCCATACTTGCTGTAATAGGGCCTGCGTTATGGCAATTGACACAGGTTTTTAGCGTTCCATTGGCATTGGTTTCGTCACCGGGTGCACCAGTATTGCCTTTGCCTTGGCTCGCGGCGCGACCATTTTTATTACCTAATAATGCTAAAGTCAAAAAAACTCCAAAAAAGAGCATAAAAAAGTTACGAATATTCATCATCAATGAAAATGTTTGTATATAAAAAAGTAAATGAAATGAAGTAGAGATTATGTAATTTTATTTTTGTATGAGCCGGAATTAGAGATTTTTGTTCCCAGCAATGCGCTTTTTGCAGCCATAATGGGGTAATTACGGCGAAAAAAGGAAAGAAAATGGGGGGAGGGGGTTCCGGCCTCAAAAATAAAGTTACATAATCTTTATACATATAGACATGGATTAAGGTGTAAAGTTGAAACAGGAATGTTAAATAAAATGGCTTTTTAACGAAATGATAAATATAGTCATAATAATTTGGCGAAAAACTGACAAAATGGTATTGGAAAATAGATTTTCTGCCATATTTGCGGTTAAAATGGAGTTGGACAGGAATTTGCTCATTCGATAGTTGGTGATCGAAATATCGGTTACCGATCATATCATAAAACTATTTAGAACGTGACATACGATAATTTCACCATCAAGGCTCAAGAGGCCATTTTGCAAGCGCAACAATTGGCTGCCACCTACGAGCAACAAAGTGTCGATACTGGACACTTGTTGAAGGGTATGCTCGGTTTGCAAGATACCGGCGTAGATTTTCTCCTCAAAAAGGCAGGGGTAAACATGCCTAGTTTGGAAGAGGCTTTGCAAAAAATCATTTGGGAAACACCTAAAGTACAAGGTGCCGACAAACAATACCTCACCAATGAGGCCAATAAAGCCATTGCTTCTGCCAAATCATTGCTCAAAGAATACGGCGACGAATATATTTCAGTCGAACTCATGTTGCTCGGGTTATCCAAGGGCAATGATAAAGCCGCCAGACTACTTCGAGAAATGGGGGCTACCTACGAGGTGCTTTCCACAGCTGTAAAAGAACTCCGAAAAGGCCGTAAAGTAACCGAGCAAACGACCGAACTCGTCTTTAATGCCCTTCAAAAATATGCTATTAACCTCACCGAATTGGCCGAAAACGGTAAACTCGATCCGGTAATTGGCCGCGACGAGGAAATGCGCCGCGTTTTGCATATTTTAAGTAGAAGGAAAAAGAACAATCCAGTTATTATTGGCGACCCGGGTGTGGGTAAAACGGCTATTGTAGAAGGGATTGCGCACCGTATTGCAAAATCGGATGTGCCCGAAAACCTGCAATCCAAGAAAATTTTCTCTTTGGATATGGCTGCTTTGATCGCCGGAGCAAAATATAAAGGCGAATTTGAAGAACGCCTTAAAGCAGTTATCAAAGAGGTGATTGATGCCAATGAACAGGTCATTCTTTTTATTGATGAAATTCATACGCTCGTGGGCGCAGGCGGCGGACAAGGCGCGATGGATGCGGCTAATATACTCAAACCTGCCCTTGCTCGCGGCGAATTGCGCACTATCGGTGCCACTACGCTGGATGAATACCAAAAATATTTTGAATCGGATAAAGCACTCGAGCGTCGTTTCCAATCGGTTATGGTGGATGAGCCTTCGGTAGAAGATACGATTTCGATTCTACGTGGTATCCGCGAAAAATACGAAAATTACCACAAAGTACAGATCCTCGACGAGGCACTCATTAGCGCAGCGCAACTCTCGCATCGGTATATTTCCGAACGAAAATTACCAGATAAGGCCATTGATCTCATTGACGAGGCTGCGGCAAAACTCCGCCTCGAACTGGATTCTGTGCCAGAAGATGTGGATAAAATGGACCGCCAATTGCGCCAATTGGAAATTGAGCGGGAGGCCATCAAACGCGAAAAAGATGAGAAGAAATTGGATAATTTGAACAAAGAAATATCCAATTTACAAGAAAAACTCGACGGATTAAAAGCAACTTGGCAATCGGAAAAAGAAATTGTAGAGGCCATCCAAAATTGTAAGCAAAAACTAGAGGACTTACAAATCCGGTACACGCGTATGGAACGCGAGGGCAATTTTGAAGAGGCTTCTAAGATCAAATTCAACGATATACCTGCGCAAGAAGCCATGTTAAAGGCTGCGGAGGAAAAATTGGCAACCCTCGCTCCCGAAAACCGGATGACCACCCAAATTGTCACTTCCAATGATATTGCCGAGGTAGTAGCGCGCTGGACGGGTATCCCCGTATCAAAAATGATGCAGGGCGAACGCGAACGTTTGTTGCACCTAGAAGCAGAAATACATAAGCGGGTGATTGGTCAGGACGAAGCAGTGCAGTTTGTCTCCGATGCTATTCGGCGCAACCGCGCGGGTTTGAGCGATCCCAACAAACCAATTGGCTCTTTTATTTTCTGTGGCCCCACAGGCGTTGGTAAAACAGAATTAGCCAAGGCACTTGCCGATGTATTGTTCGACGACGAAAAGGCTATTACCCGTATTGATATGTCGGAATACATGGAAAAACACGCCGTGAGCCGATTGGTGGGTGCGCCTCCGGGTTATGTAGGTTATGATGAAGGTGGGCAATTGACGGAAGCGGTGCGCCGCAGACCATACTCATTGGTATTGCTGGACGAAATCGAAAAAGCACATCCAGATGTGTATAATATTTTGCTACAGGTATTGGACGATGGCCGCTTGACGGATAACAAAGGCCGTACTGCCAATTTTAAAAATACAATTATTATTATGACCTCTAACCTCGCGAGTGATCGTATTCAAGAGGTATTTGAAGACTATAATGATATGCCCGCTGACCGCAAAGGGGAGATTATGGAAGCCGCTAAAGAAGAGGTGATGGATGCGTTAAAATTACAGTTGCGCCCCGAATTCCTCAACCGTATTGATGAGGTGGTGGTGTTTACGCCGTTGCAAAAAGATCAAATCAAATTGATACTCAACATCTTACTCGATGAATTGCGTGGTATGCTCACCCGTCAGGAATTGGGTGTGGAAATCACCCCTGATGCGGCTAAATTACTCGCCGATCATGGTTACGATCCACAATTTGGTGCTCGTCCGCTCAAACGTACCATTCAGCGCGAATTGATCAATGAGTTATCCAAATATTTGCTCGCTGGTATGTACCAAAAAGGGGATACCGTACTCATTGACGCTGATACAGTTGGGTTGTTCTTTGGCCGAAAAGCCCTCGTAGAAGGCAAGGAAGTAGTGACTAAAAAGTTGAAATTGGATTAAAGTTAAGTCTCGGCGTAACTCGAGTCTAATGTCGTCAGTTTAACTAAGTGATTCTACTTTGTGTCATTGGGTTTTGTGCAAATATTCAACTATCTCCAAGTATGCAATAAACTAAATGTGCCTATTGTCGGGGCGACTTTTTCTGTCACCCCGACAATTTAGCACTAGCTCCTCTGTGCCAACATTGAAATTTCGTTAGTTAGCATTGTAAAATCTTTTAGCAAAATGGGATATTTGATATGGACAAACCATCAATTTCAACTAAATTGTTGGGGCTGGGGGTAGTTACCCCTACAATAGGCACATTTGGGTTATTGGACACTTTGGATTACTGAGTATTTGCTCAATGCGATGAAAAGTTTAGATACTTTGTAGTTGTTAACTTATCCTCTAAAATTAAGCCATTTTCCTACATACACTGCATTTGCTGTCTCAAAAGAGACAAAATATATACCGCTGGGTAACTGCTGCAAAGGCAAACAATGATTACCTTCTGATAAGGTATTTTTCTGCCGATAGATAACATTTCCAAAGGTATTGTGTACAGTAAGTTGACCATGAGTAAGGTCTGTATCGTCGATATGAATACACAATTCTCCATTCTCCGAGGGGTTGGGGCTTATGACTAGTGGTATATCCTTTTTAGCATAATTATGCGTACTGGAGGTACAAATAATAGATTGCTCATATGCTCCCATGTCCACGGTGTCTTGCAGGATACGGGGCAATCCGTCCAAATCATACAGGATGCCATTGGCTAATACACTGGCGTTATTACCTTTGTTGATCAAAGGCGAACAGGGCTTTAATCTATAATCGTCGGCAAGTGTATCCATAAATTCTGGGTATTTTGCAAAAATATTACCTTCATAAAACTGACCAGCATCCAAAAAAGTAGTTGTGTCTGATATGTTAAAAGGCAGTAGGCTATGCTTTACTTTAAATCCAGCACCATTATTTGCATAAAGAGGCAAGGGTAGTGCAGGATTGAAGTTGGAAAATAGATAGTTTGGAGCAATAATATTCGTTTTCCATATTATACAGTTTTCAATAAACATTCGATTGTTAAATGTAGAGTCCGTCTCAAGTAAATAACTAGGGTATGTCCTTTTAGCAAGAATGGCGTTTTTGCCTTGAAAAAATGTACAATTTCTTACCGTAGTGTTAATAAAATTTTCTTCTTTATGTTGGGAGGCTTGAATGCAAGATCTGTTTTTTACAAATAAGCAATTAGTGATCGTTGCATTTGATTTGTTGAGCGTTTTATCCATTGAGATAAATAGACATTCTCCATTTTGGATGAAACTAGAATTATCTATTGTTAGTTCTAATGTACTTTTTTCAACTCCGGATAATCGAATAGCAGTGCCACATTTTATGAAATGTGAATTATCAATCTTTACATAGACTGCTCCTTCAGTTCCCCCAGAAATAGTTATAGCGGCGAAGTCACTATCACCTATTAAATTTGTCAAGTATGGCAAATATAAAATATTTTGTTCAAAAATAGAATGTCGAATAAATAAACGGAATGTATCTCCCAAAAAGTAACTAGCTCCGCAGCTTAGCATTCTATTTCTATGATAATAACCCACATTGTGTTTAAACATGCACGAATCCAATACAAGTGTTGCGTTAGGTACAGGTAAGCATCCTATGGCTGTTCCATTTAATGAAGAATCCTGTTCAAAAGTACACCGATTAAGTTTCATAACTGAATTGTACAGATTGCTCAAATAGATGGCACTAGTATAACCAAAACTATTCAATTGAGTTCCTGTTCTATTATTTATAAACGCACATTGATCCAGTAAAAAAGTATCATTGGGGAGGCTCGCTGCCGATTGATCCATTGCTCCACCAGTTGCAACAGCAGAATTGTATTGGAAAAGACAGTTTTTGATTTTAGGCTTGGTAAAAGCAGCTGTAGCATTACCAGCAATATACATACCGCCACCAGAATAAGCATGGTTATACTCAAATGTACAGTTTTCAATTACTGGTTCGGTAGGTATCGTACCAATAGCATCCGATACTAACATACCACCACCCAAGTCATCTGTGTTATAGCCATCAGAAATGGTAAATCCATCCAAAACGGAGTTGCTATTGACACTAAAAGCCGTTACTACATGAAGTGAATTGTCCAGTCGGGTATCTACTGCACCAATATTGCCACTTAATATAGTTGTGTTTTGTGTCCAGTTTCTTTCAGACAATGTTGTTTCCGAACCTCCAAAACCGCCATACATTTTTACACCATTTCTCATACGGAAAGAAATGGTTTGATCGTTCGAATTCGTAGGGGTATAAGTGCCTTTGGCAACCCATATTGCATCGCCATTGTTAGCGGTAGCCAAAGCGGTTTGGAGATCGGTAAAAGCGTTACTCCACGATGTACCTGAATTGGTGCCCGTGGCCGATTGCTGAACAAACCAGATGGTTTGTGCGTGCAATAAGTAGATTTTGGATAAAAAAAATAGGATTGTAAGTATGTTTTTCATAAGATACGGAAAATAATAGGTTGAAATTTTCAACACACTGATTTGTAGTTATATACCAGTGAACGTTTACGAAACCTAGACGGTTTCGTAAACGTAACACCCAGCAAAGCAGTATTGTTTTAAAGAACTACTGAAATTATTAATTTTTATATTAAAGTAAAGATTGTCCCTTTCTACTGACTGCTATTAAGTATTTGGACATAATTAATTGCATAATTGAACGCAGGTATTTTTCGGCTAGATGAGCCATTTTTAAGGCAGATAGCGGTACTATCTAACGAAA